>NZ_JBKBSL010000005.1:0-111451 GCF_046291045.1 Caldimonas sp. | reverse complement strand
CCCGTCGGATCGAGCAGATCATCAAGAACACCCAATTGACCTGGAAACCGGCTGATTCCATCGAGCTGCCGCCGCCCGAGCCTTGCTCAGCGTGCGATGGCAGCGGCATCGTGTACTGGGTGGACTGCGACGATTGCTGCGGCGATGGGGAGTTCTTGAAAGGCAGACACTACTACCGCTGCAAGGAGTGCGATGGTAAAGGCTACTTCGTAGCCAAGCATGCCAGTCACGGGGCACGCGCGCAGCCGTGCCGCATCTGCGAGGGCAGCGGCGCCAGCATCCAGCCGGTGACCGTCGGTGAGGTGCGCGTGCAGCGCAGATACCTCGCAGCCATTGCCCAGCTGCCGGGCGCACAAGTCGCCCCGAGCCACGAAGGGACACTGTTCTTCGTCTTCGATGGTGGCGGATGGGGCGCTCTGGCCCCCTTGCGATGAGGTGAGCGAGATGCCAACAGCAAAGGCCGACCTCATCGACTTCTTCACCCCCGGCGCACGCCTGGCGCTGGAGCTGGAGTGCCTGCTGATGGACACGCGCAATGACGCCGCGCAGTCGCGCTGGTGGGACTCGGCCCACGAGGCGCTGGAGCAGTGGCGGCAAGCGGTCCGGGCCATGGAAGCGTCAATCGACGCAGTGCAGCCCGAGGCATCCACCACGCTTGAGCAGGCAGATGACCATGCGCATATCTGCGGCAAGTTGGCCGAGCAGCACAAAAGCGACCCCTTGTTGTTCGCAGCGCTCACGGACGCTGCGGCCATCATCCGCGACCTGCTGCGCGACCGGCTCAGCGCAAGCGCCGCTGGCGCTGGTCAAGCGGGCCAGCCCAGCTACTCCGAACTCCTTGCGCAGAGGGATGAGCTGATGCGTCTTCTTGACCGCGCAGCCGAGTGGGCTAAAGACGCCAACTACAACGTCTACCGTGACGCCCGCGCCGCCCTCTCTCGCATCAAAGGAGCATGATATGAACCGAGACATCGCCGACTTCCCGCTGCTGACGGATCGGGAAATTGACAAGCTGCTTGAGCAATGCGCCTACGGCCTTTACTTGCGTGAGGAAGAGCATGACACCGAAGTAGCCATGGCGCGGGCTATCGAATACGCCGTCCGCGCCACGTTCCTGGCAGAGATTGAGCGGCTGCGTGAGGAATTGGCATGCGTGCGGGAAGCGCTGCCTGAGGAGTGGCGCAACAGCAAACTATCCGTTGCTGTCACGACGCTGGCAGCCGAAAACGATGCGATGCAAGCAAGGGTGGCAGAGCTGGAGAGGGTGCAGTCGCGCTGGTGGGACTCGGCCCACGAAGCGCTGGAGCAATGGCGGCAAGCGGTCCGGGCCATGGAGGCGTCAATCGACGCAGTGCAGCCCGAGGCGTCCACTACGCTCAAGGAGGCCGAAAGCCACGCACGCATCTGCGCCAAATTGGCCGAGGAGCACAAGGACGACGTGCTGGTTTGCGTGGCCCTGACCGACGCCGCGGCCATCATCCGCGACCTGCTGCGCGACCGGCTCAGCGCAAGCGCCACTGGCGCCGGTCAAGCGGACAGTGCGCGCGCCCTGCGCCTGGCCGACGACGCGGCCGAGAGCGCGATCTACGGGGAGGCGATGCGCGGCAACGCGGGCGTATGGACGCTCACGCAGGCGCAGATCGCCGCCGATCCCTATCTGGAAGACGCACTCGCACACCTGCAGTGGCGAGGCCTGGCCGATGTGGAGCGGGCGAGCGATGGCGTCACCGTGATCTTGAAGACGAGGTGAGCATGATTGCCCAAGTCGAGCTGATCGGGCGCTCCGGATGCGCCCACTTCTGGACCCTCGTCACCCGCATCCAGGTGACAAAACGGCCAGACGGGATGCCCAACCTTGAGGAACCGCAGCGCATCGCCTACGTGTGCCTGCTGTGCAGCGCCTTCCGGGAGGCCGGCTGATTTTACGGGAGTCAACATGGATTTCGTAACCCACCCTGAGACAGAGCTGATGGTGGCCACCATCACCCACGTGGGCCGCCGCTGGATGCTGATGCTGTACGACGGCCAGGGGGACCATGTCGGCACCGAGTGGCACCCGAGCCGCGAGGCCGCCCGCGACGGCATGCGCCGGCACATGCACGCCCTTGGATTGACCGCGACAGGGGATGAGCCGTGAAGATGACCAAGCAGGTGCGCGCCCGCGAGTGGGCACGCAAAGAGGTCGAGTTCTGGACGGACTCGTCGGGCCATCTCACACAGACGCCGCAGGAGATGGCCGAGCTGGGGTGGAAAGCCGGCTTCGAAGCCGGACGGCGCGAGGCTGCCGCTGCACGGAAGCAAGCGGCCCAGGCGCTGCATGCGCTGACGCGCCTGGTCGAGATCGCCGACACCGACCCCTTCGCATCAATCGGCCATGTCCTCGAGCATGTGACTCCAGAAGTCAGGGCCTTGGTGACGCAAGGAGATGCCCGTGCCTCGCAAGCTTGACCTCACCGGCCAAGACTTCGGCCGCTTGACCGTGATCGACCTGCACGGCCTCGATTCCCAGGGTCGTATCCGCTGGGAATGCCTGTGCGACTGCGGCCAACTCACGCGCGTGATGACGTGGGATTTGGTGCGGGGTCACACGCGCTCGTGCGGCTGCCTGAAGTCCGACGTGCTGCGCGAGCGCGGCCGAAGGCGTCAGACGCCCGTGAGCATCGGCAGCCGGCATGGCCTGCTGACTGTGACCGGCGAGGCCGGACGCGACCACGCCGGCCGCCTGCTGGTCACCGCAAGCTGCGACTGCGGCGGCCACACGGTGGCCCGCTGGAACAACCTGCTCACCGGCGTGACGCGCTCCTGCGGTTGCCGCAAGCGCGCAGGTCGGCGGCTGCATCGATCAGCGCAGACGGTTCTCGAAAATCGCCAGGAGTGGCGCGAAGAAGAGATGGAAGAGGAAGAGTCATGAGCCTGCTGACACAAGCCTACCTGTTGGAGAAGTACGGGCCCCGGCTGAACATGGAGCAGCTTGGCGAGGCATTGGGAATCGCCGTCTCCACGCTGCACAAGCGCATCGGTGCCCGGGACATCGACCTGCCGACCTACATCGACGGCAAGATGCGGTTTGCTGACGCCGCCGACGTGGCTGAGTACCTGGACCGCAAGCGCAAGGAAGCGCGGCTAGCGGCCTGATGGGCCTTTATGCAAATCCTCGGGGCGCAGGTTCGTGTAACGCTTCAGGTGCTGCCAGCTGCGGTGCCCAGATACCAGCGCCACCTGCTCAATCCGAAAGCCTCGCTCGAACAGCAAGCTGATGGCGTGGTGCCGCAGGTCGTGAAAGTGGAGGTCAGGGATCGCCAAGGCCCTGCAGGTCCACGTGAAGTACTTCGTGAGCGTCTGCTCGTGAATGGGAAAGATGCGGTCTGAAGTGCGCGGCTGGCGCTGCACCAGCGCCCACATGTCACCCATCGCCGTGCCTGCCAGCAGCGGCACCCACTGGTCGTTGCCGGCCTTCTGCCGTGGGTCTTTCCGGTCGCGCACCAGGATCAGGCGGCGCTTTTCGTCGATGTCTGCCCAAGTGACGCGCACGATCTCGCCCCGGCGCATGGCGGTGCCCACAGCGAAGCGCACGGCGTCGGCATACACCAGCCCGTAGGTCGCTTCCATGTGGGCGATCACTCGGGCCAGCTCGTCATCCGTGGGCCGGCGCTCGCGACGCCCACCACCCCCGATGAGCTTCAGGTGATTGAGCAGGGGGCGGGCCTGCTGCACCACGTCTGGCAGCGTCATGTGCTTGAGCGACGCCACCATCCGCATGACCGTCCCCAGCTTGGAGATTTCGGTGTTGACGGTATAGGGGCCCGCGCCCTCGTCGGCTCGACGCTGGGCGTAGCCCACCAGGTCCTCAGGCCTGAGCCTGGATGCGTCCAGATCGCCCAGGTACCCGGCCAGCCGGACGAGGTTGTAGTGCTCCGTGCTGGTATCGCGCACCGGCCGCGATGCCTCCCGCAAGCGCCGGTAGTCCTCGATCATCGCTGCTACCGTGTAGCTACCGCCGGCCACAGCGGTAGCACTGGGCCTCAGCCCCCGCTCGATGTCGGCCTCGACCTGCCGCGCCCACCGCTCGGCCTGCGCCTTGGTGTCCCAGGTCTTTGTGTAGACTGGGAAGCCCTTGCGTCGCACCTGCGCTCGCCACTTCCCCCTGTGCTGGATGATGCTAGCCATGACTGAGTGCTACCGGTAGCAGTTGGTAGCAGCAGAATAGCAAAGCATCGGATCACATCAGAGGGAATCAAGAGGCGTACAATGAGGCGTTGTCTAGGCACCCCGCCGTAGTTCAATGGATAGAACGAGCGCCTCCTAAGCGCTAGATGTGGGTTCGATTCCCGCCGGGGGGACCAGCCCCTGCCCCCGTTCAGGGTTCGGCCCCGGGCTTGCGCTTGCCCGCCGACGACGCGGTGCGGGCCCACCACTCCCCCTCGAACTGGCCCTGCAGCCACTCGATGAACCGGCTCACCTTGGCCGGCACCATGCGCGGCGAGGGGTAGACCGCGTGGATTTCCTGCTGGGGCAGTTGCCACCCCTCCAGCACAGTCTTCAGCGCCCCGGTCCGCACGGACTCGTGGGCCACATAGCGCGGCAGCGCCGCCACGCCAAAGCCCTCGCGCGCCGCCGCCAGCAGCATCGACAGGTTGTTCGAGCGCAGATTGCCGCGCACCTCGACCGACACCGCCTGGCCGCGCGCGCCGGTGAAATGCCAGCGCGCATCGCCCTGCACCGTGCTGTAGATCAGCGCGCGGTGCTGGCGCAGATCGCGCGGAGTCCTGGGCAGGCCATGCTCGTCGAGGTAGGCGGGCGAGGCCACCACCACCCAGGGGTTCAGGCCGAGATAGCGCGCGCCCAGCGTGGAGTCGGCCAGGCGGCCCATGCGGATGGCCACGTCCACGCCCAGCTCCACCAGGTCCACGTACCGGTCGTCGCAGCTCAGGTCGACGAGCAGCTGGGGGTTCATGCGCATGAACTGCATCACCAGCGGCGCCAGCACACGCCGGCCGAAGGCCACCGAGGTGTTGATGCGCAAGGCGCCCTGCACCTGCGTCTGCAGCAGGGTGGCCACCGATTCGGCTTCCTCGATGTGGTGGGCGATGAGCTTGCACTTCTCGTAGTAGAGCAGCCCGATCTCCGTGGGCGTGACGCCATGGGTCGAGCGGTGCAGCAGCCGGGCACCGAGCTGGGCCTCCATGCGCCGAACCTGCTTGGTCGCGGCCGGCTGGCCGATGCCCAGTTCGGCCGCGGCCTTGCTGAACGAGCCGAGATCGACCACACGCACGAAGAGCCGGATGGCTTGCAGACGTTCCATGCCTGCCATTCCACCATGGAATAAGCGAAATGCGCCAGTGCCGCCTTCCGGGACGCAGCCATGCAGGCCAACATCGACGCCAGTTGCAAGCCCCTTCGATCACAGGAGATCGACATGCCCAAGATGAAAGCGGCGATGGCCGCCGTGCTGGTGATGGAAAAGGAAGGCGTCACGCAGGCCTTCGGTGTGCCCGGCGCCGCCATCAACCCCTTGTATGCCCAGCTGCGCGAGCGCGGCACCATCGGGCACATCCTCGCGCGCCATGTGGAAGGCGCATCGCACATGGCCGAGGGCTACACCCGCGCCGCCCCGGGCCACATCGGGGTGTGCATCGGCACCTCGGGCCCGGCCGGCACCGACATGATCACTGGCCTGTATTCGGCCCAGGCCGATTCCATCCCCATCCTGTGCATCACCGGCCAGGCGCCGCGGGCCCGCCTGCACAAGGAAGACTTCCAGGCCGTGGATATCGCCTCGATCGCGCGGCCCGTCACCAAGTGGGCCACCACGGTGCTGGAGCCCGCCCAAGTGCCGCGCGCCTTCCAGCAGGCCTTCCACCTGATGCGTTCGGGCCGACCCGGGCCGGTGCTGATCGACCTGCCCTTCGACGTGATGCAGGCCGAGATCGAGTTCGACATCGACACCTACGAGCCGCTGCCCGTCTACAAGCCCGCGGCCACGCGCCGGCAGATCGAGAAGGCCCTGGAGATGCTGGACAGCGCAGAGCGCCCGCTGATCGTGGCCGGCGGCGGCATCATCAATGCCGACGCCTCGGACCTGCTGGTGGCCTTTGCCGAGCTCACCGGCATCCCGGTGATCCCCACGCTGATGGGCTGGGGCAGCATCCCGGACGACCATCCGCTGATGGCCGGCATGTGCGGCCTGCAGACCAGCCATCGCTACGGCAACGCCAACCTGCTGGCCAGCGACTTCGTGCTGGGCATCGGCAACCGCTGGGCCAACCGCCACACCGGCTCGCCCGAGGTCTATTGCAAGGGCCGCCGCTTCATCCACGTGGACATCGAGCCCACCCAGATCGGTCGCGTCTTTGCGCCCGACTACGGCATCGTCTCCGACGCCCGGGCCGCGCTTACGCTTTTCGTGGACGTCGCGCGCGAATGGCGGGCCGCCGGCCGCTTGAAGGACCGCTCGGCCTGGGCCGCTGAATGCCGGGCCCGCAAGGCCTCACTGGCCTATTTGCGCAAGACGAACTTCGACCACGTGCCGATGAAGCCCCAGCGCGTGTACCAGTGCATGAACGAAGTCTTCGGCCGGGACGTGACCTACGTCTCCACCATCGGACTGAGCCAGATCGCCGGCGCGCAGTTCCTGCACGTCTACGGCCCGCGCCAGTGGATCAACTGCGGCCAGGCCGGGCCGCTGGGCTGGACCGTGCCAGCCGCCCTGGGCGTGCGAGCCGCCGACCCCAAGCGCCCCATCGTGGCCTTGTCGGGCGATTACGACTTCCAGTTCATGATCGAGGAGCTGGCCGTGGGCGCGCAGTTCAAGCTGCCGTACCTGCACATCCTGGTCAACAACAGCTACCTGGGGTTGATCCGCCAGGCGCAGCGCGGGTTCGACATGGACTACTGCGTGCAGCTCGGCTTCGAGAACATCAATGCCCCTGTCGGCGAGGCTGCCGCCCAAGGCTATGGGGTGGACCACGTCAAGGTGGTCGAGGGCCTGGGCTGCAAGGCGCTGCGTGTGCACCGCGCCGAGGAACTCGCCCCCGCCATCCGGCAGGCGCAGGACTGGATGACACAGCACCAGGTGCCGGTGGTCATCGAGGTGATCCTCGAACGCGTCACCAACATCGCCATGGGCACCGAGATCGACAACATCGTCGAGTTCGAGGATCTGGCCGCGGACAAGGCCGACGTGCCCACCGCCGTGGCTCTGCTGGACTGAAGGAGAGACCGACATGCCCCGTTTCGCGGCCAACCTCAGCATGCTCTTCACCGAGCATGCCTTCCTCGACCGCTTCGAAGCTGCCGCCCGCGCGGGCTTCCGCGCGGTGGAGTTCCTCTTCCCCTATGCCTACGATGTGCAGGAGATCTGTGCGCGGCTGCGGGCCCACCGCCTGGAGCTGGTGCTGCACAACCTGCCCGCAGGAAACTGGGACGCCGGCGAACGTGGTATCGCCTGCCACCCCGACCGCGTGGCCGAGTTCCGCGACGGCGTGGAACGCGCACTGGACTGCGCCCGCGTGCTGGGCGTGCGCCAGCTCAACTGCCTGGCGGGCAAGGGCCCGGCCGGCGTGGACGAGGCGGTGCTGCGCCGCACCCTGGTGGACAACCTGCGCCACGCCGCGCAGCGCCTGCGCACTGCCGGGCTGCGGCTGCTCGTCGAGCCCATCAACACCTACGACATCCCCGGCTTCTACCTGAACCGCACGTCGCAGGCGCTGGACCTGATCGACGAGGTCGGCGCGGACAACCTCTACCTCCAATACGACCTCTATCACGCCCAGCGCAGCGAAGGGGAGCTGGCCGCCACGCTGCAGCGCCACCTGCCGCGCATCGCGCACATCCAGGTGGCCGACAACCCCGGCCGCCACGAGCCCGGCAGCGGCGAGATCGCCTACGGCTTCCTCTTCGAACACCTCGACCGCATCGGCTATGACGGCTGGGTGGGCTGCGAATACAAGCCGGCTGCCACCACCGAGGCCGGCCTGGGCTGGATGGCCGCCCTCGCCCGCTGAACCCTCGACATTTCCCCTTCATCGACCCAGGAGCACCACATGACTTCCCACCCCTTGCGCATCGGCTTCATCGGCCTGGGCATCATGGGCACGCCCATGGCTGGCCACCTCATCAAGGCCGGGCACCAGCTGTTCGTCTACACCCACGGCAAGATGCCGGCCGAGATCGCTGCCAGCTCGGCCACCCAGTGCCTGAATGCGCGCGGCGTGGCCGAGCGCGCCGACATCATCATCACGATGGTGCCCGACACGCCCGACGTGGCCGACGTGCTCTTTGCCGAGCAGGGCGTGGCCATGGGCCTGAGCCCGGGCAAGATCGTCGTGGACATGTCCTCGATCTCGCCGGTGGAGACCAAGGACTTCGCCCGCCGCATCGAGGCCCTGGGCTGCGAGTACCTCGACGCGCCCGTCTCCGGCGGCGACGTGGGCGCGCGCAACGCCACGCTGTCCATCATGGTAGGCGGCAAGCCCGAGGTCTTCGAGCGCGTGCGGCCGGTGTTCGAGGTGCTGGGCAAGAACATCACGCTCGTAGGCGGACATGGCGACGGCCAGACCTGCAAGGTGGCCAACCAGATCGTGGTGGCGCTCACCATCCATGCCGTGGCCGAGGGCTTGCTGTTTGCGGCGCGCGCCGGCGCCGACCCGGCCAAGGTGCGACAGGCCCTGATGGGCGGGCTGGCCACCTCGCGCATCCTGGAGGTACACGGCGAACGCATGATCCAGCGCCGCTTCGACCCGGGCTTCCGCATCGCCTTGCACCAGAAAGACCTGAACCTCGCGCTGAACGCCGCGAAGTCGCTGGGCCTGGCCCTGCCGGCCACGGCCACGGCCCAGCAGCTCTTCAGCGCCTGCGTGGCCCACGGCGGCGCGGGCTGGGACCATTCGGCCCTGGTGCGTGCGCTGGAGCAGCTCAACCACTTCGAGATCGGCGGCCAGCCCGGCTGACGCCTCCCCTTCGACGAGGCTCCGATGTCCCTTGCCCCGCCCCATCCCCTGCTGCGGCGCCTGTTCGACGCCGCCGTCGCCTCGGCCCAGCCTGCGCTGTGCGTGCCGCCCCACCTGCCTGCACCCGGTTCGCTGGGACGCGGACGCCTGATCGTCGTGGGGGCCGGCAAGGCCTCGGCCGCGATGGCCCAGTCCGTCGAACGCCACTGGGACGGCGCGCTGTCGGGCCTGGTCGTCACGCGCTACGGCCACGCCGTGCCCTGCGAGCGCATCGAGATCGTCGAGGCTGCCCACCCGGTGCCCGACGCGGCGGGCCTGGCGGCCGCACAGCGCATCCTGCAACGGGTGCAGGACCTGAGCGAGGACGATCTCGTGCTGTGCCTGATCTCCGGCGGCGGTTCGGCCCTGCTGCCCCTGCCGCTGCCGGGCTTGACGCTGGCCGACAAGCAAGCCGTCCACCGCGCCCTGCTGGCCAGTGGCGCCAGCATCGGCGAGATGAACTGCGTGCGCCGGCACCTGTCGGCCCTCAAGGGCGGGCGGCTTGCCGCCGCCTGCCACCCCGCCCGGGTGCTCACCCTCTTGCTGTCGGACGTGCCGGGCGACCATCCCATCGACATCGCCTCCGGCCCCACCGTAGCCGACCCCACCACCTGCGAGGACGCGCTGGCCATCGTGCGCCGCCACGGCATCGCGCTGCCGCCGGCCGTGCGCGAGGTGCTGGAAAGCGGCGCCGGCGAATCGATCAAGCCCGGCGACCCGCGTCTGGTGCGCGCGCAGACCCGTCTCGTGGCCGCACCGCAGCAGGCCCTGGAAGCCGCCGCCGCCGTGGCCCGAAAGGCCGGCTACGCGGTGCACATCCTGGGCGATGCCCTCGAGGGTGAGGCCCGCGACGTCGGCAAGGTGCTGGGCGGCATCGCACGGCAGGTGGCCGAGCGCGGCCAGCCCTTCACCCCACCGTGCGTGCTGCTGTCCGGCGGCGAGACCACCGTGACGGTACGCGGCGACGGACGCGGCGGCCGCAACGTCGAATGCCTGCTTTCACTGGCCCTGGCCGTGCAGGGCCATCCGCGCATCCACGCGCTGATGGCCGACACCGACGGCGTGGACGGCCAGGAGGAGATCGCCGGCGCGACCCTCGGCCCAGACACGCTGACGCGCGCCTGGGCCGCCGGCCTACGGCCGGCCGACCACCTGGCCCGCAACGACGGCCACGGCTTCTTCGAGGCCCTGGGCGACGAGATCCGCACCGGCCCCACGCTCACCAACGTCAACGACTTCCGCGCCATCCTCATCGAGGCGGCAGACCCAAGCCCTCCATGACCCTGCACCGCACGCGACGCGCCAAGATCGTCGCCACCCTGGGGCCGGCCAGCGCCGAGCCCGACACCATCGCCCGGCTCTTCGAGGCCGGCGCCGATGTCTTCCGTCTCAACTTCAGCCATGGCGAGCCGGCCGACCATGCGACACGCGTGGCCGTGCTGCGCGAGCTGGAGGCAGGCAGCGGCCGCCCGATCGGCATCCTGGCCGACCTGCAGGGCCCCAAGCTGCGTGTGGGCCGCTTCGAGGCCGGCGCCGTCACCCTGGAGCCGGGCCAGGCCTTCCGCCTCGACCTCGACCCCGCCCCGGGAGATGCCCGCCGCGCGAACCTGCCCCATCCGGAGATCTTCGCCGCGCTGGTGGAAGGCACCGAGCTGCTACTGGACGACGGCAAGCTGCGCCTGGTGGTGCAGCGCTGCGACGCCCGCTCGGCCGACACGCGCGTGGCGGTGGGCGGTCGCCTGTCCGACCGCAAGGGCGTGAACGTGCCCAACGTGGTGCTGCCGATCTCCGCCCTCACCCCCAAGGACCGGCGGGATCTGGACACCGCGCTGTCGCTGGGTGTGGACTGGATCGCGCTGTCTTTCGTGCAGCGGCCCGAGGACGTGCACGAGGCGCGCTCGCTGATCGGCGGGCGTGCCGGCATCGTCGCCAAGCTGGAGAAGCCCGCGGCCATCGAGCGGCTCGACGAGATCCTCGCGGCCGCCGATGCGGCGATGGTCGCGCGCGGCGATCTGGGCGTGGAACTGCCCGCCGAGCGCGTGCCGGCGCTGCAAAAGCGCATCGTGCGCGGCTGCCGCCGCCTGGGCAAGCCGGTGATCGTGGCCACGCAGATGCTGGAGTCGATGATCGAGCAGCCCGTGCCCACCCGCGCCGAAGCCTCGGACGTGGCCACCGCGATCTACGACGGCGCCGATGCGGTGATGCTGTCGGCCGAGTCGGCCGCGGGCCGGCACCCGGTGGCCGCGGTCGCGATGATGGACCGCATCATTGCGGGCACGGAGTCCGATCCGCTGTACCGGCAGCTCCTGGAGGCTGCGCACAGCCCGGCCGTGGCCGGCCAGGCCGATGCGGCGCAGGCCGTGTGCTGCGCCATGCGCCGCGCCGCCGGCCTCGTGCGGGCCGCCGCCATCGTCTGCCACACCAGCTCGGGCCACACCAGCCTGCGCGCCGCGCGGGAACGCCCGGACGCGCCCATCCTGAGCCTCACCCCCAGCCGCACGGCGGCACGCCGGCTCACCCTGGCCTGGGGCGTGCACTCGGTGCACCTCGACGACGTGCCGCAGGCCTCGCAGATGACCGAGCTGGCCTGCGAATGGGCCCGCCGCGAAGGCCTGGCCCGCCAAGGCGAGCCCCTGGTGATGATCGCCGGCCTGCCCTTCGGAGAAAGCGGCAGCACCAACCTGCTGCGCATCGCCGTGGCCTGAGAGCGCGGCCCGGACCGGGCCCCGTGAGGCTCAGTGCGCCTCGGCGGTCTTGGCCGCCTCGATCGCACCGGCCGTGTCGCCCCGCGCGCCGTTGAAGAAGAGGTTCAGCGTCACCGCGACGATGGCGGTGAGCAAGATGCCGCTTTCCAGCAGCGGATGCAGGCCATGGGCCATCTGCTGCGTCCAGCGCGGGGCCACGAGCGGGATCAGGCCGAAGCCGATGGACAGCGCCACGATGTAGAGGTTGTTGCGGCTGGTCCGGTAGTCCACCGTCGAGAGGATGCGGATGCCGGTGGCCGCCACCATGCCGAACATCACCAGGCCCGCCCCGCCCAGCACGAAGCTGGGAATGGATTCGACGAAGGCCGCCATCTTGGGCAACATGCCCAGCACGATCATGATGAGGCCGCCGGCCACGCACACCCAGCGGCTCTTGACGCCGGTGACACCCACCAGGCCCACATTCTGCGAAAAGCTCGTGTAGGGAAAAGTGTTGAAGAGGCCGCCAATCAGCGTGCCCAGGCCGTCGGTGCGCAATCCGGCGGCCAGCTCGGTCTGGCTGATGCGCCGGCCGGTGATCTCCGACAGGGCCAGGAACATGCCGGTGGATTCGATCATCACGACGATCATCACCAGCGTCATGGTCAGGATCATGACCCCATCGAAAGTCGGCATCCCGAACGCCAAAGGGGTGACGACATCGAACCAATGCGCTTGGGCCACCTTGTCGAAATTCATCTTGCCCAGGGCGATGGCGATGGCGCAGCCGGCCACGATGCCCAGCAGCACCGAGATGTTGGCCACGAAGCCGCGCGTGTACTTCACCAGCAGCAAGATGAACACCAGCACCGCGCCGGCGATCGCCAGGTTGTCCAGCGCGCCGTAGTTCGGGTTGTCCTTCATCGGGATGGGCCCGGGCAGACGGGTCAGCTCGGTGCCGGTCTGCTCGGCTGCTGCGCGGGCGCTGTCGACCATCGCCGCCAGCTGGGGCACATCCACACTCTGCGCCATCGACGCCGGCCCGCCCATCGCCCAGCCCACGCCCACGCGCATCAGGCTGATGCCGATGATGGCAATGATGCTGCCCGTGACCACCGGCGGAAAAAAACGCAGCAGCTTGCTCACCATCGGCGCCAGGATCATCGAGACAATGCCCGCACCGATGATGGCGCCGAAGATCGCGCGCGCACCGTCCACCCCGGGCATGGCCTGGGCAAAGGCCACCATCGGGCCCACGGCAGCAAAGGTCACGCCCATCATCACCGGCAGGCGGATGCCGAACCAGCGCGTCACGCCCAGGCTCTGGATCAGCGTCACCACGCCGCAGCAGAACAGGTCGGCCGAGATCAGCATCGCCACCTGCTCCGGGCTGAGCTGCAGCGCGCGTCCCACGATCAGGGGCACGGC
Organism: Caldimonas sp.; assembly: GCF_046291045.1. Lineage (GTDB taxonomy): Bacteria > Pseudomonadota > Gammaproteobacteria > Burkholderiales > Burkholderiaceae_C > Caldimonas. The sequence goes on along the minus strand of NZ_JBKBSL010000005.1, from coordinate 98,352 downwards.
CACGGCCCCGGCATACATCACCAGCACATGCTGCAGGCCCAGCGCGGCCAGCCGGCCGGCGGGTAGCTTCTCGTCCACGGGGTGGACCTTCGTCGTCTCGCTCATGCGTGTCTCCTTTGAGGGTGGATGACAGCGGGAGCGGAAACATGGTCCGCCCCTCGTTGTGGCGGTACCGGTCAGTGGGCGGCTGCGCCCTGCTCGAACCAGCGCTTGATGAGCGCGCGCTCGTCCTCGGTGATCTGCGTGGCGTTGTTCAGCGGCATGAGCCGCAGCACCACGGTCTGCTGATAGATGGCCTGGGCGTGCTGCCGGACCAGCTCGGGGGTGTGCAGCGCCACGTTCTTACTCTGCAGCGCTGCGTTGTGGCACATCGCGCAGCGCTGCTCGATGACCTGCTGTACATGGCCGAAGTGCACCGGCTCCGCGCCGGGCGCCTGCGCAGCCTGGGCCGCGGGCGGCGGAGCCTGCCACGCCACCAGGCCAAGCAGCAGCAGCGTGCCCGCCACCGCATGCTCCCAGGGCGTGCGCCGGCCCAGCACCTGCGCCCGATGCCGCGCCACGAAACTGTGCCGGATCAGCGCACCGGCCAGCATCAAGCCCACCAGCACCAGCCAGTTGTGCTCACCCTGATACAGCCACCCGTAGTGGTTGGACAGCATCGCCACGATCACCGGCAGCGTGAAGTAGGTGTTGTGCACGCTGCGCTGCTTGCCCCGCTTGCCGTGCATCGGGTCGGGCGCCTGGCCCGCGCGCAGCGCCGCCACCACCTTGCGCTGCCCCGGAATGATCCAGAAGAACACGTTGGCGCTCATCGCCGTGGCCAGCATCGCACCCACGAGAAGGAAGGCCGCCCGCCCAGCAAAGAGCTGGCACGCCAGCCACGAGGCGAACACGACCAAGACGAACACCAACACACCAACGACAAGGTCGCCGTTCTGCCGCTGGCCCCACGTGCGGCAGATCCCGTCGTACACCAGCCAAAAACCCACCAGGAAACCCAGCGCCGCCGCCGCGGCCACCGCTGGAGAGGACCAGGCGTACACGTTGCGGTCGATCAAAAAGGTGTGCGCCTGCCACAGATACATCAGTGCAAACAGTGCAAACCCCGTCAGCCAGGTGGAATAGCTCTCCCAGTACGACCAGTGGAGTTTGTCGGGCAGCGGCAGCCAGCGCGGAGCCACCAGGTACTTGTTGGAGTGGTAAAAGCCCCCTCCGTGCACGGCCCACATCTCGCCGTCCACGCCCTTGGCCTTCAGATCCTCGTGCTGCGGCGCGCTCAGGCTGTTGTCCAGCATCACGAAGTAAAACGACGCGCCGATCCAGGCCATCGCCGTCACCACGTGCGCCCAGCGCAGCAGCAGGCTCACCCAGTCCAGTACGTAGCTGTCCATCGATTCCTCACAGATAGGTGCACACAGCCCCGGGGCTGTGCAGGCACCTCACCACGGCGGGCTCTGTGAGGACGACAACGTCGCGACCGGCGCCAACCTCAGGGGTTGGCCAAACGGGCTCCGCGGCGACGTTCAGAAAGTGTATACAAACCAGAATACAGTCAGCCTGGGAATTTCCCTAGACCGGCAGCCTCAGGAGCCGCGGTAGGTGCCATAGGACCAGGGGCTCACGAGCAGGGGCACGTGGTAGCGCCCCGCCGCGTCGGCGATCCCGAAATCGATGGGCACCACGTCGATGAAGGCCGGCTCGGGCAGCGTCACGCCTTTGGCGCGGAAATAGTCGGCCACCTCGAAGCTCAGCCGGTAGCGGCCCACGGCCATGGTGGCCGCGTCGAGCAGCGGACCGCCGTCGTTGCGGCCGTCGTGGTTGAGCGTGAAGGTCTTCAAGGTCTGTGCGCCGCGATCGGTGATGCGCTGCAGCGTGACCTTCATGCCGGCGGCCGGACAGCCGTGCATGGTGTCGAGAACGTGGGTGCTCAGATGGCCCATGGGTGTCTCCAGGAACGAGGTGGACGGGAACAGGGAAACCGGCTTGCGCCTTCGCATTTTTTGTATACACTTTAGCACACACTTTGCGCCATCCCACCCCGCCTTGCGGCCCCCCGCCTGCCCCACACGAGTCTTGCGATGAACCCACCGTCCTCCCGCTACCCCCGAGATCTGCGCGGCCATGGCCGCCACCCGCCCCACCCCCGCTGGCCCGGCCACGCGCGCGTGGCGGTGCAATTCGTCCTCAACTACGAGGAGGGCGGCGAGAACTCGGTGCTGCACGGCGACGCCGGCAGCGAGCAGTTCCTGTCCGAGATGTTCAACCCCGCTGCCTACCCGGCCCGCCACCTGAGCATGGAGGGCATCTACGAGTACGGTTCGCGCGTGGGCGTGTGGCGCATCCTGCGCGAGTTCGAGCGGCGGGGCCTACCGCTCACCGTCTTCGGCGTGGGCATGGCCATGCAGCGCTGCCCCGAGGTGAGCGCCGCCTTCAAGGAACTCGGGCACGAAGTGGCCTGCCACGGCTGGCGCTGGATCCACTACCAGAATGTGGACGAGGCCACCGAACGCGAGCACATGCGGCTGGGGATGCAGGCCATTGAGCGCCTGCTGGGCGAGCGGCCCCTGGGCTGGTACACCGGCCGCGACAGCCCGAACACGCGGCGCCTGGTGGCCGATTTCGGCGGCTTCGAGTACGACAGCGATTACTACGGCGACGACCTGCCCTTCTGGCTGCAGGTGCGCCGCACCGACGGCTCGCTGGCGCCGCACCTGGTGGTGCCCTACACGCTGGACTGCAACGACATGCGCTTTGCGCTGCCCCAGGGCTTCAGCCATGGCGACGAGTTCTTCGAGTACCTGCGCGATGCCTTCGACGTGCACTACGCCGAAGGCGAAGACCGCCCGGCCATGATGAGCATCGGCATGCACTGCCGGCTGCTGGGCCGGCCCGGGCGCATGCGCTCGCTGCAGCGCTTCCTCGACCACATCGAGAAGCACGACCGGGTGTGGGTAACGCGGCGCATCGACATCGCACGCCACTGGAAGGCCACGCACCCCTTCGACCCCGCCACCGCCTTCCTGTGGGAGTGAGCGCCATGCCCTTGACCCTGGACCAACTCAACGCGGCCAGCCCGGCCGGATTCGTCGCGCTGCTGGACGGCACCTACGAGCACTCGCCCTGGATCGCCGAGCGCGCGGCCGCGCGGCGGCCTTTCGCCACGCTGGCCCAGCTCAAGCGCGCGCTGGTCGAGGTGGTGCGCGAGGCCGGCCGGGACGCCCAGCTCCAGCTCATCCGTGCCCACCCCGAACTGGCCGGCAAAGCCATGGTGGCCCGCGCCCTGACGGCCGAATCGACGAACGAACAGGGCCAGGCGGGCCTGACGCAGTGCACGCCCGAGGAATTCGAGACCCTGCAGCGCCTGAACGCCGAGTACAGCGCCAAGTTCGGCTTCCCCTTCATCCTGGCCGTGCGCGGCCCGCGCGGCACCGGCCTGGGCAAGGCCGAGATCATCGCCACCTTCGCGCGCCGGCTGGACAACCCGCCCGACGTCGAACTCGCCGAGGCCCTGCGCCAGATCCACCGCATCGCCGAGATCCGCCTGAACGACAAGTTCGGCATCGAGCCGGCGCTGGGCCACCTCGTGTGGGACTGGGCCGAGCGCCTGGCCGAGCACAGCGAACCGGACTATGCCGAGCGCGGCGAGCTCACCGTGACCTACCTGACCGACGCGCACCGGGCCTGTGCCCAACGCATCGCACACTGGATGAAGGCCGATTGCGGCTTCGACGAGGTGGAGATCGATGCCGTGGGCAACGTGGTCGGCCGCTATCACCCCTCGCCGGGGGCCTCGACCCGGTACCTGTTGACCGGCAGCCACTACGACACCGTGCGCAACGGTGGCAAGTACGACGGCCGGCTGGGCATCTTCGTGCCGATGGCCTGCGTGCGCGAGCTCTCGCGCCAGGGCCGGCGGCTGCCTTACGGCCTGGAGGTGGTGGCCTTCTCCGAAGAAGAAGGCCAGCGCTACAAGGCCGTCTTCCTGGGCTCGGGTGCGCTGGTGGGCCAGTTCGACATGCGCTGGCTCGACCAGGCCGATGCCGACGGCATCACGATGCGCGAGGCCATGCAGCACGCCGGCCTGTGCATCGACGACATCCCCAAGCTGCGGCGTGACCCCGAGCGCTATCTCGGCTTCGTGGAAGTCCACATCGAGCAAGGCCCGGTGCTCAACGAGCTCGACCTGCCGCTGGGCGTGGTCACCTCGATCAACGGCGGCGTGCGCTACGTGGGCGAGATCCTCGGCATGGCCAGCCACGCCGGCACCACCCCGATGGGCCTGCGCCGTGACGCCGCCGTCGCCGTGGCCGAGCTGGCGCTCTTCCTCGAAAAGCGCGCTGCCGCCGTGCCCGACCTGGTGGGCACCATGGGCATCCTGGAGGTGCCCAACGGCTCGATCAACGTGGTGCCGGGGCGCTGCCGCTTCAGCCTGGACATCCGCGCCACCACCGACCCGGTGCGCGACGACTGCGCCGCCGAGGTGCTGGCCGAGCTCGGCCGCATATGCCAGCGCCGAGGCCTGCGCTACCGCATCGAGCAGACCATGCGCGCCGCGGCCGCCCCCTCGGACCCCACCTGGCAGCGGCGTTGGGAGCAGGCCGTACAGGCCCTGGGCCTGCCGGTGCACCGCATGCCCAGCGGGGCCGGCCACGACGCGATGAAGCTGCATGAGATCCTGCCCCAGGCCATGCTCTTCCTGCGCGGCCAGAACGCCGGCATCAGCCACAACCCGCTCGAATCCATCACCAGCGACGACGCCGACCTGTGCGTGCGCGCCTTCCAGCACCTGCTCGACCACCTCTGCGCGGAACTCTCATGACCTCTCCTGCCCTGTACCAGGCCCTGGACGCCTGGATCGACGCCCATTTCGACGAGCAGGTGCGCTTCCTGCAGGAACTGGTGCGCGTGCCTACCGACACTCCGCCGGGCCACAACGCGCCGCATGCCGAACGCACGGCCGATCTGCTCGCCGGCTTCGGCCTTCCCGCCGAGAAGCACCCGGTGCCCGCCGACGAGGTGCGCGCCTACGGTCTGCAATCGCTCACCAACCTGATCGTGCGCCGCCGCTACGGCGAGGGCCCGACGATCGCACTGAACGCCCACGGCGACGTCGTCCCGCCCGGCGAGGGCTGGACCCACGACCCCTACGGCGGCGAGATCGTCGATGGCCGGCTCTACGGCCGTGCCGCCGCGGTGAGCAAAAGCGACTTCAGCACCTACACCTTCGCGGTGCGCGCGCTGGAATCGCTGGGCCGGCCCCTCAAGGGCGGCGTCGAGCTGATCTTCACCTACGACGAGGAGTTCGGCGGTGAACTCGGCCCGGGTTGGCTGCTGCGCCAGGGGCTGACGCGCCCCGACTACCTGCTGGCCGCCGGCTTCAGCTACCAGGTGGTCACGGCCCACAACGGCTGCCTGCAGATGGAGGTGACCGTGCACGGCGTGATGGCCCATGCCGCCATCCCCGACACCGGCGTCGATGCGCTGCAAGGCGCCGTGCGCATCCTCAATGCGCTGTACGCCCAGAACGAGCGCTACAAGGCCCTGCGCTCGCAGGTGCCGGGCATCAACCACCCCTACCTCAACGTCGGCCGCATCGAAGGCGGCACCAACACCAATGTCGTGCCCGGCAAGGTCGTGCTGCGACTCGACCGGCGCATGATCCCCGAGGAAAACCCGGTCGAGGTCGAGGCCGAGATCCGCCGCGTCATCACCCAGGCGGCGGCCGCCGTCCCCGGCCTCACGGTCGAGATCAAGCGCCTGCTGCTGGCCGAAGCCTGGAAGCCCGACGCGCGCAACGCCCCACTCGTGCAGGCGCTGCAACGGCATGGGGAGATGGTGTTCGGCGAACCCATCCCCACCTCGGGCACGCCGCTGTACACCGATGTGCGCCTATTCGGCGCCCAGGGCATCCCGGCGGCCATCTACGGCGCGGGCCCGCGCACCGTGCGCGAGAGCAACGCCAAGCGCGCCGACGAGCACATCGTGCTGGAGGACCTGCGCCGTGCCACCCAGGTGGTGGCGCGCACGCTGCTGGATCTGCTGGGCTGAACCGGCCAGCCAGACCAACGACGTGCAGATGCCACACGGCGCGGCCCGCTTCCGGATTCTCCACGGGTTGCAGCCACCGCAGCCAAACTCCCGTCCGAACCCAGCGGTGGCCCCCAAAAATTAACAGGCCGTTGAAAAATCCCCCTCCGACGCTGGCGTGGGCCAGTACGATCTGAAGCCATCGGCGAACGACCCCGACAAGGACGATGAGAGGCAACCCAGATTTCCAGGGGGCGATGTTCAGCTACATCAGCCTTGAAGAGCGCGTGCCGCAGACACACCCGCTGCGCAAACTGCGCGCCATGGTCGATGCGCTGCTGGCGACGATGAACCGCGAGTTGGGGGCGGTGCAGATAAATTCAAGTGCACAAGGGCCGAATCAATAGGATCCTGGCGGCAGGACCGGTTCCCAACGGCTCGCCTTGCGGATCAAGGCCTCGAACGCCTGGGCCGTCATCGGCCGGCCCAGGTAGTAACCCTGAGCTTCGTGGCAACCGTGCTCGCGCAGAAAGTCGAACTGCTCGCGCGTCTCCACCCCCTCGGCCACCAAGCCCACCTGCAGGGTGTGAGCCATCGCGATCACCGCGGCCGTCAGCCGCGTGTCGCTCGCCGACCCAGGCACTGCGCTCAGGAAGGAACGGTCGATCTTGAACTTGTCCACCGGCAGGTCGCGCAGGTAGGCCAGGCTCGAGTAGCCGATGCCGAAGTCGTCGATCGCGATCGAGATGCCCAGGGCCCGCAGCCGCGCCAGCACGGTGGCCGTCGACAACGTGTCGCGCACGATCGCGCTTTCGGTGATCTCCATCTCCAGCCGCGAGGCCGGCAGCGCTGCCGCCTCCAGGGCAAGCGAGACCGTGCTCAGCAGGTCATCGGCCTCGAGCTGGCGCGGCGAGAGGTTCACCGCCACGCGCAGCCGCTCGCCGGTGGTGTCCTCCCAGCGGCGCAGTTGCATGCAGGCCTCGCGCAGCACCCAGGCCCCGATCGGCACGATCAATCCCGTGTCCTCGGCCAGCACCACGAACTCACCCGGCGGCACCAGGCCCTGGCCGGGGCGCTCCCAGCGCAGCAGGGCCTCGGCCCCCACCAACGCCCCGCTGGCACAGTCGAACTGCGGCTGGTAGTACACCCGCATTTCGCCGCGGTCGAGGGCTTCGTGCAGGTCGTTTTCCATGCGCAACCGGTCGGCCGAATCGCGCGTCATGCTCTCGTCGTAGAGCTTGAAGTTGTTCCGCCCCGCCGCCTTGGCGTGGTACATCGCCGCGTCGGCCGCACGCATCAGCGTGGCCGGGTCGCTGCCCGCCTCGGGGAACGTCGCCACGCCGATGGAGGGCGTGACCCGCAGCACGTGCGGGCCCACCTGCATCGGGTCGCCCAGCGCCGCGATCATCTTGCGCGCCACCAGCTCGCAGTCGCCCACGTGCGAGACCTTGGGTAGCAGCACGACGAACTCGTCGCCGCCCATGCGTGCCACCGTGTCCGACGCTCGCACCGTAGCGTGCAGCCGCTCGGCCACGATTCTCAGAATGCCGTCGCCCACATGGTGGCCGAGCGAGTCGTTGATGTTCTTGAAGCGGTCCAGGTCGATGAACATCAGCGCCACGCAGTCGTTCTCGCGGCGCGCCCGCGTGAGGGCCGCACTCAGGCGCTCCTGCAGCAGCACGCGGTTGGGCAGGCCGGTCAGCGCGTCGTGGTGCGCCATGTGGCGGATGTGCTCCTCGGCACGTTTGCGCTCGGTCACGTCATAGGAGATGCCCAGGTAGCCCGCCGGTTCGCCGGCCTCGTTGCTCAGCGTGGTCATCACCAGGATCACCGGCGTGCGACGCCCGTCCTTGCGGATGCAGGTCCATTCGCGCTCATCGGGACGTCCCCGCCGCGCTCGGGCCATGAACACCTCCACGCCGGCGGGCACCGGCTCGCCCAGCTCGGCGCTGAGCTGGGCCGCTCGCAGCGTCATCTCCTGGGGATCGTGGTAGATGGCCGGCGTGGCCCGCCCGACCAGCTCATCGGCGCTGTAACCCAGCAGCATCTCGGCCGCCGGGTTCATCGCCTGGATCACGCCGCGCAGGTCCAGCGCCACGATCGCAAAGGGGGCGCTGTCGTAGATCGTGCGCCGCAGCGCGTCGGCGCGGCGCAACTGGCGCTGCGACTCCTCGATCGCCAACTCGGTGGCACGCCGCTCGCTGATGTCGCGCAGCATCGCCACGCTGTGTGGCTGACCATCGAGCTGCACGTCGCTGACGGCCAGCTCCAGCGGGAAGAGCAGCCCGTCGCGTCGCAGACCGGTCACCTCGCGCACCGGACCGGCCGCCCAGGCCAGCGCCGGGCCCGCCCCCTCGCGGGCCGTCTCGGCCGGTGGCAGCAACTCGTTGACACTGGCACCGCGCAGCTCGGCCTCGGTGGCCCCGAACATGCGCGCCGCCGCCGCGTTGACGTCGACGATGCGGCCCTCGCGATCGAAGGTGATGATGCCGTCGATGGTGCCGTCGATCACGTTGCGCAGCCGCGCCTCGCTCTCCTTGGCCTGGCGGCTCAGATGCTGGGCCAGCGCGGTGGCCCGCGTGTAGCGCCCGGCAAACACGCGCAGGGCCATCCACAGCATGATCGAACCGGCCAGCCCGCCAAGCAGCACGGTGAGCGGATAGGCCTCGGCACGCGGGTCCGTCGGCCGGCGCGTGATCACCACCTCCCACATCCGCCCGCCCACGGCCTTCACGTTGATGCGCTGATCCTCGGGATTCACGTTCTCGGGCAGCTCATAGGGATAGGACCAGACCTCGTGGCCCTGCAGCACCATCGAGCGTTCCTCCACCGGCTGCCCGCTGCGATAGCCTTCGTCTCCGATGTCAGTGATGCGCACGTGGTAGCGGCTCGCATCGTGCTCGACCAGCGCATAGCGCAGCAGGTCGGCCGAACGCAGCACGATGCTGAGCTGCCCCGTGTGGACCGGCTCGCGCGCAGCGCCGCCCGGTTCCTCTGCGGGGGCGAACAGCGCCGAGCGGATCACGAAACCGCGGGTGGGCACCGCCCCTTGCAGCAGCGTCAGCGGGGCCGACAGGGCGGGTCGGCGCGTGTCACGGGCCCGCTCGAGCGCCGCGCGCCGTGCCGGCTCGGCCGCCTGGTCGTGGCCGAACACGGTCTCGTTGCCTTCCATCGGCTCGTTGTAGAGCACCGGGAAGTACTCCTCCCGGTCGCCCGGCGGGTGGATGCGGAAGTCCGGATACCCCTGGGGCCGCAGGCTGGTGTCGGCACGCACCGAGGCCTCGAAGCGCTCCCGATCCGCGCGGGTCACGCGCGGGGCGTACTGCACCGCCTGAAGCGCCGGGTAGCGGTCCAGCGCCCGCAGCGAACGGAAATGCTCGTGGAACTCACGCCGGCTCACATGGTGGCTGGCCTCGAACAGCGCCGACAGGCTGCCGGCCAGGTCCATGTAGCGCTCCAACGAGTCCACGATGCGCGCCACCTTCTCGCTGGCCAGCGCGTCGAAGCGGCGGTCCTGGGCCTCGCGCAGGGCCTCGGCGCTCTGATGCCAGCCGTAGACGCTGGCAGCCATGCCCAGCACCAGCACCACGTCGGCCAGGCGCCGGTACAGCAACGGGCGCTCGGGTGGGTGGGGCAGGGAGAGATCCATCGGTCGGGTGTGTGGGGCAGGCTGCGCATGCTACCGTGCCTGCCCGCATCGCGCGCGCCCGCCGCCCCGAGTCCGTCGGCTTCGAGACCTTTCAACCACGCTGGCGCAGCGCGCGCGACAGCAGGATCACCGGCACCAGCCCCACCAGCACGATGGCCAGCGAGGGCAAGGCCGCCTCGCCCAGGCGCTCGTCCTTGGCCATCTGATAGGCGATCACCGCCAGAGTGTCGCTGTTGAAAGGCCGCAACACATAAGTGGCCGGCAGCTCCTTCATCACATCGACGAAGACCAGCAGCGCCGCCGCCAGCGCCGAGCGCCGCAGCAGCGGCAGGTGCACCCGGCCCAGCAGCCGCCAGCGGGTGGCCCCCAGCATGCGCGCCGACTCGTCCAGCGTCCCCGGAATGCGGGCGTAGCCCGACTCCACCGACTGCAGCGCTACCGCCGAGAAGCGCACGAGATAGGCATAGAGCAGCCCCAGCGCCGTGCCGGTGACCAGGGCCGTGGCCCCGGTGTCGGGCCAGCGCGCCTGCACCCAGCCGGCCGGCAGCAGGATGCCCACGGCGATCACCGCCCCGGGCACGGCATAGCCCAGCGACACCACCCGGGCCGCGGCCCGCAGACCGGGGCCGGGCCGCTCACGCAGCGCAAAGGCCAGCGCCAGCGCCAGCCCCACGGCCACCAAGGCCGCCCAGGCGGCCAGCCGCAAGCTCGTCCAGCCCCATTGCGCGAAGCGCGCCCAAGGGATCCCCACGTCGGCATAGCGCGCTTCCTGCCACAGCAGGTGCAGCAGCACCAGCACAGGCAGCACGAAACCCAGCAGCACGGGCAGCGCACACACGGCCCAGGCCAGGGCGGCGCGGCCGCCGCGCAACGCGATCGGGCGGGCCTCCTGCCCCTGGGCCGCCCCCGGCCGGGCGGTGGCAAAGCGCAGCCGCCGCTGGGCCCGGTGCTCTAGCCACAGCAGCACGGCCACCACCAGCAGCAGCACGGTGGCCAACTGGGCCGCCGCCACCCGATCGCCCATCGACAGCCAGGCCCGGTAGATGCCCGTGGTGAAGGTGTGTAGGCCAAAGTAGGACACCACGCCGAAATCGGCCAGGGTCTCCATGAGCGCCAAAGCGACGCCGGCGGCCAGGGCCGGACGGGCCAGCGGCAGGGCCACGGTGCGCACCCGCCGGGCCACCCCGGCCCCCAGCAGGCGAGCTGCCTCCATCAGCTGCACCCCGCGTTCGGCCAGCGCCGCGCGCGTCAGGAGATAGACATACGGGTACAGGCAGAAGACAAACATGAGCACCGCACCCCACAGGCTGCGCACATCGGGCAACAAGCGCTGCGTCGAGCCGCTCCAGGCCCGCCAGGCGGTCTCCAGCGGCCCGCCGTACTGCAGGAAGTCGGTGTAGGCATAGGCCAGCACATAGGCGGGCATCGCCAGCGGCAGCAGCAGGGCCCACTCGAACGTGCGCCGGCCCGGAAAGTCGAAGAGCGTCACGGCCGCCGCCGTGAGCCCGCCCACCGCCGCCACCCCGGCCGCCACCAGCAGCGACAGCCACAGCGAGGTCCAGGCATAGCCGGGCAGGACGGTGGCCGCCTGGTGCCGCAGCACCTCGAGGCTGGCGGCGTCGAAGCCCAGCCAGGAGCCGAAGATCGCCAGCACCGGCAGGGCCAGCACCAGGGTCACGAAGGTCAGCAGTCGCATGGCAGGAGGCGCAGGCCGGGCCGGCCGGGCCGAGCCCGCCGACGGTCCTGACCTGCGTCAGGCCGGAATGCGAAAGGGAATCATTTGTTTTGCAGGCTCTATCATAGGGGCTGTCCGGCCCGACCCTTGTGCCCTCCCGGCCAGCCCTCGCGACGCCGTCCGCCAACCCCATGTTTCTCGACATCCAGCAGCTTTGCGTGCGCTATGCCGGCGCACAGGCCTCCCATCCTGCCGTGCACGAGGTCAGCCTGGCCCTGCCGCAGGGGGAGATCGGCGCCCTGATCGGCCCCTCGGGCTGCGGCAAGACCTCGATGCTGCGCGCCATCGCAGGGCTGGAGCGCATCGCCGGCGGGCGCATCGCCATCGGCGAGCAGGTGCTCAGCGCCGCCCAGCCCGGACAGCCCGAGGTCCACCTGCCGCCCGAGCAGCGGCGCATCGGCATGGTGTTCCAGGACTACGCCCTCTTTCCCCACCTCAGCGTGAGCGAGAACGTGGCTTTCGGGATCGCCCACCGCCCGCGCCGCGAACGCGAGGCCCGTGTGGCCGAGATGCTGGAACTCGTCGGGCTGGGCCCGGTGGCCGCGCGCTACCCCCACCAGCTCTCGGGCGGCCAGCAGCAACGCATCGCGCTGGCCCGGGCGCTGGCCCCCGCCCCGCGCCTGCTGCTGCTGGACGAGCCCTTCTCGAACCTGGACATCGACCTGCGCGAACGCCTCGCCCAGGAGGTGCGTGCCATCTTGAAGCGCTCCGGTACCACCGCCTTGCTCGTCACCCATGACCAGATGGAGGCCTTCGCGGTGGCCGACCTGATCGGCGTGATGCACCAAGGCCGGCTCGAGCAGTGGGACACCGCCTATCAGCTCTACCATCGTCCAGCCACCCGCTTCGTGGCCGACTTCATCGGCCACGGCGTGTTCACCCCGGCCCGCATCGTCCTGCGGCCCGACGGCCCCGTGGTGCGCACCCCGCTGGGCGACCTGGTCGACTTGGAAGAGTGCCCCCTGCCCAATGCCTATCCGGGCGGCGAATGCGACGTGCTGCTGCGCGCCGACGACATCGTCCACGACGACGACGCCCCGGTGAAGGCGCGCATCGAGCGCAAGGCCTTTCGCGGCTCGGAATTCCTCTACACCCTCAGGCTGGCCAGCGGAGAGACCATCCTGGCCCACGTGCCGTCGCACCACGACCACGCCATAGGCGACTGGGTGGGCATCCGCCCCGAGGTCGACCATGTCGTGACCTTTCCCCGCCAAACTTGAGGGAATCCGAGGGATTTGCACCTGCAACTTTCCTGACCCTGCGAGCGTCGAAGCCGACGGGCTCACCCTATACTGAACGTTGGTGATGCCGCATGCCGGCAGCACCGTTTCGCCGGAAAGGACCACGTACGTCATGGGTGCCAAATTCAAGATCGCAGGCTGGGTGGCCATCGGTGCCCTGGCCGGTGCCCTCACCACCCTGCAGCTGCAGGCCACGGCGCGCAACTCACTCGCGCCGCTGCCGCTGGAAGAGATGCAGCAGCTCGCCGCCGTGTTTGGGATGATCAAGTCGGACTATGTTGAGCCGGTCGACGAGAAGAAGCTCATCACCGACGCCATTGGCGGCATGGTCTCCGGCCTGGACCCGCACTCCCAGTACTTCGACAAGAAGAGCTTCAAGGAATTCCGCGAGGGCACGAGCGGCCGCTTCGTGGGCGTAGGCATCGAGATCGGCATGGAAGACGGCCTGGTTCGCGTGGTCTCGCCGATCGAGGGCTCGCCCGCCTTCCGCGCCGGCCTGAAGACCGGGGATCTGATCACCCGCATCGACGACACCCCGGTCAAGGGCATGACCATCGACCAGGCCGTCAAGCGCATCCGCGGCGAACCCAACACCAAGGTGATCCTGACGATCTTCCGTAAAAGCGAAAGCCGCACCTTCCCGGTGACGATCACTCGCGAGGAAATCCGCGTGCAAAGCGTGCGCGGGCGCATCGTCGAGCCTGGCTACGCTTGGCTTCGCATCAGCCAATTCCAAGACCGCACCATTGAAGACTTCGCCCGCAAGCTCGAAGAGCTATTCAAGGCCGAGCCGAACATGAAGGGTCTGGTGCTCGACCTGCGCAACGATCCGGGCGGCCTGCTCGAAGGAGCCGTCGCGGTGTCGGCGGCCTTCCTGCCACGCGATGCCATCGTGGTCACCACCAACGGTCAGATCCCCGAGTCCAAGGCCACCTTCAAGGCCAGCCCGGAGTACTACGTCCGCCGCGGGGGCCACGACCCGCTGCGCCGCCTGCCCGAGGCGGTCAAGTCCGTGCCGCTGGTGGTGTTGGTCAATGAAGGCTCGGCCTCGGCCAGCGAGATCGTCGCCGGCGCCCTGCAAGACCACAAACGCGCGATCATCATGGGCTCTCAGACCTTCGGAAAAGGCTCGGTGCAGACGGTGCGCCAGCTCACGGCGGACACTGCGCTCAAGCTCACGACCGCGCGCTACTACACCCCAGCGGGCCGCTCCATCCAGGCCACAGGCATCGTCCCCGACCTGATGATCGACGAGACCGCCGAGGGCAACGTGTTCAGCGCCCTGCGCACCCGGGAGGCCGACCTCACGCGCCATCTCGAAAACGGCAACGGCGACAAGGATCCGGCGCGCGCCAAGGCCCGCGAGGAAGCGCTCAAGCGCCTGGAGGAGGAAGCCGCCAAGCAAGGCCAGACGCCTCAGCGGACGCTGCCCGAATTCGGCAGCGCCGAGGACTTCCAGCTCCAGCAGGCCCTCAATCGCCTCAAGGGGCAGCCGGTGAGGGTGTCCAAGACCCTGACAGAGCGCAAGCCCGAGGAAGCCAAGGCCAACTGAGCCCTCTCGAAGCACCGCGCACGCGGGGGCAGCCCGACGTCGCCTTGCGCACGCTGCAGCGCCCCTTCCCCCCCAGCCCGCCACCCGCGGGCGTTATCCCCTTATGCTGGCTGCATGAATGACGACCAGCTCCTGCGCTACAGCCGCCACATCCTGCTCGACGAGCTCGGCGTGGAAGGCCAACGGCGCCTGCTCGACAGCCATGCGCTGGTGATCGGCGCGGGCGGTCTGGGCTCGCCGGTGGCCTACTACCTGGGCACGGCCGGCGTGGGCCGCCTCACCGTGGTCGACCACGACACCGTGGATCTCACCAACCTGCAGCGCCAGATCATTCACGACCTTTCCCGCCTGGGACAGCCCAAAGCGACGTCGGCGGCGCAGCGCATCGCGGCGATCAATCCCGAGGTGCAGGTGCAGGCCCTGTGCGAGCGTGCCGACGAAGCGCGCCTGCACCAACTCGTCGCCACCGCCGACGTGGTGCTCGACTGCTCCGACAATTTCGCCACCCGCCACGCCCTCAACCGGGCCTGCGTCGCCCATGGCAAGCCGTTGGTGGCCGGGGCGGCCATCCGCTTCGACGGCCAGATCTCGGTGTATGACCCGCGCGATGCAGCCAGCCCCTGCTATGCCTGCGTGTTCCCGCCCGAGCACTCCTTCGAGGAAGTGCGCTGCGCCACGATGGGGGTGTTCGCGCCGCTGGTGGGCATCATCGGCAGCATGCAGGCGGCCGAGGCGCTCAAGCTGCTGGCCGGGGTGGGACGCTCACTGGCCGGGCGCCTGCAAATGCTCGATGCCCGTCGCATGGAATGGACCGAGATCCACATCGCGCGCCACCCCGACTGCCCCGTGTGCCGTGCGCGGCCAACGGGGTCATTGCCCGCAGCCGGGGCGGGCATCGGCTAAGCTGTCGGGCCCTTTGTCCCACGAGACCAGACGAGCCCGGCATGGACGACAAGCGCCAGGAACTCACCGCCCGCAACTTCCCCACGGCCCACGACGATGCCGCTGCGGCCGCCAGCTTGCCTCGTTACGGAGGCCCCCAAAGCGCGTACCGCCTGGCCTTCACCGACGAAGATTTCCTGCTGCGCGAAGAATTGCGCCCGGTGCGCATGCAGCTCGAGCTGCTCAAACCCGAACTGGTCCAGAAGCAGCACGGCATCGAATCGACGATCGTCATCTTCGGCAGTGCCCGCATCTTGCCCGCCGAGGCGGCCCAGCAAGCTCTGGAACAGGCCCAGCGCAGCGGGGAGCCTCACGCCGTCGCGCGTGCCCAGTCGCGGCTGCGCATGTCGCGCTACTACGAAGAGGCCCGCCGCTTCGCCGCGCTCGTCACCGAAGCCTCCCGTCGCCTGGATCCGCCGATCTATGTCGTTACCGGGGGCGGCCCCGGCATCATGGAGGCCGGCAACCGCGGAGCCCACGAAGCCGGCGGCAAGAGCATCGGCCTGAACATCGTGCTGCCGCACGAGCAGGAGCCCAACCCCTACATCACCCCCGAACTGTGCTTTCTGTTCCACTACTTTGGCCTGCGCAAGATGCACTTCTTGATGCGTGCCATCGCGCTGGTGTGCTTCCCGGGCGGCTTCGGCACCTTGGATGAGCTCTTCGAGGTGCTGACCCTGGTGCAAACGCGCAAGAGCCGCAAGCGCCCGGTGCTGCTGTTCGGCCGGGAGTTTTGGAGCCGCCTCATCAACTTCGACGTGCTCGTCGAGGAAGGCATGATTGCGCCCGAGGACATGCACTTGTTTCAGTACGTAGAGACGGCCGAAGAAGCCTGGCAGGCCATCGCCGACGCCTACGCCTTGGATGCGCCGCAAAGCACCAGCGGTGCTTATGCTGACGATTTCTGATTCGACCATGCAGCGTTCGCCCATCCCCGTGAGCCTCATCGGCGCCCCCACCGACGTGGGCGCCGGCATGCGCGGAGCCTCCATGGGCCCCGAAGCCCTGCGCGTGGCCCAATTGCAACCGGTGCTCGAGGCACAGGGCTGTGAAGTCGTCGACCGGGGCAACCTGGCCGGCCCGCCCAACCCTTGGCAGCCCCCGGTGGACGGCTACCGGCATCTCGACGAGGTGGTCGCCTGGAACCAGGCCGTGCATGAAGCCGTACATGCCGAGTTGCGGCAGGGCCGCCTGCCCATCTTGCTGGGGGGGGATCACTGCCTGGGCATCGGCTCGATCAGTGCGGTGGCGAGGCACTGCCGTGAGGCAGGCAAGAAGCTGCGCGTGCTCTGGCTCGACGCGCACGCCGACTTCAATACCAACACGCTCACGCCCACCGGCAACGTGCACGGCATGCCCGTGGCCGTGCTGTGCGGCCACGGGCCGCAAGCCCTCACCCATCTGGGCGGCCAGTGCCCGGCCATCCGCCCGCAGATGGTGCGCCAGATTGGCATCCGCAGCGTAGACGCTGGTGAAAAGCACTTCGTGCACGCCGAGAACCTCGAAGTCTTCGACATGCGCTACATCGACGAGATGGGCATGCGCCACACGATGGAGATGGCCCTGGCCCTGCTCGATGCGCAGACCCACCTGCACGTGAGCTTCGATGTCGACTTCCTCGACCCCGACGTCGCTCCGGGGGTGGGTACCACCGTGCGCGGCGGTCCCAGCTACCGCGAGGCTCAGTTGTGCATGGAAATGATCGCCGACACCGGCCGGCTGGGATCCCTCGACGTGGTGGAGCTCAACCCGGCGCTCGATGTGCGCAACCAGACGGCCGAGGTGGCCGTCGAGCTCATCGCTAGCCTGTTCGGCAAGTCCACGCTGATGCGGCGTTGAGCCCGGGGCTCGCTCCACCGGCGCCCCCGCTGCGAACTCCAGCCCCTGCGCGGATGCGCCAGTGTAAGCACCGCTCCCATGCCGTCGCCAATGGTGTATACAGTAGCGTGCACGCCACCGTTTCACCATGTCACGCACCCCTACCGCTCCGCTTGCCTCCCGTCGTCGCCCGGCGCGACGGACGGCGCCTTTGACGGACGCGCCGCTGGACCTGCTGGCCCCGGCCGCACCGGCCCGCCCACAGCGTCGGCCTGGCCGGGCCGACGCCGCAGCTGGCAATGCCACCGAACGCATCGTCACCGCCATCACGGCCGCGATCGTCGAACGCCGGCTCATGCCCGGCACCAAGCTGGCCGAGCAGAAGATCGCCGACATCTTCCAGGTCTCGCGCACCCTGGTGCGCCAGGCCCTCAACCAGCTCAGCCGCGACAAGCTCGTCACCCTGGAGCCTGCCCGGGGCGCCTTCGTGGCCCAGCCCAGCGTCCAGGAGGCCCGCCAGGTCTTCGAGGTCCGCCAGATGATCGAGTCGGCCATGATCAAACGGCTGGCCGCCTCGATCACGCCGGCCCAGGTCGCTGAGTTGCGCGAGCACCTGAAGGCCGAACAAGCCGCTGTACAACGCACCGACGTGCCCGGGCGCACCCATCTGCTGGCCGACTTCCACGTGGTGCTGGCGCGCATGCTCGGCAACGAGGTGCTGGCCGAGATGCTGCGCGACCTGGTCTCGCGCAGCTCGCTGATCTCACTGATGTACCAGTCCTCCCTGTCGGCCGAACAGTCGCAGGCCGAGCACGTGGCCATCGTCGATGCCCTGGAGCGCGGCGATGCCCGGGCCGCCACGAAGCTGATGCTCGAGCACCTGGACAGCGTGGAGCGCAACCTGAGGCTGCATCCGCGTGTGGACGACCTGGCCACCGCGCTGCGGCCGCTCGCGACCAACCCATGAATGCCCCGATGCAGGGATCCGCACCGATCCTTAAGCTGTGCACGAAACTTGCTCCAGCCGTCCCACCCTCTAGTCGGAGACCCCCCCCATGACCCCACGCCATCCCTGCATCATCAAGCGCCGCTTCCTGGGTACCGTCGCCGCCCTGACGCTGGCAGCGGCCGCCCCGTTCGTCCAGGCCCAGGACACCCCCATCAAGTTCCAGCTCGACTGGCGCTTCGAGGGCCCCTCGGCCTTCTTCCTGTGGCCGGTGGCCAAGGGGCACTTCAAGGCTGAGAAGCTCAACGTCACCATCGATGCCGGCAACGGCTCGGGCAATGCCGTCAACCGCGTGGCCTCAGGCACCTACGACATGGGCTTTGCCGACATCGCCGCGCTGATGGAATTCCATGCCAACAACCCCACCGCCCCGAACAAGCCGGTGGCGGTGATGATGGTCTACAACAACACCCCGGCGGCGGTGTTCTCGTTGAAGAAGACCGGTATCAAGACCCCGGGCGACCTGACCGGCAAGAAACTCGGCGCCCCGGTGTTCGACGCCGGCCGCCGTGCCTTCCCCATCTTCCAGAAGGCCAACCAGGTCGGCAGCGTCAACTGGATCAGCATGGACCCGCCACTGCGCGAGACCATGCTCGCACGTGGTGACGTGGACGCGATCACCGGCTTCTACTTCACCTCGCTGCTCAACCTGGAGGCGCGCGGTGTCAAGCCCGAGGACATCCACGTGATGCCCTATCCGCAGTACGGCGTGAAGCTCTACGGCAACGCCATCATCGCTTCAGAGGAGTTCGTCAAGAAAAATCCCGAGGCGGTCAAGGCTTTCCTGCGCGCCTTCACCAAAGCCGCCCGGGAGGTGCTGGCCAACCCCAAGGCAGCGATCGACGTGGTCAAGGAGCGTGACGGCATCATCAACACCGCCCTGGAGGAGCGCCGCCTGCGCCTGGCCATCACCTCGTCCATCGTCACCGACGATGCACGTGCCGACGGCTTCGGCGACGTGAGCAAGCCGCGCCTGGCGCTGATGGCCAGCCAGGTGGGCGATGCCTTCAACACCAAGACGCGCGTGGACCCCGACGCGGTGTGGAATGGCAGCTTCCTGCCCGCGGCCGCAGAGCGCGCCATCTTCCCCGCGAAGAAGTGATCCCCGGCGCCGGGCGCCCCGCGGCGGGCGCCCGGTCGCGTGCCCCTTTCTCCCCCAACCGGGCCCTTCCCCTGGCGGCAGGGTCCCCCAGCGCATGGACGCCTTCGTCGATTTCAAGAATGTCTGGCTCGCCTACAACGACGAGCTGCTCGCCCAGAACCAGTTTGCCGTCGAGGACATCTCGCTGCAGGTGCGCGAGGGTGAGTTCATCGCCATCGTGGGCCCCTCGGGCTGCGGCAAGTCCACCTTCATGAAGCTGGCCACCGGTCTGAAACGCCCCTCGCGGGGCAGCATCGTGATCGGAGGCGAACCGGTCACCGGCCCGCTGAAGATCACCGGCATGGCCTTCCAGGCGCCCTCGCTGCTGCCCTGGCGCACCACGGTGGACAACGTGCTGCTGCCGCTGGAGATCGTCGAGCCCTACCGATCGAACTTCAAGGCCAGGCGCGACGAATACGAGAACAAGGCGCGTCGCCTGCTGCAAAGCGTCGGCCTGGGCGGCTACGAGGACAAGTACCCCTGGCAGCTCTCCGGTGGCATGCAGCAGCGCGCCTCGATCTGCCGGGCCCTGATCCACGAGCCGCGCATGCTGCTGCTCGACGAACCCTTCGGAGCACTCGACGCCTTCACCCGCGAAGAACTGTGGAACACCCTGCGCGACCTGTGGACCGAACAGCGCTTCAACGTCATCCTCGTCACCCATGACCTGCGCGAAGCGGTGTATCTCGCCGACACCGTCTACGTAATGAGCAAGAGTCCGGGGCGCATCCTCGCCCGACGCGAGATCGACCTGCCCCGCCCGCGCGACCTGGAAGTCACCTACACCCCGGCCTTCTCCGAGATCGTCCACGAACTGCGCGAGCGCATCGGCGCGATCCGCCGCCACTGATGTCTGCCCTCTCATGAGCAAGAACAAGCAACTCGAACGCCTCGCCCCGTGGGTGCTGCTGGTGGCCCTGCTGGTGCTGTGGGAAGCCCTCTGCCGGGGCCTGGCCATCTCGGAATTCATCTTTCCCAGCCCGTCGCGCATCTGGGAGCAGATGGTCGAATACCGCAGCATCATCGTGCAGCACTCCTGGCGCACCTTCTGGGTCACGCTGGCGGGCTTCGGCCTGGCGATCGCCGTGGGTGTGCTCCTGGGCTTCATCGTGGGCAGCTCGCGCCTGGCCTATGCCGCGATGTATCCGTTGATGACAGCCTTCAATGCCCTGCCCAAGGCCGCCTTCGTGCCCATCCTGGTGGTGTGGTTCGGCATCGGCATCGGCCCGGCCATCCTGACCGCCTTCCTGATCTCGTTCTTCCCCATCACGGTGAACATCGCCACGGGCCTGGCCACGCTGGAGCCCGAGCTGGAAGACGTGCTGCGCGTGCTGGGCGCGCGCCGCTGGGACGTGCTCGTCAAGGTGGGCCTGCCGCGCTCCATGCCCTACTTCTTCGCCTCGCTGAAGGTGGCGATCACGCTGGCCTTCGTGGGCACCACGGTGTCGGAGATGCAGGCCTCGAACGAGGGCATCGGCTACCTGCTGGTCTCGGCCGGTTCGGCCATGCAGATGGGCCTGGCCTTCGCGGGCCTGGTGGCCGTGGGCGTCATGGCGATGCTGATGTACGAGTTCTTCTCGTGGATCGAAAAGCGCACCACGGGCTGGGCGCACCGCGGCTCGCAAAGCGTCTGACGCATGGGCTGGCACGGCCATCTGACTCTGAACTACCGCCACGAGGCGCCCCGCACCCTCGTGCACGACCGCCACGAGGGTCCGTTGCGGGTGCTGGCCAGCCTGCATCCGGAAGGACCGGGCATCTGCCACAACGTGCTCGTGCACCCGCCCGGGGGCATCGTGGGGGGCGACCGGCTGGACATCGTCGTGGACGTGGCGCACAAGGCGCATGCGTTGATCACCACCCCGGGCGCCACGCGCTTCTACCGCAGCGCGGGCGAGACGGCCGAGCAGCACCTCGTGGCACGGGTGGCCGAGGGCGCGCGGCTGGAATGGCTCCCGCTGGAGACCATCGCCTACAGCGGCACGCGCGCCCTCAACCACTTGCGTTTCGAGCTGGCTTCGGGAGCCGAGATGATCGGCTGGGATCTGCTGGCCCTGGGTCTGCCGGCCTCGAATGAGCCGTTCGTACGGGGGCGCTTCGAGCAGCAAATCGACCTGCCGGGGTTGTGGCTGGAGCGCGGCGTGCTCGATGCGGACGACCCGCATACGTCGCGGCTGCTCGACAGCCCCCTGGGTTGGGGCGGGCGGCGTGTGCTGGCCACGATGTGGTGGGCCAGCGGTCGCCCGATGGAGGCAGCGCAGCGCGAAACGCTGCTGGGGCTGGCGCGCGAATGCATCGACGCTTCAGCCGTGTTGGCAGACCACGCCGGCGTCACCAGCCCCGACAAACGCCTGATCGTGCTGAGGGCGTTGGCCGCACGCACCGAATCGGTCCAGGGTCTGCTGCTCTCCGTGTGGTCGGCCTGGCGGCAGGCCGCCTGGCGAATCGTCGCCTGCCCGCCGAGGGTCTGGCGGACCTGAAGTCCGCCCCCGTTACTTGCCGCGCTTTTCGCGCAACCGCTGGCTGAACCAGACGAAGGCGAGCAAGGCCAGGGCCGGCAGGTAGACCCAGTGCTGGGACGGCCGGTCGGTGGGCACCTTCACGGCATCCACTTCCCAGCCGGGCTCGAAGCCGCTCTTGCGGGCGCGGCTGCCGAAGCGCACGTTGGCGACCTGGACGGATTCGCCCAGCGCCACCACCGTCAATCCCGCATCGGTGAGGCGCTTGCGTCCGTCGCCGGGTTCACCCAACTGCACGGCCACGGTCTTGCGTTTGTCCTCTCCTTCGATGTCCTGCCCCTTGATGACCAGGACCAGGCGATCGTTCTCGCCGAGTTCGCCGGCCACCTTGAAGATCTCGGATGCCGGCGCTTCCTGGTAGGGTTCGTAGAGCTTGTCCATGAACCAGTCTGGACGGAACAGGGCGAAGGTCGCCACCAGCAGCAGCACGATCTCCCACCAGGTGCAGCGGATGCGAAACCAGCCCATGGTCGCGGCGGCAAACGCCAGAGACGCAATGGTGGCGGCCACGGCCACCAGTGCCACCTCCCACCAGCCGTGCACGTCGATCAGCAGCAAGGCCGGGTTGAAGACGAAGACGAAGGGCAGCACCACGGTCCGCAACGCGTACACCGACCCCTGGATGCCTGTCTTGATCGCGTCCTCGCCGGAGATGGCCGCGGCGGCGAAGGAAGCCAGACCGACCGGAGGCGTGATGTCGCCCATGATCCCGTAGTAGAAGACGAACAGGTGCACCGCGATCAGCGGGATCACCAGCCCCGATTGCGCACCGAGCTCGACGATGACGGGCGCCATCAGCGAGGCCACCAGGATGTAGTTGGCCGTGGTCGGCACCCCCAGTCCGAGCACCAGGCACACGAAGGCGGTGAACAGCAGCATCACGATCACATTGCCCTGGGACACGACCTCGACGAAGTCCGTCATGCGCAGGCCCAGGCCGGTCAACGTGATGCCGCCGACGATGATGCCGGCGGTGGCCGTGGCGATCCCGATGCCGATCATGTTGCGGCTGCCGTCGTTGAGGGCGCCGATCACCTCGCGCATGCCTGCCACCCAGGCCGCCCCGATCTCGCCCTGGCCGCGGAACCAGCGCATCAGCGGACGCTGGGTGAGCATCAGCACCGCCAGTGTGACCGTGGCCCAGAAGGCCGACAGCGAAGGTGACAGCTCCTCGATCATCAGGCACCAGATCAGCACGCCGATGGGGATGAGGAAATGCAGGCCGGAGCGCACCGTGGGCCAGGCGGCCGGCAGCACGGGGTTCTCGACGTCGATGTCGTCCGGCAGGTCCGGATGACGGCTGGCCACGCGCAGCAGCCAGACATAGACGATGAACAGCGCCGCGCTGAGCACCCACACGGCCGCCTCGCCCATCAGGGCCTTGGCGCCCAGCGCCACCCAGTAGATGAGGCTGCACACCACGATGGTGCCCGAGATGCCCAACCCCCAGCTCGTCAGCGCCTGGCTGACGGTGCGCTGGCGCACCTGGGCCATGGGCTGCAGGCCCAGGCGCAGCGCCTCCAGGTGGACGATGTAGAACAGCGCGATATAGGAGATCGCGGCCGGCAGGAAGGCATGCTTGATGATCTCGGTGTAGGGGATGCCGACGTATTCCACCATCAGGAAGGCGGCTGCCCCCATGACCGGCGGCATGATCTGGCCATTGACCGAGGACGCCGTCTCGATCGCGCCGGCCTTCACGCCACCGTAGCCGGCCTTCTTCATCAGGGGAATGGTGAAGATGCCGCCCGAGACGACATTGGACACTGAAGAGCCCGAGATCAGTCCATTGAGGCCCGACGACACCACGGCCACCTTGGCGGGCCCACCGCGCAGGTGTCCGAGCAGGGCAAAGGACACCTGCATCATGTAGTTGCCCGCGCCCGCCCGATCCAGCAAGGCGCCGAAGAGCACGAAGATGAAAATGTAGGCCACCGACACGCCCAGCGCCACACCATACACCCCTTCGGTGGTGAGCCACATGTGCGAGGCGATGCGCTGCAGCGAGGCGCCCTTGTGCGAGATCACCTCGGGCATGTAGGGGCCGAGGAAGGTGTAGGCGAGGAAGATCAGCGCCAGGACGGCCATCGGCAGGCCCACGGCACGGCGCGTGGCTTCCAGCAGCAGCACGATGCCGACCGTGGCGGTCACGATGTCCATGGAGGTGGGCTGCCCTGGCCTTTGGGCCAGCTGGTCGTAGAAGAGCAGCAAATAGGCACCACAGAAGCCCGCCACCAGGGCCAGCCCCCAGTCCAGCAGCGAGATGCGGTCACGCGCCGAGCGCTTCGTGGCCGGGTAGGCCAGGAAGGCCAGGAACAGGGCCAATCCCAGATGCAGGGCCCGTGCCTCGGTGTCGTTGAGCAAGCCGATGCCCAGGCTGAAGGGCAGCGGCGAGGCATACCAGACCTGGAACAGGGCCCAGACCAGGGCCCCGATGAACAAGACTGTCCCACCCAGTCCTCCGGCCTTGCGCGCGCCGGTATCGGCCTGTGCCACCAAGTCCTGCAGTTCGGGAGATGCTTTGTCGATATCGCTCATGAAGGACCTGCCTTCCTGTCGTCTTGGATGCAGTCGCTGTGAAAGCCAAAAGGCGGGTGGGCTTTGCATCCCACCCGCCTTTGCCGGCATTCAGGTCTGGTGGATTACTTCATCCAGCCCTTTTCCTTGTAGTAGCGCACCGCACCCTCGTGCAGCGGCGCCGACAGGCCGTTCTTGATCATCTCTTCGGGCTTCAGGTTGGCCAGCGCCGGGTGGAGCTTCTTGAAGTCCTCGAAATTCTCGAACACGGCCTTGACCACCTGGTAGATGGTTTCGGCCGGCACCTTGGACGAGCTGACGAAGGTCGCCAGCACGCCGTAGGTCTGCGTGGCCTGCGGGTTGTTGGGGTACAGGCCCGCCGGGATGGTGGCCTTGGCGTAGTAGGGCTTGTCGGCCACCAGCTTGTCGATCGCCGGACCGGTCAGCGAGACGAGTTTGGCGCCGCAGGTCGTCGTCGGATCCTGGATGTTGGCAGAGGGGTGGCCCACGGCGTAGAAGAAGCCGTCGATCTTGCCGTCGCACAACGCAGGCCCGTGCTCGTCAGCCTTCAGCTCGGCCGCCAGGCCGAAGTCGCTCAGCTTCCAGCCCATGGCACCCAGCAGCTCCTCCATCGACGCGCGCGTCCCGGACCCCGGGTTGCCGACGTTGAAGCGCTTGCCCTTGAGGTCTTCGAACTTCGTGATGTTCGCTTCCTTGCGCGTCACCACGGTGAAGGGCTCGGGGTGCAGCGAGAACACGGCCCGCAGGTCGGCGTAGGCACCGGCATCCTTGAACTGGGCCACGCCCTTGACGGCGTTGAACTGCACATCGCTTTGGGCAACGCCCATGTCGAGTTCACCGGCCTTGATCGTGTTGATGTTGAAGACCGAACCGCCCGTCGATTCGACCGAGCAGCGGATGCCGTGCTGGGCACGGTCCTTGTTGACCAGGCGGCAGATGGCGCCGCCGGCAGCGTAATAGACACCCGTCACCCCGCCGGTGCCGATGGTGACGAACTTCTGCTGGGCCATGGCCGAGCCGAAAGGCAGCGACAGCGACACCAGGGCCGCAGCCGCCAGCAGCCGGCGCAGGGGCTTGACTTGGGAGAGGGGACTCACTTCGACCTCCTGTGACGTTGGGGAAGAATGAAAGGGCGGCAGCTTACCGCAAGCTCCTGCACATGTGCGATATCGGATACCGCGTACGGGATTTCCCGGCACGCAAACGACGTGCCCAACCCTAGCACCAACGGGTCGGGGCAGCACCCCCGGAAACCCCCAGAGCACGCGGTCATATCCGCACGGACGCCACGGCCGCATCAATGGCCTGGGCCAGCCGATCGACGATCGCATCGAGCTCGTCATCGCTGACGATGAAGGGGGGGGCCAGCAGCACGTGGTCCCCCAGGCGTCCATCGATCGTGCCGCCCATGGGGTAGACCATCAGGCCGCGGGCCATCGCCTCGCGCTTGATGCGCGCGTGGAGCTGCACGGCGGGGTCGAAAGGCTCCCGGGTGGCGCGGTCGCGTACCAGCTCGATGCCGCGGAACAGGCCGCGTCCGCGCAGATCGCCCACGTGCGGATGCTCGCCCAGGCGATCCTGCAAGCGGCGCGCCAGCCCCTCGCCCTGGCGGCGGCAGGCCTCCAGCAAGCCGTCGCGGCGGATCACCTGCTGCACTGCCAGCGCCGCCGCGCAGGCCACGGCGTGGCCGATGTAGGTGTGGCCGTGCTGGAACAGCCCACTGCCCTTGGCGAACGTCTCGACCACGCGCCGCTGCGCCAGCACCGCGCCGATGGGCTGGTAGCCCCCACCCAGGCCCTTGGCAATGGTCATCAGGTCGGGCACCACCCCCTCCTGCTCGCAGGCGTGCAAGGTGCCAGTGCGGCCCATGCCGCACATCACCTCATCGAGAATGAGCAGGATGCCGTGGCGGTCGCACAGCTCGCGCACCCCCTTCAGGTAACCCGGCACCGGCGTCAATGCCCCCGCGGTGGCCCCCACCACCGTCTCGGCCACGAAGGCGATGACGTTCTCGCCGCCCAGGCGGTCGATGGCCTGCGCCAGTTCCTTCACCAGGCGCTGCCCGTACTGCTCGGCCGTCTCGCCGGGTTGCCGGTCGCGGTACTCGTAGCAGGGCGACACGTGGGTCACGTCCATCAGCAGGGGCGCAAACTGGGCGCGGCGCCACTGGTTGCCGCCTACGGCCAGCGCCCCCAGGGTGTTGCCATGGTAGCTCTGGCGGCGGGCGATGAAGTGCCGCCGCTGTCCTTGGCCGATCTCGACGAAGTACTGTCGCGCCATCTTCAGCGCCGCCTCCACCGCTTCGGAGCCGCCCGAGACGAAATAGGCATGGCTCATGCCGGCCGGTGCGTAGGCGATGAGATCATCGGCCAGGGCCTCGGCCACCTCGGTGGTGAAGAAGCTGGTGTGGGCGTAGGCGATGCGGTCGATCTGGGCATGCATGGCGGCCAGCACATCCGGGTGGCCGTGCCCCAGACAGGACACGGCGGCTCCGCCCGAGGCGTCGATGTACTGACGGCCCAGGCGGTCGGTGATGATCACCCCGCGGGCCGCCACGGCAACGGGCAGGGCGGCATGCAGATGGCGGTGGAAGACGTGGGTGGTCTGCGGGTTCATTCAGGATTTCTCCGGACGGACGGCTGGGTGCACCGGCCGCTCCCAGTAGGCCTTGCGGGCCTGCAGGAGGGCCTGGCGCCGGGCCAGGTGGTCGACGACATCGGCCCCCCCCTGCGCTGCGACGGCGGCGACGAGGGCCTCGGCCAGCGCCTGGGCCCCCGTCATCGACTGAAAAAAGGACGGCGAGGTCGCCGAGAACAGCAAGGCCTGCCGCGCGCCGCGTGCGATCGGGGACAGCGCGCTGTCGGTCAGGGCGAGCACCGGGACGCCGGCCTGCACGGCCCGCTGCACAGCCTCGACCGTCTCGCGGGTGTAGGGGGCTTGGCTCACGGCCACGAGCAAGTCGCGGGCTCCGAGGAGATCGAGCTGCTCGACCAGACCCGCGGCCGGATCGTGCAGCAGCCGTCCCCTGCCGCACAGCAGGCCGAAGGTGTAGTGCAAGTGGTAGGCGATCCCGAAGCTGGCACGCAGGCCCAGGAACGCCACCTGGCGGCTTCGCAGCATCAGCCGGGCCGCAGCCTCGATCCGGCCAGGGGCGTTGAGTTCGGTGCACGAGCGCACATCGGCCACCTGGGCCTCGTTCAAATCCGTCAACAGCGAATGCCGGGCCGCCGCCGCGCGTTGCGCGCGGTCCAGATAGGCGGACGGTTCCTCGGCCTGCCGGGCCAAGGCCCGCCGGAAGGGCTCACGCAAGGCCTCGAAGCCAGGCAGACCCAACTGACGCGCCAGCCGGGTCATCGTGGCCGCTGACACGCCAGCCTGCCGGGCGCTGGCGCGCATCGACTGCAGGCCCAAGGACGCCCCGTGCCGGACGACCCAACGCGCGGCCCGGCGCAGCTCGGGGCTGAGGCACTCGAAATGCCGCTCGATCAAGGCGTAGACGTCCTGGGGCTCCATCGGGGGCGCATCCCCGCCGGTGTGTCGGCGCAAAGCGGGGGTTTGGAACAGATGTTTCATAGTATGCCATTTGAACCATCTGTTTCACACAAACCCCTCCAAGGTCTGCGGAACCCTACACTGAGGTCTTAGAGCGTCCGAGCTTTCACATCGTGCAGCCCATGCCCTCCCCTCTTCCGTCCTCCGACAGGCCGCCTTCGACCTGGATCCTCTGGCGCGAGCGCCTGCGGCGCCGTGCCCTGCGCAGCATCAAGCGGCTCGTGCGCCCCTGGTGGATGCAACGCCTGGCGCGGCGCAACCTGGAATCCCGCGAGAGCCTTCTGGATCCGGCCGGTCCAGTGGTATCGCTCACGAGCTTCGGGCCGCGCCTGGCCAGCGTGCACTACACGATCGAAAGCATCGGTGCGGGCACGCTCAAGCCTTCGCGTCTGGTGCTGTGGCTGGAGCACGATCTGATCGAAGCCGGCCTGCCCGAAACCTTGCAGCGCCTGCAGGCCCGCGGGCTGGAGGTGCGTGGCACCGAGGACTACGGCCCGCACAAGAAGTACCTGCCGCAAGTCCTCTCCGAACCCCACCCCACCCGGCCGCTGGTGACGGCCGATGACGACGTGCTGTATCCGCGCGACTGGTTGGCCGAGCTGATGCGCGCCCACGAACGGATGCCCGAGGTGATCGTCTGCTTCCGCGCCCACCGCATCGCCTTCGATGCACAAGGCCAGCTACTGCCTTATGCCCAGTGGCCCCCCTGCGAGGACACCCGCCCGGATCACCGCCACTTTCTCACCGGCGTCTCGGGCGTGCTCTATCCGGTGCGCATGCAGCTTGCGCTGCGCGAACGGGGCCTCGCATTCCAGACGTGCTGCCCGCGCGCCGACGACATCTGGCTCAACGCCACGGCCTTGCGCACCGGCGTGCCGGTGGCGCAGATCACACCCGTGGGCCGCACCTTCTTCGAGATCCCTGGCACCCGCAGCCACGGGCTGGCGCGTAGCAACGTGCAAGGCGGCGGCAACGACGCGCAGCTGCGAGCCACCTTCAAGCCCGAAGAATTGGCGAGGCTGCGCCGGCCCTAGATGGACATGCGCTGGCGCACGCCGTCGGCCTCCATGCCGGCGCCGCGGCCCTGCATCACCACCTCGCCGCGTTCCATCAGGAGGTACTGGTCGGCCAGTTCGGCCGCGAAGTCGTAGTACTGCTCCACCAGCACGATGGCCATGGGCGGGTGGCCGTCCATGCCGGTGTCGGCCAGCCTGCGGATGACGCGGCCGATGTCTTTGATGATGGACGGCTGGATGCCCTCGGTCGGTTCATCCAGGATCAAGAGCTTGGGGCCTGCCGCCAGAGCGCGGGCGATGGCCAGTTGCTGCTGTTGCCCCCCCGAGAGGTCGCCACCGCGCCGGTGCAGCATCTGCTTGAGCACCGGAAACAGCTCGAAGAGCTGGGGGAGGATGGGCGTGCGCGCGCTCTTGTAGGCCAGGCCCATGCGCAGATTCTCTTCCACCGTGAGGCGGCTGAAAATCTCGCGGCCCTGGGGCACGTAGCCCATGCCCTTGCGCGCCCGCTCGTAGGGGGTGTCGTTCGTGATGGCCTGGCCGTCCAGCATGATCGTTCCCGCCTTGACCGGCACCACGCCCATCAGGCTCTTGAGCAGCGTGGTCTTGCCCACGCCGTTGCGGCCGAGGATCACCGTGACCTCTCCCGCCTTCGCTTCGAAGCCGACGTTGCGCAAAATGTGCGAGCCGCCGTAGTACTGGTGGATTCCTTCGACCTTCAGCATGTTCAGCGCCCCAGATAGACTTCGACGACCTTGTCGTTGGCCTGCACCTGCGCCAGCGAGCCTTCGGCCAGCACGCGGCCTTCGTGCAACACGGTCACCTTCTTGGCCGGGTTGTCGCGTGTGAGGTCGTGGATGAACTTCATGTCGTGCTCGACCACCACCAGAGAGTGACTGCCCTCCAGCGACAGAAAGAGTTCGGCGGTGCGCTCGGTCTCCTCGTCGGTCATGCCGGCCACGGGTTCATCCAGCAGCAGCAGCTTGGGGTCCTGCATCAGCAGCATGCCGATCTCCAGCCATTGCTTCTGGCCGTGCGACAGCAGCCCCGCCGTGCGC
This sequence comes from Caldimonas sp., assembly GCF_046291045.1. GTDB lineage: Bacteria > Pseudomonadota > Gammaproteobacteria > Burkholderiales > Burkholderiaceae_C > Caldimonas. The sequence goes on along the minus strand of NZ_JBKBSL010000005.1, from coordinate 68,561 downwards.
TGGGCGCAGTCGCGCAGGTGGATGAGCGCCAGGATCTCGGCGATGCGGTCGAGCTGTTCACCCGAGAGGCGGAAGAACATCGAGGCGCGCACGCCCCGGTCGGCGCGCAGGGCGAGTTCCAGGTTCTCGAACACGCTCAGATGCTCGTAGACCGTGGGCTTCTGAAACTTGCGGCCGATGCCGATGGCGGCGATCTCGCTTTCGCGCAGGCGCAGCAGATCGATGGTGGAGCCGAAAAAGGCACGACCGGCATCCGGTCGAGTCTTGCCGGTGATGACGTCCATCATCGTGGTCTTGCCGGCCCCATTGGGGCCAATGATGCAGCGCAGTTCGCCGGCGGTGATGCTCAGCGAAAGCTGGTTGAGCGCACGGAAGCCGTCGAAGCTGACGGTGATGTCGTCGAGGTAGAGAATGGCGCCGTGGGCCAGGTCCACCTCGCCTTCGCGCACCACGCGGCCATAGCTGGCATCGCGCCCGCCCGAGCCGTCGATGGGGCCGCGTGAGCGCCGCAGATGTTCTTCGCGGGTGCGTGCGCCCGCCTCCATCAGGTCGGGGGTCATGCGCGGTCCTCCGTGTGCTTGCGACGCCCGCGCAGCAGGCCGACGATGCCATGAGGCAGGAAGAGTGTCACCCCGATGAACAACGCCCCGAGGAAGTAGAGCCAGAACTCGGGGAAGGCCACGGTGAACCAGCTCTTGGCCCCGTTGACGAAGAAGGCACCGATGATGGGGCCGATCAGCGTGGCACGCCCACCAACCGCCGTCCAGATGGCGATCTCGATGCTGGCCGCCGGCGACATCTCGCTGGGATTGATGATGCCCACCTGCGGCACGTACAGGGCCCCGGCCACGCCGCACATCATGGCCGACAGCGTCCAGATCGACAGCTTGTAGCCCAGCGGGTTGTAGCCGGTGAACATCACGCGCGACTCGGCGTCGCGCACGGCCTGCAGCACGCGGCCGTACTTGCTGTTCACGATCCAGCGCCCCAGCAGGAAGAAGCCGATCAGCGTGAAGCCCGTGATCGCGAACAGCGTCACCCGCATTCCCGAGGTGGCGATCGGAACGTCGAGAATGCGTTTGAAGTCGGTGAAGCCGTTGTTGCCGCCGAAGCCGGTCTCGTTGCGGAAGAAGAGCAGCATGGCGGCAAACGTCATCGCCTGCGTGATGATGGAAAAGTACACGCCCTTGATGCGCGAGCGGAAGGCAAAGTAGCCGAACACGAAGGCCAGCCCGCCCGGCACGGCCACGACGAGCACGAGCGTGGCCAGGAATGAGTCGCTCAAGGCCCAGTGCCAGGGCAGCTCCTTCCAGTCGAGGAAGACCATGAAGTCGGGCAGTTCCGACTTGTAGTGCCCGTCGGTGCCGATCTGGCGCATGAGGTACATGCCCATCACATAGCCGCCCAGCGCAAAGAATAGGCCGTGGCCCAGCGAGAGGATGCCGGTGTAGCCCCAGATCAGGTCCATGGCCAACGCACAGATGGCGTAGCACATGATCTTGCCGAACAGGCTCACGTGGTAGTCGCTCAGATGCCAGGCGCTATCGGCCGGCACGGCGAGGTTGAGCAGCGGCACCAACACGCCCACGCACAGTGCCGCCGACATCACCGCCGCCCAACCCCGGGGCCCCAGCAGCAGGCCTCGGCGCGGCATGAGATCGAGGCTCGCAGCGCCCCCTGTCATTGCAGCGCTCATGCCTCGGCACTCCTTCCCTTCAGTGCAAACAACCCTTGCGGCCGCTTTTGAATGAAGGCCACGATGAGCAACAGCACCGCGATCTTGGCCAGCACCGCACCCTGCCAGCCTTCCAGCAGCTTGTTGAGAACCCCCAGGCCCATGGCGGCGTACACCGTGCCGGCCAGCTGCCCCACGCCGCCGGTGACCACCACCAGGAAAGAATCCACGATGTAGCTCTGACCCAGGTCCGGCCCTACATTGCCCACCTGCGACAGCGCGCAGCCGGCCAGGCCGGCAATGCCCGCCCCCAGCGCGAAGGCATAGGTGTCGATCCGCGCGGTGTTCACGCCCATGCACGCCGCCATGGGCCGGTTCTGAGTGACACCGCGCACGAACAGGCCCAGGCGCGTGCGGGCAATGATCGAGGCCACGATCACCAGCACCAAAGCAGCGAACACGATGATGGCAACGCGGTTGTAAGGCAACGTGAGGTTGGGCATGAGCGCCACCCCCCCGCTCAGCCACGTCGGGTTGTCCACCTGCACGTTCTGCGCGCCAAAGAGCGAGCGCACCGCCTGAATGAGGATCAGGCTGATGCCCCAGGTGGCCAGCAGGGTTTCCAATGGGCGGCCATAGAGCCAGCGGATCACGCTGCGCTCGAGCATCACGCCCACCAGCGCCGAGGCGAGGAAAGCCGCCGGCAACGCCGCCAGCACATACCAGTCGAACCACCCCGGCAGATGCGTGCGAAAGAGGTTTTGCACCACGTAGGTGGCGTAGGCCCCGATCATCATCATCTCGCCATGGGCCATGTTGATCACGCCCATCAGGCCGTAGGTGATGGCCAGGCCCAGGGCCACCAGCAGCAGGATGCTGCCCAGGCTCACGCCGCTGAACAGCACGCCGGCGCGCTCGCCCCAGGCCAGGCGGTTGTCCACGGCCAACAGCGATTTCTTCAGCGCCGCACGCACCTGGGCGTCGGACTCGGCGAGGCTGTCGCCCTCCTGTGCCAGCCGTTCGCGTAACAACGCACGCACGGCGGGCTGGTTGCTGCGGCCCAGCAGATGGGCTGCCTGAAGCCGCAGCGCCGGGTCGTCAGCCCTGATCAGGGCCGTGGCCCTCAAAACCTGCAGTTGCTCGCGCAGGCCGGCATCGGTCTCACGCTCCAGCCCCTTCTCGATCAGCGGGAGCTGCTCCTCGTCCAGTGTGTCGCGCTGCATCTGCGCGATGGCTTGAGCGCGCACTGCCGGGTCGTCCGAGAAGAGCTTGAGCGCGGCCAGAGCCGCCTGCAGCGCCCGGCGAATCCGGTTGCTGTTGACCACTTCCTCGGCGTTCTCAGGCAGGTTGGCCGGCTCGCCCGTGACCGCGTTGCGCACGGTGTTGCCGCGCACGATGAAGACCTGGCCGTCGCCGGCGGTGCGTACCTCGTCGGCCAGCAAAGCCTCGATGTACGGGCCCAGTGCGGGGTCGCCCGTGGCGGCCGCCTGGCTGAGCGCCTCGAGACGCTCGTCGCTGTCGCCCAGGGCCAGGATCCGGATGTGCTCTGGGCTCAGGGCCGCTGCCGGGCCCGCCAGCACCCAGGCCAGGACGGCCAGGGCGAAGCGCAGGATCCCCCATCGTGTCATCGAGCTCACGGGTGCGTCCTCGAATGCCACGCTTTACTTCTTTTCGGGCTCGTCTTTCTTGCCCTTGTTCTCGGGAATGAAGGGGCTCCAGGGCTGGGCCTTGACGGGGCCTTTGGTCTTCCAGACCACGTTGAACTGGCCATCGGCCTTGACTTCGCCGATGAACACCGGCTTGTGCAGGTGGTGGTTCTTTTCGTCCATCTTGGCCACGAAACCGCTGGGCGCCTGGAAGGTCTGTCCGGCCATCGCCGCGATCACTTTGTCGGTGTCGGTGCTCTTGGCCTTCTCGACGGCCTGCTTCCACATGTGGATACCGATGTAAGTGGCCTCCATCGGGTCGTTGGTCAGCGGGCGGTCCTTGTGGCCGGGGATGTTCTTGGCCTTGGCGTAGTCCGACCAAGCCTTGATGAAGGCATCGTTGGTCGGGTTCTTGATCGACATGAAGTAGTTCCAGGCGGCCAGGTGGCCCACCAACGGTTTGGTGTCGACGCCACGCAGCTCTTCTTCGCCCACCGAGAAGGCCACCACCGGCACGTCGGTCGCCTTCAGGCCCTGGTTGCCGAGTTCCCGGTAGAAGGGCACGTTGGAGTCCCCGTTGATGGTGGAAACCACCGCCGTCTTCTTGCCCGCCGCGGCGAACTTCTTGATGTTGGCGATGATGGTCTGGTAGTCGCTGTGACCGAAGGGGGTGTAAGCCTCCATGATGTCGCTGTCGGGGATGCCTTTGGACTTCAGGAAGGCGCGCAAGATCTTGTTGGTGGTGCGCGGGTAGACGTAGTCGGTGCCCAGCAGCACGAAGCGTTTGGCCGATCCGCCGTCCTTGCTCATCAGGTATTCCACCGCGGGAATGGCCTGCTGGTTGGGCGCCGCACCGGTGTAGAACACGTTCTTGCTGAGCTCTTCGCCCTCGTACTGCACGGGGTAGAAGAGCAGGCTGTTGAGCTCCTCGAACACCGGCAGCACCGACTTGCGCGACACGCTGGTCCAGCAGCCGAAGACCACGGCCACCTTGTCCTGGGTGATGAGCTGGCGGGCACGCTCGGCGAAGAGCGGCCAGTTCGATGCGGGATCGACCACCACCGGTTCGAGCTTCTTGCCCATCACGCCGCCCTTGGCGTTGATCTGCTCGATCGTCATCAGGGCCACGTCCTTCAGGACGGTTTCCGAGATGGCCATGGTGCCCGACAGCGAATGCAGGATGCCGACCTTGATGGTGTCGGACTGGGCATGGGCAGGCAGGCCGATGGCGGCCACGCCCAAGGCGACGGCACCCAGGGCCTGGTTGAAGTGGCGGCGGGAGGGGGACATGGCAAGCGCTCCTTTGCGATGGCTGGGCTGTGGGGAAGAGACAGCCGCAGGTTAGGCAGGCTGCAGGCGAGCGCAAATACGCCACATGGCGTAGGCGGCACCGTGTCGCGTCGCCGGTGAGCCAGCAACGTCGATCGGCGGGAGCGATGACCTCTCTCAAGCTTCGTCGATCGCCCCCCCAGCCCCTGACCAAGGCCCCCAGCGCGGGTTCAGCGATGGCCCAATTGCGGCACCCGCACCATGGCCAGCGCGGCTGCCGCGGTGCGGGTTTCCACCCCCAGCTTCTCGAAGACGTGCTCCAGGTGCTTCTTCACCGTGGCGGGGCTGGCGCCCAGGATGTCGCCGATATCGCGATTGGTCTTGCCCTGCACGACCCAGTACAGCACCTCGGCCTCGCGGGTGGTGAGCCGGAAGGCCGCCATCAGGGCTTCGAGCATCACCGCATCGTTGGCCTCGCGCAGCACCAGGAACCACTCGCCGTCGCCGGTGGGGTGATGCAGAGCCAGCGTCAGGCGACGTGCGCCTTGCACAAGAACGCGGCTGGCAGGCTCGTGGGCTGCACGGGCCTGCTCGGCCTGCTGGCGCACCCATTCGATCAGTTCGGCATCGAGGAAACCCACCGACCCCGGTCGATAGGATTCGAGATACTGGCGCGCCAGCGGAGTCTGCCAGGTGATACGACCATCGGACAAGCGAACGGCCAGCGTGGCATGACCGAACACATCCAGCGCCTGGTGTGCCTGTCGGGCTTGCCGGGCACCTTGAAGATGGGTGGCAATCCGGGCGATGACTTCCCGGGTGCGCACGGGCTTGGTCACGTAATCCACACCCCCAGCGTTGAAGGCTTCCACCACGTGTTGCGTGTCGGTGAGGCCGGTCATGAAGATGATGGGGATGCCCGCGGTGGATGGCTCGGCCTTCAGACGGCGCGCCACCTCGAAGCCGTCCATGCCAGGCATCACGGCATCCAGCAGCACGATGTCGGGCTGGGCCTGGGCGGCGCGCCGCAGCGCGCCTTCACCATGGGTGGCCACCAGCACGGTGTAGCCGGATTCATCCAGCGCGTCGTGCAGCACGGCCAAGTTGTCGGGCACGTCGTCCACCACGAGCACCACGGCATCGGCGGGCGCAAGTTCAGGCAAGGCGGGGTTCATCGAGGGCGTCTTGAAGGAGACGGGTCATGGTGTCGAACTGGAACTCGCGTGCCAGGCCCCTCAGACGAGCCACAAAGGCGGCGCAATCGGGGCGTTCGGCTTCGATCTCGTCGAGTAGACGAACGATGCCGCGGTAGTAGCCCAGCGCCACCTGGTCGGCCAGGCCGCGCAAGCGATGGGGCTCGGGCAGCGCTTGTCTCCCCGGGGCCGGTGCCATGGCCTGCGGCGCAGGCTCTGGCGCCACCACCCATTGCAGCGACAAGCGCGCGCCCAGCCAATCGAGCAGTTCGGCCACCCTCACCGGCTTGACGAGGAAGTCTTGAGGGGTGATGCCCACATCGTTGTCCAGCCCCTTGTCGAAGGCATTGGCCGAGACGATGGCCACAGGCGCCGCGCTCAAGCCTTCGCGCTGAATGCGGCGCAGGGTCTCCCATCCGTCGATGCCTGGCATGGCCAGGTCCATGAAGATCGCGTCCGGCTGGATCTGGTGCAACATCGCCAGGCACTCGTGCCCGGAGGCAGCCTGATGGATCTCGAAGCCCAACGGCTGCAGCACGCTGACCAGCAGTCCGCGGTCCACCTCCTCGTTGTCCACCACGAGGATCCGCTTGCGAGGGCCCAGGTAGCCGGTGCGCGCCGAGCGCGGCATCTCGGCCTCTGGCACCGTGGCGCGCAGTTCGGGCAGGAAGAGCCGGATCGAGAAGCAGGTGCCCACACCCGGGGTGCTGCGCACCGTCATTTCGCCGCCCATCAGGTCGGTGAGCATCTTCGCGATCGTCAGCCCCAGCCCGGTGCCGCCCACGACCGCCCCGCCCGCGGCCGACCCACGCTCGAAGGGCTCGAAGATGCGCGACAGTTCGTCGGCCGTCATGCCAGGCCCGGAATCCTCGATCTCAAAGCGCGCCATCTCCCGGGCGTACTGCAGGCGAAACACCACCTCCCCGCGGTCCGTGAACTTCACCGCATTGCCCAGCACGTTGATGAGGATCTGGCGCAGCCGCTTTTCGTCGGCCCGCACGGCTTCGGGCACACCGGTATCGAACTCGTGGCGAAAAGCGATGCCCTTGCCCACGGCTTGCAGTTCGAACAGGCGCGCGATCTCGAACATGCTGTCGCGAAAGCGCACGGCCTTGACGTCCAGCGCCAGCTTGCCGCTCTCGATGCGCGCCAAATCCAGCGTGCCTTCGATCAGCGACAACAGGTGGTCGCCCCCGCGGCGGATCACGCGCACCGCTTGCTTGCGATGCGCTGGCATGGCCTCGTCCTCGTCAAGCAGCTGGGCATATCCCAGAATGCTATTGAGCGGCGTGCGCAGCTCATGGCTGATGGTGGTGATGTAGCGGCTCTTGGCCTGGTTGGCCAGCTCGGCTTGGCGCTTGGCCTGCTGCAGGGCTTCGTCGGTGCGTCGATGCAACTCGATCTCGCGCATGAGCGCCTCGGTCTGGCGGTTGGATTCCTCCTGCGCCACCGTGCGGCTGCGGTGCGCCAGCACCACCCACCAGGCCACGATCCCCAGCACCATCAGCAGCACGGCATAGGCTTTCAAGAAGCTGGCCCGCAGCGAAGGCGCCAACGCTGCCGCCTGGTCGCCCAGCGCGCGCATCTCCTGGTGGTAAAGCAAGACGAACAACGCAGCCAGCACCGGCACGATCAACGTCATCAGCAGCAGGTACTGCGCCAGGCCCGTCTGGATATAGGGCGCAGCGCGGCGCGGCAACAGGCGGCGCAGCGCCGCAGACCATTGCGACGACAGCCGCGCCTGCGGCTTGCACAGGTCGTTGCAGCGCGCATCCAGCGTGCAGCACAAGGAACAGATGGCGCCCTGGTAGGCCGGACACTGTGCCATGTCCTCGCGCTCGTACTCACGCTCGCAGATCACGCAGCGGGTGACGGGGCGCAGGCGGCCGTAGCCGCCTTCACTTCCGGGGTCGAGCCGGGGCAGACCGTCACGCCGAGCGATGTAGTAGCGCCCCTTCGTGGCCCAGGCGATCAGCGGCGATACCACCACGGCCGTCACCAGTGCGATCAGCGCCGAGAAGGCCTGGGCCCCCTCGCCGAAGAGGCCCAGGTGGGCGGTGATCGACAGCACGGAGGCCGCCACCATCGCGCCCACGCCCACCGGGTTCACGTCATACAGGTGGGCGCGCTTGAACTCGATGCCTCGGGGCGACCAGCCCAGGGGCTTGTTGATCACCAGGTCGGCCACCACGGCCATGATCCACGAGATGGCAATGTTGGAATACAGCCCCAGCACCCCGCCCAGGGCCTGGAAGACATTGAGCTCCATGAGCATCAACGCGATCAGGGTGTTGAACACCACCCACACCACCCGCCCGGGGTGGCTGTGCGTGAGGCGCGAGAAGAAGTTCGACCAGGCCAGCGACCCCGCGTAGGCGTTCGTCACGTTGATCTTGAGCTGCGACACCACCACGAAGATCGCCGTGGCCGCCACCGCCCAGCCATAGTCGGCAAGCACGTACTCGTAGGCCGCGAGATACATCTGGTTGGGGTCCACCGCCCGTTCGGCTGGCACCATGTGGGTCAGCGCCAAGTAGGCCAGCAGCGCTCCGCCCAGCATCTTCACCACGCCCAGCACCACCCAACCCGGCCCGCCCATCAACAGAGCGCCCCACCAGCGCCAGCGGTTGGCGCGCGTCTTCTCCGGCATGAAGCGCAGGTAATCCACCTGCTCGCCCATCTGCGTGATCAGCGCAATGCCCACCGTGGTGGCTGCGCCGAAGGCCAGCCACTGGAAGGAACCACCGCGGCCGTCCTCCCCCGCATACGAAGCGAGCCCGGACAGCAGCCCCGGGTTGTGATGGAACACGTAAACGTAGGGCAGCACCAGCAGCACGAACCACAAAGGCTGGGTCCACACCTGGAAACGACTGATGATGGTCACGCCGTGGGTCACCATGGGGATCACCACGAGCGCGCACACCAAGTAACCCCAGGTGGGCGGCAGCCCGAAGGCCAGTTCCAACGCATAGGCCATCACCGCGGCCTCGAGCGCAAAGAAGATGAAGGTGAAGCTCGCGTAGATCAGCGAGGTGAGCGTGGAGCCGATGTAGCCGAAACCCGCGCCGCGCGTGAGCAGGTCCATGTCCACGCCGTGGCGCGCCGCATAGACACTGATGGGCAGACCGGCCAGGAAGATGATGAGTCCCGTCATGGCAATGGCCAGCGCGGCGTTGATGAAGCCGTACTGCACCAACAGCGTGGCCCCCACCGCCTCCAGGATCAGGAAGGAGGCCGCGCCAAACGCCGTGTGGGCCACCCGCCACTCCGACCACTTGCGAAACGACTGCGGCGTGAAGCGTAACGCGTAGTCCTCCAGGGTCTCGCGCGCGACCCATTCGTTGTAGTCGCGCCGGATCTTGATGACGCGCTGGACCGCCCCAGGAGCGGGTGGCGTGTCGGTAGAGGGCGTGGCGCTCAGGTCCATGGCGACAGCTTGCGTACAAGAATCGCACCAGCCCGGTCCGGGAGGGCTGGCATTCATCGTGCAAGAGGGTCTGCATGGAACTGACCCCGCGCGAAAAAGACAAGCTGCTGATCTTCACGGCGGCCCTGCTGGCCGAGCGTCGCAAGGCCCGCGGGCTCAAGCTCAACTACCCTGAGGCGGTGGCCCTGATCACGGCGGCCATCCTCGAAGGCGCCCGAGACGGCAAGTCGGTGGCCACGCTGATGAGCGAGGGCAAGACCGTGCTCACGCGCGCCGATGTGATGGAGGGCGTGCCCGAGATGATCCCGGACATCCAGGTCGAGGCCACCTTCCCCGATGGCACCAAGTTGGTGACGGTGCACCAACCGATTGCATGACCCCCAGCCACGCACTCGAACGGTGCGCGCCCGACCGATCCCTGAGGCCCCCCATGACCGTGAAACATTCCACCCTCCTCCTGATGGCCCTGACCTCGCTGCCTGCACTGGCCCATGAAGGGCACCACCTGCCCGGCGCCCACCACTGGCACGCCACAGACGTTTTCGGCTACGTCGCGCTGGTGGGGGTGATCGGCCTGGCCTGGTGGTTCTCGGGGAGGAAGTGATGATCCCCGGCGAACTCTTCACCGATGGCGCCGACCACGTCCTGAACCCGGGCCGGCGCACCATGACGCTGGTGGTGCAAAACGCCGCCGACCGCCCCATCCAGGTGGGCTCTCACTACCACTTCGCCGAAGCCAACGGCGCGCTGCAGTTCGATCGGGCCGCCGCGCGCGGCATGCGCCTGAACATCGCCTCGGGCACTGCCGTGCGCTTCGAGCCCGGCCAGCAACGCACGGTCGAGTTGGTCGACTATGCCGGCGACCGGGTCGTCTACGGCTTTCGCGGCCTGGTGCAAGGAAACCTGTGATGCCCACGATCCAACGACGCGCTTATGCCGAGATGTTCGGGCCCACCGTGGGCGACCGCGTGCGCCTGGCCGACACCGACCTCGTCATCGAGGTGGAGAAGGACTACACCCTGGCCGCCGGCGGCTACGGCGAGGAGGTGAAGTTCGGTGGTGGCAAGACCATCCGCGACGGCATGGGCCAGAGCCAGCGCGTCAATGGTCCCGGCGCGATGGACGCCATGGACTGCGTGCTGACCAATGCGCTCATCGTCGACCACTGGGGCATCGTCAAGGCCGACATCGGCCTCAAGGGCTCACGCATCGCCGCCATCGGCAAGGCCGGCAACCCCGACGTTCAACCGGGCGTGGACATCGTCATCGGCCCGGGCACCGAGATCATCGCTGCCGAAGGCCTGATCGTCACGCCCGGCGGCATCGACACCCACATCCACTGGATTTGTCCGCAGCAGATCGAGGAAGCCCTGACCTCGGGCATCACCACAATGATCGGCGGCGGCACCGGCCCGGCCACCGGCACCTTCGCCACCACCTGCACGCCCGGCCCCGAGAACATCAAGCGCATGCTGCAGGCCGCCGAGGCATTCCCAATGAACCTGGGTTTCTTCGGCAAAGGCAATGCCAGCCGTCCCGATGCCCTGCAGCAACAGGTGGAAGCCGGCGCCATCGGCCTGAAACTGCACGAGGACTGGGGCACCACGCCCGCCGCCATCGACACCTGCCTGGGCGTGGCCGAAAACGGTGACATCCAGGTCGCCATCCACACCGACACGCTCAACGAAAGCGGTTTCGTCGAAGACACCATTGCCGCCTTCAAGGGCCGCACCATCCACACCTTCCACACCGAAGGCGCGGGCGGCGGCCACGCGCCCGACATCCTCAAGGTGGTGGGCGAAGCCAATGTGCTGCCCTCCTCCACCAACCCGACGCGGCCCTTCACCGTCAACACCATCGACGAGCACCTCGACATGCTGATGGTGTGTCATCACCTGGACGCCTCCATCGCCGAGGATCTGGCCTTTGCCGAGAGCCGCATCCGTCGCGAGACCATCGCGGCCGAGGACATCCTGCACGACCTGGGCGCGATCAGCATGTTCTCGTCCGACAGCCAGGCCATGGGCCGTGTGGGCGAGGTCATCTTGCGCTGCTGGCAGACCGCGCACAAGATGAAGCAGCAGCGCGGTCCCTTGCCCGGGGACACGGGCCGGCACGACAACGCCCGCGTGAAGCGCTATCTCGCCAAGCTCACCATCAACCCTGCATTGGCCCATGGCATCGCGCACGAAGTGGGCAGCATCGAGGTGGGCAAGTGGGCCGACCTGGTGTTGTGGAAGCCGGCCTTCTTTGGCGTGAAACCCTCGCTCATCCTCAAGGGCGGCTTCATCGCCGCCGCCGCGATGGGCGACCCCAATGCCTCCATCCCCACGCCGCAACCCGTGCACTACCGCCCCATGTTCGGCAGCTTCGGTGGGGCCCTGTCGGCCACGTCGATCACCTTCCTGAGCGCATCGGCGCTGGCGGCCGGCGCCGCCGAACGCTATGGCCTGCGCAAGACGGTATCCGCCGTGCGAGGCTGCCGCCGCGTGAAGAAGGCCGACATGGTGCACAACGCCTACGCCCCGCACATGCAGATCGACCCGCAGACCTACCAGGTGCGTGCCGACGGGCAATTGCTGACTTGCGAACCCGCCACCGTGCTGCCGATGGCGCAGCGCTACTTCCTGTTCTGACGCCCCGCAGGCGTACCATCGCGGGCATGCTGACCGTCAACAAACTCCTCCCCCAAGGCCAGGGCCTGGCCGCCGTGCTGCTCAAGCGGGCCGCCACCGTGGCGCTCGACTGGGACGTGCGACGGAAGAGCCGCTTCGATGCCACTGACAGCCAGGGTCGCGCGCTGGGCGTGTTCCTGCCGCGCGGCACCGTCGTGCGCGGCGGCGACGTGCTCGTGGCCGAGGACGGATCGCTGATCCGTGTCGAGGCCGCGCCCCAGCCGGTGCTGCGTGTGACCGCCTGCCCCGCACACGGCTCGTCCTTCGACCTGCTGCGCGCCGCCTACCACCTGGGCAACCGCCATGTGCAGCTCGAACTGCGGGCCGATCACCTGCAGCTCGAACCCGACCACGTGCTGGCCGACATGCTGCGCCAGATGCACCTCATCGTGACCGAGGTGCAAGCCCCTTTCGAGCCGGAAGGCGGGGCCTATGCAGCGGGTGGTCATGGCCACGGCCATGGACACGCCCATGAGCACGACGCTCATGATGACCATGGCCACGTCCACGGTCCCGGCTGTGGCCACCATCACCACTGAGATGTCGGCCTACGCCACCTGGCTGCAACTGATGTGGCTGGCCTCGCCAGCCCTGCCGGTGGGCGGCTTCAGCTACTCCGAGGGTCTGGAAGCAGCGGTGGAGGCCGGCCTCGTCACAAACGAAGCCCAGGCCAGCGACTGGCTCAGCGACCAACTTCACCTTGCCTTCGGGCGGGCCGATGCCGCCGTGGTGGCCCAGGCGGTGCCCGCCTGGCAGGCCCATGATCTCGCCCGCCTCACGGTTCTGAACGACTGGATGCGCCGCACGCGCGAGTCGGCCGAGCTGCGCCTGCAGACCGAACAGATGGGGCGTTCGCTCGTGGAGTGGCTGAAAAACCGCGCGAACGATGAGCGCGTGGCCACGCTGGCCGCCTTGTCCCCCGCCCCCACCTATCCAGTGGCTTTCGCGCTGGCAGCTGCCCAGGCCGGCGCCACGCCCGAACAGGCCTTGCTGTCCTTCAGCTTCGGCTGGGCCGAAAACATGGTGCAGGCCGCCATCAAGGCCGTGCCCCTGGGCCAGAGCGCCGGCCAGCGCATCCTTGCGCGCCTGGCGGCCGAGATCCCCGACGTGGTGGCCACGGCCCTCGCGCTCGACGACGCTCATCGCCAGGCCTTCACCCCTGGGCTGGCCATCCTGTCGGCCCGGCACGAACAACAGTACTCGCGACTTTTCCGATCATGAGCACCTCCTTTCATGCCATCCCCGGCCGAACCAAGAAGCTGCCGCCCCTGCGCGTGGGTGTGGGTGGGCCCGTGGGCTCGGGCAAGACCACCCTCGTCGAGATGCTGTGCAAGACGATGCGCGACCGCTACGACCTCGTGGTGGTCACCAACGACATCTACACCAAGGAAGACCAGCGGCTGCTCACCGTGGCCGGTGCGCTGGAGCCCGAGCGCATCATGGGCGTGGAAACCGGCGGCTGTCCGCACACGGCCATCCGCGAAGACGCGTCCATCAACCTCGAGGCGGTGGACCGCCTGCTGGCGAAGTTCCCGGACGCCGACATCGTCTTCATCGAGTCCGGCGGCGACAACCTGGCCGCCACCTTCAGCCCGGAACTGTCCGATCTCACGATCTACGTGATCGACGTGGCCGCCGGCGAGAAGATCCCGCGCAAGGGCGGCCCCGGCATCACCAAGAGCGACCTCTTCGTGATCAACAAGATTGACCTTGCGCCCTATGTGGGCGCCAGCCTCGACGTGATGGCTGCCGACACCGCCCGCATGCGGCCCCACAGGGCCTGGGTGATGACCAACCTCAAGACCCGCGAGGGCCTCGACCAGGTCATCGACTTCATCGAAACGAAAGGCCTGCTGAAGAAGGCGTGAGCCCGCCGCCTCAGCGCAGCCCACCCATACCGCGCAAGGCCGCCACCATGCCCTCACCCACGGCCGCACCGAAGCGCTTGGCCAGGCGTTCAGCCACGTTTTCGCGCGGCGTATAGTCGATGATGTCCTCGGCCTTGACCACCTCGCGGGCCACGTAGTCCAGGCTGCCGTAGCGGTCAGCCAGGCCCAGGTCGATGGCCTGCTGGCCACTCCAGACCAGACCCGAGAAGGCCTCCTTCTGATCCTTCAGGCGTTCGCCCCGGCCTTCACGCACCTCGGCGATGAACTGCTGGTGGATCTGGTCCAGCAGCGCCTGGGCGTAGGCCTTGTGCTGCTCGGTCTGGGGCGAGAAGGGGTCAAGGAAACCCTTGTTCTCGCCGGCCGTGAGCAGGCGGCGCTCCACGCCCAGCTTGTCCATCAACCCGGTGAAGCCGAAGCCGTCCATCAGCACGCCGATGGAGCCCACCAGCGAGGCTTTGTCCACGAACACCTCGTCGGCCGCCGCAGCGATATAGAAGGCCGCCGAAGCGCACATCTCCTCGCACACCGCGTAGACGGGTTTGTCATGCTGCTGGCGCAGCCGCTCGATCTCGTCGTTGACCATGCCGGCCTGCACCGGGCTGCCGCCGGGCGAATTGATGCGCAGCACCACGGCCTGCGCGCCGCTGTCTTCGAAGGCATTGCGCAAAGCCGAGATCAAGTTTTCCGCACTGGCGGGCGCATCCGCCGCGATTTCACCGCGAACGTCGATCAGGGCGGTGTGCGGCGCGCTGGGCGCCGAGGCCTGCAGCCCCTGCCGGTACAGCAGCGCCAGGAGCCCCAGGGCCAGCAGCAGCCAAGCCAGGCGGAAGAACAGGCGCCAGCGCCGTTCGCGCCGTCGGTCGTCGAGATAGGCCTGGGCCAGACGGACGAGGGCTTCGTCCCCGGCCCTTCGAGGCGGGGTGGAGGCAAGAGAGGTCTCGGGTTCCATGGGATCCTGACAGAGGAGAGATTCGTCGTTGTGCACGGGACGGGGACGGGACCGCAGCTCAGTCGGCAAACGCCGGCTGCACGTCATCGCTGGGGTACCAGTAGACCTTGCCATCGCGTTCGGCCAGCGGCACCTCGATCAGACGTGAGCGCGCGCAGGGCCCCCCCACGCATTCGCCGCTGCGTGGGTCATAGACGGCACCGTGGATGGAGCAAATGATCCATTCGCGGCTGTCGTCGAGGAATTCGCCGGGCTGCCAGTCCATCTCGGCCGGCACATGGGCACAGCGGTTCACATAGGCCACGGCCCGCCCCTCGAAGCGCAGCGCAAAGGCCCGCACGTGTTCGTTCCACAGCCGCACATCGAACAGTACGGCCTTGCCGCGTTCGGTCAGCGCCTCGGAATCGCACAGCTCGATGCCGGGGTTCATGCGTGAGCCTCCAGCCAGCGGTGCAGCTCGGGCACCGAGCTGGCGATGAAGCGGGGAGCCAGCTCGCGCAGCGCCGCCGGGTCGTGGGCACCGTAGCTCACCGCCACGCCGGCCGCACCGGCATTGGCTGCCAACTGCAAGTCGTGCACGGTGTCGCCGATCATCAACGTACGCTCGGGCTCCACGCCGAATTCGCGCATCAACTCCAGCAGCATGCGTGGGTCGGGCTTGGAGGCCGTTTCGTCGGCCGTACGCGTGCCGTCGAAGAGGCCCTGGAGCTGCACGGTGCGCAGCGCCTCGTCCAGCCCCCGGCGCGACTTGCCGGTGGCCACGGCCAGCCAGTGATGGCGTTGCTTGAGCGCATGCAGCATCGCCAGGCTGCCGTCGAACAGCACCAGCTCATGCTGCTGCGCGAAGTAGTGGTGGCGGTAGCGCCGGCCCAGCTCGGGGTAGCGCTCCACCGGCAAGCCGGGCACCACCTGCTGCAGGGCATCGTGCAGTCCCAGACCGATCACGTAGGCCGCCTCACGTTCGCTGGGCACGGGCACGCCCAGGTCCGCACAGGCCGCCTGGATGCAGCGCACGATCAGCGCCGTGGAATCGAACAAGGTGCCGTCCCAATCGAAAACGATCAGGTCGAACTGGCGAGGTCGCTGGTTCATAGGTGTTGGAGCAATTCTGCGCATTCGCGCGGCAGAGGCGATTCGAGTTCAAGAGCCTCCCCGGTGGCCGGATGGTCAAAACGCAAGCGTCGCGCATGCAGGAACATGCGGTCGAAGCGGTGGCCCGCCAGGGCCTGCCCCCGCGCAAAGGCCCGGTTCAGCACGAAGTCGCCGTACTTGTCGTCGCCGACGATCGGATGGCCCTCATGGGCCAGATGCACGCGGATCTGGTGGGTGCGCCCGGTTTTGATGGTCACGTCCAACAGGGTGTACCCGGCAAAGGCCTGCGTCACTCGCACCAGAGTGATCGAGCGCCGTCCCTGTTCGGCGCCGGCAGCCACAGGGCGAACCCGCCGCTCGCCCTCGCCGGTGAGGTATTTGTGCAGCGGCACATCGATGACCTTCTTGTGCGCAGGCCAGGCCCCGATTACCAAGGCCGCGTAAGTCTTGCCCGTTGCGCGGCTGCGGAACTGGTCCTGCAGGGCCGTCAGCGCGCTGCGCCTCTTGGCGATGAGCAGCAGGCCCGAAGTCTCTTTGTCCAGGCGGTGCACCAGCTCCAGCATCTTTGCCTGCGGCCGCGCCCTGCGAAGCTGCTCGATCACACCGAAGCTCACGCCGCTGCCACCATGCACGGCCACGCCGGCAGGCTTGTCCACGGCGAGCAGGTGATCGTCCTCGTAAACGACGGGGAACTCACGCGCCGGCGTGAGCACGTCCTCACCGCGCGGAGCCAGGCGCACCGGCGGCACGCGCACCTCGTCGCCCAGGGCCAGCCGGGTGTCGGCCGCAGCCCGGCCCTTGTTCACCCGCACCTCGCCGCTGCGCACGATGCGGTAGATGAGCGACTTGGGCGCCCCCTTGAGCGTTTTGGCCAGGAAGTTGTCCAGACGCTGGCCCGCCGAGGCTTCATCGACGACGACATGGCGCACCTCGGGCCCTGGCGCTCCACCGCTGCGCGCAGCCGGCGGTTTCGCCCGTATAATCTGTTGCACCACGTTTGCGTTGTAAGTGTTTGATTTGCAAGAGTTTACCCCTCTCGCTGTGGCGGGGGCGGTCTGAGGGCTCTCGAACACCTCCAGCGCCAGCGGGTCGGCCGCCGGCGGGCACAGTCTGTGAGTGTCTGCCAGCGGCCACAAGAGTTGATGCAGCGCGGTCCCGTGGCTGCGGGTCGTCTCCCAAGGTGAGCCGACGGCAGTGGACACGGCCCGCGTCAGAGCCAACGCACACAAGAACCCAACAACAAGGTTTTCCGGCCGCAGGCCGGCGCCGCTTGCGAGACCGCCCGCGCCCCCCTGGGCGCTCCGATCTGGCAAGCACCGCCTGCAGCCTTGCGTTCAGTGATCCCATGCGGACTGCACCCCCCGGCCTCCTTCCCCCACCGCATCGCTGCGGCATGACACCGGCCCTGCGGTTGCGCCGGCACGCCCCGCGGCTCGGCGTCGGAAGGGCCTCCGGTGCACCCGGCCCAGCGTCGGCCCGGCGTCGATCGTCCGCTGTCCAGTTCACTCCTCGCACGCGCCAACGCGGCTGACCCGGCGGGGCTTCCCGCAGCGCCGGCCGTCCAGGGCGATTCCTTCCGGTTCCTGATTGCGTTCCTCGTGCATCGTTGAGCCGCCCTCCGGTCGTCGAGCCGGTAGCGGCATGTGGTTGTGCCCGTGCGAGCCCTGTGGGCCGTGCGGGTGAAGGAGTGCACATGAAACGCATGCTGATCAACGCGACGCAGCAGGAAGAGCGTCGCCTGGCCATCGTCGACGGCCAGAAGCTGCTGGATTTCGAAACCGAGATCGAAGGGCGTGAGCAGCGAAAGGGCAACATCTACAAAGCCGTCGTCACTCGCGTCGAGCCCTCGTTGGAAGCCTGCTTCGTCGATTACGGCGAGGACCGCCACGGTTTCCTGCCTTTCAAAGAGATCTCGCGCCAGTACTTCAAGGAAGGTGTGGACGTCCGCAACGCCAAGATCGCCGACGTCATCAAGGAGGGCCAGGAACTGCTGGTCCAGGTGGAAAAAGAAGAACGCGGAAACAAAGGCGCGGCGCTGACGACCTTCATCTCGCTGGCCGGCCGCTACCTGGTGCTCATGCCCAACAACCCCCGCGGCGGCGGTGTGTCGCGCCGCATCGAGGGCGAGGACCGCGAAGAACTCAAGGAAGCCCTCGACCAGCTCGAATACCCCAAGGGCATGAGCCTGATCGCCCGCACCGCCGGCATCGGCCGCAGCGTGGCCGAACTGCAGTGGGACCTCAACTACATGCTCAAGCTGTGGGCCGCCATCGACGAAGCGGCCCAGGCCGGCAAAGGTGCCTTCCTGATCTACCAGGAGTCCTCGCTCGTCATCCGCGCCATCCGCGACTACTTCACCGCAGACATCGGCGAGATCCTGATCGACACCGACGACATCTACGAGCAAGCGCATCAGTTCATGAATCACGTGATGCCCGAGATGGCGCACCGCGTGAAACGCTACCGTGACGATGCCCCGCTGTTCAGCCGCTTCCAGATCGAGCACCAGATCGAGACGGCCTTTTCTCGCACGGTGAACCTACCCTCGGGCGGGGCCATCGTGATCGACCACACCGAGGCCCTGGTGTCCATCGACGTCAACTCGGCCCGCGCCACCCGCGGCAGCGACATCGAAGAAACCGCCACGCGCACCAACCTCGAAGCGGCCGACGAAATCGCCCGCCAGATGCGACTGCGCGACCTGGGCGGTCTCATCGTGGTGGACTTCATCGACATGGAGGAGTCCAAGAACCGCCGCGAGGTCGAGCAGCGCCTGCGCGATGCGGTGCGCCCGGATCGCGCCCGCGTGCAGCTCAGCTCCATCAGCAAGTTCGGCCTGCTCGAACTCTCGCGCCAGCGCCTGCGCCCGGCTCTGAGCGAAGGCAGTCACATCACCTGCCCGCGCTGCAACGGCACCGGCCACATCCGCGACACCGAATCCTCGGCCCTGCAGATCCTGCGCATGGTGCAAGAAGAGGCCATGAAGGAAAACACCGCCGCGGTGCACGTGCAAGTGCCGGTGGAAGTGACCAGCTTTCTGCTCAACGAGAAGCGCACCGAGATCACCAAGATCGAACTCAAGCAACGCGTCACCGTCATCCTGGTTCCCAACAAGCACCTCGAGACCCCCAACTACAAGCTCGAGCGCCTGCGCCATGACGACCCGCGCCTGGAAAACCTGCAGGCCAGCTATACGATGATCGAGGAGCCCGACGACGAAGTCGGCATCACTCGCCGTCGCGACGCCAATGAGAAGGGCCGGTCCAAGCAGGAACCCGTGATCAAGGGCATCCTGCCCGAGACCCCTGCTCCCGTGGCCGCGCCCCAGCCCGAGCCTGCCGCCTCGGTGCCCGCGCCCGTGGCGGCCCCGCCCGTGGCTGCACCCGTGCCGGCCAGCGGCGGCTTCTTCGGCTGGCTGAAGAAGCTCTTCGCCGGCCGCCCCGAAGCACCGGCACCGGCCGCCGCGCCTGCGCAGGCCCAGCCTGCCGCCAAGGAAGGCAAGGCCGAGCGTGGTGAAGGTCGTCGAGGCGACGGCCGCCGTGGCGGTCGGGGGGGTGAGCGTGGCGAGCGCGGCGAACGGGGTGAAGCGCGCGGTGAGAGCCGTCGTGAAGGCCGCGGCGGCCGCGGGGACGTTCGCGGTGAGGGCCGCGACGCCCGTGCCGAAGGGCGCGGCGAGGGCCGTGGACGCAGTGGCGAAGCGCGTGCCGAGGCCGCCGAAGCCCCGCAGCAGCGCAGCGCACGCGGCGGCGAAGGCCGCAGCGAGCCGCGTGGCGAGGCGCGCCAGGATGGCCGCCGCAACACCCCCCCCCGTCCCGAGCGCGATGCCACCATGGCAGCCGCTGCGCCGCAGACCGTGGAGGACACCGCCTTCGTCGACACCGTGCCCCAGGACCAGGGTGAGGCCCCGGCAGAAGGCCCCCGCGAGGCAGGCCGCCGCCGCCGTCGTGGAGGCCGTGGCCGCCGCGAGCGCGAGGCCGGCGTGGAAGGCCTGGCGCCCGACCAGGACGGCGTGAGCCCCGAGGCCGTGGTGGAGCCCGAGGCCCCGGTCGAACCGGCGCAAGCCGAGACATCGCCGGAGGAAGCCCGCGGGGCTGAAGCGCCCGAAGGAGAGGGCCGCCGGGGCCGAGGGCGTGACCGCTACCGTCGCGAGCGCCGTCCTCAGGAAGGCGCCGAGGAGCAGGTGGAGACCGCCGCAGCCGAAGCCCCCGCCCCTGCGGTGGCGGCCCCGGTCAGCCCTGTGGTGGACACCGCACCGCCGACCCCGGTCGCAGCCGTGCGTCCCCTGCCGAAGGTGCCGCACTACGAGCTGCCCCTGTCCAGCCTCAACGAACTGGCCGCCTCAGCCGGCCTGGAGTGGGTGCATTCCGATGCGGACAAGGTGCGTGCCGCACAGGCGCTGATCGCCAACACGCCCCAGCCCATCCGCGTGCCGCGCGAGCGCAAGCCCATGGTGGCGCTGGACGAAGGCCCGCTGGTGCTGGTCGAGACCCGCAAGGATCTCTCCCAGATCACCCTACCCTTCGAGGTCGTCCAGGCCCAGCAGCAACAGCAGCAGTGAGGCTCAGGGCAGGCGCGCCAGCGCCTGCTGGTACGGCGCGTGGTACATCAGCTCGTCCCAGGCCAGCGCAGCGGCCCGGGGCAGCAGGTTCACCCGCCGCGCCTCGCTGTCGGCGCTCGGCTCCCACACGCCGCGCTCGCGGGCATCCCACAGGCCGTCCAGCAGGGTGTCCAGCGCCGCGCCGCCCTCCACCGCCGACTGGTTGCACAGCAGCACCAAGTCGCAGCCTGCCTGCAAGGCAGCCACGGCTGCCTGCACGGCATCGCCCATCACGCTGGCGCCCCGCATGCTCAGGTCATCGCTGAAGATCGCGCCGGTGAAACCCAGCTGAGCGCGCAGGATGTCCTGCAGCCAACGGCGGGAGAAACCCGCCGGCAAGGCATCGACCTTGGGATAGATCACATGGGCCGGCATCACCGAAGCCAACGAGGTGCTCAGCCACTCATAGGGCTTCGCATCATCGGCCAAGATGGCCTTGAGCGAGCGGCGGTCCACGGGGACATCCACGTGCGAATCGGCCGCCACATAGCCATGCCCGGGAAAGTGCTTGCCGCAGGACTGCATCCCCGCCAGCAGCAGGCCGTGCATCACGCTCTTGGCCAGCAGCGTCGCCACGCGCGCATCGCGATGGAAGGCGCGGTCGCCGATCACGCCGCTGGGTCCGTGGTCGAGGTCGAGCACCGGCGTGAAGCTGAAGTCCACTCCGCAGGCTCGCAGCTCTGAAGCCAGCACATAACCGCAGGCCGTGGCCGCATCGGTGGCGCGCAAGGCATCGTCCATCCACAGCTCGCCCAGCCGGCGCATCGGCGGCAAAGAGGTGAAGCCATCGGTGCGGAAGCGCTGCACGCGCCCACCCTCGTGGTCCACACAGATCAGCACGTCCGGGCGCAGCGATTTCACTTCCGCGGTCAGCTCGACGAGCTGACGGCGATCGGCCCAGTTGCGCGAAAACAGGATCAGGCCACCGGTCAGCGGGTGCTGCAGGCGGCGACGGTCATTGTCGTCCAGCGCGGTGCCGGCGATGTCGAGGACCACCGGGGCATGCTCGGGAAGCAGGCTCATCTCATTCCTTGGTTTCCACCACCACGAAGCTGGCGGCGTAGTCGGTTTCGTCGGTCACGCTCACATGGGCGCGCAGGCTGCGGGCCTCGAACCAGGCCGCCAGTTCGCCATGCAGCAGGATTTCGGGCTTGCCGCTAGGCGCCTTGACGATCTCGCAAGCGCGCCAGGTCATCGGCAGGCGCAGACCCAGGCCGATGGCCTTGGAGAAGGCCTCTTTGGCCGAAAAGCGCGTGGCCAGGTAGCGCACGCCCCGCGCCGGCACCTTGGCACGGCGCTGGCGGAACACCTCGATCTCGTGCGGGCCCAGCACCTTGATCGCAAAGCGTTCGCCATGGCGCTGCAACGCCGCCTCGATGCGGCGAATGTCGCAGATATCGGTACCGATGCCGTAGATCACGCGCCCTGCCTCGCCCGCACGGCCTCGGCCTTGAAATCGGCGATGGCCTGACGCAGGCCCACGAAGACCGCATGGCCGATCAGCGCATGGCCAATGTGCAGCTCGGCCACATCGGGCAAGGCCGCGATCGCCGCCGTGCTGCTGGGGCCGGGATGCGGCGGCGGGCGGTCCCACACCGCCAGGCCGTGGCCGGCGTTGGTCTGCAGGCCCAGCGAGCGGCCCAGGCGCAGGCCCTGTTCGATGCGGGCCAGCTCGGACTGCATCGCACCCGCGTCCCGCGCCCACCAGGCCTCGGCATAGGCGCCGGTGTGGATCTCGATGCAGGGGGCGCCGGCACGGGCACTCGCCTCGATTTGAGCGGGGTCGGCCCCGATGAAGAGCGAGACGCGGCAACCGGCCGCGGCCAGGCGCGCGCAGGCCTCCCGCACGCGGCCGAACTGTCCCACCACGTCCAGCCCGCCCTCGGTGGTGAGCTCTTGGCGACGCTCGGGCACCAGGCAGACGTGTTCCGGGCGGGTCTGCTCGATCAGGCCCAACATCTCGTCGGTCACAGCCGCCTCGAAGTTCAGCGGCACATGCAGCGCGGCCTTCAGCCGGCGCACGTCGTCATCGCGGATGTGGCGACGGTCTTCGCGCAGGTGGAAGGTGATGATGTCGGCGCCCGCCTCGACCGCCAGCTCGGCAGCCGCCACCGGGTCCGGAAAGCGGCCGCCGCGCGCATTGCGCAGCGTGGCCACATGGTCGATGTTCACGCCCAGCAGGGGCGCGTTCGCAGAGCCGGAGAGAATCATGGTTGCTGGAGTTCCATCAGGAGCTGGCGGGTGCGCAGCATGGGCGTGCCCAGATGATAGTGAAGCAGGCTGCGCAGCGCCGGCTTGAGCTCGGGCAGGGCCCGACGGCATACCTGCTGCACGGCCGCCAGCCCCTGCGCTGCGCCGGCCGTCTCCAGGGCCTGCTCGGCCTCACGCAGCCAGTCCCCGCGCAGGCCGGCCTCGCCGGGCCCGACCGACCGCACCCCCGCCTCGGCATCCAGACCGTAGCGCGCCGCATCTCGCACCGGAAGCTGGGTCAGGGTCTCGGTGTGCAGCTCGGGCAGCACGCCGATCTCGCGCAACAGCGCCAGCTCGAAGGCCCGCAAGGCCGCCTGCACGCCGACGTCTTCCCCGCCGGCCAGCGCCGGCAAGGTCGCGGCGTAGTGGTCGAACAAGCGCGGATGGGCGTCCGAGCGGGCCAGCAGCTTCATCAGCAGCTCGTTGAGGTAGAAGCCGATGAGCAGGGCCGCGCCGGTCGGCATCGGCAGCCCTCCCGCCCAGTCGGCGGCCTTCAGGGTGTGCACCTCGGCCCCGTCCTCGTCGCGGCTGCTGTAGCTCACGAGCAGACGCTGGAAGGGCAGCAGCACCGGACGCAACTGCGAATAAGGCCGCTTGGCCCCTTTGGCCACCACCGCCACGCGTCCGTGGTGGCGGGTGAAGAGGTCGAGGATCAGGCTCGACTCGCTCCAGTCGTAGTGGTGCAGCACGTAGGCCGGCTCGCCCGCCACGCGGTGCGCATGCCGCCGGCCGCCCGAGGTGCGCGTGGCCATAGGGTGCGGCGCGCGGCCTACTCGTAGCCGTAGGAGCGCAGCCGCTCCTCGTCATCGGCCCAGCCCGAACGCACCTTGACCCACAGTTCGAGGAAGATCTTCGCCTCCATGAGCTTCTCCAGCTCCTGACGCGCCTCCGTGCCGATGCGCTTGAGCCGCTCGCCGCCCTCGCCGATCACCATGCCCTTGTGGGCCTCGCGCTCGACGATGATGGTCGCGGCGATGCGGCGCAGGCGGCCCTCCTCCTCGAACTTGTCGATCACCACGGTGGAGGTGTAGGGCAGCTCGTCCCCGGTGAGCCGGAAGAGTTTCTCC
The DNA here is from genome assembly GCF_046291045.1 of Caldimonas sp. Lineage (GTDB taxonomy): Bacteria > Pseudomonadota > Gammaproteobacteria > Burkholderiales > Burkholderiaceae_C > Caldimonas. The sequence continues at coordinate 44,832 of NZ_JBKBSL010000005.1, read as the reverse complement.
CGGATCATCTCGCTGGCCAGGAAGCGCTCACTGCGGTCGGTGAGCGCCTCCTCGTCGTACCACCAGGCCTGCTCGGGCAGGTGGGGCCGCACGATCTCGAGCAGGCGCCGGACATCCTCGGGTCGCTTGGCCGACAGCGGTACGAACTCGGCGAACGGATGACGCTCCTGCATGCCCTTGAGCCACGGGGCCAGTTCGGCGCGGCGCACCACCTTGTCCAGCTTGTTGGCCACCAGGATCACCGGCTTGCCCTCGGGCAGCAAGGCCAGCACCTTGGCGTCGTCCATGCCGTAGCGGCCGGCCTCGACCACGAAGAGCACCACATCGACGTCGGCCACCGAGGACAGCACCGTGCGGTTGAGCGTGCGGTTCAGCGCGTTGCCATGCCGGGTTTGAAAGCCCGGGGTGTCGACGAAGATGTACTGGGTGTCGCCGATGGTGCGGATGCCGGTGATGCGATGCCGCGTGGTCTGAGCCTTGCGCGAGGTGATGCTCACCTTCTGGCCCACCAGGGCATTGAGCAGCGTGGACTTGCCCACGTTGGGGCGGCCCACGATGGCCACCAGGCCGCAGCGTTGGCCGCTGCGGGGTTCGGCGGGAGGCTGGTTGAGGTCTTCGAGGTTCACAACGTCAAGGCGGCCGTGCCGCCGAAATGAGCCACTCAGGGGGGCAGGGACTTCAGGTGGGCCAGCATGGCCTGGGCCGCCTGCTGTTCGGCCGCACGTCGCGAGGCCCCCTCGCCCACCCGCTCGGCTTGCAACGCCGCCACCGTGCAGCGTACGACAAATTCCTGACGATGCGCCTGACCCCGCGTTTCCACGATGGCATAGGCGGGCACCGGCAGGCGCCGAGCCTGCAGCCATTCCTGCAGCTCGGTCTTGGGATCCTTGGCCGAGGCCTGGAGGTCGCCCTGCGCCAGCACCGGTTCGAAAAGCCGGCGCACCACGGCCTGGGCGGGCTCGAAGCCGGCGTCCAGGTAGACCGCTCCGACAAGGGCCTCCAACGTGTCGGCCAGGATCGACGGGCGCCGGGCTCCACCGCTGCGGGCCTCGCCCTCGCTCAGCCGCACGCTGTCAGGCAAACCCAGGGCCAAAGCGATGCGGTACAGGGACTCCTGCCGCACCAGATGGGCGCGCACGCGCGACAGATCCCCCTCGTCGCTGCGGCCCAGACGCTCGTAGAGCAGGCTGGAGACGGCCAGCCCCAGCACCGCATCGCCGAGGAACTCCAGCCGCTCGTTGTGGTCGGCGCCGAAACTGCGGTGCGTCAGCGCAGCGCGCAGCAGCGCGGGGTTGCCGAAGCGGTGCCCCAGCCGCCGCTGCAGGGCTTCCAGGGTATCGCTCACAGGACGATGACGGGGAACGGTCGCCAACACCTCATCGCGAGCGGCCGCGGTACTTGATGAGCAGGTAGACCGGCTCGAACAGCTCGATCTCCTTGTCGTAGGCAAAGCTGACGACGATTTTCTCGTTGACCTTGGTGATCTCCAGGTCGGCCCCGGAGATCGAGGTGATGGAGTACTCGATTTGCTTCTGACGCTCGAAGGCTGCCCGGATCTCGGGCACCGTGGTGCCACCCTCCTGGGCCACCTTGTTGATCGTGCGCTGGATGGTCCAGTACTCGTTGAGGGTCGGGAACACCCGCATGGCCACCAGGGCGACGAAACCGATCAGGACCGCCCAGAACAACAGGCCGATCAGGGTCACGCCGCGCTGCCGCTGCCACAGGATAGGGATCATCGAGCTGCTCCTCGTGGTGATGACGGTGTTCTGGAGGGCCGGGCCGCTCACTGGAAGAAGGTGCCGACGCGGCTGAGATTACCGAAATTCATCCAGATCAAAAAGGCCTTGCCGACGATGTTGGCCTCAGGCACGAAGCCCCAGTAACGCGAATCCTGAGAATTGTCGCGGTTGTCGCCCATCATGAAGTAGTGCCCCTCGGGCACCTTGCAGACCACGCCCTCGGCGTTGTAGCGGCAGTGGTCGCGAAAGGGGAAGCTGTCGACGGCCAGCATGAACGGCGGCACGTCCTTGTGGGTCAGCACCCGGTGCTCCACGTCCCCCAGCTTCTCGCTGTAGAGCTGGGCGTAGCGGCGGCTGTCCTCGTCGTAGTACTCGCCCAGCGACTGCATCGGCACGGGCTGGCCGTTGATGCTCAGGCGCTTGTTCAGATAGGCCACCTCGTCGCCGGGCACGCCCACCACACGCTTGATGTAATCGATGCGAGGGTCCAGCGGATAGCGGAAGACCATCACGTCGCCGCGCTGAGGCTGGTGGTTGTCGATGATCTTGGTGTTGATCACCGGCAGACGCACGCCGTAGTGGTACTTGTTGACCAGGATGAGGTCGCCCACCAGCAGCGTGGGCACCATCGAGCCTGACGGGATCTTGAACGGCTCGAACAGGAACGATCGCACCAGGAAAACGGCACAGATCACCGGGAAGAGGCCGGCCGTCCAGTCCAGCCACCAAGGCTGCATGAGCAACTGACGACGCGCGTCCTCGACATTGTCATCCACCTGAGCGATGCCCCGGTCGGCCAGCGCCGCACGGCGCTGGGCCGCCTGCTCGACCAGCCGGGCGGCCGAGCGCTCGCGCTGGGGCCTGAAATGGAAACGCTCGGCCAGCCAGTACAGCAGCGTCACTGCGGTCAGGAGCAAGAGCACGAGCGAGAAATTGCCATGCCATTGGCCGAAATACCAACCCCCCAGGTACACGGCCAGGCAGGCGTACAGGACTGCAGTGAGCAGCGACAAGGGATTCTCCCAGCGTTTGTGTGTTCAGTCGTCCACCTGGAGGATGGCCAGGAAGGCTTCCTGCGGCACCTCCACGGTGCCGATCTGCTTCATGCGCTTTTTGCCGGCCTTTTGCTTTTCCAGCAACTTGCGCTTGCGGGTGATGTCACCGCCGTAGCATTTTGCCAGCACGTTCTTGCGCAGCGCCTTGATGTTCTCGCGCGCGATGATGTTGCTGCCGATGGCCGCCTGGATCGCCACATCGTACATCTGGCGCGGGATCTGCTCGCGCATCTTGGCGGCCACCGCGCGGCCGCGGAACTGGGCCTGCGAGCGGTGCACGATGATGGACAAGGCATCGACCCGGTCGCCATTGATCAGCAGGTCCACCTTGACTACGTCGGACGCACGGTACTCTTTGAATTCGTAGTCCATCGAGGCATAGCCGCGGGAGATGGACTTCAGCTTGTCGAAGAAATCGAGCACGATCTCGGCCAGCGGCATGTCGTAGGTCAGCATGACCTGACGCCCGTGGTAGGCCATGTTGAGCTGCACGCCGCGCTTTTGGTTGCACAGCGTCATCACCGGACCGACGTACTCCTGCGGCATGTAAAGATGCACCGTGACGATGGGTTCACGGATCTCCCGGATGCGCCCCGGATCGGGCATCTTCGAGGGGTTCTCGACCTCGATGACCGTGCCGTCGTTGAGCTCCACCTGATAGACCACGCTCGGCGCAGTGGTCACCAAGTCTTGATCGAACTCACGCTCCAGCCGCTCCTGAACGATCTCCATATGCAGCAGGCCCAGGAAGCCGCAGCGGAACCCGAAGCCCAGCGCCTGCGACACCTCGGGCTCGAAACGCAGTGAGCTGTCGTTGAGCTTGAGTTTCTCCAACGCATCGCGCAACTGGTCGTACTCGCTGGATTCGCTGGGGTACAAGCCTGCGAACACCTGCGGCTGGATCTCCTTGAAGCCGGGCAGCGGCTCGGTGGCCGGACCGGCATTGTTGGGCAGCTTCTTCTCCACCGTGAGGGTGTCGCCCACTTTGGCCGCCGCCAGCTCCTTGATGCCGCAAATCACGAAGCCCACCTCGCCGGCGTTCAGTTCGGAGCGGTCCACGGACTTGGGCGTGAACACCCCCAGGTGCTCGACCGGGTAGACGGCGTTCGTGGCCATCAGCCGGACGCGCTCGCCCTTCTTCAAGCTGCCGTCAACCACCCGCACCAGCATCACCACGCCCACGTAGTTGTCGAACCAGGCGTCGATGATCATCGCGCGCAGCGGTCCGTCGGGCTGCCCCTTGGGCGGCGGCATGCGGGCCACGATGGCCTCCAGGATGTCGTCCACCCCCAGGCCGGTCTTGGCCGAACAAGGAATCGCATCGGAGGCGTCGATGCCGATGACGTCCTCGATCTCCGCCTTGGCGCGCTCGGGGTCGGCCTGGGGCAGGTCCATCTTGTTCAGGACCGGGATCACCTCCACCCCCAGGTCGAGCGCGGTGTAGCAGTTGGCCACCGTCTGAGCTTCGACCCCTTGGCTGGCGTCCACCACCAGCAAAGCCCCCTCGCAGGCCGACAGCGAGCGGCTCACTTCGTAGGAGAAGTCCACATGCCCGGGCGTGTCGATCAGGTTGAGGTTGTAGACCTGTCCGTCGCGGGCGGTGTACTGCAAGGCGGCCGTCTGGGCCTTGATCGTGATGCCCCGCTCCTTCTCGATGTCCATCGAGTCCAGCACCTGCGCCTCCATCTCGCGCTCGCTCAAACCGCCGCAGCGCTGAATGATGCGATCGGCCAGCGTGGACTTGCCGTGGTCGATGTGGGCAATGATGGAGAAGTTGCGAATGTGCTTCATGGAAACCTGTATGCGCTGCCTGACGCCAGGCCCCAGCGCATCAAAACCAGCGCGATCGCCAACAAAAAAAAGGCGCGTCGAATCGGCGACGCGCCTTCCAACAAAAGGCTTGGCAACTGCTTTGTTGGGCTTTCATTGTAGCCAAAACCACCCCCTTGGAAACCGCGCCAGTCGGGGCTTGCAGCACGTTGCACGCCACCAACAGAGCGATTATCAACATGATATCCACAATCTCTTGTGGATGGCCTGGGGATAGTCCAGGCCGCTCCGGGGATCCTTCCGCCACTGCGTTGAAAGAGCGTCGAACCACCCTGAATTCTACCGAAGCGCCAGCACAATCCCGGTCGCTCCGAACATTGTGAGTCTCCACTCACGTTCTGAAGTGACGACTTATCAACACCCGTGCAGCTCGCGTCGCCGTGCGCCATTCCGGGTTTGTTCTCGCGATACGAAAAAACCCGGCGCCCTTGTCGGGTGCCGGGTCGGCTGGGCCCAGTGCCCGATCGCCCGACACCGGGCGCCTGCGAAGGCTCAGCGCGAGGGGCGGATCACGGTGTAGTGAGCCCACTCACCTCGGCGAAAGAACACATTGAAGGGTCGCCCCTTGTCGAGCTTGGCCACCACGGCCTCGAACTGGCGCACGTCGACGACTTCGGTATTGGCGATGGCCAAGATGATGTCGCCTTCGCGCAGTCCTGCGCGGGCAGCCGCGCCGTCGGCGGCTTCCACTCGCACCCCGCCCTTGACGCCGAGCGCAGTTTTCTGGGCCTCGGTGAGATTGGCCACCGTCAGGCCCAGGCTCTGGGCCGCCCCGTTGCCCGGCGCGTTGCGAGGTTCACCGCCGGCGATGCGGCGCGGCGGGTCGGGCTCGAACTCGCCGACCACCACGCTGAGGTCGCGGTAGCTGCCGCGACGGAAGACTTGCACGGTCGCCTTGGTGCCAGGCTTGGTGTTGCCCACGATGCGAGGCAGTTCACCGGCCTTGTCGATCACCCGGCCGTCGAAGCGTGTGATGATGTCGCCCGCCTCGATGCCGGCCTTGGCGGCCGGCCCATTGGGCTCCACGCTGCGCACCAGGGCCCCAGTGGGCTGGCCCAGCCCAATGGATTCGGCCACGTCCTTGGTGATCTGGTCGATCTGCACCCCGATGCGCCCACGGATCACGCGGCCCGTCGATCGCAACTGGTCGGCCACCCGCATGGCCTCGTCGATGGGAATGGCAAACGAGATGCCCATGAAGCCGCCGGAGCGGCTGTAGATCTGCGAGTTGATGCCCACCACCTCGCCGCGCAGATTGATCAACGGGCCGCCGGAGTTGCCCGGGTTGATCGCCACGTCGGTTTGGATGAAGGGCAGGTAGTCGCCGGTGTCGCGCGCCTTCGCGCTGACGATGCCGGCGGTCACGGTGTTCTCCAAGCCGAAGGGCGAGCCGATGGCCATCACCCACTCGCCCACGCGCAAGCGGTTGACGTCGCCGATGCGCACGGCCGGCAGGCCGGTGGCGTCGATCTTGACCACGGCCACATCCGTGCGGCGGTCGCTGCCGATGATGCGCGCCTTGAACTCGCGCTTGTCGGTGAGGGTCACGTAGACTTCGTCGGCGCCTTCGACCACATGGGCGTTGGTCATCACGAAGCCGTCCGAGCTGATCACGAAACCCGACCCCACGCCGCGCGGCACCTCTTCCTGCTGGCCCTGGCGCGGGCCGCCTCGCGGCGCGGGCGTGCCCGGCAGCGGCACGCCGAAGAAGCGCCGGAAGAACTCTTGCATTTCCTCGTCCATCTGCGGGCCTGCCCCGGGCGCAGCGGCGCGTGCGCGCTCGGTGGTGCGGATGTTCACGACCGACGGGCCCACCCGCTCGGCCAAATCGGCGAAATCAGGCAGCGCAGCGGCTTGCGCCTGCACGGCAACAGGGGTCGCCGCCAACACAAAGGCGGCAGCCAGGGCCATCAAAGCGGCCAAGACACGTTGGGACATCGCCATCCTTGCGGTTCTCATCTCTCACCTCAACACTGGGCCCGCAGTGCGCCCGGCCACGCCCTCGCGACGGCCGTTCACTGCGGTTTCTTGCGCTCCAGGCCGCGGACGAACTCGTTGAGCGTCGCGGCCGGCACCTCACCCACGGCGGTCACCCACCAAGCCCCGTGACGCCTCATGAGCGTGTGGGTCGCCCCCATGCTCATCAGCACTTCCTTGCGATGCCGGCTGGCATCATAGGGTTCCACGAAGATCGAGACATGCGCCAGGCCGTCGGAGAAGATGGTCTGCAGCATGCTGCTGCGCTCGCCGCCGTCGGCCGCTCCCTCGGCGCCTGGTCCCCCATCCACGGCGTTGCTGCTGCGCTTGACGCAACTCACATGGCGGAAACCCGGCACGATGCGCCGATACACCCAGCCTTCGTCCTCATAGAAAGTGGGGGTGATGACCGGGCGCTCGACGCGGTAGCCCTTCAGGCGCTTGAGCGGTTGGATCACCGTCTCGGGCTGGGGCTTCACGCCGATCGAAATCTCCGAGAAGGCCGAAGATTCGATCACCTCGCCGGCACCGTTGATCACGTCGGCCCGCAGCAGCAAGCCCGAATCCTTCTCCGACCACAAGCGGTAACCGTAGCGCATCGCATCGCGCGGCACGAGCAGCAGCAGCCGGGCTTCGTGTCCGGCCACACGGTCCATCCCCTTCTTGCGCACGTCATAGTGCTCGACGATGCGATCGCCGTCGTGGTCCACCAGCCGCGGGAAGGTGTTGGCCGTCTCGCGCTGCTCGATGAGCGCAGTGCGCTGGTTGGGCCACAGCGTGGCCACGAGGGTGTTGTGGCGCAGCACGCGGCGGGGTTGGCCGTCCAGGGTCTCGATGCGCTCGAACTGCTCGTTGCCTTCCCAGTAGTGGGCAATGCGCGCGCTGGTCATCTGGCCACCCGAGCTCACCACGAAGATGCCCTGAAAGTTGCGGGTCTGAGCCGCCTCGTGGATGCGCAGCAGCCAGGAACGCACCTCCGACTTGTCGAGGGACGCTTCGGGCGGCAGCGTCTGCGCGAGGCCCGAGCCAGCCAGTGCGATCAGGCTTGCGCCCATCCAGGGGGCAAGCCAGCGACGGAAATGCATGCGCGTCCTCACACTCAACGGCCAGGTTCTTCGTGGGCAGCGTTGCGCAGGAAGACGGACGGTCCGGCACCCAGGGCCGAGCCGCCGCCGAACTGCTTGTGCGCTGCCAGGTATTGGTCCAGGCGTGCATCGCGGATCAGGGTTTGGTCTCCATGGACCACCCGCAGCTCGGTCGTGGGGGCCGGGGACGGCGCCACCGCCGGCGCCACCGCCGTGGCTGCCACCGGCGACGGCGGCGCCTGCTGGACCAGCAAGCTGCTACCCGAAGGCACGCCCAGACCGGCATCACCCAAGCGCAGCACGATCAACGCGCCGGCAACCGCCGCCACACCCGCCGCAGCGGCTACGGGCGTACGCCAGCGTCGGCGCCCACGCAGAGCCGGTGCGCCTGCCACGGATGGAGCGACGATCACCGGCTCGTGTTGCAGACGTTGGCGCACGCCCTGCAGGAATACATCGCCCCGCGAGCCGCTGGCCAAGTCCTCAGAGCGCATCACGTCACCGATCAGGTGGTAGAGATGCCAGGCTTCGCAGTCCTGACGGCGCCGCTCGGGATCTCCCTGATGCGAGGCCAGCCACTCGTCGAACTGCGAGGCAGTGGCCTCGCCATCGAGCAAGGCGGACAGGCGCTCGCGTGAAGTCGCCTGGTCGCCCGCACTGTCCATCCGTTGCGCAGACATCACTCACTCTCCTGATCACCAACGTTTGCCATCGGGCGTGTCCAGCAAAGGACGCAGACGCTGCGCGATGGCCTCACGCGCTCTGAATATGCGCGATCGCACCGTGCCGATCGGGCAGTTCATGACCTCGGCGATTTCCTCATAGCTCAACCCTTCGATCTCGCGCAAGGTGATGGCTTGGCGCAGATCGTCGGACAAGGCCTCGATGGCCGCGTTCACGGTGGCGGCCACTTCCTTGCTGGCCAGCACGGCATCGGGGGTTTCGCCGTCGGTTAGTTCGTTTTCCACCCGGGAAGTTTCGTCCTCCTCGTCGGCCGACATCCGGGCCGATTCGGTGACCAGCGGGTCGCGCTTGAGCTCGACCAGGCATTTCTTGGCCGTGTTGACGGCGATCCGGTACAGCCAGGTGTAGAAGGCGCTATCGCCCCGGAACTGGGGCAGCGCGCGGTAGGCGCGGATGAAGGTCTCCTGCGCGATGTCCTGGATCAGGTCGGTGTCGCGCACCATCCGCGCGATCAGGCGCTCGATCTTGCGCTGGTACTTGATCACCAGCAGGTCGAACGCCTTCTGGTCGCCGCGCTTGACACGCTCAATCAGCAGGGCATCGGCGTCAGCGGTCATGCGGTGGAGGAGGTGGATCCGGCCAGGGGGGCGGCTGCGCGAGTGGGCGAATATACCGCACAGCGCAGGGCATGCCAGCGCGGCTCCAGCCCGGCACGCTGCACAGGCAGCCAGACCGCGAAGCGGCCATCGTGCGCCACGAGCTGCAGCAGCATCCAGTCCCCCAGGTCGATGCGGGCGATGGCTCGCCCACGGTATTCGTGAACCTGTTCACGCTCACGCCAGTGCCAATCCTGTCCGTCCCAGCGCAGCAGGAAGCCGGGCCGGCGCCAGTGGCGGCCCACCAAGCCCCAGGCCCCCAAGAGCAGTCCCGGCGCCAGGGCCAGCACCGCCCATCCGCCCAGATGCCCGGCAGCCCAGACCCCCAGGACCAGCCCTACGGCCAGCACCAGCGCCAGCAGCGCGGTGCGCCACAGGGCGTAGCGGTGCACCACCACCGTCACCGGTGGAGCGGTGCGCTGGCGCATGGGGTCGGACGTCGCAGGAGCCGCTGGCCCAGGTGTTCAGATGCGCTTGAATACCAGCGAGCCATTGGTGCCGCCAAAACCGAAGTTGTTCTTCAGCGCCACGTCGATCTTCATCTCACGCGCGGTGTTGGCGCAGTAATCCAGGTCGCATTCGGGATCCTGGTTGAAGATGTTGATCGTCGGCGGGGACACCTGGTGGTACACCGCCAGGGCTGTGAACACCGATTCGATGCCGCCGGCGCCGCCCAGCAGGTGGCCGGTCATCGATTTGGTGGAGTTGACCACCAGGCCCTTGGCATGCTCGCCGAAGGCCAGCTTGATGGCGTTGGTCTCGTTCACATCGCCCAGCGGCGTGGAGGTGCCATGGGCGTTGAGGTAGTGCACCTGGTCCGGGTTCACCCCGGCGTTGCGCATCGCGGCTTGCATCGAACGGCGCGGCCCATCGACGTTGGGGGCCGTCATGTGGAAGGCATCGGCACTCATGCCGAAGCCAGCCAGCTCGGCGTAGATCTTCGCACCGCGCTTTTTGGCGTGCTCGTACTCTTCGAGCACCATCACACCGGCACCTTCACCCAGCACGAAGCCGTCGCGGTCCTTGTCCCAGGGGCGCGAGGCCGTCTTGGGATCATCATTGCGCGTCGAGAGAGCGCGCGCCGCGGCAAAGCCCCCGATGCCCAGGGGCGAGACGGTGGATTCAGCCCCTCCGGCGATCATCACGTCGGCGTCGCCGTACTCGATGAGGCGCCCAGCCTCGCCGATGCAATGCAGGCCCGTGGTGCAGGCCGTGACGATGGCCAGGTTCGGGCCCTTGAAGCCGCACTGGATCGACACATGGCCCGAGATCATGTTGATGATCGAAGCTGGCACGAAGAAGGGCGAGATGCGACGCGGTCCGCGGGCGCTGAGCTCCTGCTGGGTCTCCTCGATCATCGGCAGACCGCCGATGCCCGAGCCCACCATGCAGCCGATGCGCTCGGCCATCTCCTCGCTCAACGCATCACCGGTGGGCAGGCCCGCATCCCGCACGGCCTGCAGCGAAGCCGCCAGGCCGTAATGGATGAAGGTGTCCATGTGGCGGGATTCCTTGGCCGGGATGTAGTCTTCGATGTTGAAGCCCTTGACCTCGCCGGCAAAGCGACAGGCGAAGTTCGAGGCATCGAACCGAGTGATGGTATCGATGCCGGACTGGCCAGCGACCAGGTTGCTCCAGGACTCGGCCACCGTGTTGCCCACGGGGGTGACGAGCCCCAGGCCGGTGATGACAACGCGGCGACGGGTCATGTGTGACGGGGGTTGCGGAACCAGGAACCCAGACCGACCGATCAGGCCTTCTGGTGCTTCAGGGCGTAGTCGATGGCGAGCTGCACGGTGGTGATCTTCTCGGCTTCCTCGTCAGGGATCTCGATGCCGAATTCGTCTTCCAGGGCCATCACCAGTTCCACGGTGTCCAGCGAATCGGCGCCCAGATCGGCGACGAAGGCCTTCTCGTTGGTGACCTCCGATTCCGCCACGCCGAGTTGCTCGGCAATGATCTTCTTGACGCGTGCTTCGATATCGCTCATGACTCCTCCAAGAGGGTTTTCCAAAACAGCCCGTGATTCTACGACCGTTAGGGTGACAACTCTAAGCACCCTGGCGGCCGGGGTTCCGGACGGGCTCGAACCGGTCGGCGCCCGGACGGGGCACCTCCAACGCCTTCAATTCATGAACATGCCGCCGTTGACATGCAACTCGGCTCCCGTGATGTAGCCGGCCTGCGGCGAGGCGAGGTAGGCCACGGCGTGGGCGATGTCCTCGGGGCGGCCCAGGCGGCCCAGCGGGATCTGCGACATCAGGGCCTGGGTCTGCTGTTCGGACAGCGCGCGTGTCATGTCGGTCTCGATGAAGCCGGGGGCCACGCAGTTCACCGTGATGCCGCGGCTGCCCAGTTCACGAGCCAGCGAGCGGGTCATGCCGGCCACACCGGCCTTGGCGGCCGCATAGTTGGCCTGACCGGCGTTGCCGCTGGCCCCCACCACGGAGGTGATGTTGACGATGCGGCCGTAGCGCTGCTTCATCATCGGGCGGATCACCGCGCGGCTGAGGCGAAACACCGCCTTGAGGTTGGTGTCCAGCACGGCGTCCCAGTCCTCGTCTTTCATGCGCATGGACAGGGTATCGCGCGTGATGCCGGCATTGTTGACCAGCACATGCAGTGCGCCATGCTCCTTCACCATCGCATCGACCAGGGCCTCGACGCCGGGGGCATCGTTCACGTCGAGCCGATGGCCGCGGCAGCCCGGGAAAGCCGAGAGGGCCTCGGTGATCGCGGCCGCCCCCGCATCGGAGGTGGCCGTGCCCACGACCTTGAGTCCGTGCCGGGCCAACTCGAGCGCGATGGCGCGGCCGATGCCGCGCGTGGCCCCCGTCACCAGGGCGACTTGGTCTTTGAAAGCGATCTCGTTCATGCGAGCAGCTCCCTCACCTCGGCCAACGTGGCCGGATCGTACAGCGCGGCGCTGACGAGCTCCGCGTCGATGCGCTTGACCATGCCGGCCAGCACCTTGCCTGGCCCGCATTCCACCACGTGGGTGGCGCCGCGCGCGCGCAAGGCCTGAATGCACTCGACCCAGCGCACCGGACCGAAGGCCTGTCGATACAAGGCGTCACGGATGGCATCGGGCTCGTTGACCACCGCCACGTCGATGTTGTTGACAACGGGGATGCGCGGCCTCGCCCACGGTGTGGCCGCCAGCTTCTCTTTCAGGCGCTCGGCCGCGGGCTTCATCAGGCTGGAATGGAAGGGGGCCGACACCGGCAACGGCAGTGCCCGCTTGGCGCCCGCCGCCTTGAGCGCCTCGCAGGCCTTCTCGACCCCGGCCTTGCTGCCGGCGATCACGGTCTGCTTCGGGTCGTTGAAGTTCACGGCCTCGACGACCTCGCCGCTGGCCGCCGCCACCTCGGCGCAGTGACGGCGCACCTCGTCGGCCTCCAGGCCCAGGATGGCGGCCATGCCGCCCGTGCCCACCGGCACGGCCTCCTGCATGGCCTGGGCACGAAAGCGCACCAGGGGCAGGGCATCGGCCAGGCTCAAAGCGCCGGCGGCCACCAAGGCGGTGTATTCCCCCAGCGAATGCCCGGCCACCAGGGCCGGCTCGGCCCCGCCTTCGGCACGCCAGGCACGGTAGCAGGCGATGCCGGCCACCAGCATCACGGGCTGGGTGTTGGTGGTGAGGTCCAGGGCCTCCTTGGGGCCCTCGGCGATCAGGCGGGCGACGTCCTCGCCGAGCGCGGCGCTGGCTTCGTCCAGCGTCTGGCGCACGGCGGCATGGTCGCCCCAGGCGTTGAGCATGCCCACGGCCTGGGAGCCCTGGCCGGGAAACACGAAGGCGAAAGTGCTCATGGCGTTCGAGGTCGGAGATCTTCAGGAATTGCGGGAAATGGCGACGGCGCCGGACCGGCTGCGTTCTTCAGTAGTCGAGCAGCACCGCGCCCCAGGTGAAGCCACCACCGACCCCTTCGAGCATCAGAGTGTCACCCCGGCGGATGCGGCCTTGACGCACGGCGTGGTCCAGGGCCAGCGGGATGGAGGCGGCCGAGGTGTTGCCGTGCTCGTCCACGGTCACCACCAGCTTGTCCAGCGGCAGCTTCAGCTTCTTGGCCGTGCCCTGCATGATGCGGATGTTGGCCTGGTGCGGGATCAGCCAGTCGATGTCGCTGTCGTGGCGGCCGGCCTTTTCGAGCACGGCCCGGGCGACCTCGTCGAGCACCTTGACGGCCAGTTTGAACACGGCCTGACCGTCCATCTTGAGGAAGGGCTCGCCCAGCACCTGGCCGCCGCTGACCGTGCCCGGTGTACACAGCACCCCGGAATGGCTGCCGTCGGCATGCAACTCGGTGGCCAGGATGCCCGGGCGGTCGCTGGCTTCGAGCACGACGGCACCGGCACCGTCCCCGAAGAGCACACAGGTGGTGCGGTCTTTGAAGTCGAGGATGCGCGAAAAGACCTCGGCCCCCACGACCAGGGCGCAATGCGCGGAACCGGCCTTGATCATGGCATCGGCCACGCTCAGCGCGTAGACGAAGCCCGAGCACACGGCCTGCACGTCGAAGGCCGGACAACCGGCCACGCCGAGCTTGTGCTGCAGCAGGCAGGCGGTGGACGGAAACACCATGTCCGGGGTGGACGTGGCCACGATGATGAGGTCGACGTCGGCCGCGGTGCGCCCGGCCGCCTCCAGGGCATGTCGGGCCGCAGGCAGGGCCAGGTCGCTGGAGCTGACCTCGGGCGCGGCGAAATGGCGCGCCCGGATGCCGGTGCGCTCGACGATCCAGGCGTCGGAGGTCTCGATGCCTTGCCGGGCCAGCTCGGCGGCCAACTCGGCATTGGTCACCCGGCGCGGCGGCAAGTAGCTGCCGGTGCCGGCGATGCGGGAATAGCGGTCAAAAGAGAGGGTCATGCCGTCTGGGCGACCGGCCCCGGCGCCGCAGCCTCGTCCGTGGCGGGCAAGGCCTGCAGGGTTTCGACGATCCGATCGTGCACCCGGTCGAGCAACCGGTTTCGGGCCGCATCATACGCCCGATTCAGCGCCTGCTCGAACGCGAAGGCGTCGGCCGAACCGTGGCTCTTGAAGACGAGGCCGCGCAGTCCGAGCAGCGCCGCACCGTTGTAGCGGCGATGATCCACCCGGTTTTTGAAGTGATTTAACACCGGAAGCGCGACGATCGCAGCCAGTTTCGTAAAGATGTTGCGAGTGAACTCCTGCCTGATGAAGCTGGAGAGCATCGAGGCCAGCCCTTCGGCCGTCTTGAGGGCCACATTCCCCACGAAGCCGTCACACACGACGATGTCGGTGCGACCGGTGAAGATGTCATTGCCCTCGACATTGCCGTAGAAGTTCAGATGACCGGCATTGGCGGCCGATCGCAGCAGTTCACCAGCTTTCTTGATGGTTTCGCTGCCCTTGATCGCCTCCTCACCGATGTTGAGCAGGCCCACGCTGGGCTGAACCTTGCCTTCCACCGCGCTGACCAGGGCGCTGCCCATGAGGGCGAACTGCAGCAGGTGCTCGGGCTCGCAATCGACATTGGCCCCCAGGTCGAGGACGGTGGTGTAGCCGTCCTTCTGGTTGGGCATCACGGTGGCGATGGCCGGACGGTCGATGCCCTGCAGGGTCTTGAGCACATAGCGCGAAACCGCCATCAGGGCGCCGGTGTTGCCAGCCGAGACGCAGGCGTCGGCCGCCGAGCGGCCGTCCTCGCCAGGCTTGACCTGGCTGATGGCCACGCGCATGGACGAATCCTTCTTGCGGCGCAGGGCCACCTCCACCGGGTCGTCCATTTCGACCACCTCGCTGGCCTCGATCAGGGTGCAGCGCGGCCAGTCGCGCGCCGCAGCCAGGGCTTCGGCGCGTCCGACGAGCAGGAGTTCGGCCTCGGGATGCGAGGACAGGAAGGCCCGGCAGGCCGGCAGGGTGATCGAGGGGCCGTGGTCCCCCCCCATGCAATCGACGGCCAGGCGCACAGCCCGCGCCGCGACAGGCGCCATCGGACCGGACGCCACAGTCTGGGATGAGAAGTTCATGGCAGGCGGGGGCGGGCCAGCGTCGAAACGGCCATCCGGGTGCCAAGGCTCCCCTCAGCGCAAGGCCGCACCGCCCTCGGGTTGAACCAGACAACGGCCAGGCAGGCACGCGCCGCCGGCGCCCAGCCGGGCATCGGCAACCGATGCAACTGCACCGCCATGACGCCTCAGGATCAGGCGTCGGCCTTGGTCTTGAGGACCTTGCGGCCGCGGTAGAAACCGTTGGGGCTAATGTGGTGACGCAGGTGAACTTCGCCGGTGGTGGGTTCGATCGCCGTGCCCGGAGGGGTCAGGGCATTGTGCGAACGGTGCATCCCACGCTTGGAAGGCGACTTCTTGTTCTGTTGAACGGCCATGGCTCGCTCCTTGGAAAACCCAAAATTCTAGCATGGCCGCAAACCGCCCGGTCAGGTGGCCTGGCGCCTCGGCTGCACCATCTCAGGTGAGGTCGCGCTTGAGGGCCGCCAGGACTGCAAACGGGTGGGGACGCTCCAAAGCGGCGTCGTGAGCCGCCTGCTGCGGCTCGGCCTGAGGATGTTCGGGATGGCGGCAATCGGTGTGCCGGGGCACCAGCGGCAACGCCAGGATGAGTTCGTCCTCGACCAGTTCCTGCAGGTCCAGGCTGCGGCCAAGCACGAGGATGTCCTCCTCCACCTGGGCGTCGAGTTCGGCGGCTTCGCGCTCGTCGCGCACGAAGCGGAAGCTGCGGTCGACCTCCAGCATCACGTCGACCGGGCGCAGGCAGCGCTGGCACTCCAGCCGCACGGTAGCACGGGCCCCCAGATGCAGCCAGACTTCGGCCGGCGCCCCCACACGCTCGAAGCGCTGACCCTGGGCCTCCCAGAAAACCTCCCATCCTGCCGGGGCGGTGCCGTCGACCTGGCTTTCGGCCAGCCGCGGCAGGGCCGTGAGCAGCCAGCGGCCCTGCAACTGGCCGGCATCGCGGGCGAAGCGCTCCATGTCCAGGCGCTGGGGGTCGAAGGGCTTGGCGGACTTCATGTCTGCAGTGTAGCCCGGCGGCGAGAGACAATCGCGGCATGTCTGTGCCGTCCCTTCCCCGCCCGCTTGTCCTTGGCTCGACCTCGCCTTACCGCCGCGAGCTGCTGCAGCGTCTGCGACTGCCCTTCGAGGTCGAACCCCCTCGCGTCGATGAAACCCCGCGGCCTGAGGAGACGCCTGCACTGCTGGCACTGCGCCTGGCCCTGGCCAAGGCCCACGAGGTAGCCGCCCGTCACCCCGGGGCCGTGGTGATCGGCTCGGACCAAGTGGCGGATCTCGATGGGCACCCCCTGGGCAAGCCAGGCCATCACGCCCGAGCCGTCGCGCAGTTGCAGGAGATGAGTGGGCGCACCGTGATCTTCCAGACCGCCGTGGCCGTGGTCTGCCGGGACACCCGGTTCGAGCGGGCCTCGCTGGTGCCTGTGACGGTGAAGTTCCGTCAGCTATCCCTGGCCGAGATCGAGGCCTATCTCGCCGCCGAGCAACCCTACGACTGCGCCGGCAGTGCCAAGGTCGAGGGTCTGGGCATCGCCTTGCTGCGCGCCGTGGAGAGCGATGATCCCACGGCCCTGATCGGGCTGCCGCTGATCCGCACCTGCGAGCTGCTGCGGGCCGCCGGGGTGCCGGTGCTGGGGAGCAGCCTTCCATGAGCCCGGGCACGCTGTGGCTGGTGCCCACCCCGCTGGACTTCGGCACCCTGGATGGCGGCAGGCCGGCACCGGACCTGCGCGAGGTGCTGCCGATGGGCACGCTGCGCGCGGCCGCCGGCCTGACGCACTGGGTGGTGGAAAACGCAAAAACCGCACGTGCCTTCCTCAAGCGGGTGCATGCGGTGGTGCCGCTGGCCCAACCGTTGCAATCGCTGCAGATCCATGAACTGCCACGCCCGCCCAAGGGGCAGCGCGGGGCGGCACCGGCCCTGCCCGACGCCCTGCTGCGACCGGCCCTGCAGGGACTGGACATGGGCCTGATGTCGGAGGCGGGCATGCCGGCGGTGGCCGATCCGGGTGCCGAGTTGGTGCGTCGCGCCCAGGCCCTGGGCCTGACCGTCACCCCCCTGGTCGGCCCCTCGGCGCTGCTGCTGGCGCTGGCGGCCAGCGGCCTGAACGGGCAGAGCTTCGCCTTCGTGGGCTATCTGCCGGTGGACGAGGCGGCGCGAGCCGCTCGGATCCGTGAGCTGGAGGGTCTGTCTCGACGGCTGGGACAGACGCAGCTGATGATCGAGACGCCCTACCGAAATGCCGCCCTCTTCCATGCGCTGCTGCAGCACTTGCAGCCGACCACTTGGCTCTCGGTGGCCAGCGGGCTGACCCTGGAGGACGGCTGGAACCACAGCGCACCGGTGGTGCAGTGGCGCGAGGGCCTCGGCCTGGCCGCCCGGCGAGCGCCGGCGGACCGCCCGACCGTCTTTGCGCTGCTGGCGCGCTGAGCGGCTTCAGGCGCCTTGTTTCTTGCCGCCGCTGCCACCCAGCAGCGTGGCCACTTTGCGCTTGGGCCGGATGTAGGCCGAGAGCGACTTCGGGCTGGGCACCGGCACGGCGCTGCGTTCACGCTCCCAGGCGGGTGGCTCACGGGTCGCGGCCGGCGGTTCGTAAGGCTTGCTGAAAATGGGGTCGCTGGTCACGGACCGCGACGCAGCATCGCGGAGCGCCCCCCCGGCTCCTGCAACACCGGCCATCGGGGTGTCGTCGTCTTCGCGACGGCGGGGCCGACGCGGCCGGTCGTCTTCCAGGTCCAGCGGCTCGATGTCGATCTTCTTCTTCAGCAGCTTCTCGAGCTCGGCGACCAGGCGCTGGTCGCCGCGCGAGACGAAGGACATCGCCAAGCCGGAGGCCCCGGCGCGGCCAGTGCGGCCGATGCGGTGCACGTAGTCTTCGGCGTTGAAAGGGATGTCGTAGTTGAAGACGGCGGGCAGGTCGGCAATGTCGAGGCCTCGGGCGGCCACGTCGGTGGCCACGAGCAACTCGACCTCGCCGCGCTTGAAGGCGTCCAGGGCCTTGAGACGCTCGTCCTGGGACTTGTCGCCGTGCAACGCCGTGGTTTTCAAGCCGTCGCGCTCGAGGGCGCGGGCCAGGCGGGCCGCGCCGAGCTTGGAGTTGACGAAGACGATGGCCTGGGTGAGGGCACGCTCGCGCAGCAGCTGGCGCACGGCACGGCGCTTGTCGTCGTCTTCGACGCTGTAGAAGCGCTGCTCCACCGTGGCGGCCGTGGCATTGGGCCGCGCCACCTCGACGAGCACTGGGTCGTGAAGGTAGCTTTGCGCGAGCTTCTTGATTTCGGGCGAGAACGTGGCCGAGAACAGCAGGGTCTGGCGCTGCTTGGGCAGGTAGCTCAGGATGCGCTGCAAGTCGGGCAGGAAGCCGATGTCGAGCATGCGGTCGGCTTCGTCTAGCACCACGTACTCCACCTGGCCGAGGTTGCAGTTCTTGGCTTGGATGTGGTCGAGCAGTCGGCCGGGCGTGGCGATCAGCACTTCGACGCCGGCCTTGAGTTCGGCTTCCTGAGGCTTCATGTCGACACCGCCGAAGACGCAGGCCACGCGCAGCTGGGTGTGGCGGGCGTAGGCCTTGACGTTATGGGCCACCTGGTCGGCCAGCTCGCGCGTGGGCGCCAACACCAGGGCTCGCACGGGGTGGCGGGCCGGCGACATGCTGGCGTTCTGGTGGCGCAGCATCTTCTGCAAGAGCGGCAGCGAGAAAGCCGCCGTCTTGCCGGTGCCGGTTTGGGCCGCGCCCATCACGTCGCGGCCGGCCAGGACGATGGGAATCGCCTTGGCCTGGATGGGCGTCATGCGGGTGTAGCCCTGGTCCGCGATGGCCTTCTGGAGCAACGGGTCCAGGGGCAAGAGCGAGAACTCGCCGGGCTCGGCGGTTCCGGTGGATGGGTCGGTCATGCAGCGAATTATCCGCCACCGGGCGGTGCGCTGTCCGCACGGGCCGTACAAGACCCTGCATCGGTGGGCTCAGCCGGCTCGCCGGCCGGCCGGTACTCCGGCACATGGCGGCGCAGCCAGGCCCGCACCTCGCGGTCGTCGCCGTCGGCCAGCAGTTCCACCGAGCGGGCCAGTTCGGTCACCCAGGCCTCGTCACCCTGCAGGCCGAGTCGGGCAATGCGCAGGCGTGCAAACCGCGTGGGCAGGGTGGTGTCTGCGTCGGCCAGCAGTTCCTCGTAGAGCTTCTCGCCAGGGCGTAGGCCGGTGTAGACGATGGGGATCTCTTCCAGGCTGTGACCCGACAAGCGGATCAGATCCTGGGCGAGCTGAGCGATGCGCACCGGCTCGCCCATGTCGAGCACGAAGACTTGGCCGGACTCGCCGATCACCGCAGCCTGGATGACCAGGCGCGCAGCCTCGGGAATGGTCATGAAGTAGCGGGTGATCTCCGGGTGCGTGACGGTGACCGGCCCGCCTCGGGCGATCTGGGCCTGGAATTTGGGCACCACCGAGCCGCTGGAGCCCAGTACGTTGCCGAAGCGCACGGCCATGAAGCGGGTGGCGTGGCCCTGGGCGGCGAGTTGGGAGAGCACCATCTCGGCCGCGCGCTTGGTGGCGCCCATCACGTTGGTGGGATTGACGGCCTTGTCGGTGGAGATGAGCACGAAACGCGCCGCGCCCGCCTCGGCGGCGGCGCGGGCGGCATGGAGCGTGCCCAGGGTGTTGTTGCGCAGGGCCGCCCAGGCGTTGTGCTCCTCGGTGAGCGGCACATGCTTGTAGGCCGCCGCATGGAAGACGATCTGCGGCCGCCAGGCCAGGCAGCAGCGGCGCAACTGGGCGGCATCGCGCACGTCGCCCAGCAGGCGCACCAGCGGGATGTGCGGAAAGCGCCGGCCGAGTTCCTGCTCGATGGCGTAAAGGGCATATTCGCTCTGCTCGAACAACACCAGACGCGCCGGACCGTAGTGGGCAATGCGCCGGCACAGCTCGGATCCGATGCTGCCGCCCGCACCGGTGACGAGCACCGTGGTGCCGGACAGCGCCTCGGCGATGCCAGCCTCGTCGAGCTGCACGGGCTCGCGGCCCAGCAAGTCTTCAGGCTCGATCTCGCGCACCCGGCCCACCTGGGAGCCTTCGATGAGCTCTTGCATCGTGGGCACCGTGAGCACCGGCAGGCCGCTGCGGCTGGCCAGCTCGATCACGCGGCGGCGCTGGGGCAGGCGCAGTGAGGGCATCGCCACGATGAGGTGGGTGATGCCCAGGCGGGCGGCATGGTCGTTCAGGCTCGCCAGCGGCCCCAGCACCGGCACGCCCCCCAAGCGGGCGCCGTGCTTGGCCGGATCGTCGTCGAGCAGACCCAGCACGACATAGCCTTGGTGCTGGATGCCCGCCAGCAGCAACCGCGCCGCCTGGCCGGCGCCCAGCACCAGCGCCCGGCGCGGCGCCCGGCCGCCCAGGGACAAGCGTTCGCGCAGGTGTTCATAGAACATGCGGTAGGCGATGCGCACCGCGATCAGGCCCATCAGCGTGACCAGGGGGTGCAAGGCCAGCACCGAGCGCGGGATCTTGCTCCAGCCGGCCATCAGCACCACCACCGCCGCGACGAGGCCCGCGCCGGCACAGGCCCAGGCCAGGCGGCGCACTTCGGCAAAGCCGGCAAAGCGCCACATCGCCTGGGGCACACGCATGAGCACGAGGGCCAGCAGGTACAGACCGATCACGCCGGCCATCACCCAGACGTCGTAGTCGGCGCGGGCGCTGATCCAGCGCTCGAAGCCCAGGCGGAAGAGGTAGGTGAGGTTCCAGGCCGCGGCGATCACCACGGCGTCGATCGCCAGCGACAGCCCCTGCCGGTGGGACCGCACGCGTGCGAGGGCTCGTTCGATGGCAAGCCACAAACGGGTGTTCATGCTCAGCGCCTCGCCATCAAGGTGCGCAGGGTGCGCCACAGCACGCGCAGATCCTGGGAGAGCGAGGCATGGTCCACGTAGTGCTCGGCCTGACGCAGTTTGACCGGCAGGATCTCCTCGACATAGGTGCGCTCGGGATCGCTGGAGCGGCCCAGGCGCTCACTTTCGTCGAGGTGGGCGAGCGAGGCCGGGTCGGTCAGGCCGGGGCGCACCGACAGGAGCTTGTCGCGCAGGTGTTCGGGGTAGTGCGCCACATAGCGCGGCACCTCGGGCCGGGGCCCCACCAGGCTCATCTCGCCGCGCAGCACGTTCAGCAGCTGAGGCAACTCATCGAGCTTGTGGCGGCGCAGGATCCGGCCGGCGCGGGTGATGCGGGCGTCCTCGCCCACGGTGAGGGGCAGCCCCGTCGCCCCAGGCTCATGCACCATGGTGCGGAACTTGTGGATGCGAAAGAGCCGCCCACCACGGCCCACGCGTTCCTGACGGAAGAAAACCGGCCCGGGAGAATCCAGCTTGACCCACAGCGCCAGGGCCAGCAGCAGCGGCGAGAGCATTACCAGGCCCAGCAGGGCCGCGGTGAGGTCGAAGACGCGCTTGAGCATGCTCACGCCCCGAGCGCCTCGTGCAGCGCGGCCACCACGCGATCGACGTCGGCCTCGCGCATGCGGGTGTACAGCGGCAGGCTGAGCATGGATTCGAAGGCGTGCTGGCTGTGCGGAAAGTGCTCGGGGCGCAGATCGTAGCGCTCGCGCCAGTACGGGTGCAGGTGCAGCGGGATGTAGTGCACGCTGCAGCCGATGCCCGCGGCGTACAGCCGCTCGATCAGGGCGTCGCGCCCGATCGGCGCATCATCGCGCAGGCGCAGCACGTACAAATGCCAGGCATGGCGCTCGCCGGCCGGGGCCCGGGGGGGCAGGATCACCGGCAGGCCTGCCAGGGCGGCGTCATAGCGCGCGGCCAGGGCCTCGCGGCGCTGCTGGAAGGCATCCGCACGCTTCAACTGGTGCAGGCCGAGGGCAGCAGCGATGTCGGTGAGGTTGTACTTGAAGCCGGGCGCGACGATCTCGTAGTGCCAGTTCGGGCGCTTGGCGGTGAAGCGGTCGAAGGCGTCGCGGTCGATGCCGTGCAGGCGCATCACGCGGGCGCGCTTGGCCAGCGCTTCGCTGCGCGTGACCAGCATGCCACCCTCGCCGGTGGTGATGGTCTTGTTGGCATAGAAGCTGAAGACCGTGGCATCGCTGTCGAGCGTGCCGACGAGCCGGCCGCCGCTCGTGGTAGGCAGGGCGTGCGCGGCGTCTTCGACGATCTTCAGGCCATGACGGCGCGCGATGGCGGTGAGCGCGGGCATGTCGGCCGCAAGACCCGCGTAGTGCACCGGGATGAGAGCCTTGGTGCGTGGGGTGATCGCGGCTTCCACCGCGGCAGGGTCCAGGTTGAGCGTGGCCGGGTCGATGTCCACCAGCACGACATCGGCCCCGAGGTAGCGCACGACCTCGGCGGTGGCGGTGAAGGTGTGGGTGGTGGTGATGACCTCGTCGCCGGGGCCGATGCCCAGGGCTTCGAGCGCCAGGTGCAGGCCGGCGGTGGCGGAGTTGACCGCGATGCAATGCAGGCCGGGCTCGCCCAGGTAAGCGGCGAAAGCCTCCTCGAAACGGCGCGCCTTGGGGCCGGTGGTGACCCAGCCCGAGCGCAGGGTGTCCACCACCTCGGCAATTTCCTCGTCGCCGATCTCGGGCAGGGCGAAAGGCAGGAAGGGCGTGTCGGTGGCATTCATGCGGGTTTGGCGATCCAGGCCAGGACGTGGGTGCGCAGCAGCGGCAGAGCGTTGGCCACAGTGTAGGCAGACGGGTGCAGCCGCACGAGAGCCCGGGCCAGCGGCGGGGCCAGCGTGAGGCGGCGGGCTTCGATCCGACCCTGAGGAAAAAGCGCACGAACCCGCGTCAGCGGCACACCACGCACGTCCGGGTTGCGCGGGTTGTTCACGGTGAAGTCGTACCAGAGCACGCCGCCGCCCGGACGCACCCAGCGCCACATCGCATCGGCCAGGTTCTGCTGGGCCGTGTCGTCGAGCAGGGAGGAAAACACCGTGGACTGCAGCACCACGTCCTGGCTGGCGGGCTCGATGGGTGCGGCGCTGGCATCGCCCTCCAGGACGCGCAGGGCCGCCGGCAGGCGCTCGCGGGCGCGTGCGGCCCGCTCGGGCAGCAGCTCCAGGCCGGTGAGATGGGCGGGGTCGAAGCCGAGCTGCAGGGCATCGAGCAGCAGGCCGCCCGTGCCGCAGCCCACCTCGACCAGGCGGCGCTGTGACAGATCATGCCAGCCCAGCCGCCGGAACAGGGCGGCAATGGCGCGCTGACGCTCCTGCCAGGCCGCCAGGGCCGCCGGGTTGAGCAGGCTGTAGCGGGGGTCTTCGGGCCTGCGGCGGGCATAGCGTGCACGCACGGCGTCCAGTTCGTCGGGTGCAGTCATCGCCTCCTCAACGGCTGAGCCGCCCCATGCGTGCACGGGGCCGCTGCCCGCGCCAGGCATCGAGGCCCCCGAGCAGGAAGCCCAGGCCGTAGCCCAGGTGGCAGGTTGGGATCACCAGTGGCAGCCAGCGCAGGTGCGACCAGCGCGTGCGGACCGCGATCGCGAGCGAGGCCGCCAGCACCGCCGCCAGGTAGAGCCCGGGCAGCAGCACGCTCGCCCAGCCCGGGGCGCCAAGCAGACTCGACAGCGCACTGCCCGCCAGGCCCAGCACCAGAGCGCCGGGCAGCCAGTGACGCCATGAGGCCGCTCCGCCGTGCTTGCGGATCACGAAGGGCTTCCAGTAGCCGTACTGCTGGTACTGCCGCCACAGCGCCGCCAGAGAATCACGCGGGCGGTAGGCGCTGCGGATCGCGGCGGACTGCCAGATGCGCCCGCCGCCGCGCGTGATACGCAGGTTGTGCTCGTCGTCCTGGTTGCGCACGAGTGTCTCGTCGAAGCCGCCGAAGCGCTCGAAGGTGGCGCGCGGCCAGCAGCCCAGGTAGACGGTGTCGACCCAGCCGCTGTACTCGACCTGGCGGGAGCGGGCGCCGCCGGCCAGCCAGCGCGACTGGAAAGCCGCAGCGATGGCCGAGGACAGCCCGCCCTCGCCTTGCGCCCGCCAGGGGCCGCCCACATTGTCGGCCCCGCTGGTCTGCAAGGCCGCCAGGCATTGGGCGATGTAGTCGCCGGCATAGGTGGTGTGCACGTCCATGCGCACGATCACCTCGCCCCGGCTCGCCGCCAACGCGCGGTTCAAGCCGGTAGAGACGATGCGCCGAGGGTTGTCCACCACTTGCAGTCCGTAGTGGCTGGCGTTCGCGTCCAGCCAGGCGCGGCTGCCATCGTCGCTGTCGCCGTCGGCCACCAGCACCTCCATCGTCCAGCCCTCGGGGAGCTGCTGAGCACGCAGCGAGGCGCAGAAGGCCTCGAGGTGGGCGCGCTCGTTGCGGCAAGGCACGATCACCGAGACGGTGGGCATCACCGCCCCCCCTGGGCCAGCAGCTGGCGGTACAGCGTGGCCATGCGGTCCATCTGCTCGTCGCGCGACACCTCGGGCACCACGCGGCGGCGGTTGTGGCGGCCCATGGCCTGCAACGCCTGCCCGTCGCCGGCGAGTTCGACCAGGGCCTGGGCCAGCGCCTCGCCGTCGCCCACCGGCACCCGGCGCCCGCCGCGGCCATCGACCCACTGGCGGTTGGCCGGCAGGTCGGAGACGATCACCGCCAGGCCGGCAGCCATGGCTTCCAGCAAGGCCACCGAGGTGGCGTCGCTCTCGGGCACCGAGACGGCCAGATGGGCGTGGCGCACGATCTCGGCCAGGCGGTCTTCATCGACCCGGCCGTGCCAATGCACCACACCTTGCAGGCCCAGCGATTCGGCTTGGGCGCGCAGCGCCGACTCCAGCGGACCGCCGCCACACAGGTGCAGCTCCACGGGCAGCGCCGGCCGGCGCTCGCGCAGCTGGGCCACGGCGTGCAGAACGAGGTCGATGCGGTAGTTGGGCTCCCAGTTGCGCAGGCTCACCACGCGCAGCGGGCTCGGCGCCTTGTGGACCGCGACGAACTTGGTCGTGTCCACCCCCCAGAGCACCTGGTGAAGGGCCGCGCGCGGGCGGTAGGCGGCAATGGCCTCGAGCATGTCCTGGCTGTCGGCGGTGACGAGGTCGGCGCGGCGCAGCGTCCAGCCGGTGAGCGCGTGCACGAGGCGGCTCGCGCGCGGGCTCACCAGCACGTCCGAGCCCCAGGCCGACAGCACCAGGGGATGGTGGCCCACGCAAGCCGCCCAGAAGCCGTAGGAGGTGAGGTAGTGGCCGTGCACCAGGTCGGGCCGCAGCGAGCGGGCCAGCGCGCGCACGCGCGGCAGCGCTGCGAACCAGGGCCAATGGCCGTCCGGTGTGTCCAGCGCATGCACTTGCGCGCCCGGCACCTCGCCTGCATGGCGCGAGATCACGCTGCAGCGAAAGCCGCGCTGTGCGATCGCGCCCACCCAGCGGCGCGTGTGCACGCTGGTGGCATCGGCCACGAACAGCAGGTGGGGGTCGTTCATCGTCCAGGCCAGCCCTGGCCGCAATAAGTGGCCTGGGCCTGCGGGTAGCGCTCGATCCAGGCGGCGTCGCCGTCTCGCACGTCGCCGACCACGCGGGCCGGCTGGCCCGCCACGATGGCGTAGTCGGGGAACTCGCCGTCCACGTAGCTGAAGGCGCGCACCAGCACGCCCCGGCCCAGGCGGCTGCCGGGCATGACAACGCTGTGGGCGCCGATGAAGCAATAGGGGCCGATCACGGTGGGTTGGCGCACGAAGCCCAAGGGCTGCGGGTCGCCGAAATAGTCGCGCCCCATCAGCCGGGTGGCGCGGTGACTGGAGTGCGTGAGTACCGAGACATGGTTGGTGATCTGCGTGCCCTCGCCGATGCTGAGCCCCCCCGAGGCATCGATGAAGTTGTGGTGCCCGATGAAGACATGGTCGCCAAGGTCCAGCCGCTCGGGGCTTTCCAGCTCGGTGGTGCTGCCGATGCGGGTGTGGGCCAGCCAGGCCCCCGAGGGGTGGCGATGGCCGTAGAGCATGCGCGGTCGCAGCAGCACACGCAGGGCTCGGGTGATCCAGGTCTTGATCGACATCATGGCAAACGGCAGGCGCCACAGTCTACCGGGATGGCCGCAACAGGTCGCGCCAGCGCAAGCCCGCGTGGCGCCGGAACAGGGCCAGGCCCCAGGCAATGGCCAGCCCATAGGACAGCGAGGTGGCGATGGCCGCGCCGGTGGCGCCCAGACGCGGCACGAGCAACAGGCAGGCCCCCACGTTGATCAGCAGCGAGACCCCGGCCACCGCCGCCGACAGGCGCGGCTTGCCCAGGAAGTTGGTGTAGTAGGCCGACAGTGTGGACGCGCAGCCATAGGCCCACACGCCGGGCAGCAGCCACAGCATCAGCGGCACGGTGTCGGCGTAGGGCTCGCCCAGCACCCGCGGCAGCGCCCAGGCAGCCAGCCCCAGCAGCACCGGCGAGGCGACCAGCAGCACCCCCAAATTGAAGTGCACCAGGCGCACGGTCAGCCTCGCGGCGGCCTCGCGGTCGGGCTGGCCGATGCGGCCATAGGCAGCGGCGCTCACCGACGACGAGATGAACCACAGCAACTCGGTCACCGTCACCGCGATGGCGTAGACGCCCGTGGCCGACAGCCCGCCGTAGGCCTCGACGATGAAGAGATCGATGCGGTAGTTGAGCCAGCTGATGAGATTGGTCAGGCCCAGCATGGCACAAAAACCCGCCTGGGCCCGCCAGGCCGGCCAATCGGGGGCCTGACCGCGCTGGTCGTGCCAGGCCCAGGCCGCCCCGGCCAGGCCCACGAGGACACGGGCGCCCAGCCAGGCGATCACGACGGTCCACAGGGTCAGCGCCTGCCCGACCAGCGCCCCGGCCCCCAGTGCCAGGAGCGCCAGCGCGGGAGGGGCGACCGTGAGGGCATTGATGGGCCCCATGCGTCCAAGCCCGAGGTACAGGCCCGACACCGTGGGCGTGAGCAGCAGCCACGGTGCCGCCAGGGCCAGGGCCGGCAGGTAGCGGTAGGCCGGCGCATCGGCCAGCGCCCCGCCCGCGGCCCAGAACGCCAGCGCGCCCACACCGCCAGCGCCCAGCGCCAGCCCCAGAGCCCCGCCCAGCCATCGGGCGGCCGCCTCGCGGTGATGGGACACCTGGCGCGCCACCACCAGGCCGAAGCCGGAGAAGAGGGCGGCATAGACCGCCTCGGTGGCCACCAGCAGCGAGAACACCCCCTGCTCGGCCGGCCCCCCTCGGGCCGCCAGCCCCAGCAGAACCAACCCCAGGCCCACGGCAGCCAGCCTCGACAGGAAGTGGCCGAGGGCCGAACGGGTCAGGGACGTGGGCATCGGGCAAGGGCGGGTCGGTGGCCGGCGGCAGGCAGGAGACGGCCGGATGATACGGGCGCCAGCCCGGTAAAATCGCGCGTTTTCCCGCCTTTTCGCCCCATCATGACCGACCGCGCGACGCCCGCCGCCGCCGAGGCTGCCGCCCCGGCCACCGACACGAACCAGTTGATCGCCGAGCGCCGCGAGAAGCTCGCCGCGATCCGCCGCCAGGGCGTGGCCTTCCCGAACGACTTCAAGCCCCAGCACCGCGCCGCCGCCCTGGTGCAGCAATATGGCGACAAGTCCAACGAGGAACTCGAATCGCTCCAGCTCAACGTCAGCGTGGCCGGGCGCATGATGCTCAAGCGCGTGATGGGCAAGGCCAGCTTCTGCACGCTGCAAGACGCGACCGGTCGCCTCCAGTTGTACGTCACCCGTGACGGCATTGGCGAGGAAGCGTACGCCGCCTTCAAGCACTGGGACCTGGGCGACATCCTGGGCGCCGAAGGCCAGCTCTTCAAGACCAAGACGGGTGAGTTGTCGGTGCATGTGACGCGGCTGCGCCTGCTCACCAAGAGCCTGCGCCCTCTGCCGGACAAGTTCCATGGCATGACGGACCAGGAACAGAAGTACCGCCAGCGCTACGTCGACCTGATGACCGACGAGGAGGCGCGGCGCCGCTTCGTGGCGCGCAGCAAAGCCGTGAGCTCGATCCGCGACTTCATGAGCCGCCATGGCTTCCTGGAAGTGGAGACGCCCATGCTCCACCCCATCCCCGGCGGGGCGAACGCCAAGCCCTTCGTGACCCACCACAATGCGCTCGACCAGCAGATGTTCCTGCGCATCGCGCCGGAGCTCTATCTCAAGCGGCTGATCGTGGGCGGCTTCGAGCGGGTGTTCGAGATCAACCGCAACTTCCGCAACGAAGGCATCTCGGTGCGCCACAACCCCGAGTTCACGATGATGGAGTTCTATGCGGCCTACTGGGACTACCACGACCTGATGGACTACACCGAGGCGCTGATTCGTCAGGCCGCGTGCGAGGCGACTGGCTCGGCCACCCTCACCTACCAGGGCCGTGTGGTGGATCTCGCGCAGCCCTTCGCGCGCCTGAGCATCCGCGAAGCCCTGCTCAAGCACGCCCCGCGGCTCGATGATGCCCAGCTCGACGACCCGGCCTACCTGCGCGAGGAGCTCAGACTGCTGGGCCAGGAGGCGCCGCCCCATTGGGGCCTGGCGCAGCTTCAGTTTGCCGTCTTCGAGGAACTGGTGGAGGACAAGCTCTGGGAGCCCACCTTCATCATCGACCACCCGGTAGAGGTGTCGCCACTGGCGCGGGCATCCGACACCGACCCGACCAAGACCGAGCGCTTCGAGCTCTACATCACCGGCCGGGAGATCGCCAACGGCTTCTCGGAGCTCAACGACGCCGAGGACCAAGCTGCGCGCTTCCAGGCCCAGGTGGCCCAGAAAGATGCGGGCGACGAGGAAGCCATGTACTTCGACGCCGACTTCATCCGTGCCTTGGAATACGGCATGCCCCCGACCGGGGGGTGCGGCATCGGCATCGACCGACTCGTCATGCTGCTGACCGACAGCCCCAGCATCCGCGACGTGATCCTCTTCCCGGCCCTGCGGCGGGAACATTGATCTGCGCTCCATGACCCGCGACGAACGCCCCGCCACACTCGCCGCCGTCGAGGCGGCGGTGTGGCAGGAGCTGGTCCACGCCGCACAAGACCGCCGGCACGCCTGGCGCACGCCGGTGCTGGCCACGGGGCTGGCCGATGGCGCCGATGCCCGCGTCGTGGTGCTGCGCGAGGTCGACGCCCCCACCCGCACCCTGGTCTTCTACACCGACACCCGCTCGGGCAAAGTGGCCCAGCTGCTCGAACAGCCCGCCGCCACCGTGGTGATGTGGTCGCCCGCGCTGGGCTGGCAACTGCGCTGTCGCGTGCAGCTCCACCTCGACACGCAAGGCGTGAGCGTGCTGTCGCGCTGGGCGCGGCTGAAGCTCTCGCCAGCGGCCCAGGACTATCTCTCGCCGCTGCCGCCGGGCAGCGTGATCGACACCCCGACGCCTGCGGTGTTGTCGCGTGACGACCGCGGACACTTCGGCGTGATCTACGCCCGTGTGCGCAGTCTGGACTGGTTGGAGCTGCACCCCGACGGCCACCGCCGTGCCCGTTTCGATGCCGAGGGCGCGCGCTGGCTGCAGCCCTGAGCCCGTTCAGGGCTGGCGCAAGAAGGACGCCTGCAGCGAACGCGCCAACAGGGTGCGGCTGTCCTCCAGATGAGCCCGTGTGGCTAGCGACAGGCCGGGACGGCGCACGGCCCGGTCGAGCCCGACCAGCAACTGGCGCGCCAGCAGGCGCTGCAGGCTCAGGGCATCGCCCGGCAACGCCCCCGGCCCCCGCGTGAGCAGCCCGGACAGGCGCTGCAAGTGCTCGCGCTGCAGCTGGCGGCGCAAGGGCGCGATCTCGCCGCCACTGCGCAGCTCGCTCCACACCGCTTCTTGCAGCCCGCGATAGACCTCGTCCAGACCCAGCACCCGTTCCCCTGCCTTCGCATACAGCGGGGCCTCCAGCACCCTGGCGGCCGTGCCCGCACTGAGCAGGCGATCGAGCACCGTGGCCTGCACGCCGCGCACCAGCTCGGGCACCGACACCGGCCCGGCGACCTGGCGGTCGAGGTAGTCGGTGGGCAAGCTGCGCAAGAACTCGGGGCGGAAGCGGAAGTTGTCCTGGCTGAACAAGTGCCGTGTGAGGAAGGTGAGCGCCCGGCGCTGCTCGGCCGCGGCCACCGGCGTGTAGGTGGGCCGCGCCTGCGGGCCGGGCAGGTCGCGCACCTGCACCAGACCGCCTACGTACTTGGCAGCCAGATCGGCCGCCATGCGCAGCGGGCCGAAGCCACTGAGCATCGCTCGTCGCGAACGCAGCGGATCCTCGCCCGCACGGGGCGAGCGCGTCTGCAGGCGCTGCCACAGCTCTTGCGACAGCACGAGGCGGCGCTCGTAGTAGGTCAGCGGATCGTCGCCGAGGTCGAAACGGTTGGCCAGCGGGTCGAAGCTCTCGAAGCCGCCCAGTCCTCCGGCGTCGAAGTCGTCGGCATAAGCCAGCGCGGGCTCGCGGCTGCGCGAAGCGATGCGTTCCAGGCCTTGCGCTTCCTCATCGGCAGCAAAGGGCCGGTAGGCGTACTCGATGGCCCAGTAGTCGTAAGGCCCGAGCGTGGTGTTGACGATGGCACCCTGCGGCTGCCCCGCCGGCGCGAGGTTGTAGGCGTTGTAGTCCATCACCGAGCCCGAAATGCCCTGCGCGGCGGTGTAGGCTGCATCGCCCAGCCGTGCGAACGGCACCGCGGTGGAGGCCTTGAAGTTGTGCTTCAGGCCCAGGGCATGACCCACCTCGTGCATCACCACGTCCTTGATGACCGCCCGCACGAAGGCCTCGGCCTCGGGGCCGTCGGGCGCGATGTCGCCGCGGGCCTCCAGCAGCTCCCAGGCAAACTGGGCCTCGGCAGCCACCTCGTGGGCATAGTGACAAGCCCCCGGGGTGGCTTCACCGCGCCAGGCCGCGGTGAGTTCGGCCAGCCGCTCCTGGCTGCCGGCCCGCGGCGTGTCGACGATGAAGCGGCGCGCCCCGCGCGCAAAGAGGTCGGCGATGGCGATGTCCGCGTCCAGGATCTCGCCGGTGCGCGGGTCGGCATGGTGAGGTCCGCGCGCCGAGGCCGCATCGATGCCGACGAACCAGCGAATCGATGCATGGCGGGCGTCGAGGGTATCCCAGTTGGCATCCTCGGGCTGCTGGCGGGCTTCGATGGCCCCGACGAAGCCAATGCGCTCGAAGGCCCGGTTCCATTCCAGCACCCCCTCGCGCACCGCCTGGCGGTAGCGTTCGGGGATGTTGCGGTCCAACCAGAAGACGATGGGCTCGCGCGGCGGCGAGCGCTCGGCCTGCGGATCGGCCTTCTCCAGCCGCCAACGCGCGATGTGGTGCACGCGCGGCTGCACGGGCAGGTCGCGCGTGAGGTCGGTGTGCGCATGGGTGAAATGCCCCAGGCGCGGATCGGCCGCACGCGGGCGCATCGGCTCGGGCGGCAAGGCCAGGAAGTTGTAGACCAGATCGACGAAGAAACTGCGCGCATCGGGCAGCACCGTAGGCGGCGCCGGTCGTACCGCCGGCGCCGGCCCGGCGGCCGGCGGCAGCACGGGAATGCGCGGCACCATGTGGTGCTGGCGCACCCTCACCGCCGTGAGCCGGCCGGACTGGTGCACGTGCTCGATCTGAGAATTGGCGCGATCGAGCGCGTAACTCAGGCGAAAGGCCGACTCGATCGCACTGCCATAGCCGGCGATGTCACCCAGCAGGAAGCTGGCATCCACCAGCACCGCCTGGTGCTCGGGATGCGGCGCGCTGGCCGGCGGCAGGGCCGCGAGCAGGCTCTCGGAATAGCCCTCGCGCACGGCGCGACTCAAGGCGGCGTCGCCTTGCGCCT
The DNA here is from genome assembly GCF_046291045.1 of Caldimonas sp. GTDB lineage: Bacteria > Pseudomonadota > Gammaproteobacteria > Burkholderiales > Burkholderiaceae_C > Caldimonas. The sequence continues at coordinate 13,105 of NZ_JBKBSL010000005.1, read as the reverse complement.
GCACAGCCGTGTTCAGCGCCACCAGCTGGAGGCGCTCGCCCGCACGGCGCCACTCCACCAGCCAGTACCGGCCCATCTGGCCGGCGTACAGGCCTCGCTGCCCCACCGAGCCGGCCACGTTGATGCTCAGCAGGAAGGGCCGGCCCAACCGGGCCGGCGACAGCTCGAACCAGACCTTGTCCTCACGCCGCCAGACCGGCAGGTGGCCGTCCTCGCGTGTCGCGCCCTTGGTCACTTCGGCAAAGGCCGGCGGGGCGCCGGAGGCGGGACGCATTGTGGGGGCCGCCGAAGCGGCGGAGACCGGCGCAGAGGCCGCAGCGGGGGGCTTCGAACCGGTGCCCGCGCAAGCCGCCAAAGCCAGCGCAGCCCCCAGCACGGCCCAGCGGGCGGGAGACACGATCGCATGCATAGACGCATCATGCCCCCGACATGGGGCCTCCCGGATGCAAAACCCTTCACGCTCGCCCCCGGGGCAAACCCCAGGTGAAGACCCCTTCCGTCCCGCCCGGCTTAGACTGCGACGCTTTGCCGCCGGCCTTTGCTGTCACGATGTCCCGCCGCGACCTGTTGTACCTCCATGGCTTCCGCTCCTCGCCGCGCTCGGCCAAAGCGCAGCAAATGGGCGCGTGCATCGCGCGCCGGCAGGCCCGGGGCGAAGACTGGACCTGGCGGTGCCCGCAGCTACCGCCGTCGCCGGCGCAGGCATGGTCGCTCATCGAGGCCACCCTGGGCAGCCTGCCCAAGGAGCGGCGGGCCGTGATCGGCTCCTCGCTGGGGGGCTTCTACGCCACAGTGGCGGCCGAGCGCCTGGGCTGCCCGGCCGTGCTGATCAACCCGGCCGTGGACCCGGCGCGTGACCTGGCCCGCTACATCGGCGAGATCACCGCCTGGCACAGCGAAGAACGCTTCTGGTTCCGCCCCGAGTTCATCGATGAGCTGCGTGCCCTCACGCCGGCAGCCCTCACCCAGCCCGATCGCTACTTCGTGCTCATCGCCAAGGGCGACGAGGTGCTGGACTGGCGCGAGATGGCGGCGCGCTATGCCGGCACGCGGCTCACGGTGCTCGAAGGCGGCGACCACGCGCTCAGCAGCTTCCCCGATCACCTCGACGACATCCTCTCCTTCCTGGAGCACGCATGAGACTGCAAGACAAGACGGCCATCGTCACCGGCGCGGCCCAGGGCATCGGCCTGGCCACGGCCCTCAAATTCGCACGCGAAGGCGCGCGCGTGATGGTGTGCGACATCCGCCGCGAGGCCGTGGACGCCGCCGTGGCAAGGTGCCGCGCCCTGGGCGCCCAGGCTGAAGGCCAGGTGGTGGACGTGACCTCGCGCGAGCAGGTCCAGGCGATGGCCGACGCCACGCTGAGCCGCTTCGGCCGCATCGACGTGCTGGTCAACAACGCCGGCATCACGCAAGACGCGCGGCTGCAGAAGATGACTTTGGAGCAGTTCGACCGCGTCATCGACGTGAACCTGCGCGGCGTCTTCCACTGCGCGCAGGCCGTGCTGCCGGCCATGCTCGAACAAGGCGCCGGCGTGATCCTCAATGCCTCCTCGGTGGTGGGCATCTATGGCAACTATGGCCAGACCAACTATGCGGCCAGCAAATTCGGCGTGATCGGCTTCACCAAGACCTGGTCGCGCGAACTCGGGCCCAAGGGCATCCGCGTCAACGCGGTGGCGCCGGGCTTCATCGAAACGCCCATCCTCGCCACCATCCCCGACAAGGTGCTCACCGCGATGCGCGAGGACGTGCCGCTCAAGCGCCTGGGCCGTCCCGAGGAGATTGCCAACGTCTACGCCTTCCTGGCCAGCGACGAGGCCTCCTACGTGAACGGCGCAGTGCTGGAAGTCTCCGGCGGCCTGACGGTCTGAGGCCGGCGGCCGAACAGGCGACAATCGGGGCATGTTCGCCCTGTTTGAAGATGCCGGCAAATTCCTGGCCGGCCGTGTGATGTCCCAGGCCGAGGCTTCGGTGCAGATCGAGCTCGACTCCGGCAAGCGCGTGAAAGTCAAGTCGGCCCACGTGCTGCTGCAATTCGAGCAGCCCGCGCCTGCACAACTGCTCGCCCAGGCCCAGGCCCTGGCCCAGGAGATCGACCTCGATCTGGCGTGGGAATTCGCCCCCGAGGACGAGTTCGGTTTCGCCGACTTGGCGCGCGACTATTTCGACGCCCATGCCGACGCGGTGCAGCAGGCCGCGGCGCTGCTGCGCCTGTTCGAGGCCCCCCACTATTTCCGCCGCGTCGGCAAGGGCCGCTTCAAGAAGGCGCCCGAGGAGATCGTCAAGGCCGCGCTGCTTGCCATCGAGCGCAAACAGCAGCAGCAGGCCCAGGTCGAGGCCTGGGCGACCGAGCTGGCCGCGGGGCGCTGCCCCGAGCCCGTGCGCGAGCAGCTTTACAAAATTCTCTTCAAGCCCGACAAGAACGCCCTGGAGTACAAGGCGGTGGTCGAGGCCAGCAAGCGGACCCACCACAGCGCGCTGGATCTGCTCAAGGCGGCCGGGGCCATCGACAGCCCCTACCAGTTCCACTGGCGACGCTTCCTGTTCGAGCACTTCCCCAAAGGCTATGGCTTCCCGGCCCTCGCCGCCCCGCCCGTCACCGATGAGCTGCCGGTGGCCCCCGTGCAGGCCTTCAGCATCGACGACTCGGCCACCACCGAGATCGACGACGCGCTGTCGGTGCAGGGCCTGGGCACCGGCACCGTGGTCTTCGGCGTGCACATCGCCGCACCCGGCCTGGCGATCGCCCCGGGCGATGCGCTGGACCAGGTCGCGCGCGCACGCTATTCCACGGTGTACATGCCGGGCTACAAGATCACCATGCTGCCCGACGAGGTGGTGCAGGCCTACACCTTGCAGGAAGGGCGCGACTGCCCGGCCGTGTCGATCTACTTCACGATCGACGAAGCCACGCTCGAAGTGCGCGGTCACGAGACACGCCTGGAGCGCGTGCCGATCGGCGCCAACCTGCGCCACGACCAGCTCGACGGCGTGATCACCGCCGATACGCTGAGCGGTGCCGCCGCGGCCGCCTACCCCTTCCCGGCCGAGCTGGCCTTCTGCTGGCGCCTGGCGCGCCACCTGAAAGCCCAGCGGGAAGTGGTGCGCGGCAAGCCCGAGACCTTCACCCGCCCCGACTACAGCTTCCGCCTGGCAGACCACGACGGCCGCGAACCCACCGGCCGGGAGACCGTGCTGATCACCACGCGCAAGCGCGGCGAGCCGCTGGACCTGATCGTGGCCGAGGCCATGATCCTGGCCAACGCCACCTGGGGCGGCTGGCTGGCCGAGCTGGGCGTGCCTGGCATCTACCGCAGCCAGGCCAGCCTGCAGCCCGGGGTGAAAGTGCGCATGAGCACCAAGCCCCTGCCCCACGCCGGCATGGGCGTGAAACAGTACACCTGGGCCACCTCGCCGCTGCGCCGCTACGTCGACCTCGTCAATCAGTGGCAGATCATCGCCTGCGCGCGCCATGGCCGCACCGCCGCGCTGGCTGCGCCCTTCAAGCCCAAGGACGCCGAGCTGTTCTCGGTGATCTCCGGCTTCGATGCGGCCTACACCGCCTACAACGACTTCCAGCACGGCATCGAGCGTTACTGGACGCTGCGCTACCTCGTGCAAAACGACCTGCAGGAACTCACCGCCGCCGTGCTCAAGGACGGACTGGTGCGTGCCGACACCCTGCCCCTGGTCTTCCGCGCCGCCGGCACCGAGAACCTGCCGCGCGGCGCCCACGTGCGGGTGCGCATCACGGGGGTGGACGAACTCACGCTGGACGTGCATGCCAACTTCGTCGAACGCCTGGACGAGGTCGTCTCCGAGGCGGTGGAAGACGAAGGCGAGGAGGAGGACACCGCCGGCCCGATCGCCCTGGCCATCGAGATCGACGAGGGCGACAATGCTGCGCCAGCCGCCGACCCTGCCGGCGCCGCCGCCTGACCCCGCACCGACCCGATGCTCAAGAAGCTCAGCACCCTGCAGATCGCCCTGGCCATCTCGCTGGGGGTGCATGCCCTGCTGTTGACCGTGCGCTTCGTCGATCCCGAAGCCTTCAACCGTGTCTTCGAGGACACCCCGCTGGAGGTCATCCTCGTCAACGCGCGCTCCGCCGAGCGCCCTGAGCAGGCCCAGGCCATCGCCCAGGCCAACCTGGCCGGCGGCGGCAACGTCGAGCGTGGCCGCGCCAGCTCGCCCCTGCCGCCGTCGGCCGTGCTGGAAACCGGCAACGCCTTCGAAGACGCGCAGCGCCAGATCGAGACCCTGATGGAGCAGCAAGAGCGCCTGCTGGCCAGCCTGCGCCGCGAACTGGCCCAGCTGCCCACGCCCGACCCCCGCAGCCACCAAGGCAGCCAAGAGGCGCAATCGCAAGAGGAAAAGCGCCGCCAACTGCTGCGCATGCTGGCCGAGATCGAAAAACGCATCAACGAAGAGAACGCGCGGCCCAAGCGCCGCTACATCAGCCCCAGCACCCGCGAGGAGGCCTACGCGATCTACTACGACCAGCTGCGCCGCAAGATCGAGGACCGCGGCACGCGCAACTTCCCCGAGCACCAGGGCAGGAAGCTCTATGGCGAGCTCACCATGATCGTCACCGTCGACGCCCAAGGGCGCGTGGTCGATACCGAGGTCGTGCAGCGCTCCGGCCAGCCGGTGCTCGACCGCCAGGCCGTGGCCATCGTGCACGCCGCCAGCCCTTTCGGCCCCTTCACCCGTGAGATGCGCGCCAAGGCCGATCAGATCGTGGTCGTCTCGCGCTTTCGCTTCACGCGCGAACAGGCCCTGGAAACCACCCTCACCGGCAACTGATGGACACCGCCGCCCGACCCGACCGCTATGCGGTGATCGGCCACCCCGTGGCCCACAGCAAATCGCCCGACATCCACGCCCGCTTTGCGGCGCTGATGGGGCAGCACCTCGTGTACGAGCGCGTGCTGGCGCCACTCGACGGTTTTGCGGCCACGGTGCGTGACTTCGCCGGCGCCGGCGGCCGCGGCTGCAACGTCACCGTGCCCTTCAAGTTCGAGGCCCACGACCTCGCCCCTCGGCGCAGCCAGCGGGCCTTGCTCGCCGGGGCGGTCAACACCCTGCGCTTCGATCCCGACGGCTGGTTCGGCGACAACACCGACGGGGCCGGTCTCGTGCACGACTTGCAGCACAACGCCGGCCTCGACCTGGCCGGCCGCGACCTGCTGCTGCTGGGTGCCGGCGGAGCCAGCGCCGGCGTGCTGGGCCCGCTGCTGGCCGAGCGGCCGCGCCGCGTGGTGGTGGCCAACCGCAGCCCATACAAGGCCCAGGCCCTCGTCGCGCGCCATGCCGCCTGGGCCCAGGCCTACGGCGTGGCACTGTCAGCTTGCGGCCTGGACGACTGCGGCACCGGCTACGCCCTCGTGCTCAACGCCACGGCGGCCAGCCTGCAAGGCGCCGGCAGCCCGGTGCCGGCCGCCGTGCTGGGCCCGGGGGCCCTGGCCCTGGACATGATGTACGGCCCAGCCGCCGAGCCCTTCCTGCACTGGGCGCGCGAGCACGGTGCGGCCGCGCGTGATGGCCTGGGCATGCTGGTGGAGCAAGCAGCCGAAGCCTTCTGCCTGTGGCGCGGCGTGCGCCCCCCCACCGCCGACATCCTGCGCGAGCTGCGCGCGAGCCTGGCTCGCTGAGGAGCCCCCGATGCGCACCCTGCTCGCCTGGACCTGGCGCTTTGGCGCCCTCCTTGCAGTCTGCGCCCTGTCGCTGCAGTTGTATTTCCTCGCCCGGGTGGGGCTGATGCTCGTCATCGACCCGCAGTCCACCACCTTCCAACGCAGCCAGGCCTGGCGCATCACCCTGGAGCACGGCCGCCTGCCCTGGCGCCAGGAATGGCGCGATGCCGACCGCATCTCCGACCACCTCAAGCGCGCGGTGATCGCCGCCGAGGACGCCAGCTTCGCCGAGCACGACGGCGTGGACTGGGACGCCATCGAACGCGCCTGGGAGCGCAACCAGCAGGCCCTGGAACGAGCCGAGCGCCTGGCCCGGCAGCGCCCCGGCGCGCCGACGCGGCCGGTGCGCATCGTCGGCGGCTCGACGATCACCCAGCAACTGGCCAAGAACCTCTTCCTGTCGGGCGAACGCAGCTTCCTGCGCAAGGGGCAGGAGATCATCATCACCTACATGCTCGAGCACGTCCTGAGCAAGCGCCGCATCCTGGAGCTCTACCTGAACCATGTCGAATGGGGCGAAGGCGTGTTCGGCGCCGAAGCCGCCGCACGGCACTACTTCGGCGTCGGGGCCGACCAACTCACCCCCTGGCAAGCGGCCCGGCTGGCGGTGATGCTGCCCGCGCCTCGCCGCTACGAGCAGCGTCCCCACTCGCCCTACCTGCAGCGCCGGGCGCAGACCATCCTCGCCCGCATGGGAGCCGTGACCCTGCCCTGAACCTGCCAGCCCCCCGCGGGTCTGACCGCCATGCCCCCCTCCGACCTCACCGCCGAAATCGCCGCCGCCGCCGCCCGCCTCATCGTCGAAGACGGGATGGAGTACGGGCCGGCCAAGCGCCGCGCCGCCAAGCTCGTGGCCTCGCGCCGCAGCGGCCCAGTGGACCTGCCCGACAACGCGATGGTCGAAGACGAAGTGCGCGCCTACATCGAACTCTTCTGCGCCGACACTCAGCCGGTCGAACTCGCCGCGCTGCGCAGCGTGGCTCTGCGCTGGATGGAGCGCCTGGCCGGCTTCGACCCGCACCTGACGGGTGCCGTCTGGAACGGCACCGCCACGCGCCACAGCGACGTCTGGATCAACCTTTTCTGCGACGACCCCAAATCGGCCGAGATCACCCTGCTCAACCTGCGCATTCCCTATGACGTGGGGCAGACCCAGGGCTGGCGCGGCGAGCCGGTGGACGTGCTGACCGTCACCGACCGGCACCCCACGTTGACGCAGCCGGTGCTCGTCCACCTGGGCATCTACGACCGAGACGACCTGCGCGGGGCCCTGCGTCGTGATGCCCGGGGCCGCAGCGAAAGAGGATCGCTGGCGGCCGTGCGCGCCCTGATGGACCCTGCGACTTCGACCCCCCGATGAACCGACGGCACTTCCTTCTGTACGCTGGCGCGGCCGGCACCGCCGCCCTGGGCGGGGCGGGGCTGGCCTGGTGGCGCCTGCGCCCCGCCGCCGCGGCCGCCGACGCCGCGGCCACCCTGTTCGCCCAGACCTTCGAGGCCCCCGATGGCAGCCGCGTGGCCCTGCGCCAGTTCGCCGGCCGGCCGCTGGTGGTCAACTTCTGGGCCACCTGGTGCCCGCCGTGCGTGAAGGAGATGCCCGAACTCGACCGCTTCCACCGCAGCCACCGCACCCAGGGCTGGCAAGTGCTCGGCCTGGCCATCGACCGGCCGGAAGCGGTGCGCGAGTTCCTGGCCAAAATCCCGGTGAGCTTCCCGATCGCCATCGCCGGCTTTGCAGGCACCGAACTGGGCAAGACCCTGGGCAACACCGCCGGCGCCCTGCCCTTCACGGTCGCGCTCAACGCCGCTGGCGAAATCACGCACCGCAAACTCGGGGAAACCAGCTACGATGAGTTGCTGAGCTGGATGCACCCCACCGCCTGAGCCTCAGCGCTCGGCCCCCACCAGCCCAGGGCGGCAAGACGAAGGCAGCGCAGCAGCGGACCACCCGCCCATGCGACCGACGGGGTCGATTGAAACAATTTCTCGACTTCTGACGTGATTTGCGCTTAAAGTCACGCCTTCGTCACCAAAATCTGGCCTCATCGCCCCGTCTCGCATGTCGATCCTCGTCCTTCACGGCCCCAACCTCAACCTGCTCGGCACCCGCGAGCCGCAGGTCTACGGATCGACCACTTTGGAGCAAATCAACGCAGATCTTGCAAAGATCGCGCAAGATCACGGCCAGATGCTGGTTTCGTTTCAGAGCAACCACGAAGGCGCGCTGGTCGACCGCATCCATGCCGCCCGCCAAGACGGCACCCGCTTCATCCTGATCAACCCCGCCGCCTACACCCACACCAGTGTGGCCCTGCGCGACGCCCTGGCCGCGGTGGCCCTACCCTTCGTCGAGGTCCACCTGTCCAACATCCACCGCCGCGAGGCCTTCCGCCATCACTCCTACCTGTCGGACTTGGCCGAAGGCGTGATCTGCGGCCTGGGGGCCAGCGGCTACCGACTCGCGCTCCACTACGCCCTCGAGCGCTTGGCCCGGACCCCCGCCTGATTTTCATCATATAAAAAAAGATCGGTGCACAATGCGCGCCGATCACAACAATCCACCTCGAAGTCTGTTGGAGAGAGCCACCATGGATCTACGCAAGCTCAAAACCCTGATCGATCTGGTGTCCGAGTCGAACATCTCGGAGCTGGAGATCACCGAAGCTGACGGCAAGGTCCGCATCGTGAAGTCCGACGGCCAGGCCCCGGCCCTGGCGCCCGTGGTGGCCGCTCCGGTGCTGGCTCCGGCGCCGGTGACGGCGATGGCCGCCGCGCCCGCCCCGACCCCCGCGACCAGCGCCGCCCCGGCACCGGCCGCCCCGGCGGGCCATGCGGTCAAGTCGCCCATGGTGGGCACCTTCTACCGTGCATCCAGCCCCGGTGCCAAGCCCTTCGTCGAAGTGGGCCAACAGGTCAAGGAAGGCGACCCGATCTGCATCATCGAGGCGATGAAGATCATGAACGAGATCGAGGCCGACAAGTCCGGCACGGTCACCCAAATCCTGTGCGAGAACGGACAGGCCGTGGAATACGGCCAACCGCTGATGATCATCGAGTGAGGCGCACTCGATGTTCAAGAAAATCCTGATCGCCAACCGCGGGGAGATCGCCCTGCGGATCCAGCGCGCCTGCCGCGAGATGGGCATTCAGTCGGTGGTGGTCTACTCCGAGGCCGACCGAGACGCCAAGTATGTCAAGCTGGCCGACGAGGCCGTGTGCATCGGCCCGGCGCCTTCCTCGCAAAGTTACCTGCACATGCCGGCCATCATCTCGGCCGCCGAAGTGACCGACGCCGAAGCCATCCACCCCGGCTATGGCTTCCTGTCCGAGAACGCCGACTTCGCCGAGCGTGTCGAGCAAAGCGGCTTCACCTTCATCGGCCCCACGCCCGAGTCCATCCGCATCATGGGTGACAAGGTCTCGGCCAAGGCCGCGATGATCAAGGCCGGCGTGCCTTGCGTGCCGGGCTCCGAAGGCGCCCTGCCCGAGGATCCGAAAGAGATCATCCGCATCGCCCGCTCGATCGGCTATCCGGTCATCATCAAGGCCGCCGGCGGCGGGGGCGGGCGGGGCATGCGCGTGGTGCACACCGAGGCCGCGCTGATCCATGCCGTACAGACCACCCGGGCCGAGGCCGGTGCTGCTTTCGGCAATTCCGCGGTCTACATGGAGAAGTTCCTCGAGAACCCCCGCCACATCGAGATCCAGGTCCTGGCCGACCAGCACCGCAACGCCGTCTACCTGGGTGAGCGCGACTGCTCGATGCAGCGCCGCCATCAAAAGATCATCGAGGAAGCGCCGGCGCCGGGCATCCCGCGCCGCGTGATCGAACGCATCGGCGCGCGCTGTGCCGATGCCTGTAAGAAGATCGGCTACCGTGGCGCCGGCACCTTCGAGTTCCTCTACGAGAACGGCGAGTTCTACTTCATCGAGATGAACACCCGCGTGCAGGTGGAGCACCCGGTGACCGAGCTCGTGACCGGCATCGACATCGTCCAGATGCAGATCCGCGTGGCCGCCGGCGAGAAGCTGCCCTTCTCGCAGCGCCACATCGAGATGCGCGGCCATGCCATCGAGTGCCGCATCAACGCCGAGGACCCGTACAAGTTCACCCCCTCCCCCGGGCGCATCACGATGTGGCATGCCCCCGGCGGCCCCGGCGTGCGCGTGGACTCGCACATCTACACCAACTACTTCGTGCCGCCGCACTACGACTCGATGATCGGCAAGATCATCGTTCACGGAGACACCCGCGAACAGGCGCTGGCACGCATGCGCATCGCGCTGTCCGAGACCCTGGTCGAGGGCATCCAGACCAACATCCCGCTGCACCGCGAGCTGATGGTCGATTCCAAGTTCATGGAAGGCGGCACCAGCATCCACTACTTGGAAGGCTGGATGGCACAACACCAGCGTTGAGATCATGGTCGAGCTCATCGTGCTGGCCGCCGAAGCCGACGTCGAGACGGTGTCCGACGCGCTGATGGAGCTCGACGCGCTGTCGGTCTCCGTCGAGGACGCCGACGCCGACAGCGCAGCCGAGCAGGCCCTGTTCGGCGAGCCCGGCCTGCCGGCCCCCCGTGCGGGCTGGCAGCGCTCCACGGTCAAGGCCCTCTACCCCGACGAGGACGCCGCGCTGGAAGCCGCCACGCTGCTGCTGGCGCAGGAGTGGGCCGGCAACGTGCACGTCGTCGCGATCCAGGACGTGCCGGACGAAGATTGGGTGCGCCTGACGCAATCGCAGTTCGCGCCGGTGGAGATCACGCCCAGCTTCTGGATCGTCCCCACCTGGCACGAGCCGCCGGCGCAGGCCGAGAGGATCATCCGCCTCGACCCGGGCCTGGCCTTCGGCACGGGCACCCATCCGACCACGCGCATGTGCCTGCGCTGGATCGCCACGCAGGCGCCGTCCCTGGGCGGCCAGTGGAGGCGTGTGCTCGACTACGGCTGCGGCTCGGGCATCCTGGCCATCGGCGCGGCGCTTCATGGGGCCCAGCACATCGACGCCGTGGACATCGACCCGGCCGCCGTCGAAGCGACCCGCCGCAACGCGCAGGCCAATGGCGTGGTGCTCCACGCCGGGCTGCCCGAGCAGGCCCAGGGGGCTTATCCACTCGTGCTGGCCAACATCCTGGCCACGCCGCTCAAGCTGCTCGCCCCCCTGCTGTGCGGCCACGTCGAACGCGGCGGCCACCTGGTGCTCGCCGGCATCCTGGAGCGTCAGGCCGACGAACTTCGCGCCGCCTATGCCCCCTGGCTGCACCTACAAGTCAGCGACCGGGACGAAGGCTGGATCTTGATGACCGCCCGCCGTGACTGAGCCCCGCGACCGACAGCGCGGACCCCTCATCGTGGCATCATTCGCGCCATGAGCCTGGCCACCCGCTGCCCCGCCTGCCATACCGCCTTCCGCGTGGTGCAGGACCAGCTCAAGGTGTCCGAGGGGTGGGTGCGCTGCGGTCGCTGCAACGAAGTCTTCAACGCCCTCGAGGGGCTCTTCGACCTCGAACGCGACCCGGCTCCCACCAGCGGCACGGCCCCGGCCTCCAGCCCCCCGGAAGGCAGCCCGACTGCCGCCGTGCAGGCCGGCCTGGGCGCCTTGCTGTCGCGGGCTTCGAGCGATGTGGCCCCGCTGCCCGCCCACGCCCCTCCCCCGGCTGCCGCCCGCCCTCCCGCTCCAGCCTGGCGGGATGCGGCCGGCGAGGACGACGCCCCCACCACCTCCGAGGTGCTGGACTCGCGCTTCCTCGACCGCAGCACTTACGGCGCCCAGCACGAAGGGGACGTGGAACACGAGTTCGCCGATGCCCGCCTGGACAGCCGCCTGCATGGCGAGGACGATGCCGACGCGCCGCGCCCCGCGGCCTGGACGCCCCGGGCCGCTGCGCCTCCCGCGCCGCTCACGCGGCGCCGCAGCCCGCGCGAGCGAGGCGCCGCGCAGGACGAGCCAGCCGCCGCCACCCCGAGCTTCCTGCGCCGGGCCGAGCGCGAGGCCCGCTGGCGCCACCCCGTGGTGCGCGCTGCGCTGGGCCTGGCCGCCCTGCTCCTGATGGTTGGGCTGGCCCTGCAATGGGCCCACCACGAACGCCACTGGCTCGCCGCCCACCATCCGGGCACACGCCCCTGGCTGGAGCAGCTATGCGCCTGGACCGGCTGTCGAATCGGCCCTTGGCCCTCCATCGAGCACGTCGTGGTGGACAGCAGCAGCCTGTCCCCTGGCAACACGCCGGACAGCTATCGTCTCTCGGTGCAACTGCGCAACCGCGCCGACGTGCCGCTGGCCGTGCCGGCCATCGAACTGGCACTGACCGACCTGCAAGGCCAGCTCGTCGCGCGCCGCGCGTTGCTGCCCTCGGACTTCCGCAGCGGCGACACCCTCGCGGCGCGCGGCGACCTCACCTTGCGCCTGGACTTCCGCACCCCCGGTCATCGCGTGGCCGGCTACACGGTCGAAGCCTTCTACCCCTGAACCCTGACGATCCCCAGCCCCGGAGCCCGTCCATGCCTGCACTGATCTGCGGTTCCCTCGCGTTCGACACCATCACCAACTTCCACGGGCGCTTTCGCGATCAGATCCTGCCGGAACAGATCCACATCCTGAACGTCTCTTTCCTCGTGCCCACACTGCGCCGAGAGTTCGGCGGCTGCGCTGGCAACATTGCCTACACGCTGCACCAGCTCGGCGGCACCCCGCTGGTGATGGCCGCGCTCGGCAGCGACGGGCAGGACTATCTCCAGCGCCTACGCGACTGGGGCGTGTCCACCGAGTACGTGCGCGTGGTCGAGGACCACTACACCGCCCAGGCGATCATCATGACCGACCTGGACAACAACCAGATCACCGCCTTCCACCCGGGCGCGATGGCGCAGGCCCACCATATCCGCGTCCCCGCCCGCCAGGACATCGCTCTGGCCATCATCGCGCCGGACGGACGCGAGGCCATGCTCGAGCACGCCGAACAGCTCGCCGCGGCCGGCATCCCCTTCATCTTCGATCCAGGCCAAGGCCTGCCGATGTTCAACGGCGAGGAACTGAGCCGCTTCGTGTCGCAGGCCACTTGGGTCGCGCTGAACGACTACGAGGCCCGCATGCTGTGCGAACGCACCGGCCAGGATCTGGCCGCGCTGTCGCGTTCCCACCTGCGCGGCGTGGTGGTCACGCTCGGCGAGCACGGCTGCGAGGTCTGGATCCAGGGCGAGCGTCAGCACGTCCCCGGCGTGAAGGCCCAGGCCGTGATCGACCCCACCGGCTGCGGCGACGCCTTCCGCGCCGCGCTGCTCTATGGCCTGGAGCGCGGCTGGCCGCTGACGCGCTGCGCCGAACTGGGCAACCGGCTGGGTGCGCTGAAGATCGCCTGCAGCGGCCCCCAGAACCACCGCATCGACCGGGCCACGCTCGGCCT
>NZ_JBKBSL010000058.1:0-12174 GCF_046291045.1 Caldimonas sp. | reverse complement strand
GTACCGGGCGGCGCAGAGCATGCATCAAAAAAAACGCCCGCCGGGCACCGGCGGGCGACAAGCCGGAGCCGGCCTCGAGGCCCCGGGGTCACGAGAACGGCTGCAGTCTCAGGGAGCCTCGGCTGGCTCCACGAAGACGGCCACGCTGCGGCCGGGGACGGTGAAGCTGCCGGTACCGGAGGCGAAGCTCGCCTCCCGGACCCGGGAGTCGCTGCCGCTGGCCAGCACGGGGTGCAGGCTCAGGCTGCGGCCCGCCAGGGTGGCCACGGCATAGGTCTGGACGGTGGGAGCGGCGTTGATGAGCACCACCAGGTTGGCATAGCGGCCGTCACCGCACAGGCTGCCGTTGTTCTTGCGGCCGGTCACGCGCATCACGATCAGGCCGTCGCGCTGGTCGGCGGCATCGGGGAAGCTGACGCAATCGCGCACGTCGGCCCCACTGCGCAGGCGCAGCATGGTGGTGTCGCGGCGCACGCGCAGCAGGTCGAGCACGGCGTCGCGGGTGGCCCGGATGTCGGCTGCCGAGGGCGGGATGTTGGTGTTGCTGAGGATCGGACGCATGCGGTCCCATTCGGCCTGGTTCTTTTCGGCCGAGGGCAGGCCCATGGTGCCGAAGTAGTTGGTCGTGGCCGACCAGTCGATGCGGTTGAACCAGTCGCCGGCGTTGTAGCTGTCGCGGTCCAGGCTCTTGGTGCGCAGCAGCTCGTCGCCTGCATGCAGGAAGGGGATGCCCTGCCCCATCAGCACCGTGCCCAGCGCCACCACCTGGGCGCGCGCGCGCTCCGCCGCCGTGGTGGTGGTGGGCAGCTTGAACTGGTGGATGTCGAAGAGCGTTTCACCATCGTGTACGCCGGCATAGTTGATGACCTCGTGCGGGTCGGCGGTGTAGCCGGCGGGCTGGCCGCCATAGTCGTAGGCCGACGCCAGCTGCCCGTTGAGCACGAAGTCGTGCACGCTGCCGGCCATCCCCAGACGGATGAGATTCTGCTGATAGTGCAGCTCGCTGCGCTGTTCGGAGGTGCAGGTGCTGCCGTTGAGCGCGTTGTTGTCGTAGCAGCGTCCATTGGCAAAGCCCTGGCGACGGATCACCGCATCGCCGGAATCGAAGGGGCCGCCGCCGCGGATGGCGTCGCGGATGCGGTCGCTGAACGAGCCGATGCCCGTGCCGCGCAGGTGGGCCTGGCGGGCCTGGACGAACTGGCGGTCGTTGGCCACCTCGCCGAAGTTCCAGGCCTCGCCGTAGTAGAGCAGCGCTCGGCCGGCGGCGGCGTCCACCGCGGTGCGGGCGGCCTGCATGGCGGCCAGCGGGATGTGGCCCATGATGTCGAAGCGGAAACCGTCGACCTGGTACTCGACCGCCCAGGTTTTGAGCGTGTCGATCATGAGCTTTTCCATCATCGCGTACTCGGGCGCGGTGTTCTCGCAGCAGGTCGAGCGCTCGATGAAGCCGTCGCCGTTGAGGCGGTAGTAGTAGCCCGGCACGATGCGGTCGAGGAAGCTACCGCTGGTGTGGTTGTAGACCACGTCGAGCACCACGCGCAGGCCATGGGCGTGCAGGGCCTGCACCATCTGACGGAATTCGCGCACGCGCACCGCGCCGTCGGCCGCATCGCTGGCGTAGCTGCCCTCGGGGGCGCCGTAGTGGCGCGGGTCGTAGCCCCAGTTGAAGCAGTCGTCGTCCTTGGTGGCCGCAACGGTGGCCTGGGGTGCTTCGCTGGTGGCGCCGGCCGAGGTGATCGATGGCGTCACGCAGCCGGTCTCGGGGATGGTGGCCAGGTCGTAGGTGGGCAGCAGGTGCACGTGGGTGAGGCCGGCCGAGGCCAGGGCCTGCAGGTGGCGCACGCCGTCGGTGCCGGTCTGCGCGAAGGCGGTGTACTTGCCTCGGTGCGCCGCCGGCACGGTGGCGTCGTTGGCCGAGAAGTCGCGCACGTGCAGTTCGTAGATCACGCTGTCGGAGTGCGCCTGCAGCGGCGGGATGGCATGGCCGTCCCATCCGGCGGGCTTGAACATCGCATCGGACAGCCGCGCCACCATCGCCGCTTGGCTGTTGGCATTGAGGGTGACGGCATAGGGGTCGGTCACGGTGTTGGTGACCACCCCGCCGTCCTGGCGCGAGTAGACCTGCACCCGGTAGGTGTAGTAAGCGTTGTTCACCCAGGCGGCTTCGCCAGTGTGACTCCACACGCCGGAGCCGGGATCCTCGGTCATCGTGCGCAGGGGCTGCCCGACGACAGCCAGCTCGACCGAGCGCGCCGTGGGCGCCCACACACGGAAGACCGGACGGCCCGCTTCGTCGAAGCTCACCCCCAAGGTCTGGTCACGAGCCTGGGCGGCATACACGTCGTCGAGCACCCCCTGGATCTGCAATTGGGTGGCATGGGTGACCTGGCCCTGGACCAGCCGCGCCACGACGAGCTGGCCCTTGAGCAACGAGCGGACCTCGGAGGCCGCCAGCGTCGGCAGCGCGAAGGCCGGCGCACTGGCCAGGTGGCGGAAGCGCTCGCGCAGCGCGGTGTCCAGCGCGGCGGCGCTCAGCGCGTGAAAGCCGTCGGCCCCCTGGACACCCGAAGCATTGACGGTGATGCCTCCGTGGGCAGCGTGGTACAGGCGCAGTTCGCCGCCGGGCGGCAGGTTGGGCCAGACCAGGCGCGCGGCCGACAGCCACATGGCGCGAGCATGGCCGATGTTCACGCCACTGGCGGCCTGGGCGCTGTCGTAGGTGGTGCAATCGCCCTGCTTGAGCCAGATCTCCTGGCCGCGCGTGGCGATGTCGGCCGCGAAGGTCGCCACACGGTCGCACTCCTGGTCCTTCTCGGCTTCGGAGGCGCTGGTCGGCCGGTTCAGCAGGAAGTCCATCCGGCCGGCCGACGGGTTCACGGGAATGTCGACATAGCGGCCAAAGCCGTCAGAGGCCCCGAACTCGAAGCGCGGCGAGCCGGGCCAGCCGGTCGAGGGGGTCGTCGGACCATGCCAGGCGTAGACGCCCCAGCCCGCGTAGTCACCGCCCGTGCGCTGGTAGTGAACCCGCAACGTGGCCGGCGCCACCGCACTGGCACCGGCATCGTCGCCGCCCCCGCCGCCGCCGCCACAGGCGGCCAGCAAGCCGACCACACCGGCCATCGCCAGGGATGCCGTCAAACGGCCCCAGCCTCGTCTCATCCCGTTCGTCATCGTCGTCTCCTGAGTTCGGTACCGGGAGGGGCCACGATGGACGAAGCCAGGGCACGCTCAGCCTCCAGATACGGCGAGCGCGATTCTCAAGAAGTAAAACTACAAGATCAATCCTAGGGTCAACCCTGAACTGCCGATGATGCCGGCGTACTTCATAAGCTATTGATTTGAAAGTGTTATTTTCCTCGTTTTGCCACGCGGAACTGCAGTTGTGAGGGCAGATGGGAAAGTCCCTACGCTGGAGTAGATGTAGTTAAATTACTACTTGTCGGTCGATCGCTCCCCGCTCCATCGTTCGCACTGCTGCCGGACGAGCTCGGGCAGCAGGCGCTCACGAGCGTGGACTTGGCGCGCCCAGGTGGCGTCGTTGCCGTGGCGCTCGAGTTCCAGGCGCAGGTAGTCCAGGGCCGCCTCGGCCTTCAGCTCGATGGCATGCGACTCCAGTCGGGCCAGGGTGGCCAGGATGTCCTCGCGCAGCGAGCGGTGCTCGCCGGTCTTGGGATCGACGAAGGTCCCCTCGGGACCGAAGCGGCAGGCCTGGAAGCGATTGAAGGTGTAGACGAGGTAGTCGTCTTCGGCCAGCTCGAAGGGTTTTTCCTCCGTCAGCCAGCGCGCCACGCACTGGATGTAGGCCGCCAGGGCGGCGGCCTTGTCGATGGTGAGCGGTGTGTCGAGCACGCGAACCTCGATGGTGCCGAATTCGGGCTTGGGTCGGATGTCCCAATAGAAGTCCTTCATGCTCTGGACCACGCCGGTGCGGGTCATCTTCTCGAAGAAGAGGCGGAAGTCGTCCCAGGTGGTGCAAAACGGGGCGCGGCCCGACAGCGGGAAGGCGAACACCGAATTCAGCCGCGCCGAGTGAAAGCCGGTGTCGGTGCCCTGCACATAGGGGCTGGAGGCCGACAGCGCGATGAAGTGGGGGATGAAGCGCGACAGGCCGTGCAGCAGCACCAGGGCATCGTCCGGCCCCGGGCAGCCCACGTGCACGTGCTGGCCGAAGATGGTGAACTGCTTGGACAGGTAGCCGTAGAGTTCGGAGAGCATGTGGAAGCGCGGCGTGTTGAAGATGCGCCGTTCGCTCCAGTCCTGGAAGGGATGGGTGCCGCCCCCGCACAGGCCCACGTTGAGCTTGCGCGCACACTCGACCAGCGCGTCGCGGATCTCGGTGAGCTGGCCTAGGGCATCGGCGTGGTTGCGGCAGATGCCGGTGGACAGCTCGATCATGCTGTCGGTCATCTCGGGCTTGACGTCGCCGGGGATCTTGCGCTTGGCCATCAGGCGCAGCAGGTCGGCCGAGCTGGGCGAGAGGTCGTAGTCGTGGCGATTGACGATGGCCAGTTCGAGCTCGACGCCCAGGGTCAGCGGTTCGGAGGTGGAGAAGGCTTCCAGGCTCATGGGGTGTCCTCAGGGGTCAGGGCTCAGGCCCCGCGCTGGGGGGTGATCTCACGGGCGCCGCGCAGGGCGGCCAGCACGGCCAGGGCGCCCAGCAGTTCCATCAGCGCCACGGCACTCAGGGCAATGGGGGCGATCTGCGCGGCAAAGACGGCATGCGAGCCTTGCAAGTCGGCATAGAGCACCAGGGCCGTGGCCGACATGGGCGTGAGCGCCAGGCTCAGGCCCAGGCCCTGGCGGATCGACTGCCCGCTGAACCAGCCCAGGGTGAGCACGGCCCCGGCCTTGGCGGCCAGACGCACCGCCATGGCCAGGATGGCCAGGCCGGCCCCGGCCGCCAACGCCGCGGGGGACCAGGACGTGCTGACGATCACGAACAGCAGCAGCACCAGCACGCCGCCGGCCGTGCCGAAATGGCGCGGCCAGACCCAGGGCCGCTCGGTGGTGTTGCGCAGCCACAGGCCGGCCATCAGCGGCACGAGCAGCGTGGACAGGTTGAGCACCTGGGTGAGGGCCAGGGCCAGGGTGATGAGGCCCAGCAGCAGCAGGGTGGAGTTCTCGTTGCGCAGGTCGAGCCCGCGCGCCACGCGGGCCACGGCATAGCCCAGCAGGCCGGCCACCAGCACCGAGCCGGCCACCACGTACAAGGGTTGCACGATGGCCTGCACCGGGTTCTGGCCGGTGTCCAGGTCGAGCCAGGCCAGCAGCAGCTTGCTGGCGAATACGGCATACAGGGTGTTGAGCGCGGTCATCATCGACACCCGCTCGGTCACCTGTCCGGCCGCCCGGAACTCGGAGGCCACACGCGAAATCACCGCCGCCGAGGTGGGCACGGCCAGCACCGCCAGGGCCACGGCGGCCGGCGCGGCCAGCCCCGCCCAGCGCATTGCCAGATAGACCGCCCCGAAGGTCAGCAGCGACTCGGCCAGGCTGGTGACGAGCAGGAAGGGGTTGGTGCGCAGCCATCGCAGGTAGACCCGCGAGCCCAGCTCGAAGAGCAGCAAGCCCAGGGCCAGGTCGATGATGACGCGCAGCGAGGGCGAGAGCTGGCCGGCCGCCATGCCGTAGCCAGCCAAGCCCACGCCCATGCCGGCCAAGGCATAGCCCACAATGCGAGGCAATCCCACCCAGCGGAACACGGCCTCGCCGACGAGCGCCCCCACGATGATGACTAGCGAGCCCCAGAGCAGTCCGCCCGAGCCAGACAGACTGACTCCCAAGGTGCCGAGGATGGATTCAAGCATGGCGCGATTCCCTTTCTTGTTCGTGTCGTCCCGGCGGCCTGCGGCCGCAAGTGCTGCGTCAACCCAGCACCGGGTGAAGCGTTATGGGGGGACCATGCCACACAACGGCCCGCCCCCTCGAACGATCCCCTAGCGGCTTCCATGGTCTCCCATCCCAGCGAGAATCCCACCCTGCCCGCCGAGGTGCTGCGCGCCCTGCGCAGCTTCCGCATGATCGTGCGCTCGATCAAACAGCATTTTCAGCACGTGCAGGAAGCCACCGGAGTCAGCGGCTCCCAATTGTGGTGCCTGGTCACCATCCAGTCTCAGCCGGGGATCCGCGTGACCCAGCTGGCCCAGGCGCTGGGCATCCAGCAGGCCACCGCGAGCAATCTGGTCGAATCGCTGGACCGCAAAGGCCTGGTGGAACGCCGACGCGACCAGCGCGATCAGCGTGTGGTGAGCCTGTTTCTGAGCGAAGCGGGTGCTCGCATCGCGCAGTCCGCCCCCCAGCCGGTAGCCGGCATTCTGCCTGATGCGCTGGAACGCCTGGACCCTTCAGCCCTGGCGCAACTCAACGGCCTGCTCGAGCAGGTGATCAGCCTGATGGCGCTGCAGGCGCCGGACGGGCGCGACGTGCCGCTGGCCGACGCCTGAGGGCAGACTACCCCGCCCGCCATCGCTGCCAAGCGCTCAAGCCCAGGGCCCCGAACTGATGCACCAGCAGCCCGGCCAGCACGCCGGCGCTGCCCAGCCATTGCAGCGGCGAGGGCTGCTCGTCGAAGGCCGCGGCCGCGGCCCACAGGCCCACCACCGGCACCAGCAGCGAGAACGGCGCCACCCGGCCCACCGGGTGGCGTTGCAGCAGGCGCGTCCACAGCGTGTAGGCCAGCAGCGTGGCCAGCCAGGCCAGGTAGAGCACCGACAGCAGCGAGCCCAGGCTCAGGCCGGTGAGGGACGCCCCCACCGTCTCGGGACCGTCGATCCACAGCGCCGCGCCGAGGAAGGGCAGCACGGGCACGAGGCTGCTCCAGACGATGAAGGCCTTGGGGTCGTAGCCGGACGCGGCGGCACTGGCGTGCCGCGCCACGATGTTCGAGGCGGCCCACATGAAGGCCGCCCCGAGCGTGAGCACGAAGCCGATCAGCGTCATCTGCTGCGGGCCTTCGCCATGCGCCACGGCAATACAGCCCAGACCCAGCGCCGCCAGCCCCACGCCCAGCCACTGCTGCGGCCGTGCGCGCTCGCCCAGCAGCAAGGCCCCCAGCCCCAGGGTGAAGAAGGCCTGGGTCTGCATCACCACCGAGGCCATGCCCGCCGTCATGCCCAGGTGCAGCGCAAAGAAGAGAAAGCCGAACTGGCCCACGCCCTGCGCCAAGCCATAGGCCAGCACGAAGCGCAGCGGCACGCGCGGCCAGGGCACGAAGAACAGGAAGGGCAGCGAGGCCGCGGCAAAGCGCAGGGCCCCCAGCAGCGAGGGGCTCAGGCCCTGCAGGCCGACCTTCATCACGACGAAGTTCAGGCCCCAGATCACCACCACGGCCAGCGCGGCGAGGTAGTCGCGGCGTGTCATGCGCCGGCGCGCGCGTGCAGCGCCCTCGCCTGCCGCCAGGCCTCGAAGGCCTCGGCGCTGGTCTTGCGCAGCACACCGCCGAAGGCCGATTTCAGGCGCGTGTTGTCGAGCACGGGGCGGTAACGCAGGAAGTCGAGCTGCTCGGGGCCGTAGCGGGTGGTGCCAGTCCAGCGGCCCACGTGCAGCGCCGCCCGCAGCAGGCCGGCGGGCAGCTCGAGCACGGGCTTGTCCAAGCGCTGCGCCAGCTCGCGCACGCCCAGGGCACCATCGCCGGCCACGTTGTAGATGCCAGGCCGCGGTCGGGTCACGGCCTGCACGAACAGGGCCACCAGGTCTTCGTCCCACACGAAGACGAAGGGGCTGGCCGAACCCCGGATGGCCAGCAAGCGGGGCTTCTCGAAGAGTGCGGTGATCTGGTTGTCCACGGTGCGGCCCAGGATGGTGCCGATGCGCAGGACCGTCTGGGCCAGGTGGGGATGACTGACACGGGCCTGCGCCAGCATCTCTTCGACCAGCCGCTTGTGGTAGGCGTAGGCAAAGGCCTCGTTGCCGCGCAGGGGTTGGTCCTCGGTGATCCAGGCGGGGTTGTCGGGGTGGTAGCCATAGGCCGCCCCGCTCGACGACACGACCAGATGCTTCACGCCGGCGCCCACACAGGCCTGGATGACGTTGAGGCTGCCCCCGACGTCCACCGAATACTCGAACTCGCGGTGACTGGCTCTGCCCGGCGTGACGATGCAGGCCAGGTGGACGACCGTGTCGATGGCCGCATCCCGCAGCGTCCGAACGAGTCCACGGTCGCGCACGTCCTGCGTCCGGTGAACGACGCCCGGCACGCGACGCTCAAGCGGCACCTCACGCACGTCGAGCGCCACCACGGTTCCGACGTCCGGGTGGATCGCGAGCGCCGGCACCAGGCTGCGACCGAGGAAGCCGTCCGCCCCCGTGACCAGCACCCGCACCGTCATGCAGGCTCCCGCGCCGCCGCGCTCGCGCGCTGCGGCATGGGGCGCCTCGCCCACCAGCCGGCCAGCAACAAGCCGGCGATGATGTCCCAGAAGCCCCAGACGCCCGCCACCACCGCCATGCCGCCCAGGCCGCCGAAGAAGCTGAAGATCAGCACCAGCCCCAAACCGGCATTGCGGATGCCCACCTCGATGGAGATGGCGCGGCGGTCGTACTCATGCAGTTTCATCGCCGAGGCGCAGGCATAGCCCGTGCCGAAGGCCAGGGCGTCATGAATCACCACGGCCAGCAGCACCAGGCCCACGTAGTCGAGGAAGTAGCGCCAGTTGCCTGCGATGGCCCCGACGATGAAGGCGATCAGGAAGAACAAGCTCAACCAGCGCGCCGGGCGTTTGATGCGATCGGCCATGCGGGGCAGCTTCTCGGCGCACAAGAGGCCCAGCGCGAAGGGAATGCCGATGATGGCCACGATGTGCAGCACCATCTGTACGGGGTCGAGCGCGATGGTGCGCAGCAACGGCGCCGCGGTGGGGTGGATGCCCGCCCAGAAGGCGAAGTTCAGCGGCATCACCACGATGGACAGCAGATTGGTGACCGCCGTCATCGACACCGACAGCGCCACGTTGCCGCCAGCGCGGTGGGTGAGGATGTTGGAGATGTTGCCCGGCGGGCAGCACGCCACGAGGATCATGCCCAGTGCGATGCTGGGGCCCGGCTGCAGCACGAGCGTGAGCAAGTAGGTGACCGCCGGCAGCACCACGAACTGCGCGACGATGCCCACCCCCATGGCCAGGGGCATGCGCACCACGCGGCGAAACTCGGCCACCCGGCTGTCCAGCGCGATGCCGAACATCAGGAAGGCGAGGATGACGTTGAGCGCCGCCAGCGAGGCGGGGTTGAAGTTGAGCCGGACTTCGTCGACGGGCAACACTGGGGTCTCCTTGCCTCGTGAGCGTTCTCAGGCCAACGCGGCAATCGCGTCGCGCACGGCGCGGCGGTAGGTGTCCTTGTGGACGTAGTAGGCCATGCGTTCGAGCTTCAGGTAGCGATAGCCACCGCTCAGGTCGGGCGGTGGCCCGGCCTTGCGCCGGTTCAGCGCCTCGGCAGCCGGCCGCCCCTGCATGCGGGCCTGCCAGTAGCGAGCGATCAGCTCGGCCTGTTCGTAGCGCCCCTGCCAGCCGATGCCGCTGGCCTCGATCATGCCCATCACGAAAAGCGTGTGCAGGCGTGGATGGAAGATGTTGAGGTAAAGCTGCGGCGCCTGGCCCCGCCAGTTGAGCAGTGCGCGGTCGAGGAAGGGGTAGTGCAGCTTGTAGCCGGTGGCACACATCACCAGGTCATACTCGCGCGCGCTGCCGTCGGCGAAGTGCACGGTGGCGCCCTCGAAGCGGCGGATGTCGCCGCGCACGCCGATGTCGCCATGCCCGGCGTGGTAGAGCACCAGCGAGTTCACCACCGGGTGGGATTCATACATGCGGTGATCGGGCTTCGGGAATCCGAAGCGCACTGGGTCGCCGGTGAACCACTTCAGCACCGTGGCGTCCACCCGCTGCTTGAGCCAGGCGGGCAGGCGGATCTTGCCGCCCAGGGTGTCGGCCGGCTTGCCGAACACGTACTTGGGGACGAAGTAGTAGCCCCGCCGTACCGAGAGGTCCACGCTGCGCGCGTGATGCACCGCGTCCACCGCAATGTCGCAGCCGCTGTTGCCCGCGCCCACGATGAGCACGCGCTTGCCGCGGAAGATCTCCGGATGCTTGTATTGCGCGGTGTGCATCAGCTCGCCGCTGAACGCGCCGTCGAGATGCGGCATCTGCGGTTCGGCGAGGGTGCCGTTGGCCACCACCAGACCGGCATAGTCTTCCACCGCCACCGTGCCATCCAGGGCCTGGCTCGTCACGCGCCAGCGTGCAGTGTCGCTGTCGTCGAGCGGCTCGGCCCGCAGCACACGGGTGCCGAAGCGATAGTACGCACGCAGTCCGAAGCGATCGGCGAAGTCGCTGAAATACTGGCGCAGTTCGCGGTGGCTGGGGTAATCGGCCACCGTGTCGGGCATCGGAAATTCGGTGAACTCGGTCGTGCGTTTCGACGAGATCAGGTGGGCCGATTCGTAGACCGTGCTGCGTGGGTTGGCGATGTCCCACAAGCCACCGACGTCGGTATGGGCCTCGAAGCCCTGGAAGGGCAGACCGAGCTTGGCGAGGTTGCGCGCAGCCGCCAGGCCCGAAGGGCCGGCGCCGATCAGGGCCAGGGCCGGACCGCGATCGAGCACGGGGGCGGCGGCCGGCGCCGGGATTTGGACCTCAGTTCTTTTCATGCGACGACGTGAGTCCAGGAATGGGGGTGGCGCCGGGCTCGCCCACGCGGGGCTTGCGCGGCTGACGCAGCAGTAGGGCATCGGTCCAGGCAGCGGGCATCCAGCCGAGCAGGCGCTGCAGCAAGCCCAGCCGCCAGGGCAACACGCAATGTTCGCGCCTGCGCACCATGGCCTGCGCGATGCGGTGGGCCGCCTCGTCGGGCTCCATCAGCCCGGGCATCGCGAAGCGGTTGCCGGCCGTCAGCGCGGTGCGCAAGTACCCCGGGCTCACCGTGAGCACGCCCACGCCGCTGCCGCGCAACTCGGCGCGCAGGCTTTCGAGGTAGCGGATCAGCCCAGCCTTGCTGGCGCAGTAGGCGCCGTTGCCAGGCAGGCCCCGCCAGCCGGCCAGGCTGGCCACGCCAACCAGCAAGCCGTGCCGACGCTCACGCATGGGGGCCACGAAGGGCTGGAAGGTGGTGGCCACGCCCAGCAGGTTGATCTCCAGCATGCGGCGAAACACCGCCAGGTCGCCGGCCTGCGCCGTGTCGTAGCCCCCTGCCACGCCCGCATTGGCGATCACCGCATCGGTCAGCCCCATCTGTGCGATCCAGTCCCCGGCCATGGCCTGCATGGCGGCGCTGTCGCTCACGTCGGGGGTGTAGATGCGGCAGCGCGACGGCGCCTGGGCGGCCAGCGCTTCGAGCACCGGGCGGTTCAGCCCCACCAGGGCCACGCGCGAGCCGGTGGCCAGGAAATGCTGTGCCAGGGCCTGGCCCAGGCCGCCACAGGCCCCCGTGAGGACGACGTTGTCGAGCGGTATGACCACGGGAGTTCGGAAAAAGGGTCCGCGAAATGCCGTTGCACCTTAGCCGGCAGATGGCAAGATTCCGAAAAATTCTTCGAATCGGTCTCGTTTTTCGAGATTTACACAGGATTCATGGAAAGCACGTCCACCCCCGGCCTGCGCCTGATCGAGCTGCTGGAGCGTCTGGCCGCGCTGGAGGGCCCGTTCACGCTGGCCGAGGCGGTAGCGGCCGGCGGCCTGCCCAAGCCCACCACCCACCGCATGCTGCAGCAGCTCGAAGCTGGGGGCCTGCTGGGGCGCGAACCGTCAGGGCGGCGCTACCGGCTCGCGCCGCGGCTCGTGGGTCTGGCCGAGAACGTGCTGCGCGCCAGCACGCGCAGCGGCCTGCGCCACGCGGTGTTGGCCCAACTGGTGGCCGAGCTGGGCGAGACCTGCAACCTCACCGCCTTGGCCGGGGCCGACGTGATCTACCTCGACCGGGTCGAGACCGCCTTCCCCCTGCGGCTGGACCTGCGCCCTGGCTCGCGCGTGCCGCTGCACTGCTCGGCCAGCGGCAAGCTCTTCCTCGCCTTCATGCCTGCCGCGCGGCGACGCGAGCTGCTGGCCCAGCTGCCGCTCACCCGGCAAACGGCCCACACGCTGACCACGCCCGAAGCGCTGGAGCGCGAACTCGCTGCCATCCGCCGACAGGGCTACAGTGTCGACGACGAAGAGTTCATCGAAGGGCTGGTGTGCGTGGCCGTGCCCG
>NZ_JBKBSL010000057.1:0-12291 GCF_046291045.1 Caldimonas sp. | reverse complement strand
TTTGCGTATCGTCACGCCTTGCGCTCTCAGTGCGCGGTAGTTCCGTGCCGCCTGCAGTGCGATCTCTTGCCCACCCAGGGTGATCACGTCCAGGGAAGTCATCAGCCTTCTGGCTTGGTTGAAGTCTTTCTCGCTGCTGAAGCCTTGCAGCACTTCGGTCAGGATCAAGTCCCCCACCGCAAGTGGTTCGGTGCTCAACAGGCCATCCAGTCGCTCGGTCTGTGGCGTCACCAGTCCACGGAAGAAGTCAATCCACACGCTAGAGTCAACGACAATCACTTGTCCGTCCTCATGGCGTTGAGGTCACCTTCCCATTGCAACTTGCCCCGGAAGCGCCGCAACTGTTCTTGCTGGCACAGTCTCAACAGCGTACGCAAGCCGAGCTCAACCGCCTCCTTCTTGGTCTTCAGGCCGGTCGAGCGGAGTACATCGCTCATCAACTTGTCGTCAATCTCTATGTTCGTGCGCATGATGTGTACGTGCGACGTAATGTGTACACATGCTAGCGCTTCGGTATGCATGGGGCAAGCATCTTTCACGGCTCCTGGGCTTAAACGTCAGGCCACCGTCCACGTCAAACGTCGGGCCTCGGAGTTCCAGATTGCGAACCATTGACCGCCTATGAAATCCTTCGCCGTTGTCTTCCTCGTTCTCTTCGTCCTTGCCTCAGTCGCTCTCGTCGTTCTCAGGAAGCTTGGTGTGCTGAATGCCGGCCCGAGCGGCCCATGGCCCTTTTACGTCAAGCGGCCCCTGTCGCAGCCGGAGCAAGTTCTGTATCACCGGCTCGTTCGTGCCCTGCCGGAGCACATCGTTCTTGCGCAGGTTCAGGTGTCTCGCGTTCTTGGAGTCAAGAAGGGCGCGAACTTTCATGAGTGGAACAATCGAATCAATCGGTTGAGCTACGACTTTGTGGTGTGCGCGAAGGACTCCACCGTCATCGCCGCAATCGAGCTCGATGACAAGTCGCACGAGTCGAGCTCGAGAGCCAAGACGGACGAGAGAAAGTCCAAGGCCACAGCCGACGCCGGCCTTCGGCTGATTCGCTGGCACGTCCGTTCGCTCCCGAGTGAACAGGTCATCCGCAGCGAACTGCTTGACCTTGCCCGCGTTTCCCGGATCCCATAGCCGAGACCGTCACGCGGCTTGCCTTTGCTGGGCGGCAAGCCTTTGCGCCTTGAAGGGCATCGGGCCGACATCGTCGGCCCGGAAGAATCCCCGCAAGCCGCATGAACGCGGGTTTCTGGCGACAACTCAGGGCGCCACCCAGTCCTCGATCCTAAGCCCTTCGACCCGCTGGAACTCGCGGGTGTTGTGGGTCACCAAGGTGGCGCCTTCGGCCAGCGCGTGGCAGGCGATCCACAGGTCGTTGGCGCCGATGGGGGTGCCGGCGTCTTTCAGCCGGGTGGCCTGAACGGCGTAGTGGCGGCAGATGGCGGGGGCCGAGGGGTAGATCACCGGCACCTGCCGGGCGAGGTTGTCCAGGGCGCGCAGCACCTGCGGCTTGCGGGTGCTTCGTTCGGCGCTCTTGAGCAGTTCGGCCCAGGTGATGAAGGACATGCACAGCCGGTCGTCTTCTGTCAGCGTGTCCACGCGCTGCGCCACGGCAGGAAGGTGGTTTTTGATCAGATAGATCAGGATATTGGTGTCGAGCAGGTAGATCACAGGCCTTCACGCTCCTGCATCGGCAGCGGGTTATCCTGCTCGGCCTCCAGGGCGGCGATGAAGGCCGCGTCCACGTCCCTCAGTTCATCCAGGGCCTGGAGCAGGGCCGCGCCCCGCTGGGCTCGCAAGGGGTGGATGACGAGATCGCCCTGCTCGTTGCGCGAGATGGACACGCGGTCGGTGTCGAGGCGGAATTCGGCGGGAATGCGCACGGCCTGGCTGTTGCCGTTGTTGAAGACTCGGGTGGTAAGTACGTTCATGGCCACCTCAATGTGTGTACGTCAATGTGTGTATTATCGGAAAAGCGCCGCGACAGCACAAGTCCGTGGTCGGGGCGTCTTGAACACCAATCACCGGGGAAGGCGATGAAACGTGACCATGGGCACCAGCCCGAACACTCCACGACGACCGACAAGGACGCGCGGTTCTGGGACAAGACGGCGCGCAAGTACGCCGCCGCTGCGATCGCGGACGAGGCCGGGTTCGAGCGGACCTTGGCGCGGACGCGGGCGCTCATGCCTGCCAGCGCGCGGGTGCTGGAATTGGGCTGTGGCACCGGGACGGCGGCGCTGCGCTTGGCCGATGCGGCAAAGAGCTATCTGGCTACCGACCTGTCCACCGGGATGATCACCATCGCGGAGGAAAAGTTCGCGGCGCCCGACCACCACGGGCTGCAGGGGCGGCTTCGATTCCGGCGGGCCACGGCGGACGCCCTGGCGCGTGAGGGCGATCGCTATGACGTGGTGATCGGCTTCAACGTCCTGCATCTGGTGGGCGACCTGCCCACGGTGCTCGGCCATGTCCAGGCCTTGCTGGTGCCGGGTGGGCTTTTCATCTCCAAGACGCCTTGCATCGGCGACATGAACCCGCTGATCCGGCTGGCCGTGCCGGTGATGCAGTGGGTGGGCCTGGCGCCGAGCGTGACGACGTTTTCTGCCGAAGGTCTGGAACAGGCGATCCGCACGGCCGGGTTCGACATCCTGGCCAGCGAGCGGCACGGCTCGAAGCAGCGGGATTGGCGTCCCTTCATCGTGGCCCGCGTCGGTGCCTAGGAGTGCCTAGGGGGAAGGGCGCGGGGGCTCGGGCGCGAGGGCGGTGTCCGTCCAGGCCGTGTCGGGGGGCTGGCGAGCGAGCCGCCGTTCCAGTGCGGCCAGTTCGTCGGCCAGCCGATCGATGCGGCCGGTTTCCCATCGGGGGGCGTTGTAGGCGTCGGCCAGTTGGGCGCGGAGCCGGGAATATTCTTCCTGCAGGTTGCGATGGTTCATGTTTCGCCTCGCGCTGACGTGTTGGCACTATGAATGCCGCGCGTAGGCCGGGCTACCCCCTGGGTGCAGGCAGCCCCAGCATTCGGGGGGGCAGCAGCGAGCCGCTTGCGCAGGGTCGCGACGCGCTGTCAGCGGCTTTCGGCCGTTGCGGCCCCCGGTGGGAGGGGGCTCAGCGCCGCCTCCACCACCGGTTTGGCCCACTCCGGTGTGGCGCGCAGCGCCTGCGTGTCGTCGGCCTGCGGGTAGGTGAGCTGCCCGCGGCGCAGTTCCAGCAGCAGTCGCGGGTCGGGGATGGGCTCGCCCGGCGCGGCCTCGGCGCTGTTGTCGTAGACCTGCAGGTGCGCCAGGTGCGGCATCAGCGCGATGAGGTTGGCCAGGGCGCGGGGGTAGCGCTGGCGGATGCGGTCTTCGGGGATGTCGTGGCCGCCGGCGCGCACGCGGGCGGCCACGCGGGCCAGGTGGCGCTCGGGGCGGTCGAGGCCGCAGAACCACATCAGCACGTCGTGCGTGCGGGTGGCGTCCCGCAGGCGCTGGGCGATGGTGGTGCCGCCCAGGGTGGTCTCGAAGGCGTGGTGGCGGCCCTGGGCCAGGGCGGCGTCGAGCCGGCGCAGGCCTTCGTTCCAGGCCAGGCCGCTGGCCTCGTCGGGTGTGGCCAGGCCCGCGGCGACGAGTTCACGCGCGTAACGGTCGGGGTTGAACCAGGTGAGGCCCTGGCGGGTGAGCAGGTGGCCGCCGATGGAGCTTTTGCCGGCGCCGTTGACGCCGGCCAGCACGAAGAGGACGGGGCGTGTGTCTGGGAGCGGCGTCTTCAATAGCTGGCTCCGGCCTGGACCTCACCGCCCAGGCGGGCCGGGCCGTCCATCAGGCCGCGCAGGCGGTCGCCGGCCTCGGGGGTGTTCAGCACGGCCAGGCGTTCGTCAAAGCGGCGGCGCAGGGCCTCGAGGGCGGCCTCGGCCGGGTCGGCGGCATGCTGGGCACGTTCCAGCAGGGCGGCATAGGCCTGCACGGGCAGGATCACCGCCTCGGGCTGCTGGTGGTTGGTGACCAGCACGGGGCCTTGCGTCTGCAACTGGCGCATGACGCCGCGCCAGCCGAGCTTTTTCACGTCGGACGCGGGGGTGCGGTGGAGCTGGTCCACGGGCGGAACGGCCTGGGGCTTGAGAACGGCAGACATGGCGAGACTCCTCGACAGCGTGCTGACATGTTAGGCCAAAAAGGAGATTTTGGCCAAAAGGGGTCAATGGGGCTCGGCCATGGGCTGCAAGCGCCACAGCGAGGTCACCTCCGAGCGCCGCGCCCGGAACAGCGGGTCGGACGGGTCGGCGGCCTTGGGGTGGCGGGGGCGGATGTCGTGGCGGCCGGCTACCGAAAGGCCCGCTTCGGCGATCCAGCCCAGCAGCTGGGCACGCGGGCGCAGGCCCAGGTGTTCGGCCAGGTTGGACAAGATCAGCCAGCCTTCGCCGCCGGGCGTGAGGTGGGCCTTCAGGCCGGCCAGGAAGGCGCGCAACATGCGGTGGTCGGGGTCGTAGACGGCCTGCTCCAGCGGCGAATGGGCGCGGCCGGGCAGCCAGGGCGGGTTGCAGACGATGAGCGGGGCGCGGGCGTCGGGGAAGAGGTCGGCATCGATCAATTTCACCCGCTCGGCCAGGCCCAGGCGCTGCAGGTTGTCGCGCGCGCAGGCCAGCGCCCGGGGCGAGGTGTCGGTGGCCACGAGGCGGTGCACGCCGCGCCGGGCCAGCACGGCGGCCAGCACGCCGGTGCCGGTGCCGAGGTCAAAGGCCAGCTCGGGGGCCGGGGAGGGCAGGGGCGTGTTGGCCACCAGGTCGACGTATTCCCCCCGCACCGGCGAGAACACGCCGTAGTGGGCATGGATGCGTGCGCCCAGGGCGGGCACTTCCACCCCCTTGAGCCGCCATTCGTGCGCGCCGATGGCGCCCAGCAGTTCGCGCAGCGACAGCACGCAGGGCGTCTCGCAAGGGCCGAAGGCTTCTTCGCAGGCGGTGCGTACCTCGGGCGCGCGGCGCAGCGGCAGCGCGTAGTGGGCCTCGAAGGGCAGCAGCACGAGGTTGAGGCGGCGGGCCTTTTCGGCCTGGGCCTTGCGCTGCAGGTGGAAGGCGTGGGCCAGCGGGTCGGTGCCCGGGGCCGGCGGGGGCGACGGCTTGCGCGGCGGGCGGTCGAGCCGCCGGCCCAGGGCCGCGAGCAATTGGCGGGCGTTGTGATAGTCGCCGCGCCACAGCAGGGCGGTGCCTTCGCTGGTCAGGCGCAGGGCGGTGTCGGCATGGGTCTGGTCGTCGACCACCACCACGCGCTTGGGCGGCGGCAGGCCGGCCTCGGAATGCCAGCGGGCCTCGTGGGGCTGGCCGTCTTCGGTCCAGTGCAGGGTCGGGGTGTCAGTGTGCATGCGCCACTGTAGCGGCTGGGGTGTCGTGCGCCAGCGGCGGCAGCCGGTCGAACCAGGGTTGGGCCTGTTCGAGCTGGGCCGCGAGCTGCAGCAGCGTGGCTTCCTCACCGAAGCGCGCGATGAACTGCACGCCCAGCGGCAGGCCCTTGGCGCACCAGTACAGCGGCACGCTCATTGCGGGTGTGCCGGTGAGGTTGGCGAGCTGCGTGAAGGGCACGTGGCGCAGGCTGTCCAGCGCGATCTGGTCGATCACCGGCGCGAGCACGCCCAGGCGGTGCAGGCCGCCCAGCAGGCCCGTGGCACACAGCACGGTGAGCAGGCTTTCCTGCCAGGCCGGTGGGTCGCCGGTGCCGTGCTTCACCGGCGGGCCCGCCAGCGTAGGGGTGAGCAGCAGGTCGTGCTGCTCGTGAAAGCGCCCGAGGCTGCGGGCGAATTCGTTCCAGCGCCAGAGGTGGCGCGTGGCGGTGCCGGCGGAGGTGGCCCGGCCCAGAGCGGCCAGCACGCGGGTCAGCGGCTCGAAGTCGCGCTCGCGGGCGCCTTGCTCGCATGCGAGGCTCACGGCGGCGGCCACCACGCCGAAGTAGAGGTGCAGGTAGCTTTGGGCCAGGGCGCGGCCGTCGAGGTCGGGCGCGCCGGGCACCACCTCGTGCCCGAGCTGGCGCAGGAGCCCCACGGTGTGCTCGACGGCGGCCACCGCTTCGGCATCGACCGGCGTGCCCAGCGGCGAGGTGGTGGTGTAGGCGATGCGCAGGCGCGGGGGCGGCCGGCGCATCAGCTCGACGTAGGGTGCGGGCGGTGGAGCGATGTGGAAGGGGTCGCCCGGTTCGGGCCCGGCCAGCACGTCGAGCGCCAGCGCGCTGTCGCGCACGCTGCGCGAGATCACGCCGTCGCTGGAGGCGCCGTACCAGACCTCACCGAGCGCGGGGCCCACCGAGACGCGCCCGCGAGAGGGTCGCAGGCCGAAGAGCCCGCAGCAGGCGGCCGGGATGCGGATGGAGCCGCCGCCGTCGTTGCCTGCCGCCATAGGCACCACCCCGGCGGCGACCGCCGCGGCCGCGCCGCCACTGGAGCCGCCCGGGGTGTGGTCCAGGTGCCAGGGGTTGCGGCTTCGACCTTGGGCGCGTGGGTCGGTCACGCCCTTGAGGGCCAGTTCGGGCAGGCGGGTTTTGCCGAAGATGACCAGGCCCGCGGTCTTGAGACGGCGCACGATGGCGCTGTCCTGGGCGGCGGCGCGCGTGAAGGCCCGGCTGCCCTGGCCGGTGGGCAGCCCGGCGATGTCGTGCACGGCATCTTTCACGAGGAAGGGCACGCCGCCGAAGGGCCCCGTGGGGCGTCCGTGGGGCGCGGACTCGATCTGGGCGCGGGCTTCGCCTTCCATCAGCCGTGCGAGCGACTGGATGTGCGGCTCGACACGGTCGAGTTGCTGCAACGCGAGGCTCAGCAGTTCAGCGGCGCTGACCTCGCCGCGGGCCACGGCGGCGGCCAGGGCGGTGGCGTCGTGACGCAGGTACTCGTCGTGATGCATGCGGCGCCGCGTCAGCGCTTGCGCGTGCTGGGGGCTGACGCTTCGGCGCTGCCTTGCTGCAACCCTTCGGTCATGCCGATGAGCACCCCGCTGACCAGCGTGGAATAGCCCTCGAGCAGGGCCTGGGCGGTGCGCAGGCCCATGGCGCGGCTCTCACGCAGGGTGTGGTGAGCCTGGGCCAGGAGCTGCTCGACCGTGGCGGCGGCCTGGGCGCCGGTGTCCGTGCCCTTGTGCTTCATCGCATCGAGCACGGGCTGCCAGGCACTTTGCACAGGAGCGGCTGCGTCCTGAATGGCCTTGCCCACGGTGGTGAAGAAGACGTCTTCCATCTTCTCGAGGTTGGCCAGCGCGGTTTTGAGCGGGCCTTGCTGCAAGTCGGCTCCCTGCGAGACGAACTGCTGCAAGGCGGTGCGGTGCGCCTGCACGGCCTTGAGCAAGGCGGCGTCCATGCCGTCGAAGGCTTTTTCGAGCAGCTTTTGCACGTCGGTCGCGCTGCCCGGGTTCTGGGCCGCGCCGGCCGAGGCCGCCTGGGTGACGGACTGCAGCACGCTGCGCACGTTCTGCAGCGTGAGTTCGCGCCCTTGCAGGGCCTTGAGGGTGGCCGCACTCACGGCCTGGCGCAGGGTCTCGCCCTGGCGGGCGGTGGCTTGGGCGAACATCTGGATCAGGGCATCTTGGTCGATGCCGGATTTCGTGCTCATGCGCGTCTCCTCGTCGTCGTGGCGGCGGCCGCGCCCGCGGCGGCACCTGCCGTTTTATAGGCGGGAATCCAGGGGCTGACCAGAGGGGGAGCGCTCGATGAGATCGCGCTTTTGCAGCACCGGCACGCCGTGTCGTACCGCCGTGATCTCGGCCAGGATGGACAGGGCGATCTCGGGCGGGCTGTTGCCGCCGAGGTACAGGCCCACCGGACCGTGCAGCCGCTCGATCGCCGCGGGTTCGAGGTCGAACAGCGCCAGGCGTTCACGGCGGCGACGGGTGTTGAGGCGGCTGCCCAGGGCCCCCACATAAAAAGCGGGGGACTTCAGCGCTTCCAGCAAGGCGAGGTCGTCGAGTTTGGGGTCGTGGGTGAGGGCCACGACGGCGGTGTGAGCGTCGATCCCCAGCGCCTGGATCTCGTCGTCGGGCATGCCGCGGCGCAGGTCCACGCCGGCCAGGCGCAGGCTGCCGGTGAATTCTTCCCGAGGGTCGATCACCACCACCTCGTAGTCGGCCGCCAGGGCCAGCTCGCACACCAGGCGCGAGAGCTGGCCGGCTCCGATCACCACCAAGCGCCAACGCGGTCCGTGCACGGTACGCAGGCAGGTGCCGTCGAGCTCGACGCGTGCATCCTGCGGCCCATCGCGCAGCACCGAGTGCCCGGTGGCGAGGTCGAGCTCGCGCACGGTGCGGCGCTTGTCCAGGATGCGCTGGTGCAGCGCCTGCAACACCTCGGCCTGCGGACGTGGTTCGACCACCAGGCGCATGGTGCCGCCGCAGGGCAGGCCGAAGCGGGCGGCCTCGTCCCGCGAGACGCCGTAGGTGAGGAGCGCGGGGCGCTCTTGGTCCAGCAGGCCGTGGCGCACGCGGTCGATGAGGTCGTCTTCCACGCACCCGCCCGAGACCGAGCCTGCCACTTGGCCATCGTCACGCAAGGCGAGCCAGGCACCGACCGGACGAGGGGCCGAGCCCCAGGTCTGTACCACGGTGGCCAGGGCGACGCGGTGGCCGGCCTGCAGCCAGGCCAGGGCGGTGCGCAAGACGGTGAGATCGGTGCTGTCCATGCGCACAGTGTGCCTGTATCGGAGACCACCGCCATCGCCCGGATCCACCTGTCCGTCCGAAAGGGCGACAATGGGCGTGGCCTTTCCACTCCGAGCGACCATGGACTTCCTCGAACACCTCGACCCCGGCCTCACCATCATCGACACCGGCTTCGTGCGTGCGCGTTTCGATGCGGCCTACCTGATCGTCGAGAACGGCCGGGGGGCCTATGTGGATACCGGACCGAACAGCGCCGTGCCGCGCCTGCTGGCGGCGCTCGAAGCCCGCGGGCTGGCGCCCGAGCAGGTGGACTGGCTCATCGTGACGCATGTGCACCTCGACCATGCCGGGGGGGCGGGCCTCTTGCTGCAGCACCTGCCGAACGCGAAGCTGGTGGTGCACCCGCGCGGGGCGCGCCACCTCGTCGATCCGCGCCAGCTCCTGGCCGGTGTGCGGGCGGTTTATGGTCCCGAGGTGGCCGAGCGCGACTACGGCGAGCTGCAAGCCGTGCCGGCCGAACGTGTGCTGGAAACCCACGACGGCCTGGTGCTGGAACTGGCCGGGCGGCCACTTCACTTTGCCGACACGCCCGGCCACGCCCGCCACCATCACTGCGTCTGGGACGAGGCCAGCCGCGGCTGGTTCACCGGCGACACCTTCGGCATTGCCTACCCCGACTTGCTCACTGCCACGGGCCGCTATGCCTTCCCGACGACCACGCCAGTGCAGTTCGAGCCCGAGGCCTTGCACCGCTCGATCGACCGGCTGATGGCACGCGACCCGCGGGTGATGTTCCTCACGCACTTCGGCGCCACGCGCGAGGTCGATGCGCATGCCGCCATGGTGCGCAGGCAGCTCGATGCGATGGTGCGACTGGGCCGGTCGGTCGCCGCCCGGCCCGACCGCGACGCACGCCTGCGCGCGGGCCTGGCGGCGCTGTACGCTGCCGAATACCGGCGCTGCGGTGGAGCGCTCGACGACGAGCGCGTGCAGGCGCTGCTCGAAGGCGACGTGGAGCTCAACGCCCAGGGCCTGGGCGTGTGGTTGGACAAGCAGGCGGCCTGAGTCAGCGGCGCGGGCCGCGCATGCGCTCGCCCCGTGTGGGGGCCGGGCCGTCGTCTCGGCGCGGCGGACGTTCGGACCGCTCCATGCGCGGCGCAGGCCGCTTGTCACCCCCGCCTTGCGCCTCGCGCAGCAGGTGGTGCATCTGCCCCGGGTGCATGTTCTTGCTGGCGGCGAACTCGTTGATGCTCAAGCCGCTGTCCCGGTAAGCCTTCGCTAACTCGGCCAGGAAGGCCTGGCGCTGCGCGCGCTCGGCCCGCGCCGTCTCCAGCAGGCCGTCCAGTGCCTCGGGCGCAATGCCCTTGAGCGCGCAGAAATTCTCGCGGGTGAGCGTGGTGGTCTCGAAGGCCCGCAGCAGGCCGGCACGGAACTGGCGTTCGGCGCGCTGGGCTTCACGGTGCTTGGCGCGGACTTGTTCACGTTGGGCTTCACGCTGGGCCTCGCGTTGGGCCTTGCGGCGGGCCGGGGCTTCGGCGTCGGCACCCGTGGGCGTGGCTTGCCCATCACGCGGCGGATGCTGCGGGCCGCGGCGCTGCTCGCGGCGTCGCAGCAGGGTTTCCAGGGCGATGCGGCGGTGCTCCTCGCTCAGTTCGCCGGCCGGCAGACCGTCGAGGTCGAAGCGGTGCGAGCCCGTGCTCACGGCCTTCAGGTAGGCATCGCTGAGCGTGTAGCGGCGGAAGAAGGCCGACAGCACGGCCTTGGGGAAAACCCCCGGCGCACGCTCGTTGATGTCGACCTGGATGCGCAGCTTCAGCGGCTTGGGCTCGCCGCCGAACAGAGCGGGAAAGCGCGCACGCAGCTCCTCGGCACAGGCCTTGACCGTCATGGCAGGCGGCGGCGCCGGCGTCTCGGGGGCGGCCCCGGGCGCCGCGACATCGGGGTGGGCGGCCTCGGGGGATGGGGTCAGCTCGGCGGGCGCCGGCGGGGGCGGCGGGACGTCAGCCCCTTCGGGCGGGGGAAGGTTCGGAGAGTCGGCGTTCATGACGGTTCACGGCGTGAAGCGGCGATTGTCGCCGCTTCGGCGGGGCGATGCCATGCAGGCTGTTCAGCGCCCGCGGGGCGATTCCTCGTAGCATCCGACTCCATGGACGACAAGGACGCGGTACCGGCGCGCCGGGCGAGCGCCGTGGGCCTGCTGGGCCTGGCCTCGGGCATGGGCATCGGCCGCTTTGCCTTCACGCCCCTGCTGCCGCTGATGCAGGCCGAGGGCCTGTCGCTTGCGGCGGGCAGCCAGCTCGCGGCGGCCAACTACCTCGGCTACCTGGGCGGGGCGCTCGCGTGCATGGCGCTGAACCCGCGTGCCGGTGCCGCGGCGCGGGCCGGCCTGCTGGGCGTGGCCGTGTGCACGCTCGCGATGGCCGCCTCACCAGGCGTGGTGGTGGCCTGGCTGTGGCGTTTTGCGGCGGGCGTGTGCAGTGCCTTCGTGCTGGTGGGGGTGTCGGCCTGGGCGATGGGCTGGCTGGCGAAAGCGGGCCGCCCGGGCGCTGCGGGCGGGGTGTTTGCCGGCGTGGGCGTGGGCATGGCGGTGGCGGGGGGCATGGCCTGGATGTCGGGGCTGTTGGCCTGGCCGGCAGCGCCCACCTGGGCCGGTCTGGGCCTTCTGGCCGCTGCCGTGGCCGCGGTGGCATGGCGGCCTTTGGGGAAGGACGCCGCGCTGCCGGCGCCGTCCCCACAAGGTGCGGCAGACGGTGTGCCGCGCGCCGTGTGGCCGCTGGTGGCCTGCTATGGTGCCCTGGGTTTCGGCTACATCCTGCCGGCGACCTTCCTGCCGGCGCTGGCGCGCCTGTGGGTGGACGACGCGCGTGTCTTTGGCGCGGTCTGGCCGGTGTTCGGTGTGGCGGCGGCCCTGTCCACGCTGGTGGCCGCACCGCTGCTCGTGCGTCACGGTGCACGCATGGTCTGGGCCGCCGCGATGGGCGTGATGGCCGTGGGCGTGCTGCTGCCGGTGGTCTCCACGCAACCCCTGGCCCTGGTGCTCAGCGCCGTGTGCGTGGGCGGCACCTTCATGGTGGCCACGATGGCCGGGCTGCAGGAAGCCCGGCGCCTGGGGAGCGCGGCGCCCACCCGGGTGATGGCCGCGATGACGGCCGCCTTTGCCACCGGCCAGTGGCTGGGGCCGCTCACCGTGGGCGCCCTGGCCCGCGCCGACGATCCGATCGCCCGGCCCAGCCTGCTGGCGGCGACCGTCCTGCTGATGGCGATGGTGGCCCTGCTGTGGCGCCGTCGCCCCGAAGTGCCAATGCCTCGAAAGGACCCTGCATGAACACCCCCCTGCCGACCGACCGCATGCCCCCGCTGGCGCTGAAGGCAGGCACCGCTGCGGACACCATCGAAGCTTTGCGCGAGGGCTGGCGGCATACCACGATTCCACGCTAGCCCAGGCTGCGCGACATCGCCTGCGCGGCGGCCTGCAGGCGGCCGAG
Organism: Caldimonas sp.; assembly: GCF_046291045.1. Lineage (GTDB taxonomy): Bacteria > Pseudomonadota > Gammaproteobacteria > Burkholderiales > Burkholderiaceae_C > Caldimonas. The sequence goes on along the minus strand of NZ_JBKBSL010000057.1, from coordinate 210 downwards.
CTGCTGCAGCGCCTGCGACAGTGGCATGCGTGCTGCGGGTGCCTGCAGGGCCAGCGCGCAGCGCACCTCGCCCGGCGCGATCGAGCGCACGGGCACGGCCACGCACACCAGCCCTTCGATGAACTCTTCGTCGTCGACACTGTAGCCCTGTCGGCGGATGGCAGCGAGTTCGCGCTCCAGCGCTTCGGGCGTGGTCAGCGTGTGGGCCGT
>NZ_JBKBSL010000056.1:0-12511 GCF_046291045.1 Caldimonas sp. | reverse complement strand
CTAGGCAAAATGCGGCGCGCTGTCTCGCCTGCGGCCCCATCGGGCGGCCGCAGACCCGACGCCGCACGATCTCGGGTACAGTGCAAGTCTTGCGCCTGCCGGGACGCAACGCCGCTTTGGCTGTCCGCCCGCCACGGCGCCCTGGACCGAACCCCTGAACCGTCCAACTTGAATCCGCACAGCCCCGCCCCCCGCTGGTACTGGGAAGACTTCGCTCCCGGCACGGTGCGCGAGTTCGGCGCCAAGCGCGTCGAGCGCGACGAGGTGATCCGCTTCGCCCGCGAATTCGACCCCCAACCCTTCCATCTCGACGACACCGCAGCCGCCGCCCACCCGCTGTTCCGCGGCCTGGCCGCCAGCGGCTGGCACACGTGCGCGATGGTCATGCGCATGATGTGCGACGCTTATCTGCTGGAAGCCGCCAGCCTGGGCTCGCCGGGACTGGACAAGTTGCAGTGGCTGCGGCCCGTCTATCCCGGCGACGTGCTGCGCGTGCGCATGGAGACCTTGGAAGCGCGACCGATGAACAGCAAACCGCACGTGGGGCTGGTGCGCACGCAGTGGGAGGCCATCGCCCGCCGCCCCTCGGGCGAGGACGAGGTGGTGCTGCGCATGGAAGGTTGGGGCATGTTCCGGCGCCGTGGCGTGTCGGCGCCGGACGCGGCCTGATCAAAAACCGAGGGAGGCCAGCAGGTCGTCCACCTCGTCCTGCTTGAGCGCCTTGTCGGGCACCTGCGGACCGGCGAGTTCCTGGCTGGAGGGTACGCTGGCCGGCTTGCTACGCTCGACCGGACCGCCTCCTCCCACGCCCTGAAGTTGCTCGGGGGCACTGGCCACCAGCAGGTCCAGCAGCTGGCGCTCGGTGCGGGTGATGATGTCGATCACTTTCTTGATGACCTGGCCGGAGAGATCTTGGAAGTCCTGCGACAGCATGATCTGGCTGAGGATCTCACCCTGTGCGTCGGCAAAGCCGGCCGCGCGCTCGGCGTAGTCGGCACACAGCTTCATCATCGCGCGCGAGCGCTGAGGCGACAGATCCGCGGTCTCGGCCAGGCGGCGCAGGCTCTGCGCCAGCTCACGGCCCTGCGCCGCCATCTCGTCGCACCGGGGCTTGGCCTCGTCCACCAGGTTGAGCACTTTGTTGGCCGCGTCCTCGGTCATCTTGCCCACATAGGCCAGGCGCTCGCGCGCATCGGGGATCTCCTGGGCCACATGGTGCAACTCCTGGCCCGCCCCCAAGGCCAGCATCGCCTCGTGGAGCTGGCGCGTGATGCGGCCCAGCCACACGAAGGCTTCGTCCTTGGAAATGGTGAGCGTCGAGCCAGAATCGGTCTGCATGGAAGTTCGGGAGAGTACGGAGACGCGAAAGGGCCGCCCCTGTCGCCAGAGGCGCCGGCCCGGAGATTCTGCCAAAGGCGCCCCAAGTCTCCCATCATGGGCCGCCATGCCAGGACGTCCGAGGGGGACATGCCAGCCCGCGCTGCGCTACAGTGCGCGCAATGGCCGCCGTTCGGCCGATGGACCCTCCCCATGGCCAAGCCGACATTGTGGTGCCTGACAGCCCTTGCCCTGATGCTGGGTGCCGGGGTCACACAGGCCGAGGACGTGCGCTGGGATGCTCAGGGCGCCGCCAGCCTCGTCTTCACCATCGCCTCCCAATCCGAACACGAAGCCTGCAGCCGGCTCGCCTCGGGCGAGCGGGTGGTCTGGGCATTCGTCGCGCAAGGGCCGGTGGATTTCACTCTGCGCGACGCGCGCACCCGGCAGGTGGTGGGCGGCGCCACACGCAGTGCCGTGCGCGAGGCGCGCGACGCCCTGGACGTGCCGCGCGCGCAGAGGGTGTGCTGGGTCTGGGTCAACCGCGGTGCGGCCGACACCCAGGTGTCGCTGCAGCTGCGCAAACGCTGAATGCTGCTCGGGTCATGCCTGTCGATCCGGCCCTGCGCGCCCTGAACATCGATCTGCCGGCCCGGCCCGAGGTGCTGGTCCAGCTCTCGCTGCTGCTGGCCGAGGACGAGGTGGACTTCATCGCCATGGCCCGTCTGATCGAAACGGACATGGCTTTGGCCGCGGCCGTGCTCAAGGCCCTGAACGCGCCCATCTACGGGCTGCGCCACCAAGTGCGCACCGTGCAGCAGGCCCTGCAGTACCTCGGCAGCAGCCAGGTCGCGGCGATCGCCTACGAAATGGGCCTGCGCTCGGTATTCCCGAGCACGCCCGAACTGGATGCCCTGTGGACGCGCGCGAGCCGGCGCGGCTTGCTGATGGGGCTGATGGCCCGCCAGCTCGGGCTGAACGCCTTCGTGGCCCATTCGGCCGGGCTGTTCGAAGAATGCGGCAAGGCCGTGATGCTGCGGCATGCCCCGCAGCGCTACGGACCGATGCTCAAAGCCGCACCGTCGGACGACCTGCTGGTGCTGCAGGAGATGCAGGCCTTCGGTGTGAGCCACGATGCGCTGGGGGCTGCGCTGTGCGAAACCTGGATGCTCGATCCGGCGGCCATCGCCTGCGTGCGCTACCACGTGGCCGTGCACAGCGGCGGCACCTGGCCCAGCCTGCCCGCAGCCCGGCCGCTGTGTGCGCTGTCCACCGTGGCCCACTACCTGCTGCGCGCTCCCGACATGCTCGAAGCGGCCGTGCCGGCCGTCGCAGCGCTCGCGCCGCTGGATGAAGCGGCCCTGATGCAGACGGCCCGCGAGGTGCAGTGCGTGATGTCCACGCGCCTGTGAACTGCAGATCGGAACCGGGCCGACCGCCCTGACCCCTGCGCGACAAGTTTTCAGGACAAATCCGGGTGGTCCCAGCCGTAGGGGGGTGTCATCCTCGTTTTCCCTGGCTTTCGAGGTGATTCCATGAAGCGTCGACACATCCTGCGTGCCCTGGGCGGATCCGCCGTGGCCTTGGGCGTGGCCCCCTGGGTGCGGGCCCAGGCCTTCCCCAGCCAACCGATCAAGCTGCTGATCGCATTCCCTGCCGGCGGTCCCACCGACATCACGATGCGTGTGCTCGCCGAGAACGCCTCCAAGATCCTTGGCCAGACCGTGGTGATCGAGAACCGCTCCGGCGCCGGCGGCACCCTGCCCGCCCAGGCGCTGCAAACCGCCAAGCCCGACGGCTACACGCTCGCGCAGATCCCGCTGGGCGTGTTCCGCCTGCCCTACACCACCAAGATCAACTGGGATCCGGTCAAGGACATCACCTATGTTTTGTGCATCACCGGCTATGCCTTCGGCGTGGTGGTGCCGGCCGACTCGCCCTTCAAGGAGTGGAAAGACTTCGTCGCCTACGCCAAGGCCAACCCCGGCAAGCTCAGCTACGGCTCCACCGGCGCGCTGACCAGCCCGCACCTGACGATGGAGGAGATCGCGCAGAAGCTGGGCATCCAGCTCAACCACATCCCCTACCGTGGCAGTGCCCCGCTGATGCAGGACTTGCTGGGCGGCCAGCTCATGGCCGGCGCCGACTCCACCGGCTTTGCCCCGCACGTGGAAGCCGGCAAGCTGCGCCTGCTCAACACCTGGGGGGCCAAACGGCTCAAGCGCTTCCCCGACGTGCCCACCCTGATGGAGCTGGGCCTGGGCATCGTGCAGGCCTCGCCCTACGGCATCGGCGCGCCCAAGGGCATGGATCCGGGGCTGGTCAAGACCCTGCACGACGCCTTCAAGCAGGCGATGGAGATGCCCAACCACGTGGAAGCCCTGGCCAAGTACGACCAGGAGCTGATGTACATGAACTCGGCCCAATACACCCGCTTTGCCGAGGAGACCTTCGCCAAGGAGAAGGCCCTGATCGAAAAGCTCGGGCTGGCCAAGCCGAGCTGACCGCCCCGCGATGTGCCGGCGGCCGTGGCGGCCGGCACACGCTACGGCGCCACGTACGACCCCGACTTGCCGCCGTGCTTTTCCAGCAGGCGGATGCCGCCCATGGTCATGCCCCGGTCCACGGCCTTGCACATGTCGTAGATCGTGAGCAGGCCCACCTGCACGGCGGTCAGGGCCTCCATCTCGACGCCGGTGCGCCCGAGCGTCTCCACCTGGGCGCGGCAACGCACGCGGCAGGCCGCGGCATCGACCTCGAAATCGACCGCCACCCGGGTGATGGGCAAAGGGTGGCACAGCGGGATCAGGTCGGCCGTACGCTTGGCGCCCTGGATGGCGGCGATGCGGGCAATGCCCAGCACGTCGCCCTTCTTGGCCGTGCCGGCCACGATGGCCTGCAGCGTGGCCGGCAGCATCTCGATGTGGCCTTCGGCCACGGCCACACGGTGCGTCACGTCCTTGGCGGCCACGTCCACCATGTGGGCCTGGCCCTGCGCATCGAAATGCGTCAGACCGCCGGCCGCAGGGGTTGGAGCAAAATGATTCATGATCGGTGCATGATAGCGAGACCCGCCGGAGATGTTTCCCTCTTGTAAAGACGCCGAACCTCACCGTCTCCCCGGTTTCCAATGGGGCCGACTGCCACGAACCGGGCCTTGCGCCCTGGTAAGGTCCGCTCCATGCACCGCTTGTCGAACCGTCACCGCCTGACCTGTCTGACGCTTGCCCTGAGCCTGGGGCTGGGCAGCCTGGGCCCCGCGGCGGCCCAGTCCACGACCGCCCTGCCCGCATTGGGCGACACCGTCTCGGCCGACTTCAGCCCCGCCGCCGAACGCCAGCTCGGCGAACGCATCATGCAGGTGATCCGCCGCGATGCGGCCTACCTGGACGACGTGGTGCTGCAAGACTATCTGCTCTCTCTGTGGCGCCCCCTGCTGTCGGCCGCCCGTGCGCGCGGCGACCTCTCGAGCGAACTCTCCGATCGTTTCGCTTGGGAGGCTTTCCTCGTGCGCGACCGATCGGTCAACGCCTTCGCCTTGCCCGGCGGCTATGTGGGCGTGCACCTGGGACTGATCGGCATGACCACCACCGGCGACGAACTCGCCTCCGTGCTCGCGCACGAACTGGCGCACGTCACGCAACGGCACATCGCCCGGGGCCTGGCCCAGCAGCGCCAGCAGTCCATGCTCGCCATCGCCTCGATGATCCTGGGCGTGATGGCCGCCAGCCGCAGCCCCGACGCGGCCAGCGCCCTCATCACCGGCGGCCAGGCGGCCGCCCTGCAGGGCCAGCTCAACTTCTCGCGCGACATGGAGCGCGAGGCCGACCGCATCGGCCTGGGCCTGCTCGAAGGCGCCGGCTTCTCGGTACTGGGCATGCCCCGCATGTTCGAGCGGCTGCAGCAGGTCTCGCGCCTGAACGACAACAACGCCTTCCCCTACCTGCGCAGCCACCCCCTGACCAGCGAGCGCATCGGCGAGGCCCGCACACGCACCGGCCTGAACGGCCGCACACCACCGGCGCCCACGCTGGAGCACGCCTTGATGCAAGGCCGTGCGCGCGTGCTGATGGACCCGCGCCCCGACGCCGCTCGCAACTGGCTGGGCGCCGACGGCACCGCCTTGCCGGGCCGCGCCGGCGCGCTACTGCAAGCCAGCACCGAAGCCCACGCCGCCGCCGTCATGCGCGACTGGGCACGCATGCGCGACGCGCTCGAACGTGCCCAGCCCCTGGTGCAAGGCGACGCCCGTGCAACCCGGGCCCTGGCCCTGGTCCGTGCCGACCTGGCCCTGACCCAGGGCGAAGCTGCCCAGGCCCAGGCCGCGCTGGCCCCCCACCGCCGCGACGGTTCGCGCGCCGGCGAGCTGCTGGGGGCCCAGGCCGTCCTGGCCGACAGCGGCGCCGACCCGGGCTCGTGGCGGCGCGCCGCCGAGGAACTGCAGACCTGGGCCACGCTGCATCCACGCGACCACCGCGCCTGGGAACTGCTCGGGCAGGCCTGGGAACGCCTGGGCCAGCCGCTGCGCGGCATCCGCGCCCAGGCCGAGGCGCGCTATCTGCTCGGCGATCTGCAAGGCGCGATCGACCGTCTGCGCGCCGCGCAGCGACTGGGCCGCCCCGCCGAAGGCTCTGCCGACTTCATCGAGGCCTCGGTGATCGACGTGCGGCTGCGGGAGATCGAGGCCGAGTGGCTGCAGCGGCGCCGGGAAGAGATGGGGCGCTGACCGGGGCGTGAACCGCCTCAGTCGTCCTCGCTGCCGCGCACCACGCGGCGGATGACCTCGATGGCAAAGCCGCGCGCAGCCAGGAACCGCATCTGGCGCGCCCGCTCGGTGGCATCGGTGGGGGCGTCGCCGCCGAAACGGCGCGTCCAGACGGCACGAGCGCGTTCGAGTTCGGTGCCTCGCAATTGCTCGACGGCCCCGGCCACCGCCTCCGGCGCCAGACCGTGACCCTGCAGTTCCTGGCGGATGCGCGCCGTGCCCAGGCGGGCCGCCTTGCGGTGCAGCACCGATTCGACGAAGCGCTCCTCGCTCAGCCAGCCTGCGGCCTGCAGGGCGTCGAGCACGGCGTCGATGTCGTCCGCGTCATCGGCATGCGGAGCCAGCTTGCGCGCCAGCTCCACGCGCGAATGTTCACGCTGGGCCAGGTACTTCAGCGCCCGGCCCTTGAGGGAGAGCTTGGCAAAGCCCACGCCGGATCATTCCTCCAGGGACACTTCGGCGTCCTTGGCGGCCCGGGCCTTGCCCTTGCCAGCGGCCTTTTCGGGTTTGTCGGCCGCCGGGGCCGCGGCGCCCGCCAGCGCCGGCACCCCCAGGGCCTCGCGCACCTTGTTCTCGATCTCGAAGGCGAGATCCGGGTTCTCCTTCAGGAATTCGCGGGCATTGTCCTTGCCCTGGCCGATCTTCTCGCCGTTGTAGGCATACCAGGCCCCGGACTTCTCGAGCACGCGGGTGTTCACGCCCAGATCGATGATCTCGCCCTCGCGCGAGATGCCTTCGCCATAGAGGATGTCGAACTCGGCAGTCTTGAACGGGGGCGAGACCTTGTTCTTGACGACCTTGACCTTGGTCTCGCTGCCGATGACCTCCTCACCCTTTTTGATCGAGCCCACGCGGCGGATGTCCAGGCGCACCGAGGCATAAAACTTCAGCGCATTACCACCAGTGGTGGTCTCGGGCGAGCCGAACATCACGCCGATCTTCATGCGGATCTGGTTGATGAAGATGACCATGCAGTTGGTCTTCTTGATCGTGGCGGTGAGCTTGCGCAGGGCCTGGCTCATCAAGCGGGCCTGCAGGCCGGGCAAGGCATCGCCCATCTCGCCTTCGATCTCGGCCTTGGGCGTGAGGGCAGCCACCGAGTCGACGATGACGAGGTCCACCGAGCCCGAGCGCACGAGCGCATCCACGATTTCGAGCGCCTGCTCGCCGGTGTCGGGCTGGCTGATGAGCAGATCCTGCAGGTTCACGCCCAGCTTCTGCGCGTACTGCACATCCAGCGCGTGTTCGGCGTCGATGAAGGCGCACACGCCGCCTTGCTTTTGCATCTCGGCCACCACCTGCAGCGTCAGCGTGGTCTTGCCCGAGGATTCAGGGCCGTAGATCTCGATCACGCGGCCACGAGGCAGGCCGCCCACGCCCAGGGCGATGTCCAGGCCCAGCGAGCCGGTGGACACCACCTGGATGTCCTCGACGGCCTCGCCCTCGCCCAGGCGCATGATCGAGCCCTTGCCGAACTGCTTCTCGATCTGGGCCAACGCGGCCTGCAGGGCCTTGGCTTTTTCGGTGTTCAGGGCCTTGACGGGTGCGTCCACGGGTCTCTCCTTGAGGTCGGCAATGGGTGTCATGGGAGCCTGTCTTTACACACAGGCTGGATGCATGAACAGTATTCTGCGGGGAACGTACTTGCGAGTAAACAGATTTTTTAGTCAGTTTGCCTTACGATATCGGCATGTCCCCTTCCCTGCCCGATGACACCTGGCGCCAGACCCACCTGGGCCGCCTGCTGGGCCATGCGATGCGGCGCTTCGATGTCCGCGTGCTCGCGCTGATGGCCCGCGACGTGGAGGTGCCGCTGGCGCTGGCCCACCTCGCGGCGCGCCAGCAGGTGACAGCCGCGCACATCCACATCACCCGCCACCTGGCGCTGGAGGGCTCGCGCCTGACCGAGCTGGCCGCGCGCGCGGGCATGAGCAAGCAGGCCATGGGCGATCTGGTAGACCAATGCGAGGCTTGGGGCCTGGTCGTGCGCGAGGCCGACCCGCGCGACGCCCGCGCCCGGCTCGTGCGCTTCACGCCCGTCGGCCTGGCCTGGCTGGACGCCTTTCGACGTGCGGTGATGCAAGCTGAAGCCGAGTTCCGCAAGGAGGTCGGCCCGGAGATCGCCACCGTCGTGACCCTCGGCCTGGAGGCCTATGCGGGTGCCTGGTCGGCCTGAGGCAAGCCGGCTGAGGCGCAATCCCCCTAAAATCCTTGCACTCACAGGAGACAGCCATGCGCATCCTGATCGCGGAAGACGATCAAGTGCTGGCCGACGGCCTGCTGCGCTCGCTGCGCGGCGCGGGCTACGCGGTCGACCAGGTCGGCTCGGGCACCGAGGCCGACGCGGCGCTGGCGTCGCACGAGTTCGACCTCGTCATCCTCGACCTCGGCCTGCCCAAACTGCACGGCCTGGAGGTGCTGCGCAGGCTGCGCGCACGGGGCACGTCCACGCCGGTGCTCATCCTCACGGCCGCCGACAGTGTGGACGAGCGCGTCAAGGGCCTGGATCTGGGCGCCGACGACTACATGGCCAAGCCCTTCTCGCTGCAGGAGCTGGAGGCGCGCGTGCGGGCGCTGACGCGCCGCGGCCTGGGCACGGCCTCCACGCTGATCAAGCACGGGCCGCTGACCTTCGACCAGACCGGGCGCGTGGCCTACATCAACGACCAGATGATCGAGCTGTCGGCACGCGAGCTGAGCCTGCTGGAGGTGCTGCTGCAGCGCACCGGCCGGCTCGTGAGCAAGGACCAGCTCGTCGAGCGCCTGTGCGAGTGGGGCGACGAGGTGAGCAACAACGCCATCGAGGTCTACATCCACCGTCTGCGCAAGAAGATCGAGCAGGGCCCCATCCGCATCGCCACCGTGCGCGGCCTGGGCTACTGCCTCGAGAAGATCCCGCAGTAGCGCAGCAAGACTCACAGGCATCCCACCTTGGCCCGCGAACAGCGTTCGCTCTTCGGCGAGATCCTCGACTGGATGCTCGCGCCGCTGCTGCTGCTGTGGCCGATGAGCGTGGGCCTGACCTGGGTGGTGGCCGAGAACATCGCCAACCGACCCTTCGACCGCGCGCTCACCGAGACGGCGCGCAACCTCGCGCAGCAGGTGGCGGTCTCGCACAACGAGGTGGTGCTCCAGCTGCCGCCCACGATCTCGGAGTTCCTCAAGGCCGACAACGCAGACGACATCTACTTCCAGGTGCTGGGGGTGCGCGGCGAGTTCGTCAGCGGCGACCGCAGCCTGCCGGTGCCGGTGGTCGAGGAGCCGCACGACCCGGGCAGGGTAAAGCTGCGTGCCGACGAGATCGACAACGTGCCCATCCGCGTGGCCTACGTCTGGGTGGAGGTGCCCGGCGCCGACGAAGGTCAGCATGCCCTGGTGCAGGTGGCCGAGACGCTGAACAAGCGCTCGCACCTGGCCACCGAAATCATCAAGGGCGTGATCCTGCCGCAGTTCGTGATCCTGCCGCTGGCGGTGGTGCTGGTGTGGCTGGCGCTGTCGCGCGGCATCGCGCCGCTGTCGGAGCTGCAGCAGCGCATCCGGCGTCGCCAAAGCGACGACCTCAGCCCCATCGACGAGCATGAAGCGCCCGAGGAGGTGGCGCCGCTGGTGCGCTCGATCAACGACCTGCTCGCGCGCCTGGACCAGTCGATCAAGACGCAGAAGCACTTCCTGGCCGACGCGGCCCACCAGCTCAAGACGCCGCTGGCGGGCCTGCGCATGCAGGCCGAGCTGGCGCAGCGCGAGATCGACGCCGGCCAGCGCGATCCGCAGGAACTCAAGCGCTCGCTGCGCCAGATCGCGCGCTCCAGCCAGCGCGCCGCGCACATGGTCAACCAGCTGCTGGCCCTGGCGCGCGCCGAGAACCAGGGCCAGGCCCCGCGCCGGCACGAAGTGCCGCTGGGCGAGATCGCCACCGAGGTGGTGCGCGACTTCGTGCCGCGCGCGATGGACAAGCGCATCGACCTGGGCTACGAGGGCCCGCAGCGCGGCCTGGGGCCGGCCGGCCGCTCGTTGCTGCGCGGCAACCCGCTGCTGGTCAAGGAGCTGGTGCGCAACCTCGTCGACAACGCCCTGCTCTACACGCCCCAGGACGGCACCGTCACGGTCCGCGTGCTGCACGACCCCTTCGGCCAGGTGGTGGTGCTGCAGGTGGAGGACTCCGGCCCCGGCATTCCCGAGAACGAGCGCGAGCTCGTGTTCCAGCCCTTCTACCGTGCCCTGGGCACCGAGGTGGACGGCAGTGGCCTGGGCCTGGCCATCGTGCGCGAGATCGCCCAACAGCACGGCGCCGAGGTCTCGATCGAGGACGTGCGACCCGCCCCCGCCGAGGCCCGCGGCACGCGCGTGACGGTGCGCTTCCCGGTGGCGCGCGAGGCGATGACGCGCGATGCCGCGGCGAGCGTGCCCACCGATCCGCAGGAGGTGCATCCCTGATCGCTGATCGGGGAAGCCCTCCCTGGGCTTCTCTGGGAAAACACGGGTGTGCAAAAAAGAACGGCCGTTCTTTAATGCGCTCACCACGCCACGGCGGGCCCTGCACGGGCCTTGCTGCAGCAGTCGAGCGTGGACCCTGATCCCGAGGAGACACCCCGTGAAACGACGCTTCCATCGAAGCGCGCTGGCCCTGGCTTGCCTGGTCACCGCCGCCGCGCTGCCCCTGTCGGCCCAAGCCGACACCTACACCCAGACCCGCCATCCCATCGTGCTGGTGCACGGCCTGTTCGGCTTCGACGCTCTCGGGCCGATCGACTACTGGTACGGCATCCCCTCGGCGCTGCGCGCCGGCGGCGCGCGCGTGTACGTGACGCAGCAATCGGCTGCCAACGCCAGCGAGGTGCGTGGCGAGCAGCTCCTGGCCGAGCTGCGACGCCTCAAGGCCGCCTACGGGCACCAGAAGTTCAATCTCATCGGTCACAGCCACGGCGGCCATACCATCCGCTACGTGGCGGCCGTGGCGCCCGACCTCGTCGCCTCGGTCACCACCGTGGGCACGCCCCACCTGGGCAGCCCGGTGGCCGACGCCATCCAGGCCGGCACCGGGGTGACGGGCACGACCGCCACGGTCGCGGCCTTGGTCAACGGCTTTGCCAGCGTGATCAGTCTGCTGTCGGGCTCGCCGGGGCTGCCGCAGAACTCCGAGGCCGCGATGATCTCGCTCACCACGAAAGGCAGCGCCGCCTTCAACCAGCGCTTCCCTCAGGGCCGGCCCACGAGCTACTGCGGCCAGGGCCCGTCCAGCGTGAACGGCGTGCGCTACTACTCGGCCAGCGGCACCTCGGTGCTCACCAATGTGCTCGATCCGAGCGACGGCTTCCTGGGCTTGAGTTCCCTGGCCTTCTGGGGCCAGGACAACGACGGTCTGGTCGGACGCTGCTCCTCGCGCTGGGGCGTGGTGCTGCGCGACAACTACCCCTGGAACCACCTCGACGAGGTCAACCAGGCCTTCGGCCTGCGCGGACTGTTCACGCCCGACCCGGTGGCCTTCTACCGCACCCAGGCCAACCGGCTCAAGCAGGCCGGTCTGTGAGATGGCCGCTCGCCCCCTTGCGCTGACGCTGGGTGCCACCGCGGTGGCGGCAGCACTCGCCTGGGGCCTGCTGCGCGAGGCCCCCGACGGAAGCACGCCGGCTCCCGCGGCGGCACCCGTGGGCCGGGCCGAAGGCTTCAGCCTGATGGGTGCGGCGCCCTCGCCGCTGCGCAGCCTCGGCCCGGCGCTGGCGCGCTCGGTGGCCGATGTGGACCACGCCCTTTTCGTCGACGGCTCGCTGCGCGAGGCATCGCTGGACGGCGACTGGGGCGTGGATGCCCAGGGCCGTTTGCAGCCGAGCCTGGCTCTGCGCCGCCGCTTCGATCAACTGCTCACCACGCTGGGCGAGGTCAACCTGGATGAGCTGACCGCCTGGTTGCTCGACCGCACGCTGCGCGACGTGGGGCCGCAGGCCAGCACCGAGATCATGGCCGTGTGGGAGCGCTACATCGCGCTGCAGGACAGACGCCATGCCACGGCGGCCCGGCTGGACGACCCGCGCAGCTGGGCCCAGGCGCTGGCCGAGCGTCAGCGGGTGCGCCGTGAGATCCTGGGCCCGGTCTGGGCCGAGGCCTTCTACCGCGAAGAGGAAGAGGCGATGCGGCGCCGCATCGAGCAAGGGCTGCAGACGATCTCGCCGGCCCCCTCGGTGCCGGACCCGCTGCTGCACCCCGACCCCCAGCTCAGCGCCGACGAGCTGCACCGGCGGCGCATCGCGCAGTTCGGCGCGGAGGCGGCCGAACGCCTGCGCGCCGAGGACGAAGCCGAGGCCCGTTGGCAGGCCCGCCTGGCCCAGGCCCGCGAGCAGGTGCATGCGCTGCAGCAGGCCGCCCACCTGTCCGAGCCGCAGCGCCGCGACGCCATCGAGGGCTGGATCGCCGGCCATTTCGACGAGCGCGAGC
>NZ_JBKBSL010000084.1:0-2601 GCF_046291045.1 Caldimonas sp. | reverse complement strand
GATGCCGCCAAGGAAGCCATCTACGCCCGCCTCAAGAAGTCCGAGGCGGGTGCTGGCGCGATGCATTTCCCGCTGGACCGGGATGCGCAGTATTTCGAGCAACTCACTGCCGAGCGCATTCGCACCCGCTATGTGAAGGGTTTCCCGCAGCGCTTCTGGTGGAAACCCGATGGTCGGCGCAACGAGGCGCTGGACTGCCGGGTGTACGCCTACGCGGCATTGCACGGCCTGCTGTCGATGGGGCTGAACCTGAATAAGCGGGTCGAGGCGCTGCCGCCGGTTCCGGCGAGCCGTCAGTCTCGAAACGATCCACGCCCTGTGACGGCCCCGATGACCGCCAGCCCGCGCCGTCGGCGCATGGCGATTTCGTCGAACTACATCTGACACCGCCAGCCTCTCGCTGGCCGGGAGTGCTGTCTATGACCCTCGAACAACTCAAGGCCCAGCGGGAAGCCCTGCAGGCCGCCCGCTTCAATGGTGTGCTCACCGTGAAGGCCGGCGACAAGTGGGTAACCTACAAGTCGGACGCCGAACTGCAGTCGGCCCTGGGAGACCTGGATCGTGAGATCGCCAAGGCAGAAGGCCGCCCGCGCGCCCGGCGCATCCGCACTTACGCCGGGAAGGGGTTGTGATGAAGGTATTCCAGAACCTGCGCCGCAAGGTCGGCGCGATGATCGGTGGCTTCGAAGGTGGCTTGTCGGCCCGGCGCCTCAAGACCTTCCACGCCAGCCGCGCGCACGTCAACACGCTGATCCAGGCGGCTGGTGCTGACATGACCGCCCGCGCCCGGTACCTGATCCGCAACAACGGCTATGCCGCCAATGCCGTCGAGTCCTGGGCGGGCAATGCCGTGGGCACGGGCATCAAGCCCTCCTCGGGCATTGCCGATGCGGTGCTCAAGGACCGAGTGCAACGGCTGTGGCTGCGCTGGACCGATGAGTCCGATGCCGAGGGGTTGACCGATTTCTACGGCCAGCAGCGCCGCGCCGCTCGGGAACTGTTCATCGCCGGGGAGGTGTTCTTCCGCATCCGACCACGCAGGCCCGAGGATGGTTTGTCCGTGCCGCTGCAGTTGCAGATGCTGCCGGCCGAGATGCTGCCGCTCAATCACAACCAGCTGCTGGAGAACGGTCACCGCATCCGCCAGGGCATCGAGTTCGACCGCATCGGCCGGCGCGTGGCCTATCACTTTTTGCGCCGGCACCCGGGCGACATCACCGATCCGGGGCTGGCGGGGGAGACGGTACGGGTACCGGCCGAGTCGGTGCTGCACATCGTCGATCCGGTGGACGCCGGACAACTCCGAGGGGTGTCGCGCTTCTCGCCGGCGCTGGTGAAACTCTTTCTGCTCGATCAGTACGACGACGCCGAGCTGGATCGCAAGAAGGTCGCGGCGATGTTCGTCGGCTTCGTGCGCCGGCCCGAGCGTGACTTCGACAACAGCAACGAGACCGACGACCGGGGCGAGCCGCTCTTGCCACTCGAGCCCGGGCAACTCCAGATCCTGGACGACGGCGAGGACATCACCTTCTCGACACCCGCCGATGTCGGGGGCAACTACGAGTCCTTCCAGTACCGCACCTTGCTACAGGTGGCCGCTGCCTTGGGGCTGCCCTACGCCAACCTGTCGGCCGATATGTTGAAGGCCAACTACTCCAACACCCGTGCCGCGCTCTTGGAGTTTCGCCGCCGCATCGAAGCGTTTCAACACTCGGTGCTGGTGTTTCAGCTGTGTCGGGCGGTGTGGGCGCGTTGGATGGACACGGCGGTGCTCTCGGGGCAGCTCGACTTGCCGGACTACGAGCAACGCCGCGCCGACTACCTGGACTGCAGCTGGCTGCCGCCCCGCTGGGACTGGGTCGATCCCTTGAAAGACATCCGCGCCGAGATCAATGCCATCGAGGCGGGGCTCAAGTCGCGCACCCAGGCCATTGCCGAGCGCGGTTTCGATGCCGCGATGGTCGATGCCGAGATCGCCGGGGACCACCGGCGCGAGGACAGCCTGGGGTTGCGTTTCGGGCGTGAGCCGCCTGTCGCACCCGCTGGGCAGAGCTAGCGTTTCAAGTCGCGGTAGAAGTTTTCGTGGGGGCCGACGGCTTCGAGGCAGATCAGCCGTAGCCCGTCCTCACGGGTGTAGCCCAAGAGGTACAACTGGCCAAGGCTGTGGAATTTGTACACCCACAGCTGCGCGAGGTCGCCTTTTTTCTTGTCGCCGATATCGGGGTTTTGCGCTACGGCTTCGATGGCGGCATCCACGTCCGCCGCCACGTTGTCGTGCAGCCTTTTATAGCTGCGCGCAAAGCGCCGAGTTTGCCGGACTTCCCAGCTCATGCACGCACTTTCGAGCGCGGCACAAAGACCGTGCTGTCCTCATGTGGCTCGGCCATGCTCATGAGGCAATCGGCAATGAAAGACGCCGGTAGATCAGGGTTGTCGAGCGCGGCGCGGCCCACTTTGGTCCAGAACTCTATCTGGCCCTGCACGGTGCGGTACTCCGCCTTGGCCGCTGCGCGGGCCGCTTCGACCAGCGCTTCATCGATTCGCACGGATACGGTGCTCATCGCAATCTCCTGTGTCTTTCAGTTACCACAATTGTAGTCA
>NZ_JBKBSL010000083.1:0-2630 GCF_046291045.1 Caldimonas sp. | reverse complement strand
TGCTGCACGGGCTGCATTGGTTGCCCTGGTAGCAATCCCGATGCCCATTGCTCTCCTTGTTGCCAAGCCGCCTGAAACAGTTGGATCGGTTTTTGCCAGTTCTCGGCAGCATAATTGCCAGCCACGGCCCCCGCGCCAACACCCAATATGCGCCCATCCCGCATAGTGGTAGCAGTTACCTTCTCAATCGCCTCTCGGCGCTCTTTATCGGCGACGAGGCCAGTTAATCCTGGGAAGTTGTAACCTTCCTTAGTCGTAGCGTTTTCTTTCAGAATCTTCTCAGCGGCTTCATCGCCAGATTTCCTGCCCAACCACGGGCCTGCTGCTTTCCCCGCTGCACGTCCCGCAACAGGGCCTCCCCAAAACGTCGTAACGGCAAACAGACCGGTTTCTAATGCCGCCTCCCATGCCGTTCCTTCATAAGTCTTCGCCGTGCGTTGAGCAAACGACCCTGGGGCAGCGTCGGCAATCTTATCGAGCAGGTATGTCGATCCCTTTGGCAAAATTGCTTCACCCGCATTCGATGCTGCACGCGCCGCCACCGATGGATTGTCGAGTTCTTTTTCGACAAACCCTTGCAACCCTTGTCCTGCACCAGCCACGAGGCCCTGACCTCGATTCACGTCTGCCTCGACCTTGCCGATCTGCTCGTTGACGCGCCCAGGCAGGCGGCTGGTGACTCTCTTGTCCGGGTCAACGCCTGCCGCTTTCCCCTGTTGCTGCACATCGCCCAGCCACTGCTTGCCTTGAGCGGCCACACCGTCTTGGTCGCCCACCTGATTTAGCCCTCGCTTGAAGAAGGCGCGCACGTCCTCTGGTGTCTTGAGGTTGCCGTAGCGTTCTTGCAGGAGCTTGGCGGTTTCTTCATTGGCAATGCGCTCCACGAGCGCCCGCATCTCCGGGTTGTTCATGCGCATGAGGGCATCGACTTCATCCCGGCGGAATCCGTTGTAGGTGTGCCCGTCGATGGTGGCTCTCTCCGTGGCAAGGCGATCCATGATACGGGTGGTCAAGTCTTGATCCACGGTCAACGACCCTTCGCGGGCGTAGCCGGCAAGCTCCTTGTAGGCCAGCGACTGCTGCCAGTTCGCCGCCGCCTGATCCGACTGGCGCCGCGCTTCATCGAGGCTTGCGCGCACACCGCGCATCGCCTTGGCTTCCGAGGTTTCGCCGGTGTTGAACTTCTCTTCACGCGCCACTTGACGCACACGCTCCATCGCCTGCTGGAACGCCTTGGCTTCCTTGAAGGCTTCTTCTTTGTCCTTGGCGATGGATTCGGCAGCGTCCGAGCGTCCCATGAACCTGGCCTGCGCGGTCACGCCGGTACCAAAGGCTTCCAATCCTACGCCGGCTTGAACAGACCCCAGCACCTGGGTGGCCTGTTCTTCGGACAGGCCGTGTTTCTGCGCGAAGCGCCGAGCGATGTCTTGGGCTTCGGTAAACGCCTTGCTGATGCGGGCCGCGTCGCTGTCCGTGAAGCCGGTTCCGCTGCTTGAGCCTTTGCCGTGTGCGCGGACGAAATCCCCCACCCGGCTGTAGGCCGCCGCGATTTCCTTTCCAGCGGCCAGCGTCTGTGAAATGGCCGCCGTCTCCACCGCTTCCGATTGCTGTGTGAGCGCCCGCGCTTCACGGCCTGCGGATGAGACACGGAACGACGCCCGGTCCATGGCGGTGCCGACGTTGAACGTGGTCGAGCCGTCGGGGTGAATGTAGGTGTAGCTGCCGTCTGCGCCTCGTTGCGCCAGCACCGGCGTGGGTGTGGTCGAGTAGTCCACCGTACCAGCCGTGCGAAACTGCCCAACGGATTCGTTGCCTTTGGCAATATCTACCGCCTGTCGCTCCGCCGTGCGGGGTGCACTGACCAGCCCGGCGACCGCCTGCAAGCCGACCTCGCCGCCTTTGACCAGGGCCGCCGCGATGGGCGGGATGGCGACCACGAGCATCCCCGCCACCGCTTGGTCGGAGACCGCCATGCTCACGA
The DNA here is from genome assembly GCF_046291045.1 of Caldimonas sp. Taxonomy (GTDB): domain Bacteria; phylum Pseudomonadota; class Gammaproteobacteria; order Burkholderiales; family Burkholderiaceae_C; genus Caldimonas. The sequence continues at coordinate 649 of NZ_JBKBSL010000083.1, read as the reverse complement.
GTTGTCCCGATCCCTGTAGTGTCGCCGCCGCCGCGCCGAGCGCGTTTTGGTACGTCTGCATCTTGACGGTCATGATGTAGTGCACGACGGCGTACAAGGGCGGCCACAGTTGTATCCATATCAGACTCAGGCCATAGGTCTTGAGGACTCGAATCGACAGATGCCCGGCGACGATGGCAAACGCTAGAATGATCGGGAATACCGAGTATTGGATGATCTCGATGGCCGACTTGAGCTTGGGCATCGAGGACTCGGCGATCTTGGCAAGCACTTGGTAGGTCTGGTTGGTCTGGTAGGCCCCCATCCCAACCGAGTAGCACAAGGCAGCGCGGTTGCTGTCCCCTGCCTGTGCAAAAACGCCGCAGTAAGCCTGCACGAACGCGGATTGGATCGTCGCCTGCTTGACGATCTCAGTTGCTGTGCTGGCTATCCCCAGGCCATGGCTGTACGCGGTGACGATGGCGTTTTGCGTTTTGGCGTTCGCCAGCGGATCACCTGGAAACAGCTTCAGTCCGTAGCTCGTGATGACGGCTGGGACTACGGCGTTGTTGAGCCGGTTCGTCAAGTCATTGTACGCGGTTGGTGCGCATTGCACCGTTCCCACCGTGGAGAGCGTGACGTACAGGGCCGGGTTGGTGTTGCCCAGCGC
>NZ_JBKBSL010000004.1:0-114895 GCF_046291045.1 Caldimonas sp. | reverse complement strand
CGGCGGCCGGCACGGCCATGAAGGAACGTCGGGACCACATCGTCATCGAACTCCTTGGACTTCTGCTGTTTCGGCGCACACCCGGCCGTCGACCGCGCAGGCCGCCGGCGGCCGCGCGCCCTCCTGGCGTGTGAGCCTGTTCGTGCCGACAGGTTCCGTCGGCGTCAACCCGGTATTGTCGCCTGTGCGGGCGCTGCCGCGCGCGTGCAGATGCAACAGTTCCCAACGAAGGCCCCGGGCAGACCCGGGGAGGCCTGCGTCCGGGCGTTCCCGATAATGGGGATCGTGTCCCCGCTGCGCTTGCCCATCATGGCCCTTGCTCCCATCAGTCGTTACCCCGTGCCCAAACTCGTCGACGTGCCCGAGGATCTGCGCCAACGCTTCCTGGAGGTCCAAGACAAGGCCGGCTTCGTGCCCAATGTCTTCCTGGCCCTGGCGCACCGGCCCGACGAATGCCGGGCCTTCCTCGCCTACCACGATGCGCTGATGCTGCGCGAATCGGGGTTGTCCAAAGGTGAGAAAGAGATGATCGTGGTGGCCACGAGTGGCGCGAACCACTGCCTGTACTGCGTGGTCGCCCATGGCGCCATCTTGCGCGTCTATGAAAAGCAGCCTCTGCTGGCCGACCAGGTCGCAGTGAACCATCGCAAGGCCGACCTGAGCCCGCGTCAGCAGGCCATGCTGGACTTTGCCCTCAAGATCTGCCTGCGTTCGCACGAGGTGGTCGAGGCCGACTTCGAGGCACTGCACGCCCACGGCTTCTCGGACGAGGACATCTGGGACATCGGCGCCATCACTGCGTTGTTCGGCCTGTCCAACCGCATGGCCAACCTGATCAGCCTGCGACCCAACGATGAGTTTTACTTGATGGGGCGGGTGCCTCGCACCAAGGGCTGAGGGGCCTCAGAGCAGCACGATGTCGTACTGCTCGGGCGACATGGTCGGCTCGGCACGCAGCGAGATGGGCTTGCCAATGAAGTCGCTCAGGCCGGCCAAGTGCTGGCTTTCTTCGTCGAGCAGCATCTCGACGACGGCGGCACTGGCCACCACGCGGAATTCCTTGGGGTTGAACTGGCGCGCCTCGCGCAGGATCTCGCGCAGGATGTCATAGCACACGCTGCGCGGCGTCTTGACCGACCCCTTGCCCTGGCAGGTGGGGCAGGGCTCGCACAGCATGTGGGCCAGCGATTCGCGGGTGCGTTTGCGCGTCATCTCGACCAGACCCAGTTGCGTGAAGCCGCTCACGGTCATCTTCACGCGGTCGCGCGCGAGCTGGCGCCGCAGTTCGGCAAGCACCGCCTCCTGGTGTTCCTCGCGCACCATGTCGATGAAGTCGATGATGATGATGCCGCCCAGATTGCGCAGGCGCAGCTGGCGCGCGATGGCCTGGGCCGCCTCGAGATTGGTCTTGAAGATGGTGTCATCGAAATTGCGCGCGCCGACATAGCCGCCGGTGTTGACGTCGATGGTCGTCAAGGCCTCGGTCTGGTCGATGATGAGATACCCCCCAGACTTGAGATCCACACGCCGCGCCAGCGCGCGCTCGATCTCCTGGTCGATGTTGTAGAGGTCGAAGATGGGTCTCTCGCCGGGATAGTGTTCGAGCTTGTGCACCGCCCCGGGTGTGAACTCTCGGCCGAAGGCCTGCAGGGCCTCGAACTGCATGCGCGAGTCGATGCGGATGGCCTGGGTGTCCTCGCCGGCGAGATCACGCAGCACCCGTTGCGCCAGGTTGAGATCCTCGTAGAGCAAGGTTCCGGGCGGGCTCTTGAACGAGCGCTCCCGCACGCCAGCCCAGGTCTTGCGCAGGTAGGCGATGTCGGCTGCCAGCTCCTCGTCGGTGGCATCTTCCGCGTTGGTACGCAAGATGAATCCCCCGCCGCCCTCCTGGGGCTGGCCGACCAGCCGGGCCATGCGCGCACGCAACTGCTCGCGCAGCTCCGGTGAGCCGATCTTCTGCGAGATGCCGATGTGGTCGTCGTGGGGTAGGTACACCAGAAGCCGGCCTGCAATGCTGATCTGCGCCGACAGGCGCGCTCCCTTGGTACCGATCGGGTCCTTGATCACCTGCACCGTGAGGCTCTGGCCTTCGTAGATCAGCTTCTCGATCGGTGTGGCCGGCGCCCCGTCACCGTTGCCGTTGCGCTGGACGAGGTCCCCCACGTGCAAAAACGCGGCGCGCTCCAGGCCAATGTCGATGAAGGCTGACTGCATGCCCGGCAGCACGCGGGCGACCTTGCCGGTATAGATGTTGCCCACCAGGCCGCGCTCGAGCGTGCGTTCGATGTGCAGCTCCTGCACGGCCCCGTTCTCGACGATGGCCACACGGGTTTCCTGGGGCGACCAGTTGATCAGGATGTCTTGCATGCAGCGCTCGAGCCGTTCACGTCAGAAACGCACGCCGAAGCGCTGCAGCAGCAGGCCGGTCTCGTGCAGGGGCAGTCCCATGATACTGGAGTAGCTGCCGACGATGCGGTCGATCCACAAGGCGGCGCGGCTCTGGATGGCGTAGGCGCCGGCCTTGCCCACGGGCTCGCCGCTGGCCACGTAATGGTCGATCTGCTCGGGTGCCAGGGGCATGAAGCGCACGCGCGAGACATTGAGCATCAGTTCGCGCCGGCGTCCCAACCCCACGGCCACGGCTGTCAGCACCCGGTGCTCGTGCCCGGACAGCGCCGTCAGCATCTCGCGCGCCTGCGCGGCGTCGGCCGGCTTGCCCAGGATGCGCCGCCCCAGGGCCACCGTGGTGTCGGCGCACAGCACCGGCGCGGCAGGCAGGGCACGGCGCGCCAAGCGCGCGAGTGCGGCCTCGAGCTTGGCACGGGTCACGCGCTGCACGTAGTCCAGCGCCGACTCCCCCGGACTCACGGCCTCGAGGGCCTCGGCATCCTCGTCGGCATCGGGCAGCAGGAGTTCGTGGGGCACGCCGATCTGGTCGAGCAACTGGCGGCGGCGGGGACTCTGGGACGCCAAGTAGATGAAGTCGGCACTCATGCGGGGGCGATCCTCATTCCCGGTGGTACGGGTGCCCCACCATCAGCGACCAGGCGCGGTAGAGCTGCTCGGCCAGCAGCACGCGCACCATGGCATGCGGCAAGGTCAGGTCGGACAGCCGGACGCGCTCGTCGGCCGCATCGCGCAGGGCCGGGTCCAGGCCGTCGGGCCCGCCAATGAGCAAAGCCACGTCGCGGCCGTCGTGCATCCACGCCTTCAGGCGTGCGCACAGTTGCTGGGTGGTGAGCCGGTCGCCGCGCTCGTCCAGTGCCACGATGCGCGCCCCCTTGGGGCAGGCCGCCTCGATGCGCGATCGCTCGGCGGCCAGCAGGGTCTCGACCTTCCTGGAGCCGCGGGGTTCGGTCTTGACGGCCTTGAGCTCCAGACGCAGCTCGGGCGGGAAGCGCCGGGCGTAGTCCTCATACGCCGTCTCGGCCCAGCCCGGCATCCGCTGGCCGACCGCGACGACGACGAGCTTCATGCCTTCCTGCGAGGAGCCGCCTTCTTCGCAGGCGCTGTCTTCACAGGCGCCTTTTTCACAGGCGCCTTTTTCGCAGACGCCTTGGGCGCCGCGGGCTTGGTGACGACCACCGTCTTGGCCGCCAACCGGGGAGAGGCCGGTCGGCCCGCGCCGGAACGTGCCGGCGTGCTACGCGAGACGGTGCCACCGGTGCGCGTCGTCTTGCCAGCCGCCGTCTTGGCTGCCGGAGCCTTCGCCACCGTCTGGGCCGCCGTCTTCGCGGCGACCTTCTTGGCAGGTGCCTTCTTCGCAGCCGGCGCCTTCTTCGCCGGGGGGGTCTTCTTGGCCGCAGCCGCCTTCCTGGCCGGCGCCTGCCCCTCGGGTTCGCTGGCCTTGGGCAGGGCCTTGGTCTGGCCGAGCTTGAGTCTCACGGGTTTGTCGCCCCAGATCTCCTCGAGGTTGTAGTACTGGCGGATCGCCGGTTGCATGATGTGAGCCACGGCCGCCCCGCAGTCGACGATGATCCACTCCCCGTTGTCCTCGCCCTCGGTGCGCATCACGGGAAACCCCTGCTTCTTGACCTCATCGCGCACGCTGGCCGCCAGGGCCTTGGTCTGGCGGTTGGAGGTGCCCGAGGCCACGATCACCCGCTCGAAGAGCGGCGAGAGATGCTCAGTGTTGAAGACCACGATGTCCTGGGCCTTGACGTCTTCCAGGCCATCGACGATGGCGCGTTGCAGTTTGCGGATGTCCATTGAGGGGCGGTTGGGCGTGTCAGTCGGTGAGATAGAGGCGATGGCAAGCAATATAGCGTGCCACCGCGGGCGGGACCAGGTCGTCCACGTCCTGGCCTGCCGCCAGGCGTTGGCGCACCAGGGTCGAGGAGACGGGCCAGGCCGGCAGGGGCAGCACCTCGAGGCGGTGGGGCACCGCACGCAGCGCCCCGGCAGGCACCGGGGTGCGGGCAGCGCGTGCCGCCACGGCCAGCGTGACGCATTGCACCAGGTCCTGCCAGCCATGCCAGGTGGGCAGGCCGGCGTACTGGTCCTCCCCCAGGAGGAGGAACCACTCCGGCACCCGGGGCCAGCGCGCGCGCAGCTCGCGCACGGTATCCAGGGTGTAGCTCGGGCCCGGGCGGCGGATCTCGCAGTCGTCCACCGAGAAGCGCGGCTCGTCGGCCACCGCCGCGCGCACCATGGCCAGGCGGTGATCGGCTGGTGCGAGCCGGCGGGCCTTCTGCCAGGGATGGCCCGCGGGGATCCACACCACCCGGTCCAAGGCCAGGTGGGCGAGCGCCAGGCGGGCCAGCGCCACGTGACCGTTGTGCACGGGATCGAAGCTGCCGCCGAAGAGCCCCACGCGCCGGGCATCCATGGTGTTCAGGCCCAGTCGCGCGGCACGAGGAAATCGCTGTACAGGCGCGCCTCGGGCGTGCCCGGCTCGGGCGTCCAGCGGTAGCGCCATTGCGCCAGCGGCGGCATCGACATCAGGATGGACTCGGTGCGTCCGCCAGACTGCAGGCCGAAGTGGGTGCCCCGGTCCCAGACCAGGTTGAACTCGACATAGCGGCCGCGGCGATAGGCCTGGAAGTCACGCTCCCTCTGGCCGTAGGGCTGGCCCCGGCGTCTCTCGACGATGGGCAGGTAGGCGCCCAGAAAGGCGTCGCCCACGGCGCGCGTCATCGCAAAGCCGGCCTCGAAACCACCTTCGTTGAAGTCGTCGTAGAAGATGCCGCCGATGCCGCGCGGCTCGTTGCGGTGTTTCAGGAAGAAGTAATCGTCACACCAGCGCTTGAAGCGCGGGTACTTGTCCTCGCCAAAAGGGGCCAAGGCATCACGGCAGGCGCGGTGGAAATGTACCGCATCCTCCTCGAAGCCGTAGTAGGGCGTCAGATCCATGCCGCCGCCGAACCAGGTGACGGGCTCGGCCCCTTCGGGCAGGGCGGCGAGCATGCGCACGTTCATGTGCACGGTCGGCACATAGGGGTTGCGCGGGTGCAGCACCAAGGACACGCCCAGCGCCTCGAACGGAGCACCGGCGAGCTCGGGCCGGTGCTGCGTCGCCGACGGTGGCAACCGGGGGCCGCGCACGTGCGAGAAGTTGCAGCCCCCGCGTTCGAAGAGCCCCCCCTCCTCCACCAGGCGCGTCAAGCCGTCACCTTGCAAACGCTCGCCGGCAGGGCGCGTCCAGGCGTCGCGCACGAAGGCGTGGCCATCGGCCGCCTCCAGTGCCTGGATGATGCGGTCCTGCAACCCCAGCAGGTAGTGTCGGACGTCTTCGGTGTTCATGTCTTCCAGTCGATCGGCCCGGCCTGGGCGGCGCGCCGGCCGCGGCGATGCCCAAGATAGCGCTGCACGGCCGCCTTGTCATTGGTGGCATCGCCGCTCAGTTGAAGGAAATGCTCGGCGCCCACCACGCGCTCTCGGTAGTCGATGTAGGCCAGACACAGCGGCACGCCGGCCTCCAAGGCCACCCGATAGAAGCCCGAACGCCATTGCGGCACGTAGCGCCGCGTGCCTTCGGGCGCCAAGGCCAGCCACAGATGGCGCCCGTCCTCGCGGGCGCGCTTGAGGTTCTGCGCCATCTCGCCCACGATGCCGCGCGGGGACTGGCGATCCACCGGGATCCCGCCGAGCCAGCGCAGCCAAGGGCCCAGCAGCGGCACACGGAACAGGCTGTCTTTGCCCCAGAAGCACAGGGGGATGCCGATGGCCCACTTGGCCAGCACCCCCACGACGAAGTCCCAGTTGGAGGTGTGCGGGTAGACCACGATCACGCCCTGGTCGGCGGGCAACCCCCGGAACCGCACCTGCCATCCGAAGGCCCGCAACAGGCTGCGCGCCAGCCAGCTGCCCTTGAACTGCACCGGCCGCGGCGTCACGACACGCGGCCCCTCCTGGCCCGACCCTCCCACGATGCAGGGTCAGCGCCGGATGGCCCGAAAGCCAATGTCGCTGCGGTATTGCATCCCGTCGAAGCGGATGCCCCGCAGGGCCTCGTAGGCCCGCTGCTGGGCCGCCTTGACGGAATCGCCCAACGCAGTGACGCACAGCACCCGGCCGCCGGAAGTCCGCAACCGGCCGTCGGCATCCACCGTGGTGCCAGCATGGAAGACCACGGCGTCGGGGGCTTCGGGCGGCACTCCCTCGATGGGATCGCCCTTGCGCGGGTTCAGCGGATAGCCGTGGGCGGCCATCACCACGCCCAGGGCCACGCGCCGGTCCCAATCGAGTTCGACCTTGTCGAGCGTGCCGTCGGTGGCCGCCAGCAGCACTTCCAGCAGGTCGCTGCGCAGGCGCATCATGATGGGTTGGGTCTCGGGGTCGCCCATGCGGCAGTTGAATTCCAGCGTCCTGGCGCGCCCCTCGGCGTCGATCATCAGCCCGGCGTACAGGAAGCCGGTGAAGGGGATACCGTCCCTGGCCATGCCGGCAACGGTGGGCCCGATGATCTCCTGCATCACCCGGGCATGCACGTTGGGCGTGACCACCGGGGCAGGCGAGTACGCCCCCATGCCGCCGGTGTTGGGGCCGGCATCGGCGTCGAGCAGGCGCTTGTGGTCCTGGCTGGTGGCCAGGGGCAGCACGTTCTTGCCATCGCACAGCACGATGAAGCTGGCTTCCTCGCCCTGCAGGAACTCCTCGATCACGACGCGGGCCCCACCGGCGTTGTGCTGCACGCCGAGCTTGTTGTCGAGCAGCATCCAGTCCACCGCCTCGTGGGCCTCGGCCAGGGTCATGGCCACCACCACCCCCTTGCCAGCGGCCAGACCGTCGGCCTTGATCACGATGGGGGCCCCCAGGCGGTCCACGTAGGCGTGGGCTGCGGGCGCATCGCCGAAGGTCTCATACGCCGCCGTGGGGATGCCGTGGCGCTTCATGAAGTCCTTGGCGAAGGCCTTGGAGCTTTCGAGCTGGGCAGCCGCCTGCGTGGGGCCGAAGATGCGCAGGCCGCGGGCGCGGAAGACATCGACCACCCCGGCCGCCAGCGGGGCCTCAGGGCCGACCACCGTCAGCGCGATCTTCTCGGACTGGGCAAAGTCGGCCAGCGCGGCCATGTCGGTGATCGGCACATTGCGCAAGCGCTTGTCCAGCGCCGTGCCGCCATTGCCCGGGGCCACATAGACGGTCTGCACGCGCGCCGACTGGGCCAGCTTCCAGGCCAAGGCATGCTCGCGGCCGCCGGAGCCGATGACGAGAACTTTCATTGGGGGTGTCCGTAGGGGCCGGGATCAGTCGTTGATCTCGGCGTTGTGGTAGACCTCCTGGACGTCGTCGAGATCCTCGAGCACGTCCAGCAGCTTGCGCATGCGCGCGGCGTCTTCGCCTTCCAGAGCGACGGTGTTCTCGGCCCGCATCGTGACCTCGGCGACCTCGGCTTTGAGCCCGGCGGCCTGCAGCGCGTGCTGAACGGCCTCGAAGTCGGCCGGTGCGCACAGCACCTCGATGCTCCCGTCCTCATCGGTGAGAACGTCCTCGGCGCCGGCTTCCAGGGCCACTTCCATCACCTTGTCTTCGTTGGTGCCGGGGGCGAACACGAACTGACCGCAATGCTTGAACTGGAAAGCCACCGACCCTTCGGTGCCCAGGTTGCCGCCATGCTTGCTGAAGGCATGCCGCACCTCGGCCACCGTACGCACGCGGTTGTCGGTCATGCAATCGACGATGACCGCCGCGCCACCGATACCGTAGCCCTCGTAGCGGACCTCCTCGTATTGCACGCCCTCGAGATTGCCGGTGGCCTTGTCGATGTTGCGCTTGATCGTGTCGGCCGGCATGTTTGCCGCCTTGGCCTTCTCGACGGCCAGGCGCAGCCGAGGATTGGCGCTGAGGTCACCACCGCCCTGACGGGCGGCCACCATGATTTCGCGGATGACGCGGGTCCAGATCTTGCCGCGCTTTTCGTCCTGACGGCCCTTGCGGTGTTGGATGTTGGCCCATTTGGAATGTCCGGCCATGGTCGGGATGCTCCTGCAAGGCGGCACCGGCGAGCAAGACTGCCGGCACAGCGCCTGGAATGTCGATTTGTTGGATAGACTGCGATTTTACTGGTGCCACCCTCCCCCCCCTGCTGCCATGGCCGACCCCCTCCTTGTCGCTCAGCGCGGCGACACCCGATGCCACCTGCTGCCCGCCCTGGCCAACCGCCATGGCCTGATCACCGGGGCCACCGGCACCGGCAAGACCATCACCTTGCAGACCTTGGCCGAAAACTTCTCGAAGATCGGGGTGCCGGTCTTCATGGCCGATGTCAAGGGCGACCTTACCGGCATCTCGCAGCGCGGCAGCCTGCCCGAGAAGGTGGCAAAGATCCTGGCCGAGCGCGGCCTGCCCGCACCCGAACCCTGGATGTGCCCCACCACGCTGTGGGACGTGTTCGGTGAACAGGGCCACCCGGTGCGCACCACCGTCAGCGACATGGGCCCGCTGCTGCTGGGCCGCATGCTGGAACTGAACGAAACCCAGCAAGGCGTGCTCACGCTGGTGTTCAAGATCGCCGACGACAACCAGCTGCTGCTGCTGGACCTGAAGGATCTGCGGTCCATGCTGCAGTTCGTGGGCGACAACGCCAAGCAGTTCACCACCGAGTACGGCAACATCAGCGCTGCCAGTGTGGGCGCGATCCAGCGCGGCCTGCTGCGCATTGAGGAACAGGGCGGCGACCGGTTCTTCGGCGAACCCATGCTCGACATCGGCGACTTCATGCAGACCGAGGGTGGCCAGGGCGTCATCAACATCCTGGCCGCCGACCGGCTGATGAATGCGCCGCGGCTGTACGCCACCTTCCTGCTGTGGATGCTGTCGGAACTCTTCGACACGCTGCCCGAGGTGGGCGACCTGGACAAGCCCAAACTGGTGTTCTTCTTCGACGAGGCCCACCTGCTCTTCAAGGATGCGCCCAAGGCCCTGATCGAGCGCATCGAGCTGGTGGTACGCCTGGTGCGATCCAAGGGGGTGGGGGTGTATTTCGTCACTCAGAACCCGCTGGACGTGCCCGACACCGTGCTGGCCCAGCTCGGCAACCGGGTGCAGCATGCGCTGCGCGCCTTCACCCCTCGCGACCAAAAAGCCGTGAAGGCCGCTGCCAGCACGATGCGCGCCAACCCCGCGCTCGACCTCGAGACCGCGATCACCGAACTGGCCGTGGGCGAGGCCCTGGTCAGCTTCCTCGACGAGAAGGGACGCCCGAGCATGACCGAGCGCGTCTTCGTGCTGCCGCCAGGCAGCCAGATCGGGCCCATCAGCCCCGAGCAGCGGCGCACCCTCATCCAGCGTTCGCTGGTGGCCGGTGTGTACGAGAAGGTCGAAGACCGCGTGTCGGCCTACGAGCACCTCAAAGCCCGCGCCCAGGCCGGGGCCGAGCGTGCCCGGTCCGATGCGGCCCAGTCGCCGCAGGGCGCCGGCGGTGGCGTGCTCGGCAGCCTGGGTGACGTGCTGTTCGGCTCCACAGGCCCGCGCGGCGGCCGGCGCGAGGGCGTCGTGGATGCCTTGGCCAAGTCGGCCGCCCGCTCCATCGGTAGCAGCGTGGGCCGCGAGATCATCCGCGGCGTGCTGGGCGGGCTGCTGGGGGGTCGCCGTCGTTGAGCCGATACGCTGGCTGCGCCGCGTCCTCGGCCTCGCTTCAGGGCCGGCGCGACCTCGGGGTTCACTGGGCCCACATCGCGGCCCTGCGCGAGCGCTAGCACAGCCGGCGGCGCTCGTGCCGGACCAAGCGCCACTTCAGCGTGATGCCCAACCCCATTCGCGATGGTGGCGGCGCCAGTGCTTGTGTTCCTTCCAATGGGCGTGCGGATGGGGATAGACCACCACCGGGGCAGGGTGCACGACCAACGGAGCCGGGCGGTAGACCACCGCGGGTGCCGGATAGACCACGGTGGGGGCCTGGTAGACCACCGGCGGATAGACCACGGCCGGCGGCGGGACATGGTAGATCGGGCGGGCGTTGGACACGGTGGTCGTCACGCCGGGGGAGCTGATGCCGATGGACCAGTAGACCTTGTCGGCATGGGCCGGAGCGGCGGCGCCTAGGGCGGTCGCCACAAGGGCCAGGCTGGCAAAGACGGTGCGTCGGTTCATAGCGTTTCTCCTTCGGCCCTTCTTCCGGGTGGGCCTTGGTCGGATTAACGCACCATCCCGCGTTTTGGTGGGCCGAATTCGCTTTTCTTTACCTTGCAAGCAATTGCAAGCGCAAGCAACGGACTCCTGGCGGCGGCCCAGACGCACGCTGGGAGCGCGAGTGCACACTCACCCTAAGGTCTGAAGGCCGATCAGCACCAGCCCCAGGACGGCCACCAGCACCAGGCCCACCGCCCCGGCCCACAGGGCAAACACCTCGCCGCGGGTGTCCGCGAGCTGCTCGTCGAAGTCCTGCTCATCCATGGCGCACCCCTGTCGTGTGTCCACACGGGAACTCTAGGCCGCCGCCGACGGCTGCGCCTCGGCCCAAAGGGGGAAACGGCCTCCCTCTGAAGGGGGAAGCCGCTCGATAGAATGACCGTTCAGTCACACCGAGTCACACCCCAGCCCCATGTCGGCCCCTGCCCCGAAAGACGAAGCCAAAGTCAGCAACTTCCTGCGCCAGGTGATCGAGCGCGACCTGCTCCAGGGCCGCTACCACGGCCGCCGCTGGGCCGGCGGCCCTGGCGACGGCACCCACCAGGAGCGCGGCGGGGTCGATCCGGCGCGGGTGCGCATGCGCTTCCCGCCCGAGCCCAACGGCTACCTGCACGTGGGCCATGCCAAGAGCATCTGGCTGAACTTCAGCCTGGCGCAGGAGTACGGCGGCGTGTGCCATATGCGCTTCGACGACACCAACCCCGAGAAGGAGGAACAGGAGTACGTCGATGCCATCGTCGATGCGGTGCGTTGGCTCGGCTGGAGCTGGGAGGCCCACGGCACCAGCCACCTTTACTACGCCAGCAACTACTTCGACTTCATGTACCGCGCGGCCGAGTACCTGATCGAGACCGGCCACGCCTACGTGGACGAACAAACGCCCGAGCAGATGCGTGCCAACCGCGGCACGCTCACCGAGCCCGGCATCGACAGCCCCTTCCGCGACCGCCCCGCCCAGGAAAGCCTCGAGCGCTTCCGCGAGATGCGCGCCGGCCGGTTTCCCGACGGGGCCATGGTGCTGCGGGCCAAGATCGACATGGCCTCGCCCAACATCAACCTGCGCGACCCGGCCATCTACCGTATCAAGCACGCCACGCACCACAACACCGGCGACGCCTGGTGCATCTATCCCATGTACACCTTCGCGCACCCCATCGAGGACGCGCTGGAGAACATCACCCACAGCATCTGCACGCTCGAATTCGAGGACCAGCGCCCCTTCTACGACTGGCTGCTCGAACGCATCGTGCCGGTGCTGCGCGCCCCGCAGTTCGAGCGTGCCAAGCAACTGATCGAGCGCATCGAGCAGCAGGGGCTGGAGGCGGGCAAGGAATTCGCACTGCACTGCCACAACCACGCGCACAAGCTCGGACTGAACACCGGGCCGGAGCGGCACATGCGCGAGCTGTTCACCCGCTGGGAGCATGACCGCGAGGCCGTGCTGCGCGACCTGCCCGAGTTCTTCGCGCTGCTGAAGACCCAGGCACACCAGTTCACCCCGCTGCTGGCCTCGGCCCTGGAAGCGCATCAGATCGAGCCCTTCAACCTGCCTCATCAGTACGAGTTCGCGCGGCTGAACCTCACCTACGTGGTCACCAGCAAGCGCAAGCTGAAGGCCTTGGTGGACGAAGGCATCGTCAGCGGCTGGGACGACCCGCGCATGCCCACCCTCGCGGGCCTGCGCCGGCGTGGCTACACGCCCGAGGCCATCCGCTTGTTCTGCGAGCGCACCGGCGTCAGCAAGGCCGGCGGTTGGATCGACTACGGCAACCTCGAGATCGCCCTGCGCGACGACCTGGAAGGCAAGGCGCCCCGGGCCATGGCCGTGCTGAACCCGGTGCGGCTCAAGCTCACCAATTGGGCCGAGGTGTTCGGCAGCGACAGCCACCGCGAACCCTGCAGCGCCCCCGCTCACCCGCAGCGCCCCGAGCTGGGTCAGCGCCGCTTCAGCCTCGGCCCCGAACTCTGGATCGAGCGCGAGGACTTCACAGACATCCCGCCCAAGGGCTTCTTCCGTCTCTTCCCCGGCAACAAGGTGCGGCTCAAGTACGGCTATGTGATCGAGTGCACAGGCTGCGAAAAAGACGATGCGGGCCACGTGACCGCCGTGCTCGCGACGGTGGTGCCCGACACCAAGAGCGGCACGCCAGGAGCCGATGCGGTCAAGGTCAAGGGCACGATCACCTGGGTGGGCGTGCACGACGCCGTGCCGGCCGAGGTGCGCCTGTACGACCGCCTCTTCACCGACCCTCAGCCCGATGCCGGCGGCAAGGACTTCAAGGCCGCACTGAATCCCGCAAGCCTGAGTGTCGTGACGGCCTACGTCGAACCATCCCTGGCCGAGGTCCAGGCCGAGGAGCGCTTCCAGTTCGAGCGGCACGGCTACTTCGGCACGGACCGCAAGGATCACGCGGCCGGTCGGCCGGTGTTCAACCGGATCGCCGGGCTGAAGGACGGCTGGGGGAAGTGAGGCCCTTCACGCCCGGGCCGCCCGGCGCAGCGCCTCCCGGGCCTGCAGTTCGGTGCCAAGGGAGCGCTCCAGCGGCTGCAGGCACAGGCCGGCGTGTTCGTAGCGCAGGTTCTCGTAGACCTCGGCCGCGGCCGGGTAGGCGATCAGCACGGCCTTCAGGGCGTCGTCGACCGGCGTCGTGCGCAGTAGATCCTGCAGCCGCCGCACCACGTCACGGTATTGGTGGGCGTCCACGGGCTCACGGCTCGTGTCCAGCCGCTGCAGCAGTCGCGCCATCATCACGAGGCCCAGCAGGCGGGCCGGCACCTGGATGGTCGTGTCGTTCATGGCTGAGTGGCAAACGCTGTCCCGTGCATGAATTGGGGGCCGGCATGACCGTTTCAAGACCCCGCCTGGGCGGAACCGCCCCCTCGATCACGAACGAACGGTGGCGTCCCGACGGGTTCACGTCATGCTGCGCGGCACACCACCATCGGCACGGCGTACTCCCGGCCCACAACAGCGCGGGCATACAGGTAGTTCTCGCGAGCGCGCTCGCTCAGGGCATCGAGGTCCACTCGACCCTGGGCATCGCAGGGAAAGCACAGCCCCCGTCCGGGCTGGAAGAGCGACTGGAATCGCAGCTCAAAGCAGGCCACCGGGGCCTGACGGTCTAGCACGGCATCCATGATGAACCCCCCGATGCGATCGGTTCGACAAGATCAATCTAGTCGCCGCCGCAGAGGACTTCACTGCCTGTACCCCCATGCACGGGGTCAGCGTCCCTCCATGCGGGGTGTCGGAAAATTGCCGACACGTAACGACAATGTCTGTGACACGGTTCACGTCCCTGCCCATGATCCTGCATGCACTTGTGTTGACCCTGCACCTGCTGGCCGCCGCCTTCTGGGTGGGGGGCATGGCCTGCATGCATTTCGCGGTGCGTCCCTCGGCGGTGACGACGCTGCCACCTGGGCAGCGCCTGCCCTTCATGACGGCGGCGCTCGGCCGCTTCTTCGCCGGAGTGCTGTGGGCCGTCATCGTGGTGCTGTTCACCGGCCTGGCCCTGATCCTTGGGCGCGGAGGCTTCACCGCAGCCCATTGGAGCGTTCACGCGATGTTCGGCCTGGGCCTGGTGATGATGGCGGTGTTCGGATACATCCGCTGGGCCGCCTATCCTCGCCTGCAGCGCACGGTGGCCCAAAGCGACTGGACATCCGCTGCACCGGTGCTCGATGGAATCCGCCGGCTGGTGGCCTTCAACATGACGCTGGGTGTCGGCGTCTATTTCATCGCCCTGGTGGGGCGCGCCTTTTGAGCGGTCCTCACGGCGAAGCCAGGCCGCCCGGAACCTTGAGGCCGCCATGACCAGACCACCCCTGGAAGAGGTCTGGCGCGACGACGGTGCAGCGCACGCGCCAGCGCGTGCTTGACCAGAGACCTCCTCTGTACCGGCGATTCAGCGGGCGGCTTCGGGCAGCTCGATCTTGACTTCGAGCACCTCGAGGTTGTCCTGCCGCTCCAGATGCACTTTGATGTCTTCGGGGTTGACGGCCACGTACTTCGAGATGACGGCCATCAACTCGCGCTGCAGCTCGGGCAGGTAGTCCGGGCTGCGGCTGCGGCCGCCGCGCTCGTGAGCCAGGATGAGTTGCAGCCGTTCCTTGGCGGTGCTGGCCGAACTGGGTTTCTTGTCGAGGAAAAAGGAGAGGAAACCCATGGTTCATTTCCCTCCGAACAGGCGCTTGAAGAAGCCCGGCTTGGCTGCCTCGACGAAGCGCATGGGCCTGTCCTCGCCCAGGAAGCGGGCCACCACGTCCTTGTAGGCCTCGGACACGTCGCTGCCTTGCATGTGGATGGCCGGCACCCCCTGATTGGAAGCATTGAGCACGGTCTCGGACTCGGGAATCACGCCGATCAGCGGGATGCGCAAAATGTCGTGAATGTCCTCCAGAGAGAGCATCTGCCCCCCCTCGACACGATGCGGGTTGTAGCGGGTGATGAGCAGGTGCTCCTTCACCGGCTCGCGCTTGTCGATCGCCCTCTGGGTCTTGGAGTTGAGCATGCCCAGGATGCGGTCGGAGTCACGCACCGAGGACACCTCGGGATTGGTGACCACCAGGGCCTCGTCGGCGAAATGCATGGCCATCAGCGCACCGGTCTCGATGCCTGCGGGCGAGTCGCAGACGATGTACTCGAAGCCCATCTCCTCCAGCTCGGCCAGCACGCGCTGGACGCCCTCCTTCGTCAGCGCTTCCTTGTCGCGCGTCTGCGAGGCCGCCAGCACGAAGAGGTTCTCGCAGTGCTTGTCCTTGATGAGCGCCTGGTGGAGGTTGGCTTCCTGGTGGATGACGTTGATGAGGTCATAGACCACGCGGCGCTCGCAACCCATGATGAGGTCGAGGTTGCGCAGCCCCACGTCGAAGTCGATGACGGCGGTCTTGTGGCCCCGCAGCGCGAGGCCCGAGGCGAAGCTGGCGCTGGTGGTGGTCTTGCCCACGCCACCCTTGCCGGAGGTCACCACGATGATTTTGGCCATGGAAGGCAGTCCTTGTCTCTGAGAACGGGTCGTCGTTGAACGGGGGTTCACACAGGCTGGAAGACGAGACGGTCGCCTTCCAGCCGGATCTGGGCCGGCCTGCCCAGCACCTCGGCGGGCAGGGGCGTCTCGGTGGTTCGGTAGGTGCCGGCGATCGCCACCAGCTCGGGCTCGAGGCAGGTGCTGAAGATGCGGGCCTGGGTGTTGCCGCGCGCTCCGGCAATGGCCTTGCCGCGCAGCGGGGCGTAGACATGCACGTGACCGTCGGCGATCACCTCGGCGCCGAAGTTCACCGCCGCCAGCACGATGAGGTCCCCGCCCTTGGCATAGACCTGCTGGCCCGAGCGCAGCGGCCTGTCGATCACCATCGTGGGCACCTCCACCGGCACTTCGACGGGCACCTCCACGCGCACCTCGCGCAAGACCTCCTGGACCACCGTGCGCGGCTCGCGCACGCCTGAGGATTCCGGCGCCTCGACGAGCCCCAGCGCGCGGGCCGCTGCGCGGTCGGCCGGTGTGCCGCCGCGCACGGCCACCGGCTGCATCCGATGGGCCCGCAGCAGCGCCACCAGTGCGGCGATGTCCAGTGCAGGAGCATCCTCTGCGGCCACACCGAGGTCGACCAGCACCGGCTCGCCGTCGAAGGCGCCGGGGGCGGCGCCGAGCTGCGCCTGCAGCGCCCGCTTCAGGACACCCAGGTCACGGGTGCGCAAGGACACAGCCTCCAGCGTCAACGACGCGCTGCGCAGTTCAAACGGGGCGGACGCAAGGGCTCCGGCTGTCTCGGCCATCGAGTCGGTCGTGCGGACGGTCATGCAAAGGACGGTGCAAAGGGCGACGAGTTTACCGGCTGGATGCGACGATGCCACCTCCGCCACCATCGGTTACACGGCGATCGCTTGGCCTGTTGGGTTCCGGCCCTGCCGGCTTGGGTAGAAGCACCGCGCTCATCGCCCCGGGGCCAGCCCTGTCAAGGCTGTCGGGAATTTCCTGGGGATTTCGGGGGATTTCGTGAACCTTCTGCGCGGCTTTTGGTCGAATTTCATTGGCGCGGGGGCGAACAGCCAAACCCCGCCCCCCATCACGACACGGAAGGAGCGCGGATTGAAAGCAGTGCTGGTTGCCATTTCGATGGCCTTGGCGGGTGTGAGCCTGGGCGTGGCCCCGATCGATGCCGAAGCGCGTCGTCTCGGTGGCGGTGGGTCGGTGGGCATGCAGCGTCAGGCGCCGCCTCCGCGCCCGGCCGACGCCACCCCGGCGCGTCCGGCGCAACAACCCGGCAACACCGCGGCCGCCCCCGCCCAAAGCTCCGGCGGTGCCGCTGCGGGGCAGCGATCATGGATGGGGCCGATCGCCGGTCTGGCGGCTGGCCTGGGCCTGGCGGCCCTGGCCAGCCACCTCGGCTTCGGCGAGGGCCTGGCCAACTTCATGACCCTGCTGCTGCTGGCCCTGGTGGCGTTCGTCGCCATCCGCTGGATCCTGAGCCGCATGGCGCCTCAGTCTCCCCAGGGGGGGCTGCATTATGCGGGCGCCTCGGCCTCGGGGGGCTCGACCTCCTCCTGGGCCAGCCCGGCCACACCTGCGACCGCTCACGGCTCATCGGGAGCTACCCAGAATGCCCAGCCGGCCACCGCCGCAGCGCTGCCGGCGGACTTCGACGCCGCGGGATTCGAGCGCATCGCCAAGATGCTTTTCATCCGCATGCAGGCGGCCCATGATGCCGGCGAACTCGAGGACCTGCGCAAGTTCACGACACCCGAGCTGTTCGCCGCGGTGCGCCTGGACCTGCACGACCGTCAGGGCGCAGCCCAGCAGACCGACGTGTTGCAACTCGACGCCCAGGTGGTCGACGTGGCCCGCGAGGACGGACAGCAGGTCGTGAGCGTGCGCTTCCACGGCCTGATCCGGGAAGCCGCCGATGCGGCGGCCGAACCCTTCGACGAGCTGTGGCATTTCGTCAGGCCGCTGGACGGCAGTCGCGAGTGGGCGATTGCGGGAATCACGCAAAACACAGCCCCGTCGGTCCTGCACTGAGCGGCGACGAACCTGCCCCGGGCGGCCCCTTGCGGGCCGCCTTTTTGCTCCCCGCCGACCTGAACGGCCAGGCACAATGGACCAGGGGCCGCCCTCCCCGTCCCGAACCAGGCCTTGCGAATCATCATGTTCCGTCCCTTGGCCCTGCCCACAGATGTGGCCGGCGCGCTATGGCTGCACGCCATGCCCGGCCGCTTCGAGCCCTGGAACGACTTCCTGGCCGAAGCCGCGCGCCGACGCCTGGACCGCATGCTGTGCCTGACCAGCCTCGACGAGGTGGCCGCGCTGTCCCCGTCTTACGCCCAAGCCATCGGACAAGGCACCCTGCCGTGCCGTTGGGAGCAACTGGTGATGCGCAACTTCGGCCCGCCCCTGGATGAAATCGGGTTGCGCGAGCGGGTGCAGGCAGTGACAGCCGCCCTGGCCGGCGGTGAATCGGTGCTGATGCATTGCGCTGCCGGCATCGGACGCACCGGCACAGTGGCCGCCTGCGTGCTCAAGCAGCTCGGCTGGCCGGTGCATCAGGCCCTGCAAGCCGTGATCGCCGCCGGATCGAATCCCCAGAATGCTGAGCAAACGGGGCTGATTCACCGGTTCTGACTGCTCTTCCCGAAACGACCATGCACCACCTGTACATCGTCACCGGCGCCTCGCGTGGCATGGGCCTGGCCCTGGCGCGTCAACTGCTCTCCCCCGCGCATCGCCTGTTGTGCCTGTCGCGCCACGTCAACGACACCCTGGCCGAACAGGCCCGAGCGGCCGGAGCCTCCTGCGAGCAATGGTGTCAGGATCTGGCCGAGGCCCCCGCTGCAGCCCAGCGCCTGGCCGCCTGGTTGAGGGGCCACGACCCGCGGGCCGTGGCCAGTGCGACGCTCATCAACAACGCCGGCGTGATCTCACGCGTGGGCCCACTGGAAGACAGCCAACCGGCCGACCTGGCCCATGCCTTGCGCGTGGGCCTGGAGGCGCCACTGCTGCTGACCGGCGCCTTTCTGCAAGCCACGAGGGACTGGACGGCTCCCCGCAAGGTACTCAACGTCTCCTCGGGCCTGGGCCGGCGCGCCATGGCCGGGAGCGCCGCCTACTGCGCGGCCAAGGCCGGGATGGACCACTTCAGTCGCTGCGTCGCGCTGGAGCAGGCCCATCTTCCCCACGGGGCGCGCATCGTTTCGCTCGCCCCCGGGGTCATCGACACGGACATGCAGGCACAGCTTCGCCAGGGCGACCCGGCCGGTTTCCCCGACCGCGAGCGCTTCGTGCAGTTGCAGGCCCAAGGGCTGCTCAGCTCGCCCGAGGACGCCGCACGTCGTCTGCTCGACTATTTGGGCCGCCCAGACTTCGGCATCCAGCCGGTGGCCGACGTGCGCGAGGTCTGATCCTCCTCACGGGGGGCGCAAAGTCCCCCCCATGGGGGAGGCCAGGGTGCTGGGATCGCCCGCCCGGGCAGCCTATCATCGGCCCAAAGCAACGCAGGCCTCCGATGCAGCCCGCCCCCCACTCCCTGGCCACTGCCCTGGTCGATGCCACGGCACTGTGGCGGCGCATTCCCGGCATGGTGGTGGTGCTCACGCCCGAAGGGCAGGGGCTTTTCATCAGCGAAGCCTACGCCGGGCTCACCGGCACCGCTCTCGATCCGGCCAGTGGGATGGGCTGGGATGCCACTTTGGAGCCGACTTCCCGCGCAACCCTGCTGGACCTGCTGCATCGGCGCAGCAGCTTCACCACGCGGCTCGTGCTGCGCGATCGCGACGGCGGCGACCACTGGATCGAATGGGCCGCGCATTGGCAGCCGGAGGATCAGCACTGCCTGTGCCTGCTGCACGACGTGACGGCGCTGATGCACTCGGCGCGCGCACAGGCCGAGCAGTTGCGGCTGCTTGCCGATAACGTGCCCTCGGCACTGGCGTACTACGATGCCCACGACTTCCGCTGCATCTTCGCCAACCGTACTTACGCCCAGGGCTTCGGCTGGGACGAGCACTCCATCGTTGGACGCACCTTCGCCGAAGTGATCGGGCAGGCGGCCGCACGAGAGATCGAGCCTTATGTGCAAGCCATGTTGAGCGAGCGCCGATCGATCAGCTACGAGCGCCGTGCCGTACGCCCCGACGGATCGGCGCAGTGGATCAAGGTGAATCTGATGCCCCATCTGGACGCCTCGGGCACGGCGCAGGCGGCTTTGGTGCTGATCACCGACGTGACGCAGCAGCGTCAGGCCGAGCAGGATCTGCGCGAATCCGAGGAGCGCATGGCGCGCTTCATGCACGCCAGCGCCGAGGGGGTGGTGTTCCATAGCAACGGCATCATCGAGGACGTCAACCAGCCCGTGTGCGACCTGATCGGCCTGAGTCGCGAAGAGCTGATCGGCCGCTATGCGCTGGACTTCGTCCCACCCGAGTACCACCCGAAGGTGCTCGCTTTGCTGGCTGCGGCTCAGGATGCAACCTACGAGAGCGAAATCGTTCACCGCGATGGCCACCGCATTCCGGTGGAGTTCATCGGTCGCACCATGGTGCGCAATGGCCAGCGGCTGCGCATGTCCATCGTGCGGGACATCCGCGACCGCCAGGCGGCGCAGGCGCGCATCCACCATCTGGCCCACCATGACGCGCTCACCGGCTTGCTCAACCGCATGTCCTTCATGGAGCACTTGGACCATCGCATGGCCCAAGCGCGCCGGGCCGACGAATCGCTGGCCCTGCTCTTCATCGACCTGGACGACTTCAAACGGGTGAACGACTCGCTGGGCCACCTCGTCGGCGACAGGCTGCTGCAAACCGTCGCCCAGCGCATCACCGACACCCTGCGTGGCAGCGACCGCGTGGCCCGTTTCGGTGGCGACGAGTTCATGGTGTTGCTGGGCGGCGTGCATACCCGCGCCGACGTGGAAGACGTGGCCCGCAAGCTGCTCGACGCCATTGAGCGACCGATCGATGTCAACGCTCGCTGGCTCAGCATCACTCCGTCGGTGGGCATCGCGCTCTTTCCCGCGCATGCCCAGTCGCCCGGCGAGCTGATCATGAACGCCGACAGCGCGATGTACCAGGCCAAGGCCCACGGGCGGGCCACTTACCGCTTCTTCGACCCTTCGCTGGCCAGCGCCGCCTTCGAGGCGCTCGAGCTGGAGAGCCAGTTGTCCCGCGCCCTGGCCGACGACCAGTTCTGCCTGCATTTCCAGCCCCAGGTGCAGGCCCTCGACGGTACGCTGGTGTGCGTGGAGGCCCTGCTGCGGTGGCAGCACCCCGACGGCCGGCTGCTGATGCCGGGCGACTTCCTTGCGGTGGCCGAGCAGCAGCGACTGATGCTGCCGATGGGCCAGTGGGTCGCGCGCCAGGCTCTGCGCACCGCACGGCACTGGCGCGAGCAGGGGCTGACCGACGCCCGCATCGCCCTCAATCTTTCGGCGGTGCAGTTCCAGGCCGCGGGCTTCGTCGAAGGGATCGAGCGGCTGCTCGCCGAGGAAGGCGCCAGCGGGCACTGGCTGGAATTCGAGCTGAGCGAGCGGCTGCTGATGCACGATGTGCCGCAAGTCAAACAGCGGCTGTCACGCCTGAAGGCGCTGGGGGCGAGTATCGCGGTCGACGACTTCGGCACCGGCTACTTCTCGTTGCGCTACCTGCGCGAGTTGCCGGTGGACAAGGTCAAAATCGATCGCTCCTTCGTGCGCGAACTCCCGCAGGCCGCCGACTCGGCCGCCATCGCCTGCACGATCATCCAGATGGCCCGCCACCTGGGCCATGGGGTGGTCGCCGAGGGAGTGGAGACCGCGGTCCAGCGCAGCTTCCTCGTGGCACAGGGCTGCGATGCCCTTCAGGGCGAAGCCATCACCCTGCCGCTGCCCCAGCCGGCCTTCGAGGCCTGGGTCCGCGAGCAACGGCTTGCACGGCAGCGCTGAGCTTTCAAGGCCCCTGGAAGCCGCGGGCGCGCAGGGTCACGACCAGCGTGTCGCGATGACCGGGACCGTCCAGTGGCTGGATGGGTGTGCTTTCGTGGATCACGCGTTCGTCGTCGAGCAGCAGGGCCGACCAGGGTTCGGAAAGCGTGAAGCGAATGCCGTGGCTGCCATGCGCCTCGAACACGCGGGTCTCGCCGCCCTTGATCCCCGAGCGCGCCACCAGCACCACGGCGACGAGGTCGACGCCATCGCGGTGCGCCCCCTCGGGCGTGGGGCGGCCGATGCCGTCGGTCGTGTCGATGCGGAACTGATGCACCTCCACGTACCAGGGCTGCTCCCCCTTGAGCCGGCTGGCGCAGCGCGCCAGCGCGTAGACCAGGTGAAGGAAGGCCGGCGCCTCCAGCATCTGCTGGGAAACCGGTTCGAACCAGCGCTCCAGGCCCCCATGCAGGGCGTTGTACTCCACCGGTTGCCAGTGGGCACGATGAGGCACCATGCGGTGGTGGCCGCCCTCGACCACCAGGCAGGCGTGCCGGCGCCGGCGGTAGCGGCCCCCATCGCGCAGATAGGTGTCGGCAGGCAGGTCGTCCCACAAAGGCGACAAGTCGGCGAAGCCGCCCTCGCCCACGCCGCTGAAAGCGGCCAGGCCGGCGGCATCGAGCACGGCAAAGCCCCGCTCACGCAGGGCATCACCCACCAGGGTGGGCGGGGTCAGGGGCGGGGGCAAGAGCATGAGCGTTCGCAGGCAGGCTGACAGGCCCCTCACTGTAGCGCCGCGCCGGCCACCGTGCAGGCTGACAAGGTGTTCAGCGCCCGGCGATGAAGGCATCGCGCGCGTGCCGGCCCTCCCCAGGGTGGTCGGTGAAGAACCCATCCAGGCCCTGGGCCAGCAGGGCGCGGACCCATCCGGCCATGTCGCCCAGGCCACGCGGGTCGTCACCGACGTCAAAGTCATGGGGCAGGAAATGGTTCTCGGCCCGGACGGTCCAGCCATGCACCACCAGGCCGGCCTGATGGGCGTCGCGCACCAGCGTGGTGGGCGTGCCCAGACGGCCGCCGGCCAGCGGGATGATCAGGTTGGTGTGCACGCCGATGCCCTGCGCATAGGCGGCGATCTCGGCCAGGCCGGCGGGCTGGGCGAGGTCGCGATAGCCGCGGACATCACCGGCAGCGACGAAGTCGTGGGGCCGTCCGGTGGCTCCCAGCAGTTGCACCAGCGGTACACGCGTCATCTGGCGCAGGCGGCGCAGGTTGCCCACCTCGAACGACTGGATGAAGACCGGCGAATCGGGGTCGCGGTAGCCGTGGCGGTCCAGCAGCGTGACCAAGGGTTCCTCCAGCGGCAAGCCGATGCCGCGGAAGTAGCTCGGATGCTTGGTCTCGGGGTAGACGCCCACGGGCTTGAAGGGCGCAGGGCGGCCCTGGCCGCGGGCGTCGTCATGGGCCAGCTGCCGGCGCCGCGCGTTGGCCTCGTCGACGAGCTGCAGCACCTCCTCGAACGTAGGGATCTCGAACAGGCCATCGAAGCGCGTATTGGCCGGACGCAGTTGGGGAATGCGCTCGCGGGCGCGCAAGGTCTTGAGCTCGGCCAGCGTGAAGTCCTCGGTGAACCAGCCGGTGATGCGCTGTCCGTCGATGGTCTTGGTGGTGCGGCGCTCGGCGAACTCCGGACGCTCGGCCACGTCAGTAGTGGCTTCGCGCACCGAACCGTCGGGGTGAAGGATGGCCAGAGCGTTCTCGTGGCGCGCCACGAGCACCCCGTCCTTGGTGATCACCAGATCGGGCTCGACATGATCGGCCCCTTGCTCGATGGCCAGCGCATAGGCCGCAAGCGTGTGCTCGGGCCGCTCGCCGCTGGCCCCGCGATGGGCGATCACCAGGGGTGCGGCCGACGCAGGACGGCGCGCGTGCCCGTTCCCCTGGACCGGCCCAGCCGGCAGCCAGGCCGCAGCGCCGAGCAGCCCCAGGAATCTCAAACAACCGCGACGGTCGATCTGGCTCATGCGCAGGCTCCTCGTTGGCACGCCACCGATGATCGGACGGTCACAAGGCCGGCGCATGACAAGACCGGACTCACTCGCGCAAGAGCTGCCATGTCAACCACAGGCTCAAGCCTGCATTGATCAGCCCCACGGTCCCGACGAGTACCATGCCCAGGGGAGTGAGTGGCAGGGCCCGCACAGCCCAGGCACACAGTGAGGACAGCAGGCTGAAAGCCAGCATCAGCCAGAACATCGGTTGACGAGGTTGACACAGCCGCGACAGTTTCATGGATCGGGATGATGCCGCAACCTGCACGACCGCAGCGAATGGTGTACAGTACGTCCCTAGGTACACGCCAGACCGTCGGTCTTTGAGGTCTTCTCCGTCTTGCCAGGGCCCGCCCTCGCAAGCCTCGTTCGAATCCCCCGGGTTCCGTCTCTAGAGTGTTTCCTGCAGGTGCAATGTGCACGCTGTGCGCGCCTGCCTTCTCCATCCATCTTTTTTTAAGGAACGCTCCATGAGCACCCAAACCGGCACCGTCAAGTGGTTCAACGAAAGCAAGGGCTATGGCTTCATCGCCCAGGACAGCGGCGGCGCCGACCTGTTCGCCCATTTCCGCGACATCCAGGGCTCGGGCTTCAAGACGCTGCAGGAAAACCAGCGCGTCGAGTTCGAGGTCAAGCAAGGTCAGAAGGGCCTGCAGGCGGCCAACATCCGCCCGCTGTAATCCCCCCCCCCCGGGTTTGCGCCCGACACCGAAACCGCAGCAGCCGCTGCGGTTTTTTTTCTCCTGCAATTCCCCGGCTTGACCGCAGCTCCAAGGCTGACATCACAATCGCGCATGACTCGCTACACGCCTCTCCCGACGCGGCCCCTGCGCATCGGCATCTCGGCGCGTTTGCTCTACCAAGTTCCGCCCGAGTTGGGGTTTCGCAACAAGACCCTGCAGTACCTCGAACAATCGCTGGCCCACTGGATCATGGAACACGGAGCCATGGCCTTCATGGTGCCGGCGGTGGCCGAGGACAGCCGCCGCGCCGCGCGCCACTTGTCGGTGGACGAATACGTGGCCGAACTCGACGGCCTGGTGCTGCAAGGCGGCGCCGACGTGGCCCCACAGACCTACGGCCAGGAGCCCATCGACCCGCGCTGGAGCGGCGATCCGGTGCGCGACCGCTACGAACTCGCCCTGCTGCGCTCCTTTCTCGACCAGGGCAAGCCGGTCATCGGTGTGTGCCGCGGCTGCCAGCTCCTGAACGTAGCCTTCGGCGGCACGCTCTACCAGGATCTGCAAACGCAGTGCCCCAACACCCACCGCCACGTGGACGCCGAGCTGTACGACCAGTTCGAGCATGACATCACCTTCTTGCAGGGCTCGCAACTTGCTCAGCTCTACCCGAATGCCACGCAGCTGCGCGTGACCAGCATCCATCACCAGGCCGTGGCGCAGTTGGGCAAGCAGGTGGTGGTGGAAGCCGTGTCCTCGCTGGACGGCGTGGTCGAGGCCATCCGCTGGACCGGCGAGGGCTATGCGCGCGGCTTGCAATGGCACCCCGAGTTCCATCACGGCCGGGGCAACCTGATCGACAGCGCGCCCATCATGCTGGACTTCCTGCAGGTGGCGGCACAGACGGCCATGCGCAAGCTCGACGATCCGGCCTGCCCCGACCGCCGGCCGCCGCGCGCGCCGCTGCGGCTGCGCGCCGACCGCGAGGCCGCGACACCGGCGCCGGCGGCGTCGCCAAAGTGACGGCGCGAGGCGCCTAAGCGTGATGTCATTCCGACGTGGCCGTTGATCCGGCCGCTTCGCCCCCAATTGGAGACCCTCTGACCATGACTGACTCTGTCAACCACCAAGTCCGCCTGGCCTCCCGCCCGGTGGGGCTGCCCACCGACGCCAATTGGCAGTTCACGAGCGAACCCGTCGTCCAGCCCGGGCCCGGTGGCGTGCTGGTCAAAACCTTGTACCTCTCCCTCGACCCCGCCATGCGCGGCTGGATGAACGAGGGCAAGTCCTATATCCCCCCGGTGGAAATCGGGGAGGTCATGCGTGCCGGCGGCGTGGGCCGAGTGGTGGCCTCCAACCACCCGGGCTTCGCCGTGGGCGACCCCGTGACCGGCAGCCTGGGCGTGCAAGAGTACTGCCTGATCCCGGAGCACGAGATCCGCCGCAGTGGCCTGGCCCGCATCGACCTGCGCGCCGGCAGCTGGACGCAGTGGCTCAACGTGCTGGGCATGCCGGGCATGACGGGCTACTTCGGACTGATGGACATCGGCCAGCCCAAGGCGGGCGAAACCGTGGTGGTGTCGGGTGCGGCCGGTGCCGTGGGCCAGACGGTGGGACAGCTCGCCAAGATCAAGGGCTGCCGCGTGGTGGGCATCGCTGGCGGACCGGCCAAGTGCGAATGGGTGGTGCGCGAACTGGGCTTCGACGCCTGCATCGACTACAAAAACAGCGACGTGCGCGCCGGTCTGAAAGCGCACTGCCCCCAGGGCGTAGACATCTACTTCGACAACGTGGGTGGCGAGATTCTCGACACCGTGCTCACCCGCATCAACCGCAAGGCCCGCATCATCATCTGCGGGGCCATCAGCCAGTACAACAACACCACGCCAGTGGCCGGCCCGAAGAACTACCTGTCCCTGCTCGTGAACCGCGCCCGCATGGAAGGCATGGTCGTGTTCGACTATGCCGACCGCTACCCGCAAGCCATCGCCGAGATGGCGGGCTACCTGCGTGAGGGGCGCATGCATTCCCGCGAAGACGTGGTGCGCGGTCTGGAGAACTTCCCGAGCGCACTGCTCAAGCTGTTCAACGGCGAGAACTTCGGCAAGCTCGTCTTGCAGGTGGCCGACGACATCGCCTGAGAAACTCCGCCGGGACATCGGGCAGAACAAAATCGAACGATCGTTCGATAATGGGTGTCCGTCAACGATCCGAAGGCTTCTCATGGACGCTCCCGCCCCCCTGTCCCACCTCTTGGACCGGCGCCGGCGCGACGGCGATGCCGTCGTCCTGCCCGTCGCGCCGGACTGGCTGCAGGGCCGCACCGCCTTCGGCGGTCTCATCGCCGTGTATGGTGTGGTCGCGATGCGCGACGTGGCCGGCAGCCACTGGCCCCTTCGGGCGCTGCAGACCAACTTCGTCGCCCCGGTGAGCGCCGGCGAGGTCCGGGTAGCCGTGGAGCTGCTGCGGTCGGGGCGGCATGTGCGCCAGGTGCAGGCGCGGGTGTCTCAGGGCGACCAGGTGGCCGCCGTGCTGGTGGGCGTGTTCGGCGCCAGCCGGGAGACCCGCCTGCCGGTGCTGGATCCGCGCCGCCCCGACGTGGCGCGGGGGCCGGACGAGGTGCCGGCACGTCCCTACGAGCCCGGGCTGGCCCCCGCCTTCACACAGCACCTGGACTTCCGGTGGGCCGAGGGAGGCTGGCCGTCGTCGGGCACCGACACCTGGTTGTCGCGCATCCATCTCAGGCTGCACGACGCCCGGGGCGTGGATCCCGAGCTGCTTTGCGTCCTCCTGGCCGATGCGCCGCCCACACCGGCCATCAGCCGCTTCGATGCGCCCGTCCCGGCCAGCTCGGTGTCGTGGTCGCTGGAGTTGCAGCCGCATGCCCTGCCCGATGAGGCCTCAGCCGCGACCGGCTGGTGGCGCGTGGACAAGGACACGCACGCCGGCGCCGGCGGCTATGTGAGCGAAAGCACCCGCCTGTGGTCGCCGCAGGGGCGGCTGGCGGCGCTGGGCTACCAGGTGGTGGCCATCTTCGGCTGACCCCCCTTTTTGGCTTGAGCTGGGTCAAGCCGACGCCCCACGCGGGCGTCGCACAATGGACGCATCGCCCACCCGGGCCCCCAAGGCTGAGGTGCCCGCCGGTACGGCCGCCCGATGGGTTCGCGGCACCGGCTTCGGGAGGGTATCGCACCACGTCAGGAGGGTCCGCCCATGAGCATCCGTCAACTGCTGGTCCATCTGGACACCAGCCCGGCCTGCGAGGCCCGGCTGGGCCTGGCCTGCGAGCTGGCCCGACGCTTCGACGCCCATCTCACCGGCCTGGCGCCGACGGGTTGGGTCCAGATGCCGGTGAACGTGGGCATGGCCCTGGGTTCGCCCAACTACATACAGTTGTCGATGGAACATCTGCGCCGCCGGGCGGAAGAGGCGGCCGAGCACTTTCGCCTGCGGGCCCAGGGTCTGCGCAGCATCGAAGCCGTGATCGAGGAACAGGAGTCCGCATCGGCGGTGGTGACGCACGGCCGATGCCATGATCTCATCGTGGTGGGGCAGCACCATCCGGACGATCTGCTGACCACCGGCGGCGACACACTGGCCGAACAGGCGCTGATGCGGTCTGGGCGGCCGGTGCTGGTGGTGCCCTACATCGGCGCCTCGGCCACCTGCGGCCAGCGCATCCTGTTGGCCTGGAAGCCCACGCGCGAATCGGCCCGGGCCGTGGCCGATGCAATGCCCTTGCTGCAGGCTGCCGCCCAGGTGGACGTGGTCGTCTTTGAAGAAACGGACGCCCCCGTCCGAGCGGCCCAGCTGGACGCGCTGGGCGCATGGCTGTCGCGCCACGGCGTGCGGCACACGGCGGCACGCCAGCCCCAGGTGATCGACGTGGGCAACGCCCTGCTGTCGTATGCGGCCGACCACGGCAGCGATCTGATCGTGATGGGCGGCTACGGCCATTCCCGCCTGCGCGAATGGGTGCTGGGCGGCGTCACGCGATCGCTGCTGGGCCAGATGACGGTGCCAGTGCTGATGTCGCATTGACCCGGCCCCGCACGCACGCCAAGCCTCAGCGTCGCGCGGCGCGCCAGCGCTCCTCCTCCTGCAGGCGCAGCACCCGTCGCTGCACCTTGCCGGTGGTGGTCATCGGCAGCGCATCGATGAACTCGATCTCCTTGGGGTATTCATAGGGGGCCAGCCGGGCGCGCACGTGCTGCTGCAACGACTCGACCAGAGCGGCATCGCCCACGTGCCCCGGCGCGAGCACGACATAGGCTTTGACCACAGCACCGCGTTCGGGGTCGGGCTTGGGCACCACCGCGGCATTGGCCACCGCCGGGTGCTTGACCAGGCAGTTCTCGATCTCACTGGGCCCGATGCGGTAGCCCGCCGCCTTGAAGACGTCGTCGCTGCGCCCCTGGTACCAGAGGTAGCCGTCCTCGTCCATCACCGCGGTGTCGCCGGTGCGGCACCAGGCATCGTCGGGGTTGCCGGTGAACTTGGCGCGCGTGGCCTCCTCGTTCTTCCAGTAGCCCAGGAAAAAGATGGGGTCGGGGTCGCCATGGATGTCGCGGCGGTGCACCGCCACGTCGCCCGGCACGCCCGGCGGGCACACCCGGCCTTCGTCGTCGATCACCGCCACGCGGTGGCCCGGGTAGGGCCGGCCCATGCTGCCCGGCTTGGCCGGCCAGCCGGGGTGGACCCGCCCGGCCGCATCCACGAACTCGCCGCAATTGCCCACGACATAGTTGATCTCGGTCTGGCCGAACATTTCGTTGATCGTCACGCCCAGCTGCTCGCGGCCGTAGGCGAATACCGCATCGCCCACCGCCTCGCCTGCGCTCATGATGGCGCGCAGTTTCAGCCGGTAGCGCTCGCGCGGCGAGGGCACGGCCTTCATCATCGCTTTCAGGGCGGTGGGGAACAGGAAGGTGTTGGTCACGCCGTGGCGCTCCATCAGCTCGAAGGCCTTCTCCGGGCTGAAGCGGCCCTGGTAGGCCACGATGGGCCGGCCGAAGTAGAGCGTGGGCAGCAGCGCATCCATCAGCCCGCCGGTCCAGGCCCAGTCGGCCGGTGACCAGAACACGTCACCGCTGCGGGGGAACCAGTTCTGGCTCGCCACGAAGCCCGGCAGGTTGCCGATCAGCGCCCGGTGGGGGATCAGCGCGCCCTTGGGCGGGCCGGTGGTGCCGCTGGTGTAGATCAGCACGGCCGGGTCGTCAGCGCGGGTGGCCCGGGCCACATAGAGGGCCGACTCGCGCGCAAGCGCAGCCTCCCAGTCGATGTCACCCTGGCCGCTGGCCTCGCCCACGGCCACCACCTGGCGCAGCGTCGGGCACTGCGCGCGCGCCTGGCGCAGGTTGGCGATCGAGGTCTCATCGACGATGGCCACCACGGCCTCGCTATGCGCGAGCCGATAGGCCAGGGCCTCGGGCCCGAAGAGCATGGACAGCGGCATCGCCACCGCCCCCATCTGGTAGACGGCCATGTGCGCGATCGCCGTCTCCAGGCGCTGCGGCATCACCAGGGCCACACGGTCGCCCGGCTGCACGCCCAGCCGCTCCAGCGCATGCGACAGTCGGTTGGCCTGCGCCTGCAAATCGGCGAAGCTCAGCGTGCTGTGCCGGCCGGATTCGTGCTCGTAGACGATGGCGATGCGCCCGCCCGACTCGTGAGCCCAGCGGTGACAGCAGGCCTGGGCGATGTTGAACAGCGGCGGCACCGCCCAGCGGAATCGGCCATGCAGGTGCTCGTGGGGGTCTGGTCGTCGGGTGTGCAAGAGCCGGTGGGCGGTCACGGAGCCCTCCTCGGTGTGTGGGTCGATCCGGCGGATGGTGCCAGGCCCGGCCCCGGCCCGCACCCCGGGGTTGTCCCAGCCGGTGGCCCCGGCAAGGCACAATCCGGGGCTCGGTCCGGCGTCCCCGGAGAACGAGAACAAGTGCCCCTGCATGAGTCTGAAGACCGTTGCCCTGCGCCTGCTGTCCTATGTACGTCCCCATAAGGCGGGCGTGAGCCTGGGCGTGGTGTGCTTTTTCCTCTCGGCTGCCGTCGAGCCTCTGGTGCCGGCCCTGCTCAAGCTGTTGCTCGACAGCGGCTTCAAGGCCGAGCTGGGGTTCCCGCTGTGGCTGGTTCCCGTGGCAGTGGTCGGTCTGTTCGCGGTGCGCGGACTGCTGGCCTTCTGCGGCACCTACCTGTTCAACTGGTCGGTCTCGCACGCCGTGCTGGCTTTGCGCTCCGACCTGATGGGCGCCCTGATGCGCGCCGACGCCAGTCTGTACAACCGGATGAGCTCCGGTGTGGCCGCCGCCAAGGTCATCAACGACCCGCAGGCGGCCACCGCCTCGTTGTCACGCGCCCTGACGACGGCCTTGCGCGACGGCACCACCTTCTTCGCGCTGCTGGGCTACCTGATCTACCTCAACTGGAAGCTCACCCTGCTGTCGCTGGTGATCATGCCGCTGCTGGCCTTCGTGGTGCGCAAGGTGCAAAGGCGCGTGCTCTCGGTCGGCACCCAGGCCTACGAGTCGCAGATCCGCCTGGTGCGCATCGTCGACGACATCGCGCGAGCCTGGCGTGTCGTGCGCACCTTCGACGCGGGCGATTTCGAACGCCGTCGCTTCGAGGCCGAGGCGCGGCGGCTGCGCCACGTGACGCTGAAAAACGTCGCGGCTGCCGCCACGATGACGCCGCTGACTCAGGTGGTGGCCAGCCTGGGGGTGGCCGTCATCCTCACCCTGGCCCTGTTGGAAGCCCACCGCGGAGCAGCCACCGTCGGCGAGTTCGTGGCCTTCATCGCCGCTTTGCTGATGACGATCTCTCCGATGCGCCACCTCACCGACGTGATGCAACCGATCCTCGGCGGGCTCATCGGTGCGCGTGCCTGCTTCGAGCTCATGGACACGCCGGCCGAGCCCGATCCGGGGACGCTGGAGATCGATCCCGACCGATGCCGGGGACACCTCCGTTTCGACCGGGTTCGGATCACCTACCCTGGCAGCGAAACTCCCGCCCTGCGAGAACTCACTCTGGACATTCCTGCTGGGCGCACGGTGGCTCTGGTCGGTCCGTCGGGGTCGGGCAAGACGACCGCCATCAACGCCATGCTCGGCTTCGTCGCCCCAACGGCCGGCCGCATCGAACTCGACGGCATCGACATCCAGGACATTCGCAAGGCCTCGCTACGCCGCCAGTTTGCGGTGGTCTCCCAGGACATCGTGCTCTTTGACGGCTCGATCGCCGAGAACGTAGCGTACGCGCAGGCCCCAGACCGCTCACGCATCGAAGCGGCGCTGCGTGCGGCCAACCTGTGGGACTTCGTGCTCAGCCAGCCCGAGGGCTTGGACGCCAACATCGGTGCCAACGGCAGCCGGCTTTCGGGCGGCCAGCGCCAACGCCTGGCGATCGCCCGCGCTCTGTACAAGGATGCACGCATCTGGGTCTTCGACGAGGCCACCTCGGCACTCGACAGCGAATCCGAACGCATCGTCCAGCAATCCATCGAGCAGTGGCACGGCGAGAAGACGCTGGTGCTGATTGCCCACCGCCTCAGCACGGTGCGCAACGCCGACTGCATCTACGTGCTGTCGGAAGGCCGCGTGGTCGAGTCCGGCCGACACGAGGATCTGATGGCCCGCGGCGGGCTGTATGCCGGCATGGTGCGTGCACAAGCCATGGAGTGAACCCTTGGGCACGGACGACTCCCCCTCTCCTTACGTTCCCCGTCGACCGTCGCGACCGGCCTTCCTTCAGATCCGCGGCTTGCGCTATCACGTGCATTTTTGGGGCTCGCCCGAATGGGTCACGCCGGACACGCCGGCCCTGGTGATGCTGCACGGCTGGATGGACGTGGGAGCCTCGTTCCAGTTCGTGGTCGATGCCATGACCTCGCAGCGCTACGTGATCGCCCCCGACTGGCGCGGCTTCGGGCACAGCCAGGCCCCCCAGGCCGACAGCTACTGGTTTCCCGACTACCTGGGCGACCTCGACAGCCTGCTCGACCAGCTGCTGCCCGATCAAGCCGTGGACCTGCTGGGCCACAGCATGGGCGGCAACGTGGCCATGCTCTATGCCGGCATCCGGCCCCAGCGCATCCGCCGGCTCGTCAACCTCGAAGGCTTCGGCTTGCCCGCCAGCCGGCCCACCAGAGCGCCGAAGCACTATGCCGCCTGGCTGGACGAGCTGAAGACACCGCAGGCCTTGCGCCCCTACCCCAGCCTCGAGGGCGTGGTGCAGCGTCTGCGCAAGAACAACCCCTTGCTGCGCCCTGAGTTCGCGGCCTGGCTGGCCCCGCACTGGTCGCGCCGGCGCGACGACGGACTGTGGGAGATCCTCGGGGATCCAGCCCACAAGCGGCGCAACCCGGTGCTCTACCGGCCTGAGGAAGCGCTGGCCTGCTGGGCCGCCATCACGGCCCCGGTGCTGTGGGTGGAGGGGGACCGCACCGACGTGGCCAAGTGGTGGGGCGAGCGCTATCCGCGCGCCGAGTTCGAGGAGCGGCTGCAGGTGGTGAGGCAGCTCGAACGCCGCGTGCTCTCGCCGGCCGGCCACATGCTGCACCATGACCAGCCCGAGGCTCTGGCCGCCCACCTCGACACCTTCCTGCGCTGAGCCCATGCGAAAATGCCTGTTTTCGCAGCACGCGCTGCGCAGCACGGCCATTGCCGCTGCACACGAACAAGGACAGCACCATGGAAGCAGAACGCATCAACCTCATCGGCTCCACCCTGGAAGACCTGCGCCAGCGCACCGCCGAGCTACGGAGGTATCTTTGACTGGGATCAGAAGTCCATCCGCCTGAGCGAGGTCAACGCCGCGCTAGAGGATCCGGCCGTCTGGAACGACCCCAAGCGCGCCCAGGAGCTGGGCCGCGAGAAGAAGTCCCTCGAAGCCGTGGTCGACACCATCGCCCGGCTGGAGCGGGAGCTGGCCGACAACCTCGAGCTCTACGAAATGAGTCGCGCCGAGGACGACCACGAGGGTCTACAGGCCATCGAGGCCGAAACCGCCCAGCTCGCTCAGGAGGTCGAGCAGCTCGAGTTCCGGCGCATGTTCAGCAATCCGGCGGACCCCAACAACTGCTTCATCGACATCCAGGCCGGCGCCGGCGGCACCGAGGCCTGCGACTGGGCTGGCATGCTGCTGCGACAGTACCTGCGCTACTGCGAGCGCAAGGGCTTCAAGGCCGAGGTGCTGGAGGAATCCCCGGGCGACGTGGCCGGCATCAAGAGCGCCACGATCAAGGTCGAGGGCGACTATGCCTTCGGCTACCTGCGCACGGAGACTGGGGTGCACCGCTTGGTGCGCAAGAGCCCCTTCGACTCGTCCGGCGGCCGCCACACCTCGTTCGCCAGCGTGTTCGTCTACCCCGAGGTGGATGACTCCATCGAGATCGAGATCAACCCGGCGGACGTGCGCACCGACACCTTCCGCGCCAGCGGCGCGGGCGGTCAGCACATCAACAAGACCGACTCCGCGGTGCGCCTCACGCACATTCCCACCGGCATCGTCGTGCAGTGCCAAAGCAGCCGCAGCCAGCACAGCAACCGCGACGAAGCATGGCGTGTGCTGCGCTCGCGCCTGTACGAACACGAGATGCGCAAGCGCTTGGCCGAGCAGCAAAAGCTCGAGGACAGCAAGACCGACGTGGGCTGGGGCCACCAGATCCGCTCCTATGTGCTCGACCAAAGTCGCATCAAGGATCTGCGCACCAACGTCGAGATCTCCAACACCCAGAAGGTGCTCGATGGCGACCTGGACGCGTTCATCGAGGCCAGCCTCAAACAAGGCATCTGAGAAAGAACACCATGCGCGAAGGCAGCTCCCCCCTGATCCGCCGCGAGGACTACACCGCGCCGGCCTACTGGATCCGCAGCGTCGACCTCAGCTTCGACCTCGATCCGGCCAAGACCCTCGTCGTCAACCGCATGCAGGTCGAGCGCAATCCGGCCGCTGCGCCGGGCCAGCCCCTGCGCCTGGACGGCGAGAACCTGAACCTGACCCGTGTGCTGGTCGACGGCGAGTCGGTGTCCTTCCGTGTCGAACACCAGCAACTCGTGCTCGAGAACCTGCCCGAGGCGCCCTTCACGCTGGAGGTGCGCACCACCTGTGCCCCCGAGAAGAACACCCAGCTCTCGGGCCTGTACACCTCGGGCGGCGGCTTTTTCACACAGTGCGAGGCCGAGGGCTTTCGCCGCATCACCTACTTCCTCGACCGCCCCGACGTGATGGCCACCTTCAGCGTTACCCTGCGGGCTGACGCCACGAAGTACCCGGTGTTGCTGTCCAACGGCAACCTCGTCGAGCAAGGCCGCCTCGAGGGCGGCAGGCACTACGCGAAGTGGGTGGACCCACACCCCAAGCCCAGCTACCTGTTCGCCCTGGTGGCGGCCAACCTGGTGTGCCGCGAGCAGAAGATCCGCGCCCGCTCGGGTCGCGAGCACCTGCTGCAGGTGTATGTGCGCGCCGGCGACCTCGACAAGACCGAGCACGCGATGAACTCGCTCATCGCAGCGGTGGCCTGGGACGAGGCCCGCTTCGGCCTGTCGCTCGATCTCGACCGCTTCATGATCGTGGCGGTGAGCGACTTCAACATGGGGGCCATGGAGAACAAGGGCCTCAACATCTTCAACACCAAGTACGTGCTGGCCAACCCGGCCACGGCCACCGATGCGGACTACGCCGGCATCGAAAGCGTGGTGGGCCACGAGTACTTCCACAACTGGACGGGCAACCGCATCACCTGCCGCGACTGGTTCCAGCTCTCGCTCAAGGAAGGCCTCACCGTCTTCCGCGACCAGGAGTTCAGCCAGGATCTGGCGCAAAGCCCCAGCGCCCGGGCCGTCAAGCGCATCGAGGACGTGCGCACGCTGCGCCAGCACCAGTTCCCCGAGGATGCCGGCCCCATGGCCCACCCGGTGCGGCCCGACAGCTACGTGGAGATCAACAACTTCTATACCGCCACGGTCTACGACAAAGGCGCCGAGGTGGTGCGCATGATGCAGACCCTGGTGGGCCGCGAGGGCTTCGCTCGGGGGATGACGCTGTACGTCCAGCGTCATGACGGCCAGGCCGTGACCTGCGACGACTTCGCCCAAGCCATCGCCGACGCCAACCCCGGCAGCGCGCTGGCCACGCACCTGGACGCCTTCAAGCGCTGGTACGGCCAGGCCGGCACCCCTCGCGTGTCGGCCCGCGGCCACTACAACGCCGATGCGCGCACCTACACATTGGATCTGTCGCAGCATGGCCTGCCCTCGCCTGGCCAACCGAGCAAGCAGCCCTGGGTCATCCCGGTGGCCATGGGCCTGATCGGCCCCCGGGGCGAGCACCTGCCGCTGCAGCTCGTGGGCGAGGACGCTCCCGTGGGCACCGAGCGCGTGCTGGTGCTGCACGAGGAACGCCAGCGCTACGAATTCGTCGGCCTGGACGCCCCGCCGGTGCCTTCGCTGCTGCGTGGCTTCTCCGCGCCGGTGCTGCTGGAGGATGGCCTCAGCGACGCCGAGCTGCTGCACCTGCTGACGCATGACGCAGACGCCTTCAACCGCTGGGAGGCTGGCCAGCGCCTGGCGCTGAACCGCCTGCTGGGGGCCATTCGGGGCGGCCAAGCCCTGCACCTGGATGCGCCCTTCGTCGAGGCCATGCGCACCGTGCTGCGCCACCCGACGCTCGATCCCGCGTTCAAGGAGCTGGTGCTCACGCTGCCCAGCG
This sequence comes from Caldimonas sp., assembly GCF_046291045.1. GTDB lineage: Bacteria > Pseudomonadota > Gammaproteobacteria > Burkholderiales > Burkholderiaceae_C > Caldimonas. Next base: position 78,996 of record NZ_JBKBSL010000004.1, on the reverse strand, counting down.
AGGGCTATCTGGCCGAACAGCTCGAGGAGGTCGATCCGCAGCGCATCCACACCGTGCGCGAGGCCGCCCGGCTGCAACTGGCGCAAGCGCTGCATCACGACTGGGAGTGGGCCTTCGAGGCTCACCAGGTGCGCGGCGGCTACAGCCCCGACCCGGTGTCATCCGGCCGGCGAGCCCTGGCCAACCTGGCGCTGGCTTATCTGTGCCTGGGGGCTTCGGTGACCCGCGACCCGGTGTGGCCGGGCCGCACCTACCAGCGTTTCAAGGACGCCACGAACATGACCGACCGCCTGGGTGCCCTCAGCGCCCTGGTCAACAGCCATGCCGAACTGGCCGCGCCGGCGCTCGAACGCTTCCATGCGATGTTCCGCGACGAGGCGCTGGTGATCGACAAGTGGTTCGCGCTCCAGGCCTCGGCCAGCGAGAACGACGGCCGTGTTTTCGCGCGCTGCCGCGCCCTCCTCTCGCACCCGGACTTCTCGCTGCGCAACCCCAACCGGGCGCGTAGCCTGATCACCGCGCTGTGCTTCATGAACCCGGCGGCCTTCCATCGCACGGATGCGGCCGGCTATGTGTTCTGGGCCGACCGCGTGCTGGAGCTCGACGCCATCAACCCGCAACTGGCCGCCCGCGTGGCCCGTGCGATGGATCGCTGGAAGCAGCTCGCCGAGCCCTACCGCAGCGCCGCACGCGAAGCCATCGCCCGCGTGGCGGCCCGCGCCGAGCTGAGCAACGACGTGCGCGAGATCGTCACCCGGGCACTCGCCGACTGAGACCAACGACCCCGAGGAACACGACATGGGCAAGAGAATCAGCCTGACCCAGTACCTGGTCGAACAGCAGCGCATGCACGGTCATATTCCGGCGCAATTGCGGCTGCTGATCGAGGTGGTAGCACGCGCCTGCAAGCGCATCGCCATCAGCGTCAACAAGGGCGCCCTGGGCGACGTGCTGGGCAGCGCCGGCACCGAGAACGTGCAGGGCGAGGTGCAAAAGAAGCTCGACGTGATCTGCAACGAGGTGCTGATCGAAGCCAATGAATGGGGAGGCCACTTGGCGGCCATGGCCTCGGAGGAGATGGACGGCATCTACCTGGTGCCCAACCGCTTCCCCCAGGGCGAGTACCTCCTGCTGTTCGACCCGCTCGACGGCTCGTCCAACATCGACGTGAACGTGAGCATCGGCACCATCTTCTCGGTGCTGAAGAAACCCGACGACCATGCCGGCGTGAGTGAACAGGATTTCCTGCAGCCGGGCTCGAAGCAGGCCGCGGCGGGCTACTGCATCTACGGCCCGCAAACCACGCTGGTGCTCACCGTGGGCGACGGCGTGGCCATGTTCACCCTCGACCGCGAGCAGGGCTCGTGGGTGCTCACGCAGCACGGCGTGACCATCCCCCAGGACACCAAGGAATTTGCGATCAACATGAGCAACATGCGCCACTGGGCCCCGCCAGTGAGGCGCTACATCGACGAATGCCTGGCCGGCAAGGAAGGCCCGCGTGGCAAGGACTTCAACATGCGCTGGGTGGCGTCGATGGTGGCCGACGTGCACCGCATCCTCACCCGAGGCGGCATCTTCATGTACCCCTGGGACAAGCGCGAGCCCGACAAGCCCGGCAAGCTGCGCCTGATGTACGAGGCCAACCCGATGAGCTTCATCGTCGAGCAAGCCGGCGGTGCCGCCACCAACGGGCACCAGCGCATCCTGGACATCCAGCCCGAGCGCCTGCACGAGCGCGTCAGTGTGATCCTGGGGTCGAAGAACGAAGTCGAGCGCGTGACGGCCTACCATCGCGAAGCCGGCGGCGCTTGACCGGCAGTCTGCGATTCTTGCTAGAATTGCACTCTTTGCTGCCGGTGTAGCTCAGTTGGTAGAGCAGCGCATTCGTAATGCGAAGGTCACCAGTTCGAATCCGGTCACCGGCACCAGACCTTTCCAATGACCAGGGGCCCGACTTGCGTCGGGCCCCTGGTCTTTTTGGCGCCGCAACCCGGCCCTGCCAGCTTCCCTGTCAAGCAGGCCAGGGCGCCTACCCCTGGCGGCGCGGCTCGGTGCCGAAGATCTCTTCCTTCAGCCTATCCTCGGGCAGCCGCGTGGCCAGTACCTTGTCGATGCGCTTGCCGTCCATGTCGACCACCTCGAAGCGCCAGCCGCCCCATTCCACCGCGTCGGTGGCCTGGGGTAGGCGTCCGAGCAGCAGCATCACCATGCCGGCCAGGGTGTTGTAGCGGCCGCGGTCCTCCTCGGGCACCTCCTTCAGGCCCAGCCGGTCCTTCAGCTCGGGCACCGGAATGAGGCCGTCGATCAACCAGGAGCCGTCCTCGCGCATCACCGCCCAGGCGCCGTCGGGCTCGGCCGTCTGGAACTCGCCCGTGATGGCCTCCAGCACATCCTGCAGCGTGATCACACCCTGGATCTCACCGTATTCGTCGACCACGAAGACCATCTGCATGGTCGAGGCGCGGAAGCTCTCGAGCAGCTCCATGCCGGTGAGCGTTTCGGGCACGAAGACGGGGGGCTGCAGGTTCTCGGTGAGGCGGATCTCCTGGCCCTGGGCCATCTGCTGCAGCAACTGGCGGGCAGTGACCACGCCGAGCACATCGTCCAGCCCGCCACGGCACACCGGGTAGCGCGAGTGCTCGGCCTGGGCGATGGTGGCCAGGGCCTGCTCCACGGGGGCTTGCGCGTCGAGCCAGACGATGTCGCCGCGGGGGATCATCATCGAGCTGATCTGGCGCTCGTCGAGCCGGAAGACGTTGCGCACCATCTGGTGCTCGTGGGCCTCGATCACGCCGGCATCCACGCCCTCCTCCAGGCTGGCGGCGATCTCCTCCTCGGTGACGCCGCGGTTGGGCTGGTCGGTGATGCCCAGCAGGCGCAGCACCGTGGCTGTGGCCCAGGACAGCATCACGACGAAGGGCCGCGCGGCCAGTGAGAGCCATTCCATCGGACGCGCCACCAGGCGCGCGACCGTCTCGGGATACATTTGCCCCAGGCGCTTGGGCACCAGCTCGCCGAAGATGATGGTGAGGAAGGTGATGATGACCACCACGACGCCAGTGGAGACCACACTGGCCACCGTGGCTTGCAGCCCCCAATCTTCCGTCATCCACGCGGCCAGCGGCACCGCAAAAGCCGCCTCGCCGACGATGCCGTTGAGGATGCCGATGGAGGTGATGCCGATCTGCACCGTCGAGAGGAACTTGGTGGGGTTCTCGTGCAACGCCATGGCGGCCGAGGCTCCGGCCGCTCCGCTTTCCACCAGCACCTGCAGCCGAGCTTTGCGCGCCGCGGTCAGCGCCATCTCCGACATGGCAAAGGCGCCGTTGAGCACGATGAGGAAGGTCAGTAACGCTACGTCCATACGGGGCCCCGCAGGCGACTCCCGCGGGGAAGTGGTCACGGGAACGGGGGAGCGTAGCAGAATCGGGGCCATGATCTACCTCATCGGCGACCTGCAGGGCTGCTGCGACGCCCTGGATCGGCTGCTGGCCGAGATCGGCTTTTCCCCTTCGCGCGACCACCTGTACGTGCTGGGCGACCTGGTCAACCGGGGCCCGTGCTCACTTCAGGTGCTGCAGCGCCTGGCCTCCTTCGGCGAGGCCGCCACCTGCCTGCTGGGCAATCACGACCTGCATCTGCTGGCGGTGGCCCATGGCGTGCGCCGACCCCACCGCAGCGACACGCTGGGCCCCATTCTCGATTCGCCGCAGCGCGAGGCCTGGATCGCCTGGCTGCGCCGGCAGCGCCTGGCTGTGCAGGCACATGGCTGGCTGATGGTGCACGCCGGCGTGGTGCCCCAATGGGATGCGGCCCAGACCCTGGCGCTGGCGGCGCAGGTCGAGGCCCATCTGCGCAGCGACGAGCTGGGCGCCTTCCTTCAGGTGATGTACGGCAACGAGCCGGCGCAGTGGCGCGAGGATCTTGTCGGCGCCGACCGTCTGCGCTTCGTCGTCAACGTGCTCACGCGCATCCGCTTTTGCGACGCCCAGGGCCGGCTGGATCTGAGCGTCAAGGATGGCGCCCGAGCCGCCCCGCCGGGCTTGTTCCCATGGTTCGACGTGCCGGGACGGCGCACGGCCGGCACCCCGATCGCCTGCGGCCACTGGTCCACCCTGGGCCTGCTGATGCGCGAGGACTTGCTGGCCATCGACACGGGCTGCGTGTGGGGTGGGCGACTGACCGCAGTGCGCGTGGACGGTGGCCGCCGCGAGGTGGTGCAGGTCGAGTGCGCGCAGGCCCAGGCGCCGGGCGGGCCGGCCTCATGAGGCCGGCTGTGGCGCTTCACGATCCGGCTCGCGCAGCGATCGCGTCAGTTCCTTCAGGGCCGCCTCGTCCAGGGTCTCGCGCGCCAGCAGCTCGCGGGCGCCGCGCTCGAGCAGGTCGCGATGCGAGCGCAGCAGCGCCAGGGTGCGGTCGAAGGCGCGCGTGACGATCTCGCGCACGGCTTCGTCGATGCGATGCTGCGTGTCCGGACTGATGTTGCGTGCCGGCTGCAGCGCCCCGGGCCCATCCAGGAAGCGTGTGGGCTGTGCCTCATAGGCCACGTGGCCCAGGTCTTCGACCATGCCGTAGCGCGTGACCATGTCGCGCGCGATGTCGGTGACGCGCGCCAGGTCATCCGCCGCGCCGGTGGACCAATGACCGAACACCAGTTTCTCGGCCGCCCGCCCGCCCAGGAGCACCATGAGCTTGTGTTCGAGCTCCTCGCGCGTCATCAGGAAGCGGTCCTCGGTGGGGCGCTGGATGGTGTAGCCCAGCGCACCGATGCCGCGCGGGATGATGGAGACCTTGTGCACGGTGTCGGTGCCCGGCAGCGACAGCGCCACGAGCGCATGGCCCATCTCGTGGTAGGCGACGACTTCGCGCTCGCGCGGGTTGAGCACACGGTTCTTCTTCTCCAGCCCGGCCACGATGCGCTCGATGGCCACGGTGAAGTCCTGCAGTTCCACTTCGGCGGCGCCCCGCCGTGTGGCCGCCAGGGCCGCCTCGTTGCACAGATTGGCCAGGTCGGCACCGGAAAAGCCGGTGGTCAGCGCGGCGACCTGCTCCAAGTCGGTCTGCGCCGACAGGCGGATCTTCCTCACATGCACCTTCAGGATCTGCACGCGGCCGGCCTTGTCGGGACGGTCCACCAGCACCTGGCGGTCGAAGCGGCCCGCACGCAGCAGCGCGGGGTCGAGGATCTCGGGCCGGTTGGTCGCCGCCAGCAGCACCAGGCCGGAAGTGGAGTCGAAGCCGTCGAGTTCGACCAGGAGCTGGTTGAGCGTCTGCTCGCGCTCGTCATGCCCGCCCAGGCCGCCGGCCGCCGCGCGTGCCCGGCCCAGGGCGTCGAGCTCGTCGATGAAGATGATGGCCGGGGCCTTCGCGCGGGCCTGCTCGAACAGGTCGCGCACGCGCGCGGCGCCCACGCCGACGAACATCTCGACGAACTCCGAGCCGGAGATGCTGAAGAAGGGCACGCCGGCCTCGCCGGCCACGGCCTTGGCCAGCAGGGTCTTGCCGGTGCCGGGCGGGCCCACGAGCAGCACCCCTTTGGGGCTGCGTGCGCCCAGCCGCCCCTGGCCCTGCGGGTCCTTCAGGAAGGCGACGATCTCCTGCAGCTCGGCCTTGGCTTCGTCCACGCCGGCCACGTCGGCGAAGGTCACGCCGGTGTCCTTCTCGACGTAGATCTTCGCCCGGCTCTTGCCGATGCTCATGAAACCGCCCATGCCCTGCTTCTCGGCAAAGCGGCGCACCAGGAAGAACCACACGCCGAAGAACACCAGGGCCGGCACCACCCATGACAGCAGGTCGCGCAGGAAGGTGCTCTCGACCACGCGGGTGTAGGGCACGCCGTACTGCGACAGGCGTTCGGCCAGCGCGGGCTCCACCCGGTTGGCCACGATGACGCTCTTGCCGCGCGGCTCGGGGTTCTTGAGCTTGCCGGTCAGCGTGGTCTCGCTCACCACGACCTCGGCCACACGCCCTTCGGCCAACGCACGCTCGAATTCGCTATAGGGCACGGGCTCGACCATGCGTTGGCTTTGCCACAGGCTTTGCAAGGACAGCAAGAGCAGCAAGGCCAGCAGCCAGTAGCCGACGTTCCATTGAATCCGGGGGTCGGGGGTCTTCATCGCCATGGCAGTCCTCCAGATCGGTCAGGCCGTTCACAACCCGGCGCGCGCCAACCGGCGGCGCAGGGCGTCGATCTCGTCGTGCAGGTCCGCCACCAGGGCGGCCAGTTCGGGCACGGCATCGAAATGGCGCTCCAGATGCACCATGCAGCGCACGCGACGCAGCGTGGCCGCGTCGAAGCGCCAGGCCGAGGCGCCGTCACCGCCGGCTAGCGCGATCAAACCACAGCGCACGCGTTCGAGCACCCATTCGCGGCTCACCGGAGCACAACGGCACAAGGCCTCGAGGTCGAGCAAAGCCTCGTCGGGGGGGGCGACAGGAAGGATGTCTGGGCTCATGGATGGTGTCCTCCAAGACCGTCATCGGCCGCGGCCTGCCGACGCGCATCGAAATCGGGCAGCGCCGCCGCCATCTGTTCGTAGAGCTGCCGTGCCTTGGGATGGTGGGCACTGGGCAGGACGACGCGCACGACCAGCTCCAAGTCGCCGGGGGGGTTCGAGGGCAAGCCCTGGCCGCGCACGGTCAGGCGCTGCCCGCTCTGTGCCCCGGCCGGCACCCGCACGCGCAAGGTGTGGCCCCCGGGCAGGGACAGGGGCACCACGGCGCCGAGGGCGGCTTCCCAGGGGGCCACCGGCAACTCGGTGACCAAGGTGCTGCCATCGAGTCGGAAGTGCGGGTCGGGTCGGAACTGCACTTCGAGGTAGAGGTCGCCGGCCGGTGCCCCCCCGCGGCCCGCGCCCCCCTGCCCAGCCAGGCGGATCAACTGGCCGGGCCGCACCCCGCGCGGAATTTGCACCTGCAAGGTGCGGGTGGCCAGCCGCACGCGACCGTCGGCGTCGAGCTGCGGGCTGCGCAAGGTGATCTCCCGCCGCGCGCCCCGCCAAGCGTCGGCCAGATCGAGCACGATGCGGGCGTGGTGGTCCTCGCCCCGCCCGCCCGAGGGACGGGCGCCACGCGGGGTGGTGCGCGCGCCCATCCTGCCGAACAGCTCGGCGAAGAAGTCGCTGAAGTCGCCCAAGTCGGCCCCGTCGAAGCCTTCGGTGCTGAACTCGAAGCCGGCATCCCAGTCCGGCGGCGGGGTGAAGGGCTCGCCGGCTCGATGGCCGGCGCCCACGGCGTCGTAGGCAGCCCGCCGCTGCGGGTCGGACAACACCGCGTAAGCCTCGTTGATCTCGCTCATGCGCGCCGACGCATCCTGCTCGCGACTGACGTCAGGATGGAACTTGCGCGCCAGGCGCCGATAGGCCTGTTTGATCTGGTCGGCGGTGGCATCGCGCGGAACGCCGAGCACTTCATAGTAGTCTTTGAACTGCACCATCGGTGTTTTTCTCCGCTGCCCCGTCAAGTGACGGCCACTGGCCGCCGTTTCAAGCCCCTGCCACCTCGTCCCGGCGCCGCCAGGCAGGTAAACTCTCATACCTGCCGTCATCGTCAACGCAAGGGGGTGACAAGCGCTTGACCGGGATCAATGGTGTTCATATCGCGTAGCGATGTGAACACCGACCAAAACCGGCAATCCGGAAGATAGGAAGCGTGGCAGAGTGGTCGATTGCACCGGTCTTGCTCAAGTCCCGTAGGGACTTGGGGCGGTGTTCATATCGCGTAGCGATGTGAACACCGACCAAAACCGGCAATCCGGAAGATAGGAAGCGTGGCAGAGTGGTCGATTGCACCGGTCTTGAAAACCGGCAACGGGCAACCGTTCGTGAGTTCGAATCTCACCGCTTCCGCCAGTGAAGGCCGCGGCCGGCGCGGGACGCCGGCCGCTGGCGCTTTCACGCCACGCAGGTGCGGTTCTTGCCCGTGCGCTTGGCCTCGTAGAGCGCTTCATCGGCTCGGTCCAGGGTTTCTTCGAGGCGCTCGCCCGGGCGGAACACAGTGACGCCGGCCGAGAAGGTGACGAAGACCTGACGCTCGTCGTGCATAAAAAAGTTGGCCGACAGCGTGCGCTGCAGTCGGGTGAGCACGACGCGGGCTTCCTCGGCGGTGGTTTGGGGCAGCAGGACGACGAATTCCTCGCCACCGTAGCGCGCCACGGTGTCCATCGGTCGCAGTGCCTGCTTGATGTGGCCAGCCAGGAACTTGAGCGCCTCGTCGCCGGTTTGGTGCCCCAGGGTGTCGTTGAGCTTTTTGAAGTTGTCGATGTCCAGCAGACCCACGGCCAGCTCGCCGCCCTGACGCTGCAAGCGCGCATGCTCGACCTCGAAGGCCTGGATCAGCCCGCGGCGGTTGGCGATCTCGGTGAGCGGGTCGGTGGAAACTTCGGTCGACAGGCGCTGTAATTCGGCCTCGAGTTCGCGCACACGCTGCTGCAGGGCTTCGGCCTGGGCGTGTTCGCTGCGCAAGCGCTCGTGGGTGTCATGCACCGCCGTCTGGACATTGCGGGTGTCCTCTACCAGCTCTTTGACGACACCGGCCAGGCTCTCGAGGGTGTCGGCCTGCTCAATGACCTGCACGTAACGGTCCATGCGGTCCTGGAAGCGCCCAGTGTGCGCTCCGAGCTCGCCGATGCGCAGGACCATGCTGTTGATGAGCTGCTTGATCATGTCGCGCGAGCGGGCGCGCTCGGCCTTGATTTCGCCTTGGCGGCTGCGGGTGGCGTGCAGCAGGTGGCTGACCGAACGCACGGTGCGGGCGGTGAGCCCCTCGCGCAGCCGCTCGCGCATGAGGCCGGCCTGGCCCTGGACCCAACTGCCGTCTTCGGCCAGCTCGCCCAGGCTGGCGCTGAGTTCATCGCACAGGCCGCGCAGCTGGTCGGTGAGGTGGGCCCGGTGTTGTAGCAGGCGCCGGGCATCGCCGGCCCAGCCCCGCCAGTCGTCGGCCAGCTCCTCGTCAGGCTGGTCGGCCAGCGGGGCCAGCAGGTCGTCCAGTCGGGCGCGCAGGCGCACGCAGCGGGGGTCGTCGTCGGGCAGGGCCGCGGCGATGGCTTGCGCCAGCTCGGCCACGACATCGGACCAGCAACGCGCCAGCCCCTCGGCAGCGGTCGACACGTCGGTGTCGGCCAGTGCGTTCAGCGGCATGGGCTGGCTGGGTGGTGCGGTGCCACGCGCCATGGCCTCGGCCAAGACCGGGTCGTCGCCCAGGGTCGGCGCCTCGCCCGCGCCGTCGCTGTCCCAGTGAGTCACGAGTTGGTGCAAGCGCTGCCGCAGGCGCTGAGGATCCCCGCGGCTGGAAGCCAGCACGCGCTGCAAGCTGTCCTTTTTGCGCGCGCTGGTCCACACCCGTCCGCCGCGTTCGACCGCCCTGACCAGGCGCTGGATCAGCCCGGCCCAGGCCTGGGCGTCGTCGCTGTCGCCTTCCCCGGCCTCGGCCAGCCAGCGCTCGGCCTGCTCGATGCGCCCCTGGGACAGGGCCTGCACCAGCGGCACGCCGCCCCCCGGCAGGCGCTGGGCCAGGCGTTCGATCAAGCGCTGCACGGCCGGCGGCAGGCCCGGCGGCCCCGGGGGTTCGCCGGCCTCGGCGCGATAGGCACGCTGGTAGTTCTCGGGTGTGGGCTCCAGCCGGTCCAGCGCCAGCCGGCGCAGCGCAGCCTTGGCGATCTGGGCCGGGGTCTGGGCAGCCCCCAGCGAGGCGGGCTGAGTGACACTGCCGGCCGTGCGCGGATCGGAAGACGATGGCAAGGAGCTCATGGGAGCGGGGCCTCAGGAGGCCACCCGGGTGGAACCGGGCCGGGCGGCGCCGGGGGCGGCCACAGCGGCCTCGGGGGCCGGCATCCAGGCCGCCCGGCGCGGCAGCACGGTCTGGCGCAGCCACTGTTCGAGCTCGGCCGCCGGCAAGGGGCGGCTGAAGAGATAGCCCTGCATGGTGCTGCAGCCCAGGCGGCTGAGCACCTCCATTTGTAGCATGGACTCGACGCCCTCGGCGATCACCCGCAGGTTCAGCGAGCGGGCCAGCGCAATGATGGCCGTGACCACCGCAGCGCTTTCGGCGCGCACGCCCAGCTCACGCACGAAAGAGCGGTCGATCTTGAGTTCGCCGATGGGCAGCGTGGTGAGGTAGGCCAGCGAGGAATAGCCGGTGCCGAAGTCATCGATGGAGATCTCCAGGCCGAGTTGGTTGAGTCGGCGCAGGCAGGGCATGACGTTTTGCAGATCCTTCATCAGCCCGGTCTCGGTGATCTCGAGTTGCAGGCAGCAGGGGCTGGCCTGGAGCTCCTGTAGCGAAGTCTGGATGCTCTCGACGAGGTCGGTGCGCAAAAACATGCGGCTGGGCAGGTTGACCGCCACGGGCAGGTCCATGCCGAGCGAGTGCTGCCATCGGCGCGCTTGGCGGATGGCTTCCTGCAGTGCCCAGTAACTCATGGGCACGATGAGGCCGGTCTCCTCGGCCAGGGGGATGAAGTCGGCCGGCGAGATGAGCTGGTCGCCGCGCTGCCAGCGCATGAGGGCCTCGGCCCCGATCAGGGTGCCGGTGGCCACATCGACCTTGGGCTGGTAATGCAGCACCAGCTCACCGCGCTCCAGGGCCTTGTGCAAGGCCGACTCGAGTTCGAGCTTGGCCCGGCCCATGCCGGCAAGCTGCGGGGAGTAGACGCTGCAGGCGTTGCGCCCCTGGTTTTTGGCGGCGTACATGGCCACGTCGGAGTTGCGCTGCAGGTCGGCCACCGTAGTCCCGTCGCGCGGGAACAGCGCCACACCCACGCTGGCCGTGACGAAGCATTCCTGGCCGCCCACCAGCACCGGCTCACGCAAGGCCTCGAGGATGCGATGGGCCACGCGCTCGGCGTCGCTCTGGCTGCCCACCTCGGGCAGCAGGGCGACGAACTCGTCGCCACCCAGGCGGCCCACCGCCTCCAGCGTGCGGTGGGCACGCGAACCCAGGGCGTCCAGCGGGGCGTCGATGACCTGGTCGGAATGGCGCACGCACGCGCGCAGCCGCCGTGCCACTTCCACCAGCAGATCGTCCCCCGCGGCATGGCCCAGGGTGTCGTTGATGATCTTGAAGCGGTCGAGGTCGATCAGCAGGAAGCCGACTTGGTGGTGCAACTGCTTGGCATGCTCGATCGCACGTTCGGCCCGCCAGATGATCTGGCGGCGGTTGGGCAGGCCGGTGAGCGAGTCGAAGTTGGCCAGGTGCTTGATCTTGTCCTCGGCGATGCGGCGGTCGGTGACGTCCTGGACGATGCCGTTGTAGAGGCTGAGGTTGCCGTGGTCGTCGAACTCGGGTTCGGCCTCGACGTGGACGATGCGCTGGCGGCCGTCGGCAAGGTTGACGGGCACGTCGGTGCACAGCACGGTGTTGTGGCGCAGCACCTCGCGCAGGATGGCCATGAAGCCCTTGCGCTCGTCGGCCGGGATCATGTGCAGCACCTCGCGCATGCTCAGCGCATCGCCCGGGCCCATGCCAAACACCCGCAGCCCTTCGAGCGAGAAGCTCAGGGTGCCCTTGTCCACGTGCCAGTCGAAGCTGCCCATGCGGGCCAGGTCTTGAGCACGGGCGAGCTGGGCCTTGCTGCGCTCCAGGGCCTGGCGCGTGCGGGCCGAGCGCAGCAGATAGCGCAGGCGACCGGCCAGCAGGCTCCATTGGTTCGACTTGACGAAGAAGTCGGTGGCACCGGCCTCGTAGGCGCGCGTGATGGAGGCGTCGTCGTCCAGCCCGGTGAGCATGAGCACCGGGATGGCATGGAAGCCCGGAGTGGCTCGCAGTTCCCGGCAGGTCTCAAAACCGTCCATGCCAGGCATGATGGCGTCGAGCACGATGACGTCGGGCGACCAGTCGGCCAGCATGCGCAGAGCCTTTTCGCCGCTGGAGGCCTCGGTGATGGCAAAGCCGCGCTCGCGCAGGGCGATCGAGGTCAGCAGGAGGTTGACCTCGTCGTCGTCGACCAGGAGCACCTTGGGTTGCTCCAGGTCGATGTCGTCGGCGAACGGCGAATAGCTCATGGTGCGGTTCAGGCGTCGCGCAGATAGGCCTTCAGGCTGGCGAGGACACGGTCGGATTCCTCGCGAACGGCGGCCATCTTGTCGTCCAAGGGTTCCGCTCCACCGCCACGGATCACCGCCTCGATGTCGGCGCATTGGGCCGACAGTTTCAGGGCCCCCACGCTGGCGCAGGACGATTTCAGCGTGTGGGCCGTCAGCCGGATTGTCGCCAGATCCTGCACTTCATGGGCTTCCACCATTTGGGGGATGAGGCGCTGCAGCGAGGCCTCGAAGGTGCGGAACAGCCGGTCCAAGAGCTGGTTGTCTCCCTTGGGATCGAGCTCGCGCAGGCGCTGCACGGCCTGGGGGTCGAAGACGTCGGGATCCGGGTTTCGCATGGAAGTCTCCGCAGCGGTGGCAGACGAGGGCGGGGGCGGGTGATCGGGTTCGACGCCGGCCAGCGGCTCGGCCTCGGGCAGCCAGCGCGCCAGCACGGCCAGGAGCTGATTCTGGCGGAAAGGTTTGGAGAGGTAGTCGTTGAAACCCTGGTCCAGGAATCGCTCCTGGTCGCCGCCCAAGGCATTGGCGGTGACGGCCACCACCGGGGTGTGCGGCGGCGTGAGGAACGCAAATCGCCCACCGGGGCCCTTTCGAAACCATTGCAGGGTGTCCACGCCGTCCATGCCGGGCATCTGGATGTCCATGAGCACGAGGTCGAAGCGATGTTCGCACAAGGCATGCAAGCCTTCCAGCCCGGAGGCCGCCACCCGGACTTGGCAGCCCAGGCGGCGCAGCATTTGCTGGATGACCTCTTGGTTGACGGGGTTGTCCTCGACGACGAGCACGCGGTGCGGATAGCGCGGCTCGGGCGCGTTGGCACGGGCGGGAGTGGCCGACACGCCAAGGATGGCTTGGCGCAGCTCGACCTTGCGTACCGGTTTGCTCAGGTAGCGCTGGAAGCCCGCTTCGTGCGCCACCCGCACGTCGTCGGGCGAGGACACCGATGACAGCAAGATGAGTTTGGTGGCCGTGCCGGCCGGGTGCTGGCGCAGCAGGCGCGCGAATTGCACGCCGTCGAGGCGGGGCATTTGCATGTCCACCAGCGCAAGGTCGAAGTGCCGGCCGGCGCGATGCTCGCGCTCGACGAGCTCGAGTGCCGCCAGGCCGTCGGCCGCCGCATCGACCTTCAGCCCCCAGGAACCGAGCATGTTCTCGAGCACGGTGCGGTTGGTCTCGTGGTCTTCGACGACCAACACATGCAGCGCGGGCATGTCCAGGGCGTCGAGTTCGGCCGCCGCGTTCGAAAAGGGCGAGACGCTGACGGGCACCTGGAAGCTGAATGTGGAGCCGCGTCCGGGCTCGCTGTGCGCATCGATGCGCCCGCCCATCAGCTCGACGAGTTGGCGCGAAATCGCCAGCCCCAAACCGGTGCCTCCGTAGCGTTTGGTGGTGCCGCTGCTGGCTTGGGTGAAGGCGCTGAACAAGCGCGGGAGCACCTCGGGCTCGATGCCGATGCCGGTGTCGCGGACGATGAATTCCAGCATCACGCGGCGTTGGTCGGGCGTGCCGGCGGACGGGGGATCGGCCAGCTCGTGGCACCGCAGATCGACCACCACCTCGCCGGACTCGGTGAACTTGATCGCGTTGGCCACCAGATTGGTGAGCACCTGGCGCAATCGCAGGGGGTCGCCATGGACCAGAGGCGGCACTCCCGGCGCTTCACGGAAGCTGAGCTCCAGACGCTTTTCGTGGGCGCGCGGGGCCAGCAGCTCCAGGGTGTCTTCCACCACCGAGCGCAGCACGAAGTCGGTGCCGTCCAGCTCCAACTTGCCGGCCTCGATGCGCGAGAAATCGAGGATGTCGTTGATGATCTCCAGCAGGCTTTCGCCCGAGCGGTAGACCGCCTGGGCGAAGCGGCGCTGCTTGTCCGTCAGCGCGGTGCCCAGCAGCAGCTCGGTCATGCCCAAGATGCCGTTCATCGGCGTGCGGATCTCATGACTCATGTTGGCCATGAACTGGCTCTTGGCCAGGCTGGCCGCCTCGGCTTGATCCCTGGCGCGTTGCAACTCGACCTCACGTTCGTGCTCGGAAGTGATGTCGGTACTGATGCCGTAGACGCGGATGCTGCCGTCTGGGCGGCGCTGGCTGCGCGTGCGGGTGCGCAGCCAGCGCAGGCCACGCTCCGGGTGGAGCACGCGGTGCACCACATCGGTGGGCAGCAGCTGTTCCTCCATCTCGCGACCCCGTGCGAGCAGGGGGCGGTCCTCCTCGGGAACGCGCGCCAGAGCGCAGCTGGGATCGTGCACCATCTCTTGGGGCGTGACACCCCAGAATTGATACAGCCGCGGCCCGAGGTATTCGTGGTGCCTTCGATCCGGTGTGGAAATGAAGACGTGATCGTCCAGAGTTTCCACGAGCTCACGGAAGCGGGCCTCGGATTCGAGCCGCGCCTGTTCGGCCTGGCGGCTGGCGGTCACATCGCGGGCCACGATCATCAGGGCATGGGCGGCCCCGTCGTCGCGCCGCAGCGTAAGGTAGCGCACGTTGAGATGGCGCTCGCCGCGATGACGAGGGGACCAGACGACGTCGTCCTCGATCCAGGCCCCGCCAGCCAGGGCCCGCTGCACCGAGGGCCGCAGCATCGCCGTGAGCTGGCGGCCGTAGGCCTCCTCGGGCGGGCGGCCGATGATCTCCTCGCGCCGCACACCGAATTCGCGCTCGGCCTGCCGATTCACCTGGATCAGGCGCAGGTCCACCGGGTCCATCACGAACAGGCTCACCGGCAGGTGCTCGATCAGGTCGTCGAGCCAGCGACGCTCCCGTTCGATTTGCTCGGTGTGGCGCTGGCGTTCGGTGATGTCGGTGAGGATGCCCAGATAGATGAAGCCGGCGCGCTGCTCGTCCAGCACATGGGCCGCCTCCACTTCAGTCCAGTAGGGTTCGACGCGGCCGTCGGGCGTGCGCCGCTCGGCCTGGAACTGGAATCGGAAGCCGCGACGACCTGCCACCGCGCGCCGCAGCCGCTCGACCATGGCCTCGGGCGAGTGCCCAAGCCGCAGCAGATCCCAGCAGGAGCGGCCCACGGCCAGCCCCGAGGGCATGCCCGTGATGCGCGAGAAGGCCTCGTTGACCCATTCGATACGCCCCTGGTCGTCGGCCAGGATCACGCCGGTGGTGGCATGGGCTGCCACCAGGGCCAGCCGTCGGGTGTGTTCGACATGGCGCTCCAGCCCCAGGCGAGCGGCTTCGCCCCGGGCCAGCAGCCCGAGTTGGCGGCAGGCCAGTGTCAGCAAGTCACCATCGGCCGTGGGATCGCCGACGCGCGCGCCCTGCAGTTCGAGCAGGCCGGCCGGGGCCTCGTCGCCCCACACCGGCACCCACACCCCGGTGCCGCCTTCGGACCACCAAGGGGCGTGGCGAGCAATCGCCGTGCCTGCCCGCCCATCGTCATGGCTCACCGTGTGCAGGGCACCGAGATCGACATGGCGGTGGGCTTCGCGGGCATCTTCCTCCCAGGGGTAGATCAGACCGGTGTGACCGTTCCAATCGTCTACCCGCCAGACGGTCCAGGCGTGAGCGTGCAAGGGCCCGGCCAGACAGCGTCCTACGGCTGTCAAGGCCGAACCCAGGCTGGGGGCGTCGAGCACCGCCTCCACCACGGCCCGCTCGAGTGCGGGCCGGTCGTGCGCGAGCCCGGCGGCGCCAGGCCCGGTGGGAGACAAGGAGGAGACTGACGTCATCATGGGTCACAGGCATCCAGCCCACCACGTCGATGCGGGGGCACTCGTCGGGTCTTCGGCGCCCTCCGCGACAACTTGAGCCCGCAACGGGCCGCATGGCCAGACCGCGCATGATCTTGGGGGCTCCTGCGCGTTCCAGGCGCGATGAGACCGGGAGAAACGAGAAAGAGTTGGCAAAGACTCGTCCTTACAATGCGCCGCATGAGCGAAAGGCCCGCCGCCCCCGCCCCCTGCCCTGCCCCGCCATCGACACGCCCGCCGTCGGCGTTCCCGGGGGGGCATCTGCTGGTGGCTGCGGGACTGGGTGCCGGGCTGACGCTGGTTTGGCTGGCCTTCAGCGTGACGGGCGTCGCCTGGATGCGCACCTCCTGGGCCGAGGGCTGGCAGGCCGTGGCGGGCTCCGACGTGCTGTTGCTGGTCGTGACCCTGGGGTTGGGGCTGCTGGGCGGGCTGTCGTGGTGGTTCGTACGGCGCGACGAGGCGGCCCGCCGGGCCGAGGCCCTGGCGCGCACCCAGGCCCGCGAGCTGCTCGAACTGCTGCCGTTCTGGTACTGGGAAACGGATGCCCAACACTGCCTGACGCGCCTGCGCCCGCCCCCGCAGGCCCCGGCCACCGACTGGCGCTTCGATGATCGCTTGGGTCGGCCGCTGTGGGAGGACTTCGGCAGTGGCGCGGGCTTGTGGCAGGCCCACCGCCACATGCTCGACGGGCTGCGCCCTTTCCAGGATTTGCCCACCCACCGCCGCGAGGCCGACGGACGCACCAGTCTGTGGCTGCTGAGCGGCCGGCCCCGCTTCGATGCCCAGGGGCGCTTCGTGGGTTACCAAGGCACGGCGCGCGATGTGTCGGCGCGGGTGGAGCTGCAGTTCGACCGGCAGATTGGGCTGAAGCTGCTCGACGCGGTGCCCAGCGCGGTGGTGCTGGCCGAATCGGTCGGGGACGGGCAAGCCGGCTACCGCATCCGCTATTGCAACGAGCGGGCCGCGCGCTGTATCGGCCAGTCGGCTGCCCTGCTGGCCGGGCGCGACGTGCTGGAGGCCGCCCGCGAGGCCCGCACCTGGCCGCTGGCCCCCTTGCTGCAGGCCCTGGGGCAGGCGCCGCAGGCCGAGCCGGCGCAGCCCGAGGGTTGCCGCTGGGAGATGCGGGTGGAAGCCTTCGCCTTCGAACACGGGGGCTCGCCGCGCAAGGCCCTGCTGCTGGTGTGCACCGAAGCCCAGCCCACGGCGGACGAGGCCACCCAGGCCGAGCGCCTGGCGGTGGAGCGGGAACTGGAGTCGTTCAGCTACACGGTGTCGCACGACCTGCGTGCCCCCATCCGGGTGATCGAGGGCTTCACGAAAATCCTTAAGGAGGATTACGCGCGCTCGCTCGACCGTATCGGCCACGACCACCTCGACCGGGTGCTGGGCGCGGCCGCACGCATGAACGGCATGATCGACGCGCTGCTGGCGCTGTCGCAGCTGACGGCCAAGCCTGTGGTGGCGCAGCCGGTGAACCTGAGTCAGCTGGCGCACTACATCGTCGAGGATCTGCGCCGCCAGGCGCCGCAGCGCCGCGTGGACGTGCACATCCAGGACGGGCTGAGCATCCAGGGCGATCCCACGCTGATGCGTGTGGTGCTGGAGAACCTGCTGGGCAACGCCTGGAAGTATTCGGCGCGCACCGAGCATGCACGCATCGAGTTCGGGGCGACGCAGCAGGACGGCCGCTGGATCTATCACGTCAAGGACAACGGGGCGGGCTTCGACATGCGCTTCGCCGACCGGCTGTTCGGCGTGTTCCAGCGCCTGCACAGCGCCAACGACTACCCCGGCACCGGCGTGGGACTGGCCACGGTGCAGCGCATCATCCGCCGCCATGGCGGGCAGATCTGGGCGGAATCGGAGGTCGGCGCCGGCGCGCGCTTTTACTTCACGCTGGGCGAGACCCGTCGGGGCGGCGCGCTCAGCCCGGGGCGCTGAGGGTTTCCAGGGCGCAGACGAAGCGGCGCGCCTGCTCGTCCAGGCTCAGCCCGTCGTGCAAAGCCTGGCGGCGCAGCCGCTCCAGCGCCTGCCGCCGATCGAGCGAGAAGCGGTGCATGGCGATGCCCACCGCCAGGGCCACGACCTGCTCCAGCGCCTCGTCGCCTCCGGGACCGCCCGGATCGTTGGCCGGGCGCAACGGTTCGGCCTGACGCGACTGCTGGTGCGCGAAGGCGGCTTCCACCGCCGGCACGATCTGGCGGATGTCCAGCGGTTTGACCAGGTAGGCCACGGCCCCCAGGGCCTTGACCTTTTCGAGGGTGGCGTCGTCGGAAAAAGCCGACAGGAACATGAAGGGGGTGCGCAGCGAGGTGCGCAGGTACTCGGCCACGTCGAATCCGCTTTTGCCCTCCATGCGGATGTCGAGCAGGGCCAACCCGGGCCGGTGCTCGCGGGCCAGCAAGATGGCATCGTCACCGTTGTCGGCGTCGATGACCTCATAGCCGGCCTGCGACAGCCCGTGGGTGAGGGTCGCCAGGACCAGACGGTCGTCGTCTACCACGAGGATCTTGCCCTTGTTCGTCACGCTGTGCCTCGCCACCTGCTTCGCACCCGGGGGTGAGGCCCCGGCCGGGATGAAAGTGTATTGTCGTCCAACTTCGGCCAGGAAGGAATCACGTCGGCTGGCGCGTGGCGCCGGGCGGCACGAGCCGGACCGTGGCGCACACGCCATCGTCGCCGTCGGGCTGCAGTGACAAGCGGGCACTGCGCCGCGGCAGCAGGGCGCGGATCAGCCCCAGTCCCGAGACGCCTGCCGGCACTTGGTCCAGCGAGAAGTCCTCGGGCAGCCGGCCGCGGTTGCGCACGCTGATGCTCACCGCGTCGGCCTCGCTGTCGAGCACGCAGCTGACCTCGCCGCCGGGGCTGTGCTTCACGGCATTGGTCAGCAGCTCGTTCAGGCTGAGCGCGATCGGGATGGATTCGGCTTCAGGCAGCACCCACTCGCCGGTTCCTTCACCCTGCTCCAGCATGACGATGGTGCGATCGAAGGTGCGCTGTACCGAGCCGGTGATGGCCTGCACCACCTTGCGCAAGCGCAGCGGGCCGCTGGCGCCGACTTGCAGGCCATAGACATGGGCGATGGCCTGCACCTGGCCGGCCACCTCGCTGATCGGGCCGGCCATCTCGGGCTTGCGCTGGGCAATCTGCTGCAGCAGGCCGGCCACGCCTTGCAGGTTGTTTTTGATGCGGTGGTGCACCTCCTTGACGAGCAGCTCGCGCTGGGCAATGGCCGCCTCCAGGCGGGCTTCCTCGGCGGCGCGCTGCTCGGTCACGTTGGTGGCCACCAGCAGGAGCTGGTCCGCGGGTTCGCCCGGCTGGGCCAGGGGCATGAAGCGTGCATCCCACACAGTGGGCTGCCCCTTCACACGCACGCGGTACTCCTTGTGCGTGACCCCCTCGCTGCGCAGGGCCTCCTGCATGTCGGCACGGAATTGCGCGGCCTCTTGCGGGTCGTAGATGTCCTCGGGGGTGGTGCCCACCAGCTGGTCGATGGGCCGTCCGGCAATGTCGGCGGCCGTCTGGTTGATCTGCAGGATCTTGAGCGTGCGGGCGTCGCGCAGCGTGATGGCCAGGGGCGCCAACTCGATGATGCGCTGCAGCGAGGCGCGGGCCTGGGCGATGCGGCGTTCGGCCTGGCGACGGCTGTCGATGTCCAGCAGCGCGAAGGTGAGCTCGCGCCCGCCCAGGGCGTGCGCGCCGGTGACGACGGCATTGCCGACGACCCAAAAGCGGCGACCGTCGCGTGCTGCGACCTCGCATTCGAAAGTGTGCACTTGGCCTTCGTCCAAGCGGTTCAGCAGCGCCCGGTCGCGGAAGGGATGGGAGGGGTCGTCGGAGGCCACGACGCTCATCGGCTGTCCGGCGAAGTCGGCCAGTTCGCCCCCGAACATGCGGCGTGCCGAGCGGTTCATCCACTCGATGCCGTGGGGCCCCACGGTGACGATGCCAACGAAGACCGAGTCGAGGATGGCGCGCGTGCGCTCAGCCTGGGTCACCAGGGCCTGCTCGGCTCGGTGGCGGGCATCGACGTTGACGTAGGAGGCAATCACCCCGCCCTCGGGCCGGCCGGGCTCGACCAGGCGCTTGCTCACCTGCACCCACTGCAGCCGGCCGTCTTTGCGGCATAGCACGCGCTCGCCGGCCCAATGACCCACCTCGGCCAGGGCACGCGCCTCGGCGTGTTCGCGGCCGTCCGGATCCCACTGCGGGTCGAAAAGTTCGGACTCGAAGCGCTGCTCGAGTTCTTCCAGGGGATAGCCGCTGAGCAGGCTGAAGCCTTCGTTGGCCCGCTGCACCCGGCCCTGGCGCAGGAACACGATGCCCACGTCGGACAGGCTGAACATCAGCTCGCGGTCGCGCACCACGGCCTGCAGCTCCATCTGTTGGGTTTTGAGCCGGGTGATGTCCGACAGCACGGCGATGGACTCGATCTCCGGCCCTGGGCTGTCCATGCGGCGCATCGACAAGGCGCACCAACGGAGCTCGCGCCCGGGCAGGCGGATCTCGATTTCGGCCTCGTACTGCCCCGCCGAGGCCAGGGTGTTCAGGGCCTCATAAGCCAGATCCTGGTCCTGGCCGGCATCGCGCAGCAGCTCGCTCAGGCGCGGCTCGAGCAGCGTGCTGCCTTCCAAGCCCAGCAGGCGCTCGAATTGGCGGTTGTAGCGCAGCAGGGTCTGGCCGCGCAGGTAGGCGATGCCCGCCGAGGTGCTGTCGAGGATGGTGGTGAGCTCGCGCAGCAACCGGTCGTTGCGCTGCTGGGTCTGGTGCTGCTCGGTGACATCCAGGGTGATCACCGAGGTGCTGCGTTTACCCGAGCCGAGCACCCGGGGCTCCACGCGCGTGAGCAGCCAGCGCAGACCCAGCTCGGGATGGACGATGGCGTAGCGGGCCTCGGCACGCTCGCCGCTGCGCAGCGCGCGCTGCACGCGATCGAATTCGGCCAGGGAGTCGGATCGAACGAGTTCGCGGCTGATGGCTTTGAGCTGGCTAGACGGCAGCGCCTGTCCGGCCGCCGCCGCCCCGGCGGGATGGAAGCGGCCGCGCTGGTCGTCGAAGAGCGCCAGCCCGGCATGGGCGGTTTCGACGAGGACGCCGAGCTGCGACTGCGCGCGGTCCAGTTCGTCCTCGGCCGTGCGATCCTCGACGACGGACATGAAGCGTCGCCGGCCTTGATGGGTTTCGAGGCAGCGCACCACGGCGCGCAGCGAGCGCTCGTCGCCGTCGGGATGTTCGACCCAGCCGTGGCGCAGCAGCGGCGGGCTGCCCGGGTGCAGCCCCGCCAAGGGGCCGCCGGTGTACCAGCCCAACAGGTCGCGCAGGCTGTGGTGCACGTCGGCCAGCGAAGCCGGCAGCTCGCCCACGAGCTGGGCCAGCGCCGGATTGCTGCGCACGACCAGGCCGTCTTCGTCGAAGAGCATCATGCCCACCGGGGAGAGATCGAACCAGTGGTCCAGCTCGGCCGCCGAGCGCTCGGCCATCTCGCGCGCGAGGATCTCGCTGGTGCAGTCCTGCAGCACCGAAAAGCACCAGGGCGCGCCGGGCGCAGTACTTCGAATCACATGCGTGACGGCACGGTACCAGCGGGTCTGCCCCCTGGCATCGATGAACCGGCGTTGGGTGAAGGCCGAGGCCTCGCCGCCTTCGTCCAGCGCCAGGCTGAGCTGCTGGCGCGTCTCCAGCTGGGCCTCCCTGTCCTCGGGGTGCAGCAGCACGATCGGGTCCAGACCGATGAGGTAGTCGCGAGCAAAGCCGGTGAAGTCGAGCAGGGCCTGGTTGACGTCGATCACGCGCAGTTGCGCGTCTTGCAAGATGACGGGAAAGGGGGAGTCCCAGAACATGCGCCGCAGCTCTCGCAGCGGCTCGGGCTCGGCTGGTGCGGCCGCCGGTGCGCCAGCGGCTGCCTGGGCCGGGCTCAGACGCAGCCACCAACGCCGGCCGGGTTGTTGGGCCAGGGCGAGCCGCCAAGCCTGACCGCCCGGGCCCATGACCCTTGGCCCCAGCCTCCAGGCCTGGGGCGTGTCCGCGGGGACGAGCCGCGCCGCCTGCCGCAACTGGGCCAGGACCCATTGCACGGCCGACAACCCCAGCGCGCCCACCAAGGTGTGCACCGTCGCGCCCGGTGTGGTACGCAGCCGGTCACGCGCCGCCCGGTTGGCGAGCTCGATGCGGCCGGTGTCGTCCAGCCACAGGCCAGGGTCGGGCTGGAGCTCGAAGTCCGGGGCCGGACCGGAGGGCGGGTCGGCGTTGACGGCACTCATCGAGGCGGCGGGCAAGGCAGAGGCGGGGCGAGACAAGCCGTCATGGACGTGTGGCGTGCAAAGTCCGCGAGTGGCCCTTGCGGACAGCCGGCGAAGGCGAGCGCGGGATCGCGCCCCAGCAGTGTAGAGCAGCCCTGCGGCAGCGCCAACCGAAGGCCGCCCCCGTTCTGGGGGGCGCCCACTGCAGGGAGCTCAATCGAGCTGGTTGGCCATGGTCAGCGTGCCCAGCACGGCGCGGTTGACCTCCTGCAGGCTCATCAGCAGCTGCTCGGCATGTTCATGGATCACCGGCGCGGTCTCGGATTCGACCGCGCGGGCCAGCTCCAGGTAGGGGTGGTGCGGCCCTTCGCCATCGACCAGGGCTTGGTAGACCCGATCGGGGACGGGGATGGTCTTGAGCAGTTCGCCGAAGGGTTTCTGGAAAATCTTGTCCAGCAGCGAGAAGACGCCGCAGATGAAGACCTCGCCGCGAGTCTCGTCATCGCCCGTGTGGGCCACGAGCTGCTCCATGAAGATGCCCCGGCGCACCGAGGCGTACATGACCGGGCGCATGTTGACGTCCTTGCTGGCCGTGGCCAGCAGCAGGGCCAGCCAGCGCTTCAGTCGCTTGTAGCCCAGCAACATGATGGCGTGTCGGAAGGAGCCGATCTCCACGGACAAGCCGAAAGCCGGGGAGTTGATGTAGCGCATGAGCTGGTAGGCCAGCGAGGGGTCACGCTTGAGCACGGCCTCGAGCTTGTCGATGTCCTCGCCCTCATCGACTCGGCGGATCAGTTCCACCAACACGGCCATGTCCGGCTGCCCCGAGCGGCCGCCGGCCGCAGCCGCCGCGCCCGTCACCTCCTCGATGGGCCAGCCCAGGATGGCCAGCGCCCCGCGCGCGAAGCTACCCTCCATCTCGGCCACGGTGCGCACATTGCTCTGAATGAAGCCCATGTGACGCACCGCGCCGGGCTCGACGTGGCCGGGGATCTCGTTCTTGCGGCGGTCGTCGGCCAGGTCGATGATGGAATGCTTGAAGCACGGCAGGATCTCGCGCGGCAGCAGCGAGGGCGGACGTCCGTGCAGCAGCAGGGTGTTGCCGTTGGCGTGGAGCTGGGCGATGGCCTGCGTGTTGGCCGGATCGCAGGCGATGAACGACGGGATCTCGACCATCACCGACGACAGCGGCTTGGCACGCAGCAGATCGTTGAGCAGCGTCTCGCTCATGACGTTGAGCGACACGGGTTGCCCCCCCTCGGGCCAGACCTCGGCAATCGCGGCCAGCAGGTGATCGGCCTTCAGGGTCTCCTGCGTGCGCAGCGACGACACGGTGAGACGGGTGGCCACGATCTTGCGGCTGCGGTCCACCATCGGGGAATAGCTCAGCGCGATGTTGCGCAGGACGTCGTTGTCCATGGGCGACGGATTCGATGCAGTGTCGTTGAAAGGCGCGGTCCTCGGCGGCTCAGCCCAGATACTGGAACAGGCTCATCCGCTGGACCGTGCCGTAGGTCTTGAGCACCGCATCGTAGCCGGTTTGCTTGTTCTGGAACTCGGAGATGGCCTGCACCATGTCCAAATCTTCCGCATTCGAGCGGTCTGTTTGCGCATGGAGCTTGCTCGCCGACAGGCGATCTTCGACGCCGTCGATGCGGTTGAGGGTGTCGCCCACGGCGCTGCGCACGCTTTGCAGGCGCGCCAGGACGGAGTCGAGGTTGCGCAGGCCGTCGGTGGTGGTCTGCACCACCTCGGAAGGGGTGGCGCTTGCGTCGCGCAGGCCTGCAATGGCCCGATCCAGGGCGTCGAAGACACTGAGCGTGGGGGTGCTGGGCATGATGCGGAACTCGTCGCCGTCGGCCGGTGCGCCACTGATGTTGAAGGCAATGCCGTCGATGGTGATGGCCGCGCCAGATTGGTAGCTGCCCGTGGTGGCAGCACCCACGGGAGCGCCGGTGTCGGGGTCGCGCGGCTGCACGGTATAGGTGGTGGTGCCGGCCGTCACGCTGAAGGTCACGTCGTAGCGCAGGCCCTGTACCAGGCCCGGGTCGGTGACCCGCCCGGCATCGATCCACGCCGCACCGTTCACGTTGATGCGCTGGGTTTCGAAGACGCCGTTGCCCGTGGCCGCGCTCATCCAGGCGGCCTGGCCGTCCACCGTGGCCGGCAACACCTCGCCCGAAGCCACCGACACGGCCCCGCCGATGCCTGTGAACTGCACGCCGCCCGGGGTGTTGACGAACGGCGCCCCGGCAGCGCCCTGGCCGGCAAACAGGTAGTTGCCCGCGCCGTCTTGGCGATTGGCAATGGACAGCAACTGGTCGCGGTACTGCTGAAGTTGCTCAGCCAAGCCCCGGCGCTCGGCGGCGGTGTAGCTGCCGTTGCCGGCCGCCACCAGGGACTCGCGGGCCGACTGCAGCAAGCCCACCGCATCGCCCAGAGCGCTTTCGGCCAGGCTCATGGCCGTGCGGCTGGACTCCACTGCACGCTGCGAGACGACGCTGCGATCGACCGCGGCTGCGGCGCGCTCGGCACGGGCCGCGGCGGTGGGGTCGTCGCTGGCACGCAGCACGCGCTTGCCGCTGGTCAGGCGCACCTGGGCATCGGTGAGGTCGACCTGGCGGTCTTGCAGGTTCTGGATTGCAGCCTGGTAAGCCGTGGCAGTGGCGATGCGCATGAGAGGGTCTCCGGGCGGTCAGGCCGGGTCAGCGGCCAGCGGTCTGCAAGATGGTGTCGAAGACCTGCTGGGCCACCTGCAGCACCTTGGCGGCGGCCTGGTAGGCCTGCTGGAACTGGATGAGTCGAGCAGCTTCCTCGTCGAGGTTGACACCCGACAAGTTGTCGCGCGCGGCCTGGGCGTCGCGGGCGATGGCCTTGGACATATCGGCCGAGGCCTTGGCTCCTTGCACACGGATGCCCACGTCGGCCAGCACGCTGGCATAGGCATTGGCCAGGGTCTCCCCCCCCACCATGGGTTCGTCGCGCAGGTCGAGCAAGGCCAGGGCATTGCCGTTGTTGCTGGCCAGCGCACCTGACACCGTCGTGGTCGACAGGATCTCGATCGTATCGCCGGCCTGGGGCACGCCGGTGAGGGTGAGCTCCCAGCCGTTGATGCGGATGGGCTCGCCCGGCACGAGCGTGGTGCTCGGGGTGCCGCTGACCGGCCCGACGATGTTGAAGGTCGTGGCCGAGGTGAAGACGATCTGCAAGGGCTGGCCCAGGTTGGGGTCGGCCTGCTTGGGCAGCAAGGTGCTCACGCCCACCGTGCCTTCGTTGGCAGGGCTCACCACCGCGACCACCGGCGAGGCGGCGGCGATGCCGCTTGGGTCGCTCAGGGCCGAGCGCAGGTCGGTGGCGGCAAAGCGCACCGGCTGGACGAGGAAGCGATCGCCCTCGGCAGGGGTGCCGGCCGGCACCGTGAGGGTGATGCCAGCGACTTGCGTGCCCGGGGTGTACGGCGCCCAGCCGCCATCGGGCAAGCGCCGCAATTGCCAAGAGCCGCCTTGGAAGCGCAGCTCGTGGTCGGTCGCCTCCAGCGCGGTGGCATCGGTGATGGTGACGGTGACCTGCGCGGTGCCGGTGTTGGCCGCGTGCGGCAAGGTGCGCGCAGCGCCCGTGCTCAGGAGCGGCCCACCGGGGTTGCCGTTGAGGTCGTGGCCCAAGGCCTGCTGTTCGTTCAGACGGGCCGCGAGCACCGCGGCCATGCGCCCGACCTGGTTGATGGCCGCCGGCAGATCCTGGCTCTGGAAGCGCAGCATGCCGGCCAGGGTGCCGCCGCCCAGGCTGCCTTCGACCAGAGGGCGGTCTACCCCGGCCTCACGGATCCCCAGGCGCCCGATGCTCTGGTCGTAAGGGTCGGGGACCAGGGTGAGCGGCAGGGCATCATTGCCCAGAACGAGGCGCTGGCCGCCGGCGATGAACAGGCCGACGGTGCCGTCCGGCGCAGGGATCTGGGTGACTTGGATGAACTGGCTGATCTCGCCGACCAGCCTATCGCGCTGGTCGAGCAAGTCGTTGGGTTCATGGCCCAGCCCCTTGACGCGCGCGATCTGCTGGTTGAGGTCGGCCACGCGCCGAGTCAGCTCGTTGACGGTGCCGATCGAGGTCTTGAGATCCTGCGTGATGCCCTGCTGCAGCGCCGTCAGCTCGCCGGCCGCAGAGCGGTAGCGCGAGGCCAGGGCCTCCACGCGCGAGAGCACCACCTGGCGGGACGACGAATCCGAGGGGTTGCTAGCCACATCGACGAAGGCATTGAGGAGCTGCCCGGCGGCAAAGCCCAGGCCCGACTCGCCCAGGCGAAACGCTTTCTCCATGCGCTGCAGGTAGTCCAGGCGCGTGGCGTCGCCCGCGGCCAAGGCAGCGGTGCTGGCCGCCTCGGCGCTCAGGAAAGCGTTGTGGGCACGCTCGACGGTGGTGATGTTCACCCCCTTGCCGAAAAAGCCGGCGCCGCTGAACTGTCCGCCGGCGGTCTCGAGCTGCACCGTCTGGCGCGAATAGCCCGGCGTGTTGGCATTGGAGATGTTGTTCGCCGTGGTGTTGAGCTGCGCCTGCGCGGCGAACATCGTGCGCGTGCCCAGGCTGATGAGTCCGCTCATGATGGATCCTTAACTCGTGGCGCGCTGCAGCCGCAAGGTGGTGTTGATGACCCGTGTGAGCTTGTCGGCATAGGCCGGATCGGTGGCATAGCCGGCGTCCTGCAGTCCTTGCGCGAAGCCTTGGGCCGTATGCCCCTGTTCGATCACACGGGCATAGCGCTGGTTGTTCTTGATCAGTCGGGCGTAGTCGCGGTAGGCCTCGTGCAGCGAGTCGTAGGCGCGGAACTTTTGCACCATCTTGCGCGGCTCGCCGTTGACGTACTCCGTGGTGACGACCTCGGCCACCTTGCCCTGCCACCCCCCCGTGGCTTTGATGCCGAACACGTTGTGCGAGGGGGTGCCGTCGGCGTTCCTGATCTCGCGGCGACCCCAGCCCGACTCGTGGGCCGCCTGCGCCAGGATGAAGTGCTCCGGGATGCCGGTTTCGCGCGAGGCGATCTGGGCGGCCGACCAGTGCTGGCGCAGGAACTCTCCCTGGGGACCGAGCGCTCGCGGTGCGGACAGCGCCGCAGGCAGCGGGCGCGGGGTCGAGGGGCCCGGCCCTGGGGGCGTGGCAGGCGGGCCGAGGTGCCGCTCGAGCTGCCGCGCGATCATGTCGGCCAGGCCGCCGGGCAGGCCGGCAAGTCGGGTGGCGTATTGTTGGTCGAGCCATTCGGTGCCCAGATCCGAGCCGGCGTTGTCGGTCAGCCCGGAGGCCATCGTGGTGGCGCGCATGCTCTTGAGCAGCTCCTGCATGAACACGGCCTCGAACTGGCGCGCGGCCTCCTTCACCGCCGCGCGCGGGTCTTGTCCTGCCCGCGCGCGAAGCAGGTCCAGCGACTTGACGTCGCCGGACAGGCCACGCTGCAGCGTCAGGGGCGAGTTCATCAAATCACCTCGAGTTCGGCCTGCAAGGCGCCAGCGGCCTTCATGGCCTGCAAGATGGCCAGCAAGTCCATGGGCGTGGCGCCCAAGGCGTTGAGGGCGCGCACGACATCGGTGAGCTGGGTGCCGGCCGGCACTTCGATCAGCGAGCCGCCGTCTTGCTTGATGCGAATGTCGGCCTGCTCGGCCACGACGGTCTCGCCGCGCGAGAACGGTGCCGGCTGGCTGATGACGGGCGTGGAACTGATCGTGACCGAGAGGTTGCCGTGCGCCACGGCGGCAGGCAGCAGGGTCACGGCCTGGTTCATCACGATGGATCCGGTGCGCGCGTTGAGCACCACCTTGGCCGCCGGAGCGGCGCCTTGCACGCTGAGGTTCTCGATGTCGGCCAGGAAGGCCACACGTTCGCCGGGCGACTGCGGGGCGCGCACCCGCACGGTGCGACCGTCCAGGGCCTCGGCCACGCCTTCGCCTTTGGCGCGGTTGATGGCCTGGGCGACCTGGCGCGCAGTGTGGAAGTCGGCGGCGTTGAGGTCGAGCTGCAGGAATTCGCCCTGGTGCAGCGGCGTGGGCACGCTGCGCTCGACCGTGGCGCCGCCAGGGATGCGACCGGCGCTCAGGTGGTTGACTTGGACCTTGCTGCCGCCGGCCGAGGCCCCGGCTCCACCCACGATGAGTTGACCCTGTGCCAGCGCATAGATGTGGCCGTCCGCGCCCTTGAGCGGCGTGGCGATCAAGGTGCCGCCGCGCAGCGACTTGGCATTGCCCAGCGAGGCGACGTTCACATCGATGGCCTGCCCTGGTTGGGCAAAGGGCGGCAGCTGGGCCGTCACCATCACCGCTGCCACATTCTTGAGCTGCATGTTGACCCCCGGCGGAATGGACACGCCCATTTGCTGCAGCATTGCAGTGATGCTCTGGGCGGTGAAGGGGGTCTGCGTGGTCTGGTCGCCGGTGCCGTCCAGCCCCACGACCAGGCCATAGCCCACGAGCTGGTTGGGCCGCACGCCCTGGACGGAGGCCACTTCCTTGATACGTTGGGCCTGCGCAGGCACCGGCCACCACAGCGCCGTGCTCGCCGCGATGGCGGCCACGGCGATGGCGATGCGCAGGAAACGTTCGTAGCGGGTGTTCATCGGCCCATGTCCTCGAAACTTGAGGACATTGTTGGCCGCGCTCAGAAGGGGATAACGCTCAAAAAGAAGCGGGCGAGCCAGCCAATTCCTTGCGCTTCTGCCTGCTGGCCGCGCCCGCGGTACTCGATGCGCACGTCGGCGATTTGCGAGGAGTTGACGGTGTTGCCCGGTTGGATCGATCGGGGATCGACACGACCCGTGAAGCGCATCACTTCCACGTTCTGGTTCAGGCCGATCTGCTTTTCCCCCCCGATGAGCAGGTGGCCGTTGGGCAGCACTTCCAGCACGGTGGCACTGATGGTGCCGGTGAAGTTGTTGGTCGCTTCCGTGCCACCCTTGCCGGAAAAGGTGTTCTCGGAGCTGCCGCCCACGCTGGCGCGGCCGAAGGAGTTGGGGTTGATGCCCGGCAACGCCGTGACGCTGCCACTGATGCTGCCGCTTTTCTCGACGGTGGAGGCCGAGCGCTGGCTGGCCTGCACGCGCTCGACGATGTTCACTGTCAGACTGTCGCCCACCAGACGCGCGCGGTGGTCCTCGAAGAGAGGCCGGTAGCTGGCGGCTTGAAACAATCCGCCGTTGTTGGCCGGCGCATAGGCCACGGGCTGGGGGCGGGCCGTCGTCGCCTCGGGCATCTCGACCTTGGGCGCCATGGTCTGGCACCCAGCGAGCAGGCCGGCCCCCAGGACCAGGCCACAGGAGATCAGGCGTTGCATCAGTGGTCCTTCGGCGGGCATCAGAGCTGGGCCAAGCGCTGCAGCATCTGGTCGGACGTCTGGATGGCCTTGGAGTTGAGCTCGTAGGCGCGCTGGGTCTGGATCATGCCGATCAGCTCTTCGACCACGTTGACATTGGAGGTCTCGAGAAAGCCTTGCTGCAAGGTGCCCAGGCCTTCGCTGCCCGGCACGCCGGCTGCCGGTGGCCCGGAAGCAGCCGTCTCGACGTACAGGTTCTGCCCGCGTGGGTCCAGACCGCCCGGATTGACGAAGTTCACGAGCTGCAATGTGCCCAACTGCACCGGCTGGGCCGAGCCCGGCACCACCGCGGTGATCACTCCGTCGGACCCGATGGTGATGCTGCGGGTGTTGGGCGGAATGGTGATGCCCGGCGCGACGGGAAAGCCGTTGTTGGTGACGAGCTGGCCGTTGGCGTCGGTCTTGAATGAACCGTCCCGGGTGTAAGCCGAGGTGCCGTCGGGCATCTGGATCTCGAAGAAACCGTTGCCGTTGATCGCCACATCCAGTGGGTTGGTGGACTGTTGAAGGCTGCCCTGCGCGAAGCTGCGCGCGGTGGCCACGGCGCGTGTGCCCAGGCCCACCTGCAGCCCTGTGGGCAACTGAGCCTGCTCGGCGGTGTTGGCGCCGCTTTGGCGCAGGTTCTGGTAGATCAGGTCTTCGAACTGGGCGTGGGAACGCTTGTAGCCTGTGGTGGCCACGTTGGCGAGGTTGTTGGAGACATGATCCAGCTGGACCTGCTGGGCCTCCATGCCGGTCTTCGAGATCCACAGCGATCGCATCATGGCGGGGGCTCCTTCAGGCGTTGGTCGACAACAGCTTGGCCGAGGTGGTTTCGTTTTGTTCGGCCGTCTTGAGCATCTTCATCTGGTGCTCGAATTGGCGGGCCGCCGAGATCATGGCCACCATGGTCTCGATGGCGCTCACGTTCGAACCTTCGAGCGCGCCGTCTTGCAAGCGCGCGTTCGGGTCGGCGGGCAGTTCTTCGCCGTCAGCGCTGCGGAACAGGCCGTCGGGCCCTCGCTGCAGCGGGGCCTCTGGCGTCACCATCTTCAGGCGGGCCACGGGCAGGTTCTGTCCGTTGGCGTTGCGGGCGCTGAGCGTGCCGTCGGCAGCGATGCTCAGCTGTGCATTGGGTGGGGCCTGGATGGGCCCGCCATCGCCGATGACGATCAGACCGCCCTGGGTCATCAGGGTGCCATCGGCTGCCACCGTGAGCGCGCCGGCGCGGGTGTAGGCTTCGGTACCGTCCAAAGCCTGCACGGCCAGCCAAGCGTTGCCCTGCAAGGCGACGTCCAGAGGCCGGCCGGTGTGCTGCACCGGCCCCGGCGCGGCATCGTAGCCGGTGGTGGTCTCCAGCGCATAGACCCGGGTGCTGGCCCCATCGCCTCGCACCGGAACGGCCCGAAAGGCTTGCAGTTCAGCGCGAAAACCGTTGGTGGAGACGTTGGCCAAGTTGTGCGCGAGCACGTCCTGGCGCTGCATCGTGGCCTTGGCGCCGGACATGGCCAGATAGATCATGCGGTCCATGGAGGCTCCTGCAGTTCAGGCGTGAAGATCAACGCAGGCTCACGAGCGTTTGCAACACCTGGTCTTGCGTGCGGATGGTCTGGGCGTTGGCCTGGTAGGCCCGCTGCGCGGTGATCATGTTGACCAGCTCGGCGGTCAGATCGACGTTTGACTCCTCCAGCGCACCGGCCTGCAGCACACCCATGTTGCCCGAGCCGGGCGGGCTGACGGTGGGGTCGCCCGAGGCATAGGTGGCGGCCCAGACGTTGCCGCCCAGGGGTTGCAGCCCCTGCGGGTTGCGGAAGGTCGCCAGCTCGATCTGTCCTGCCGGGCGCGACTGTCCGTTGGAGAATCGGGCCATGATGATCCCGCTGTTGTCGATGGTCACGCCCACGAGCTGCCCCGCTGCGAAACCGTTCTGCGTGAGGTTGGTCACGCCAAAGGTGGTGCCGTACTGGGTGGAGTTGCCCATGTTGAGCTGGATACCGGCGATCGGCAAGGTGGAGCTGCCGTCGGGGCGAACCGTGGCGGGCACATCGATGGGGATGCGACCGTCCGTCGAGGTGCCGCCGCCGCCCATGTAGTAGGTGATCGAGCCGCCGCCTGCGGCGGTGGGGTTGCCGCCCGAGGTGGGCGGGTAGTTGATCGTGGCCACCGGCGCGGGACTGGCACTGGTGCCCATCAGCGGCACACCGTTGGCAGTGGCGTACACGTCCCAGGTGTTGGGCGCCGTCTTCTGGAAGTAGTACGTCACGGCAACGTCCTGGCCCATCGCATCGAACAGGGTGACCGAGGTGGCGTTGTTGAAGGTGGTGGGGTCGTTGAAGTTGATGCCCCCCCCGCTGGGTTGGGTGACGGCCGAGCGCGAATCGAGGTTGAACTCCAGCTCGATGGCCGTGGTGGCCAGCGGGTTGATGCCTGCCGTGGGCAGCTGGATGGGACGGGCTTGCTGCGGCGCGATCACGCCGTTGGCGCTGGCCACGTAGCCCAGCAGCACTTGGCCCTGGTTGTTGACGATATAGCCGTTGCGGTCGACCTTGAACTGACCGTTGCGGGTGTACAGGGGGGGGCCGTCCATCGTGGGGGCGGTGTTGGGCGCGGCATTGGGGTCGCGCACCACGTCGGCCACCTGGAAGAAGCCCGAGCCGTTGATGGCCAGGTCCAGCGGGTTCTCGGTGGTGGTGATGTTGCCCTGGGTGAACTGCTGGGCCACGGCAGCGAGGTTGACCCCGATGCCGATGTTGGTCGCCCCGGCACCGTTCATCGCGGCCGCGTACATGTCTGCAAACTCGGCGCGTGCAGTCTTGGCCCCGAAGGTGCCCGCGTTGGCGACGTTGTTGCCGATGACATCCAGGTTTTTGCTGGAGGCGTTCAGACCGGAAAGACCTTGCTGGAAGCCCATGGTGCGTGTCCTTGTGGGTGAGAATGCGGGGCCGCTTCAGTGGTAGACGACGGCGGCGACCTTGTTGTAGGGCACGGTCTTTCCGCTGAAGAGGTCGAGTTCGAGGCCGTTGGCCGTGGTGCTGACCGCACCGACGGTCTCGCGGGCAAAGGTGTCGGCCTGGACCGGGGTCTTGCCCGAGGTGGCGGTGACCTTGAAGTTCACCTGGGAGAGGTCCGTCCCGTCCTCCGGGGCCCAGAAGAAATGGTGACGACCCCGGCCCATGGCGCCCAGACTCAAGCGATCGATCACCTGCCCGGAGGCGTCGGTGATCTCCACGTTGACCAGGTCGGCCTCGCCGTGCAGCTCGAAGGCGGCGCGACCCTCGCCATCGATGATGTTCATGTGCTGACCCGGCACGAGCACGTCACGCCCAATCAGGGCCGCACCTTGCAGGGCCTGTGCCTGGGTGAAGGAGTAGGCCATCGACTGCAGGCTGCCGTTGAGCTTCTCGATGCCGGTGACCGTCTGGATCTGCGCCATCTGGCTGGTGACCTGCGCGTTGTCCAGCGGGTTGAGGGGATCTTGGTTCTGCATCTGCGCGACGAGCAGTTTCAGGAAGCGGTCCTGGGCGCCGATCTCGTTGCTCGCAGAGATCCCGGACGTGCTGCTCTTGGTGGTGCCATTGATGGAGGTGAGGTCCATGGTCTGCCTTCATGAGGGCGGGCTCACTGGCCCATCTGCAAGGTCTTGAGCAACAGGCTCTTGGCGGTGTTCATGACCTCGACGTTGTTTTGGTAGGAGCGCGAGGCGGAGATCATGTTGACCATCTCTTCGACCGCATTGACGTTGCTGTACGTGACATAGCCTTCGGCGTCGGCTTGCGGATGCGCCGGGTCGTGCACGCGACGTCCGGGTGTGGCGTCTTCGACGACGCGGGCAACCTTCACACCGGCTGCCGAGACATCGCCCGACCGGGCTCCCATCAGCACGGTCTGGAAAACCACCTGGCGGGCCTTGTAGGCCTGGCCGTCGGGCCCGGCCACGGTGTCGGCGTTGGCCAGGTTGCTGGCCACGGTGTTCAGGCGCTGGGACTGGGCGCTGACCGCGCTGCCGGAGATGCTGAAAATGTTGAACATCGACATGGGAGCCTCCCTCACTGCCCGGTGATGGCGCTGAGCAAGGTGCGCACGCTGCCGTTGATGAAGCGCAGCGTCGCCTCGTAACGCACGGCGTTGTCGGCAAAGCTGGCGCGCTCGCGGTCCATGTCCACGGTGTTGCTGTCCAGATTGGTTTGGGCCGGCCGTGCATAGAGCAGCGTGGTGGGCGCTGGCGCGCTGGAGCTGAGTGCGATGTGGCCGGGATGGCTGGTGGCTACCGTGCGGGCGCCGCCCGACCCGCCCTGCCCCGCCGTGGCCTGCCTGAGCGCGGCGGCGAAGTCCATGTCGCGCGCCACGTAGCCCGGCGTGTCGGCGTTGGCGATGTTGCTGGCGATCATGCGCTGGCGCTCGGCCCTCAACACCAGGGCCTCGGCCTGGAAGTTCAGCGATTGGGTGAGTCGGTCGAACATGGCGCCATTTCCATGCACCCATGCGGGGCGCGGCGTCCGGCTCGGCAACCCGGTGGGGATGCAGGGCCGGCAGGTTGGAGGCCATTGTTCTGCCGCCAGCCGTCCCACATTAGCGGGAATAGCCGCGCAAAACCTGTCTATTTCCCACCCTGCAGCGACACACGCGGGGCCTACAGTGCGGTGCACCGAACCCCGAACGCCATGCACCCCACTTGCGCGCCCTCGCTTAGCCTCCTGCGCCGACCGACGGTCGGGCGCTGGCTCCTGTGGGCAGCTTTCACGGGGATGCCGGCCGCGGCCGCCGAGGTCGAATGGGATCTGCAGACCCACGTGCGTTCGCTGGCTCAGGCGCATCACCTGCACTTGTCGACCGCCGCGGGAGCCCCCGCAGTCCGCCCCACTCGCATCGAGGTGGAGGTGGGTGCGCTCGACAGCCGGGTGAAGCTGGCCCCCTGCACGCGCATGGAGCCCTACTTGCCTGCCGGAGCGCGGCCTTGGGGCCGCACCCGCGTCGGGGTGCGCTGCGTCGAAGGATCCACACGCTGGAATGTGTTCCTGCCCGTGACGGTGCGTGTGTTTGGTCCTGCCCTCGTGGCCGCGAGCCCACTGCCGGCCGGCACGCGGCTGCAGCCGTCGCTGCTGCGCACCGTCGAGGCCGACTGGGCCGCCGAGCGGTCGCCGGTGGTCGCCGACCTCGACGCGCTGGCCGGCCGGGTGCTGGCGCGGCCGCTGCCCGCCGGCCAGGCCTTGAGGGACAACCATTTGCGGCCGATCCAGTGGTTTGACAGCGGCGACACGGTGCGCGTGATCGCCCGCGGCCAGGGCTTTGCCGTGAGCAGTCAGGGCCGAGCCTTGACGCCGGGACTGGCCGGGCGCACCGCCCGGGTGCGCACCGACAACGGCCGCATCGTCACCGGCGTGGCCAGCGCCGAGGGCGTGCTGGAGGTGAATTTGTGAGCATTTGTAATATTTTCGAGATCCACGCTCAAGTTGTCGGTCCGAGGGTCGATACCCCGAGCATGTCGGACCGGACCCGGTCCAGGAGCAGGTCATGAAGATCGTTCACACTGCAGAATCCGCTGCCCTTGCGGCAGGCCAGGCTCGCCCGGCCGCCGGCGAGGCGCGACCGGCTGCCGCCCGCTCTGCCGCAGCAGCGGCTTCCACCCTCAGCGAAAGCGCCACTGTGAAGCTGTCCAGCACCGCGGCCGGTCTGATGGCCAGCACCCCCGAATTCGACGCCGAGAAGGTGGCTGCGATCCGGCAGGCCATTGCCGAGGGCACCTTCAAGCCCAATGCCGAGGCGATCGCCGACAAGCTGATCGCCAATGCACAAGAGCTGCTGAACCGGATGGGGCGCTGAGGTCTGGGCGCTCCGCGTCGGGCTCTCGCCTTCCGGCGGGGCGGGACTCCCGCCCTCGTTGGGGGGCAGAGACGACGTTCGGCCCTGCGGATTATTGAGTCTGCCCTGATCCTGCTTCTGAGTACTGACACGGATGGCGCCACCGATGCCTGCACATGCCCCGACCTTCCTGACGGCCGCCGCCGCGGCCATCGCCCCCCACGACCTGGAGCCGACCGTCGCCGAGGTGGAAACCCGGCTGCAGGCGCTGGGCGACGCCCTGCTGGCCCGCGACGCCACGGCGCTGGAACGTTGCGCCGGTGAGTTGCAACGTGCGCTGACCGAGGCGGTGGCGCGTTTCAGCCAGGTCGCGCGCAGCGGCTCGCAGGTGCCGACCGCGCTGCGCCAGCGCCTGGTGCGGGCCACAGGCGCCGTGGCGGCCCATCGCGAGAGCTTGTCTCGCGCCACGGCCGCGCTGGATCGCGCGATGGATGTGCTGATGCCGAGCGAGGCCGAGTGGGTCTACCGCCCGGCCCCGGGGCGTGCGTTCGGCCCGGCGCGCCGCGGATCGCTGCACGCCTGATCGTCCACTCCCGCCCCCCGGCAATGCTCGAGCCGCGTCGCGGGGCAATGCGCATGGGCCCCCATCCGGTCCCTGCGTGATCCCCTCCCCGGGGAGGAACAAGTTCAGGAACGCCGCGGCAGCGTCGTCAGCAGTTCCTGCACATGGGCCGCCAGTTGCGCCACCTGGGGCGCGCGCAAGATGCCCAGGTGGTCCCCCGGCACCTCGCGC
The DNA here is from genome assembly GCF_046291045.1 of Caldimonas sp. Taxonomy (GTDB): domain Bacteria; phylum Pseudomonadota; class Gammaproteobacteria; order Burkholderiales; family Burkholderiaceae_C; genus Caldimonas. Next base: position 43,097 of record NZ_JBKBSL010000004.1, on the reverse strand, counting down.
ACCACGAGCCGGCTCAGCAGGCCCTGCCAGCCCAGGTCGGGGGCGAGGCCCTCGGTGTCGCCCGCGCGCACGAGCATCACGAGGCCGTCATAGGGGCGCGGCTGGTACTGCCGGCGTGCGCGCTGGTACAGCCGGTCGCGTGCGCGGATGAGTTCGGGATCCGGCCCCGGGGGCACCTCGGCCGCGTGCATGGGGCCGACCGCTACCCGTCCGCGGCCCAGGCGGCCGGCCAAGGGCAGACGGCCCTGGGCCAGCCGCCGGCCCTGGCGGCGCAGCCACTGCAGGCGGTCGGCCAGGGGGGGCGAGGGCCGCGCCGTGTCGAACATCACCACGCAGTCCACCACTTCACCGAGCGCGCGCAACTGCCGCGCCATCTCGAGCGCCAGCAGCCCTCCGAAGGACAGACCGGCCAGGCGGTAAGGTCCGGCGCTCTGGCGCTCGCGCAGCAATCGCACATAGTCGGCAGCCAGGCGCTCGACGGTCAGGCCTGACTGCCGGGGATCCGCGTGCACATCGAGGAAGCCGAGCTCGGCCGGCACGAACAGGCCATACACCGGCACCTGCGGCGCCAGCGCGTCGGCCAAGGGCTGGTAGATATGCACGCCGCACACGCAGTGCAGCGCCGGGGCCGCGCCCTGGGGCTGCAGGCACACCACCGAGGCCTCGTGCAGCCGGCGGCCGGTGTCCAGGGCCTCGCACAGCGTGGCCACGGTGGGGTGCTCGAAGACTTGGGCCAGGCTGCACGGCAGCCCCAGCCGGGCTTCGATGCGATGGACGAGCCGCGCGGCCAATAGCGAATGCCCCCCCAGGTCGAAGAAATCCTCGTGCACACCGAACCGGCGGTGCCCCAGCACCTCGGCCCAGACCTCCCACAGGGCCTGTTCGGCAGCGTTGCGGGGCGGCACGCGCTGGACGCACGCCAGCGGCTCGGCCGGCGCGGGCAGGCTGCGGCGGTCGAGCTTGCCGTTGGGCAGCACCGGCAGGCGGTCGATGAAGACGAGGTGCTGGGGCTGCATGTAGTCGGGCAGGCGGGCTCGCAAGCGCTCGCGCAAGGCATCCCGCAGATCCTCGTGCGCAGCCGCCGGGACGTCGGTGTGAACGTAGGCGACCAGTCGGGCATCGCCCGGACGGTCCTCACGGCGCATCACGACGGCGCGATGCACCCGCTCGTCGGCGGCCAGCACCGCCTCGATCTCGGCCGGCTCGATGCGGTGGCCGCGCAGCTTGATCTGGTCGTCCAGCCGGCCCAGGTGCTCGAGCCGGCCATCGCGGCGCCAACGCACCCGATCACCCGTGCGGTACAACCGCTGCGGGGGCTGGCCGGGGTCGGCGGCCCACTCGATGAACCGCTGCGCCGTGAGTTCGGGCCGGCGCCAGTAACCCAGGGCCAGGCCGGCACCGCCGAGATGGAGTTCACCAGCCACCCCCCAGGGGCAGGGTTGACCGTGCGCATCGAGCACCCAGGCCTGGGTGTTCGCGATGGGCCGGCCGATGCTCAGGTGCTCGGGGCGTGCGGACACGATGCGCACGCAGGTGGACCACACCGTGGTCTCGGTGGGGCCGTACATGTTCCAGACCTCGGCCCCATGGGCCAGCAACTGTGCGGCCAGTTCGTGCGGCAGGGGCTCCCCGCCGACCAAGGCCTTCAGGCCGGCAGGGCCCGTCCAGCCGGCTTCCAGCAGCATCTGCCAGCGCGACGGCGTGGCCTGCATGCCGGTGATGCGCCCGCCCTCGAGCAGGCGCCTCAGCGCGGGTCCGTTGGTGGCCTGTTCGTCGGTGGCCAGCACGATGCAGGCGCCGCGCCCAAGCGGCAGCAGGGTCTCGAGCACGGCGATGTCGAAGCTCAGCGTCGTCACGGCCAGCCAGCGCTCGCCGGGCCCGAGGCCGGGCTCGCGTGCCATGCTGGCCAGGAAGTTCACCACCGCGCCCTGGGGCACGACCACCCCTTTGGGGCGCCCGGTCGAGCCCGAGGTGTAGATCACGTAGGCGGGGTCGCCAGGCCCGGCGCACGAGGCGGGCTCGCCCGAGGGCCCCGCCCCCTCCTCCTGCAGCGCGCGCACGCCGGCCGTTGACAGACCCACGGCCCAGGGGGGCGCCGTCTCGCCAGCGATCAGCAGGGCCAGCCCCGCGTCCTCGGCCATGTCGGCCAGGCGGGCGGGCGGATAAGCCGGATCCAGCGGGACATAGGCCGCCCCGCTGCGCAGCACACCCAGCTGGGCCACCAGCAGATCGGGGTTGCGCGACAGGCACAGCCCGACGCGCTGTCCGACGCCGATGCCGCGCCGGCGCAAGGCACGCGCCAGCGCCGCACTGCGCTGCTCGAGCTGCGCATACGACAGCACCTGCCCGGCGCATTCGAGGGCCGGCTGCGCGGCGTATCGCTCGAAGGCAGGGACCAGCCAGGACCAGACATCGCCGGCAGGCTGCGGCAACGCCGGGCCGCTGGCCAGCGTGCGCAAGGCCTCCAGTTCGTCGGGCGCGAGCATGGGCAGCGCCGCGACGTGTTCCCCCGGCGCGCGCACCGCGGCCTCGAGCAAGGCCTCATAGTGACGCGCCAAGCGCTGCACTGTGGCCGGCTCGAACAGGTCGAGCGCGTATTCGAAGACCGCGGAGCGGTCCAGCTCGGGATCGATGGTGACGGCCAGGTCGAACTGGGCCGCCTGGCGGTCGAAGTCCACCCGGGACCAGGCCAGTCCCGGGAAGTCGATCTGCCCCAGCGGGGCATTGACCATGTTGAAGAGCACCTGAAACAGTGGCGAGCGGCTGGTGTCGCGCACGACGCCCAGCTCCCTGACCAGCAACTCGAAGGGCATGTCCTGGTGGGCATAGGCCTCCAGCGCGGTATGGCGCACCTGCTCCAGCAGGGCCTCGAAGCTCTGTCGCGCATCGATCCGGCTGCGCAGTACCAGGGTGTTGACGAAGGTGCCTAGCAGATCCTCGGCAGCCAGATGGTGTCGATTGGCAATGGGCATGCCGATGGCCAGGTCGGCATGACCGCTGTGGCGGTACAGCAGCAGCTTGAACGCGGCCATCATCACCATGGCCAGGCTGGCGCGGTGGCGCGCACCGAGCACGGTCAGCCGGTGCAGCAGGGCCGGCGCCAGGGGCAGGCGCACACGCGCGCCGCGGTGGCCCTGCGGGCTCGGGCGGGGGTGGTCGGTGGGCAGCTCCAAAGGCTCCAGATCGGCAAGCTGTTCGCGCCAGTAGGCCAGTTCCTGGGCATGACGTTCGCCGGCGTACCAGCGGCGGTGCCAGATGGCGTAGTCGGCATACTGCAACGCCGGTGGGGCTGGCGGCATGCCGGCCCCACCGGCGTGATGCCGGGCATACGCAGCGGCCAGTTCCCGAGCCAGCACGGTGAAGGACCACTGGTCTCCGATGAGGTGGTGCTGCACGATCAGGAGCACGTGCTCGTCGCTGCCCAGCGGCAGCAGGTGCATCCGCATCAGGGGCCCGCGCGCAAGGTCGAAGGGCTGCTGAGACAGGCGTGCGAGCAGTGCGTGGACGGCCGGGTCGTCGGGACCGCGGGCCTGCGGGGGCGGTGCCACGGTCTCGACCACGGGCGCCGCCTCGGTCCGCACCCGGGGGCGCACGGTCTCGCCGTCGAGCACAAAGACGGTGCGCAGGATGTCGTGCCGCGCCACCACCTCGTCCACCGCCGATTGCAGGGCCTGGATGTCCAGTGGGCCACGCAGGTGCAGGGCCAGCGGCATGTGATAGGCCGTGCTGGCCGGCGCGAGCTGTTGCATGAACCACATGCGCTCCTGGGCGTAGGACAGCACCGGCTCCTGCGCGGCAAGCGGCGGCGGCGCCAGCGCTGGCGAGGTCATGGCAGCTTGCTCGAGGCATCGGCTCAGTCCGGCCGGGGTGGGCGACTCGAAGAGCTGCCGGACGGACAGCTCGACCCCGGTGTGGGCCCGCAGACGCGACACGAGCTGGGTGGCGGTGAGCGAATCCCCGCCCTGATCGAAGAAGTTGGTGTGGGGATCGACGGCCCGTCCGGCTCCGAGAACGGCCTGCCAGGCAGCGGCCACCGCCGGGTGCACCGCCGCACCGGCCGCGGCGGTGGCTTGGGGCCGTGCCGACCAGGCCTGCGACTGCCAGCGGTCGCGCCGGTAGCGCTCGCGGGCCAGGGCGCGCTGGGGCTTGCCGCTGGAGGTGCGCGGCAGGACGCCGCCGCGCAGCACCACGACCTCGGCCACCTCGACCTCGAATTCCGCAGCGACGGTCGCGCGCACGGCCTCGACGATGGCTGCCACGGCCGGCGCGTCGGGCCGACCGCGGACTTCGACCAGCAGCACGACGGCCTCGCCCGCCTGCGCCTCGACGCCAAAGGCCAGCGCCGCCCCATCGGCCAGCGCGGGGTGGGCCGACTGGGCCACGGCTTCGAGATCCTCGGGATGCAGGTTGCGCCCTCCCACGATGATCAGATCCTTCAGGCGTCCGGCCAGATAGAGCTCGCCATCGGCAAGGAATCCGAGGTCGCCGGTGCGCAACCAACCCTGGCCGACGGCATCGCCCTGCAACCGGGCCGCGAAGACCTCGGGAGCGGCTTTGCGCCAGTAGCGCTGCGCAACGCTGGGGCCCCGCACCCAGATCTCGCCGACCCGGCCTTCACCGAGTGGAGACAGGCCGGTCGGGTCGACCACCTTCACCGTCAGCCCGGGCAGGACCGGTCCGCACGACACCAGGGTGCGCGAGCCCGGCGCCCCGGGTTCGACCTCCCGCACCTGGCCGTGCTCGAGCGCGGCGGCCGACAACACCAGACAGCGCGGGGGGATGGACTGCGGCGAGAGGCTGACCGTCAGCACCGCCTCGGCCAGGCCGTAGGCCGGCGCCCAGGCCGCGGGGTCGAACCCTTGGGGGCCGAAGGCCTGTTCGAAGGACGAGAGCGTGTGCGGGCGCACCGGTTCGGCCCCGCAGGTGGCCAGGCGCCAGCCGCGCAGGTCGGCCGTCCATCCCGGCTCGCGCGATCGGGCCCGCACGCAGGCGGCATAGGCAAAGTCCGGGGCGCCGGAGACCGTGATGCGATGACGCGCGATGGCCTCCAGCCAGCGCAGGGGCCGGCGCATGAAGGCCCGCCGCGGCATCAGGTAGGACACGCCGTCTTGCAGCAGCGGCTGGATCAGGCCCAGCACGATGCCGTAGTCGTGGAACCAAGGCAGCCAGCTCAGGGCCCGTGGGGGCTGCGCCACCCTGCGCCCGACCACGCCGGCCAGGGCCGCCCCGTGGGCCAAGACCTGGGCATGGGTGATCACGACGCCGCGCGGCGCCTCGGTGGAGCCCGAGGTGTACTGCAGGTAGGCCGGATCCTGCGGCTGCACGGCCCCGCCGCGCAGGGCCTCGCCCGGAAGCGCCGCACCGGCTTCGTGCAGAGCCTGGGGGCTCGTCCAAGCCAGGGGCCCGGGGGCCGGTGGCGCGGGATCCGGGTCCGGGCTGCGCACACCCAGGACGGCCCCGGCATCCTCGGCGATGCGGCACAGGCGGTCCCAGCCGCGCGCCCCCAGCCGCAGGTCCGGCGGAGGGGCCGGCACGGGCACCACGCCGGCCAGCAGGCAGGCCCAGAAGAGTTCCACGGCATCGACCCCGCCCTCGAAGGCCAGCAGCACGCGCTCGCCGGACCCGGCCCGACCACGCAGGGCCCGCGCCAAGCCGGTGCTGCGTTCGAGCAGTTCGGCACGGGTGCGCGTCCAGGCGATCGCCCCCTGCTCGTCCAGCCCGGCATAGGCCAGTGCCTGCGGATCAGCCCGGCAGCGAGACAGGAACAGACCCGTCAGCGTCGCGGCAGGCCCGACGCCGCCTCCCCACGAGGCAGCATCGGGGGATGGGGGCTCAGCAGCGGGCTCGGGCGGGAACATCGGGGCGGCAGTGGAGGGGTCGCACGCGCCGCCCCCCAATTTTTTTCAGTCAGCGCCGATGATGGAGCAGCTGCTGCGCGGTTTCATCCTCCATCCGGGGGAGGGGCCCCGCCAGGGGGCCTCACCACAGGCCGAACTGCACGTCCAGCGGCAAGCCGTGAATGCGGTAGCGCGCCGGCAGGGGCTCCAAGGGGCGCAGCATCACCAGCACCGACGCTGTGCGCGGTGACAGCGGGGAGACCCGGTCGGCCGGCAGACGCTCCACATGGGGCACGATCTCGGCCACCTCGGCCGCAGCGCGGTGCCCGTCGGCAAAACGCAGGGTGACGCGCCGGCCCGGCTGGGCGCGCCGCGCTTCGGCAGGGTCGAGGTAGGCCTGCACCTGGGGCGGGCCCGCCGACTGCAGCAGCACCGCCTCGGCGCCTGCCGGGTGCCACTCGCCGGCATGCACGTACACGCGGGCCACCTGAGCATCGAAAGCGGCTGGGACGACCGCGGCAACGAGGGCGGCCTGAGCCGGCGCCGCGACGGCAGCCTGTCCCTGGGCGGCCAGAGCTTCTCGGTGCTCGGCCAGTTCGCCGCGGGCGCGGTTGAGGTCGGCCTGGGCCTGCAGCGCCTGCACCCGCGCGGCCTCGACCTCAGGCCGCGTGGCCGCCCCCTGGGCCTGCAGGGCCTCGATGCGGGCCAGGCGCTCCCGACGCAGCCGCCACTGCCGCTCGGCCAGGGCCACGGCCTCGCGCAACATGCGGTCGCGGGCCTGCCCCACCGGCAGCGGCATCGACGGCCTCTGGGACGCGGGGGCGGACACCGCCGATTCGCGCATCCGCAACACCGGTGCACCGGCCGCCAGGGCCTGCCCCTGCGCGGCCACGTACTCGATCAGGCCCGCCTGCGGTACGCGCACCACGCTTTGCTCGAGCACCACGCTGGCGGGCACCTGAGCGAACAGCACGCCGCCCAAGAAGCGCGCGGCCAGGTACAACGGTGCGGCCATCACCAAAGCCAGCAGCAAGTACCAGCGCCAGCGCGGCACCTGCCGCTTGGCCGCAGCGTAGCGCACCGCCAGGCCGCTAGGATCCTGGCCGGCGCCGGGCGGTGCATCGAAGCGAATTTTCATGGCGGTGCGTCGAGATAGGTTTCCAGGGACTGCACGAGCCAGCCGCCATAGCGGGGATGGCCCGACAAGGCCTCGTGCCAGGCCTGCCACTGCGCCAGCGCCGCGATGCGCCCGCGGTGGAAGTGGCTGTGGACGGCATCGAGGGTCGGCTCGATGCTCCAGGCCAAGGAAACGGTCAGCCCCTCGGGGACGGCGTCCAGGATCTGGCGGGCCCGTTGTACAGCCCGCTGCGGGTGGGTGACATAGACCATCGCCACCACCTCGTCCACGCCGGCCTCGCGCAGTTGCCGGCCCAGGCGGGCCTCGGTCAGCTCGCGGGGGTGGGTGGTCAGTACGATGGGCCAGTCCACGGTGCGGCGCACGGCCGACACCGTATCCAGCAGGTCACGCGCCCAGCGACGCTGGTGCTGCGGTGGCAACTGACTGCGTTCGAGATCCAGGTGCACGGCGTCGAAGGGCAGCGCGCGCCAAGCCGCCAGCCGGGCCAGCAAGTCGCCACGATGCTGGGGCAGCACCCAGGTCGGTTCACCGAGCAGCCACTCGGCGCGCCACCCGCGCGCCCGCAGACGAGCCAGCAGGTCGAGCAGCCGCTGGTGCGCCGAGGGGTCGAGAGTCAGGCGCTCGAGTTGCGCCGCGTCGAACGACAGCAGCACTCGGCCGGTGCCTGCGGGCAGGCGGTCCAGCCGGGACGGGTCGTCCAGCAGCGCCTGGGCCTGCCAGACATACCAGCCCATCGGCCCGGCAGCCGGCGCCGGTGCGACCGCATCCGCGGCCAGGTTCTGTGACAACGCCGCCAGCGCCTGGGTCTCCAGGTTCTCGTCGGGCGCGGCGGCGGCGTCGCACTCGCCCGCCAGGGCCAACACCTGCACGTCGGCCAAGGCGGCACGCTCGCGCGCGTCCAGGTGGTCCACCAGTGTCTGGTACAGCGCATAACGTGCCTGCGCGGCCCGCTCGTACCCGTCCCCCTCCTGCAAGGCATGGGCCCGCAGGCTGGCCACGCGCGCGCCCTGCAGCGCTGCCTCGAGCCGCCGCGCATAGGTCGAGCGCTCTTGGCCGCGCAACTCCCGTTCGTCCAGGGCCTGCGCAATGGCCAGGCGCTGCTCCTGTTCGCGCAAGGCCACGAGGGCTTGGGCCTGCGCGGCCCGGCTGCGAGCCTGGGCCTGGCGGGCGTCGTGCCAGCGACGCCATTGCAGCGGCACGCTCAGGTCCACGCCGATGGCGGTGCCGTAGCCGGCTGGTCCTCCCAGGTCGCGGCTGAGGCCGTGCGACAGGCTCACACCGGCCTCGACGCCATCCCAGCGCAGGCGGCGGGCCTCCTGCTGCGCCGCCTGCCCCTCCAGCCGCGCCAGAGCCACCGGCAAGGCTTCGGCGGCGGCCCCGGCCAGCCTCTCGGGATCGAAGCACGAAGTGCTCCACTGCGGCCAAGGCACCGCCGGTGGCGCCGGCCCCTCCAAACCCGTCCGCAGGGTCAGTTCACGCCAAGCCAGACGTTGGGCGAACCGCTGTCGAGCCAGGTCGCGCTCGACGGTGTCGGCCTGGGTCTGGTAGGCCAGACGATCCGCCCCGAGCAGCAGGCCGGCGTCGCGTCGCCGGTCCAGCCCTGCCTGAAGCGCCTCTCGTTGCGCCAGCCAGGCGCGCGCGGCCGCCTCGCGAGCCTGCGCGGCGGCCAGGGCCACGTAGGCCCGGCGCACCTCGGTGCGCACGGCCTGGCGCGCGTCCTGCTCGCGCAGGCGGGCCGCTGCCACGGCCGTGTCGGCCTCGTCCAGGGCGCGCTGCGCGGCCAGCCGGCTGCCCAGCAAGGGCCAGCGCACACCAAGCTGGACCTGGCCGCGTTCGTAGCGGCGCACGGTGGTGTCGGTCAGGGCCTCGCGTGCGCGGGCCAGCCCCGCCCCGGCCTGCAGCCGCGCACCATCGAGCGCCTGCGCGGCCTCGCGCTGATGCAGGCGCTGCTCCAGCTCGGCCTGGGCCAGGCGGCGTGCCAGGGCCTGGTCCAGAGCCTGGGCTTCCCAGGCGGCCAGCGGCAGGCTGCCGGCCCGGGCGGCCGGCGCGAGGGCGGCCAGGCCCAGGATCAGGGCCGCCGCATGCGACCAAAGGAGCCACAATCGCCGCATCATCAGAACTTGGTCTTGCGCAGCACCCACCAGGGCGCCATCGAGGAATCGAGATGGGCCTTCAGGAACATCTCCTGCAGCGTCGACAGCGAGCAGTGCACACGGTTGACGAAGGCGAACAGCGGGAACGGGACCAGCCAGCCCAGGTAGGCCAGATCCTCGAGCGGCCGTTCGGACACCACCACCACATACAGCAGGAAGTACAGCACCAGGGCGGCCAGGTAGACGACGTAGACGAACCCGAGCACCCCCAGCACCGCGCCAGCGGGCAGCGTCCAGAACAGCACGCCGGTGTAGGCCACGATCATGAAGGGCATCACCACCTGCAGGAACAGGCCGTTGAAGGTGACGAAGAGGAAGTTGGGCCAGCCCAACAGCCGCGGACGCAAGTTGTAGCGGAACTTGCGCACATACAGATAGAACAGGTCGCCATCCCAGCGCAGGCGTTGGCGGAAGAAGCCGCGCCAGGTGTCGGGCGCATCGGTGTGGCCCACGGCATGCGGATCGAAGACGATCCGCAAGCCCGGGTGGCGCCCGAAGTACTGCTTGATGCGCAGCGTGATGTCCAAGTCCTCGGCCGTGCCGGCATCCCAGCCGCCCAGGTTGCGGATGAAGGCGGTGCGGAACACGCCAAAGGCGCCCGAGATGTTGTTGACGAGGTTGAACTCCGACAGCCCGGTCTTGCCCGCCCCGATGGACAGCATGTACTCCAGCGCCTGAAGGCGCGTGGCCATCGATTGGCCGGCGTTACGCACACGCAGGCAGCCGGCCACGCCCACCACGCGCGGGTCGTCGAAGTGTCGCGTGGCGTGGCGCACCATGTCGTTGTCGAACGAGGTGTCGCCGTCCAGCGCCATCACCACCTCGCCGGTGGCGATCTGCAATCCCGCGTTGAGTGCGGACACCCGCCCGCCGCGCTGCCACTTGGGCAGCACGATGAGCTGCCGCCTCGGCAAGCCGGCGACCAGATCCTGGGCGCGCCGGGCCGCCTCCAGCGTGGCCCGGTTCTGCACGGCCCCGTCCACCATCACGACGATCTCGATGAATCCGGGATAGTCCTGCTGAGCCAGGCTGTGGATGGTCTTGCGCACATCCTCGCCTTCGGCATAGCAGGTGACCAGACAGGACACCCTTGGATAGCGTTCGCGCTGCCGGTCGGGTCGGTGCTCGCGCAGGCCGAAACGCACGATGCCGGCCATCACGAGGACGTACAGCGGCAGCTCCAGCAGCAGCACGAAGGGGAAGAATTTGAGGGCGATCTCCAGCCAGCCCTGTTCACTGGTGGACAGGACGAGCGTACCGAAAGCATGAACCGCTTGCTCCCACATGCTCAGGCTTCGGCCAGTCGCTGCATCAGGCGGTCGCAGTCGTCGCCGGCGCGCAAGTCCTCGGGCACGGCCAGGCAGGTGATGCGCGCGCGCAGGCCCACACCGCCCTCGGCACGGGCCTGCTGGTCCAGCAGATGCTGCACACGCGCGGCCAGCCCAGCGGCCTGCGAAAAAGGCAGGAAGAACCACAGCCGCTCCTCCGCCGTGCGTGTGGTCACATCCGAGGCGCGCAGCAGCTCGTGCAGACGGCGGGCGAATTCATCGAGCATCAGGTAAGCCCGCGCCGCGCCGTGGCGCTCGACGAATTCGGCTGCATTCAGGAACTCCACCATCATCAGGCCGAACTGCATCTGCGCATGCCGCGACCGGGCGGCCAGGGCCCAGTTCACGAGCTGGCGGAACTGCGCCGGCACCACGTAGTTGGCGCTGTCCAGGGCCGCCATCGATTCCTGGACCTGCCCGGCACGCAGCGCGGCGCGGCCTTGGGCACTCAGCCGCAGGGCGCTGATCTCGTGCACGTCCAGCTCGCTGGGCTCGGCCGTGGCGTTGCAGTCCAGACAGCGCGCTTGCACGGCCGATTCGACGAAGACATGGTGGCAACTTGCGCAGGCCAGTTGCGTCAGCGGGCGGTCGTAGTCCACGCCGATGTGGCGCAGACGGGCCGCGCACTTCGGGCAGCTCAGCCCGGACTCCCCGCGGAAGTCGGCCTCGGGCGCGACATGGCCGCAGGTGAAACAGTGCAGGGAAGGCGACTTGCGGATCTCGATGCTGCTGCAATGCGGGCAGACATCGAGATAGTGCAGATGGGCGCTACCGCAAGAGCGGCAATGACGCGTGCGATCGATCAGCCGCGAGGGCTCCAACAGGCCTCGACGCACGAGCGCCACCCTCGCGACCATGGGATCCTCGCCCTCGCGCGCCAGCATGTCCAGCACGGGATAGTGATACAGCGAAGCAAGGTGACGGTCGCGCACAGGCAGCAGCTCGGCCCCGTCGCGCTGGACCAGGAAATACAACACTCGCTCGTCGAAGTGCAGGGCCTGCGCTTGGAGATTCAGGCTGCGGCGCACGGCCAGCGCTCGCTCCCCAGCCTGGCGGGCCTGCTCGATGCTTCCTACCCCGTCCAGCCAGGCAGCCCGCACACCAGCCTCGTCGGCCCACACGGGACGGTCCCACCACTGCGAGGCGCGGATGCGTGCGACCATCGCCCGCAGCGTCGCATCGTCCCAACCGGTCAGGTAAAAGGCCAAGGCCTGCGCCCCGCTGCGCTCCCAGGCGTTCCAGGAATCGAACTCGCCACCGGCCGACCCGACGCCCGGGGCCAGCGGCCCACGCAGCACGGCCACGTGCAACTGGCGGCGATCCTCCGTCGATGGGGCGAGCAGTTCGGTGAACAAGAGATTTCTCCGTAGCCTCTTTCGAGGCCTGGATTCAGTCATTTGTAACTGAGTTTATATAACGGACCGAGGGTTCCTCCGGATGCACAGGCTGGCCGACGCTGCGGGCACATTCGTGCGTTTGTTCATAAAAAAGGGCGCTCACGGCGCCCCTGCGGTTGATCGGATCAGAACTGGTAGGCCAGGCGCAGCCCGCCCCAGTGCCGCCCCTGCACCTCGATCGGCGCCGAGGCCTCCTTCATCAGCACGAAGCGGCCGCCCCCCATGTCGCGGCGGTAGGTCTGCAACAGGAAGGGCCGCCGGTTGCGGGCGCTGGCCAGGCCGGTGCGGTCGTCGAAGATGCGGCGGTAACGGCTGTGGGCGGTGTTCCAGACCACGTCGCCGGGGCGCTGCGGCTGGCAGTACTTGCGGTTGTGGGTGGGGACGTAGCCGTTGCGGTCCACGGCAATGCAGTAGACCACCTTGGGTGACAGCTCCAGCAGCTTCTCCTGCACCTGCGGGAACAGCCGGTCGGTCAGGGCGACGAAGCGGGTCTCGAACTGGGGCGGGTTGGTGCCGGCGATCGGGCGGTACTGCTCGTCGAACAGGTCGGCCAGGCTGATCGCGCCGGTGCGCACGGCGTCCTCCAGCAGGCGGGCGATCTGAGCGGCCGCCTGCTGGGCGGCCTGGATGTAGGGACTGTCTTCGGTCTCGATGCCGCTGGCGGCGGTGAGTTCCATCAGGTGCTCACTGACCTTGAGGAAGGACTCGCTGCGCTGGAGGGCCTGCTGCAGCGCCTGGGCGGTCTGGCGGGTCTCGCGCTCGATGAGCGCCATCTCCTCGTTCATGCCCGCGCTGAGCTGCCGGCTGTGGGCGGCGGCCTGGGCGATGCGCCCCACACCGCCCTCGACCTCGGCCAGTGCGGCATGGAAGGCGCCCTGGCGGCCTTCGCTGCCCTCGCTGCGGATCTCGCGCGCCAGGGTGCCGATGCGCTCGTCGAGCGTGCCCACCGTGCCCATGATCTGCTTGGACGAGGCCTCGACCTTGGCGGCCAGATCCTTGACGGCGTCGGCCACCACGCCGAAACCGCGGCCGGCCTCGCCGGCCCGCTTGGCCTCGACCGAGGCGTTGAAGGCCACGAGCCGGGTCTGCATCGCGATCTGCGTGATCTGCTGGGCGGCCTCGGCCACCTCGCGCAGTGTGTCCACCACGCCGGCCACGCCGCGGCCGACACCCTCCACCGCCTCGCGCGCACGGCCCACGGCCTGCAGGCTCTGCTCGGTGACGTCGCCGATGCCATCCTGGGCCTTGACGATGGTGCGAAGATGGTCGGCCAAGGTGGAGACGGCCTGTTGCTGGCGCTCGGCGCTGCGAATGCTGTCGTCGAGCACGCCGCGCACCTCGGCCGCCTCGCGGCCCAGGCCGGAGGTCTCCTGCTGCAGGGACTGAATCAGCGCGCGCGCGTCCGTCCCACCGCCGACGGCCGGGGCCTGAGCCGGCGCGGACTGGGCCTGGCCTTCACGGCCTCGAAACAGGGTCAACATGGTTCATCTCCTCGCACCGTGACACCGGCCTTCCCTGGGCGTTTCACCATTCGCGCAGCTTCACGCGCAGGCGGGCGATCGACTGGCTGTGCAGCTGGCACACCCTCGATTCGGTCACGCCCAGCACGGCGGCGATCTCTTTCAGGTTCATGTCCTGTTCGTAGTACATGCTCATCACGTACTGCTCGCGCTCGGGCAGGGTCTTGATGGCCGCCACCAGGGCCTCGCGCAGGCGCCGGTCGTTGAGTTGGCTCAGGGGATCGGCCTCCTGGTCGGCCACGTGACGGTCCAGATAGTCGTGGTCGCCCTCGTCGCCGCTCATGTCCTCCAGGTAGACGAGCTGGGTGCCACGCACCTTGCTGAGCAACTCCTGATAGTCGGCCAGGCTCATGCCCATTTCCTGAGCGATCTCGCTTTCCAACGGCGCGCGCCCCAGCTTCTGTTCGAGCCGGTGCACGGCCGCCTCGATGGAGCGCTGCTGCTTGCGGTGGCCGCGGCTCATCCAGTCGGCCCCGCGCAGTTCGTCGAGCATCGCGCCGCGGATGCGCTGGGTCGCGAAGGTCTCGAACTGCACCCCCTGGCTGGTGTCGAAACGGCTGAGCGCATCGTTCAGGCCGATCATGCCGACCTGGATGAGGTCGTCGATCTCCACGTTGGCCGGCAGCTTGGCGATCATCTGGTGCGCCAGGCGGCGCACGAGAGGGCTGTACTGCTGCAGCATCGCGTGGTTGTCGAGGCGGCCTTTGGCGGTGTACATGGGCAAGCGCTCCGGGATCAGTTGAACGCACAAGGGGTGACCTGGGCGGTCACGGGCCTGGCCGCTCCCGTCCAGCCTGCGTCTTCGTCGTCTTGCAGCGAGAACGGCAGGGCGTGGTGCAACAAGGTGGTGGACAGCGGGTGCAAGGCCCGGGCCAGATCGGCCTCGGACTGTACCGCCGTGCAGGCGATGGCTTCGAGATGAACCGTGCCCCCCAGGAATTCCTGCACACAATGCGCCAGACGGTCGGCCGCCGCTGGCATGCCCAGGGTGGGCGTGGCCAGATCCATCACGACGGCATGCTCGCCCAGGCCGGCATACTGCAGCAGGATCTTGATCGCGGCATAAGCCTCGGTCAGGCTGGGCGCGTCGTCGCCGGCAAAGATCAGCGGCCGCACGCGGCGCCCGGCGAACAGGCCACTGAGCAACGCCGCATCGGCATGGAAGACGATGACATCGGCGCTGGGCGCGGCTTCTCGCAGGGCCTCGAAGAGCAGTGCGGCCGAGCCGGGCGCTTCGCCGAACCAGGCCAGTGTCGGGCTGGCGGCCAGCACGCAGGTGTGGGCATCGAGAGGGTCGATCCACTGCCCCAGGTCGAGGTCGCGGGCCACGGCCTCGGCCACGTCCACGCCGGTGGTGTAGGGGCTCGGGGCCGCGTCAACCACCAGGGTGTGCAAGTCCTGGGCCGCAAAGCCGTGGCACAGCCCCTCGAGCAGCATGTGAGCCCCCCGAGCAAACGGGTTGGCAGCCACCGGCAGCAGATGCACGGTGTGATGGGCGAACAGGCGACGCAGCCCGTAGGCCTGATCGTAGGCGCGCTCAGACATGCACCGCCCCCTGAGCCGCTGCGCGCGAGACCACCGGCGCGGTGAAGACGAGGTTGACGTCGTCGCGGTCGAGGCGGTAGGCCGCGCTGCCCCCGCCCCGCAGGGCGCGGTGCACCAGGGCCTGGGCCGACATGCGGTGCCAGTCCTCGGGCACGCGCTGGCCATTGGCCACCCCCAGCACCGGCAGCTTGTGACGGATCACTGCGTCCAGCGCCGGGCCCAGCTTGACGGCCTCGTCGATCTTGGACAGAACCACCCCCTTGCACTGATTGGCGCGGTAACCGATGAGCACATCCTCGATGGTCTCGCCCTGGGCGGCGGCGTTGACCACCAACACACGCTGGATGCGACGGTGGCTGACCATCTCCAGCAGCTCCTGCGTGCGCGTGTCGCGCTGGGCGATGCCGGCCGTGTCGATCAGGACCATCTTCTTGGACGACAGCAGTTCGAGCAGATCCTCCAGCGCCGCGCGGTCGTGCGCGGTATGCACCGCCACGCCAATGATGCGGCCATAGGCGCGCAACTGCTCATGGGCACCGACGCGGTAGGCATCCAGCGTCACCAGGCCCAGGTTGGAAGCTCCGTACCGCGCAGCAAAGGCCGCCGCCAGCTTGGCCGTCGTGGTGGTCTTGCCCACCCCGGTGGAGCCCACCAGAGCGTAGACGCCGCCTTCGTCCTCCAGGGCCGGCCCCTCCTCGCCCGTCAGCAGGTTGCGCTCGAGCACCCCGGCCACCCAAGCATGGAGGTCGGCCGCGTCATGCGGGGTGTGGGCAGCGAGCTTGCGGATCAACGCCGGCGAGAAGCCACAATCGAGCAGCTTCTGCGTGAGCTGGGCCTGGGCCGGATTGCGCTGCATCTTCTCCATGAACGCCAGGGCACCGAAGCGCTCCTCGATCAGTCCCTTCATCTCGCGCAGCTCGGCGAGCATGGCACGATCCTCGGCCGCCGGTGCGGCCGGCGCCGCGGGTGCCCAAGCCGCCTCATCGGCCAGGGCCGGCACCGTGGGCGCCGGCGCCGCAGCGCGGACCGGGGCGGCGGCCTCGCCGGCCGGGGCAACGGCCGTGCGGCCCGCCTTGCGCTGCGCGGCGCGCTCGGCCAGACGCTGCTCGACGGGCAGGCCGGACGCCACGGGGACGGCCGCGATGGGCGCCGCCGCGGGCATCGCGGCCGGATGCGTGACGGCTGCAGCCGTCTGGGCCTGCTGCTGCAGGGCCGCCTGACGGCGCTTGAGCATGCGCTCGCGGACGTAGTCCTGGAACGACAGCGTGCTCATCGCGAGCTGTTCCACGTCCTTGGCCACCGCCGGGGCGGCGGGAACGGCCTTCGGCGCGGCCCCACCGGTCGCAGCGGGCGCTTTCGCGGTGGCTGCCGCCGGGGCGGGGTGGCTGAAGGTCTCCAGCGCCGCGACGCTTTCAGGCGCCATGGCCAGCACTTCCACACCTTCCCGGCACGGACGGGTGGACAGGATCACGGCGTCCTCGCCAAAGGCCTGGCGAACCTGCACCAGGGCGTCGCGCGAGGTCTTCGCGACAAAGCGTTTGACGTTCATGCGGTGCCTCCAATGACGGAGCCGATGCGGATGGTGTGGGTGTCAGGAATCTCGCTGTGGCTCAACACAGCCAGACGCGGTGCGGCGCGCTTGAGCAGCCGCGCGAGGGCCGGACGGATCGCGTCCGGCACGAGCAGGCATGCAGGCACCCCCAGATCCTCCTGCTTTTTGCTGGCGCGAGCAGCGCACTGCGTCAGATGCTCGGCCACCCCGGGGTCGAGGCTCGCTCCATGCGGAGAAGTCAGCGCTTGAGTGACCAGACGCTCCAGTTCGGGTTCGATGGCGATCACATCGAGCTCCTTCACCGGACCGTAAATCTGCTGCACGATGGCCGGCGCCAAGGCCACACGAATACGACGCGTGAGTTCGGCAGGATCGGTCACGCTGGCAGCGTGCTCGGCAAGCGTCTCCACGATGGTACGCATGTCGCGGATGTGGACGGATTCCTCCAACAGCATCTGGAGCACTTTTTGCAATGTGGGGATGCTGACCATCTTGGGTACCACGTCCTCGATGAGCTTGGGTGCCAACTTCGTCACGTGATCCACGAGCTGCTGCACTTCGGTGCGTCCCAGCAGCTTGGCCGCGTGAACCTGCATCAAGTGTGAGAGATGGGTGGCCACGACAGTCGAGGAATCAACCACCGTATAGCCAGCCATTTGGGCGCTTTCCCGCTGGGCCTCCTCGATCCACACCGCGGGCAAGCCGAAAGCCGGGTCGGTGGTGGTGGTGCCGATCAGCGGTGTGCTGGCATGTCCAGGATTGATGGCCAGGAGCAAACCGGGGAAGCACTCCCCCTCACCCACCACCGCGCCGCGCAGCAAGACCCGATAGACGCTGGGCTTGAGCTCCAGGTTGTCGCGGATGTGCACCGAAGGCGGCAGGAAGCCCACGTCTTGCGCGAACTTGCGGCGTACGCCCTTGATGCGCGCCAGCAGGTCCCCCTGACGGTCCTTGTCCACGAGCTGGATCAGCCGATAGCCCACCTCCAGGCCCAGGATGTCCACCGGCTGCAGATCGTCCCAGCTCGCTTCGGCATTCGGGCTGGCCTGCTGGGCCGCCGCCGGGGTGTGCTGGGCCTGCAGCCGGGCCCGCTCCTGGCGCCGATGCAGGTGGTGGGCCGCATAGCCCAGGCCGCCGGCGATCGCCAGGAACACCAGGTGCGGCATGCCCGGGATCACGCCCATCACGCCGATGACGCCAGCCGTGATGCTCAGGGCCTTGGGCGAATGGAGCACCTGGCCGGTGATCTGCGTGCCGACATCGTGCTCCTTGCCCACGCGCGAGACCACCATTGCCGCGGCGATCGAGATCAGCAGCGCCGGGATCTGCGCCACCAGCGCATCGCCCACGGCCAGCAGGATGTAGGAGTTGGCCGCCTGAGAGGCATTCAGTCCGTGCTGCACCATGCCGATGACCAAGCCGCCGACGATGTTGATGAGCAGGATCAGGATGCCCGCGATGGCATCGCCGCGCACGAACTTCGAGGCGCCGTCCATGGAGCCGAAGAACTCGGCTTCCTCGCCCACCTCGGCACGGCGGCGCTTGGCTTCCTTCTCGTCGATCAGGCCGGCGTTCAGGTCGGCATCGATGGCCATCTGCTTGCCGGGCATCGCGTCCAGCGTGAAGCGCGCGCCCACCTCGGCGATGCGCTCGGCCCCCTTGGTGACCACGACGAAGTTGATCACCACCAGGATCGCGAACACGATCAGGCCCACCGCGAAGTTGCCGCCGATCAGGAAGTGGCCGAAGCTTTCGATCACCTGGCCGGCCGCGCCCGTGCCGGTGTGGCCTTCGAGCAGCACGACGCGCGTGGACGCCACGTTCAGCGACAGTCGCAGCATCGTAGTCAGCAGCAGCACCGAAGGGAAGGCCGCAAAGTCCAGCGGCCTCACCATGTAGGCCGACACCATCATCACCATCAGCGCGCAGGCGATGTTGAAGGTGAACAGCAGATCCAGCAGGAAGGGCGGCAGCGGCAGCACCATCATCGTCAGGATGAGCACCACCAGCAGCGGCGCGGCCAGCGCCTTCAAGGGCACACTGCCCAGAAGCTCCTGCAAGGGGCGCGGCAGGGCGGGGATGGAAGCATTGCTCATCATTCAGCCTCGGCGATGTCCGCTGGCGTCTTGCCGTGATGCGGATCGAGTTCCTCGGGCACCTGCAGGGCCGGCAACTCACCCGGCATGGGGGCCTGGCCGGCCATCGCAGCACGCAGCTGGTACACATAAGCCAGCACCTGCGCCACGGCGGCATACAAAGCGGCCGGGATCTCGCGGTCGAGCTCGGCGTGGGCGTACAGCGCGCGCGCCAGCATCGGGGCCTGCAGCACCGGCACCTTGGCGTCTCGGGCCACGTCACGGATGCGCAGGGCCAGCAGGTCGGCGCCCTTGGCCACCACACGCGGGGCGCTCATGCGGCCTTCCTCGTACTTCAGCGCCACGGCGTAGTGCGTGGGGTTCATCACCACCAGATCGGCCTTGGG
Source organism: Caldimonas sp. (assembly GCF_046291045.1). Lineage (GTDB taxonomy): Bacteria > Pseudomonadota > Gammaproteobacteria > Burkholderiales > Burkholderiaceae_C > Caldimonas. The sequence continues at coordinate 24,145 of NZ_JBKBSL010000004.1, read as the reverse complement.
CACGGCGGCAATCATGCGGCGTTTGACGTTCTCGCGCATGATCGCTTTGACCTTGGACTTGACCTCCTGATTGCCCTCGAGCTCTTTGTGCTCGTCCTTGACCTCGCGGTGGCTCATCTTGAGCCGGTTCTTCAGCAGGTGACGCTGCAGGGGCACGTCCACGGCAGCGAACACGCCCAGGGCCAGCAGCAGCAGGGCCACGCCCCACACGATCAGCTGCGTGGCCTGCCCCACCGCCGCCGGCAGGGCCATGCCCAGCACGGCCGGGAAGGCGTCGAGCTGGCGGTAGAGATAGACCCCCCCGATGAGGCCCAGGATGAGCGCCAACAGGCAGGCTTTGAGCGCCTGGATCAGGTTGTCCTTGGAGAAAAGCTGCCCAAGCCCCTGGACCGGATTGAGCTTCGAAAACCGCGGCGCCAGAGCCTTCATCGTCCAGTTCCAACCCCCCGACAGCACGGCGCCCAAGGCGGCCACGCCGGCCACCCCCAAGCCCAGGGGGACCGTCACGGCCAGGAACTTCGCCGTCGCCGCGGACAGCCGCTCGGCCATGCGCGCGCTCTCCCGAACATCGGCCCCTGCAAAACGCAGTTCGCTGGCCATCATGTCCAGCATCCAGCCCGTCATCCAGGGACTGGCCGCCACCACCACGGCGATTCCGCCGGCGACGATGAGGAAATGGCCCAAATCGCGTGAACGCGCTACCTGGCCCTCTTCCCGCGCCTTGCGAATCTTGCGCTCTGATGCGGGTAGGTTCCGGTCTTGGGCGTCGTTGGACATGGCGATGGGCGGATTGCGTCATCGCCATTGTGGAAAGCCCGGCTGAGGACTTGAGCCGGAATAACGGCGCAAATCCCGCCAGTTCAGTTCATGCCCGCGAAACGAGCGGGCGCCGTGCCTCAGGGCCGGTCCAGGGCCAGCAGGCGGCGTTGCTTCTGGGTCTGGTCGATGAAGCGTTGCAGGGCCCGCAACGACTCGCCGCTCATGCCCTCCATCTCGCAGCCCATGCGCACCCCCTGGGCCGTGTCGTTCAAGGCGGTGATGTGCGCCACCCGCAGACTCGCATTGAAGCGGGTGTCGTCATCCAACTCGATCAGCGACTGGCTGATGAACGTGCCCGGCTCCAGCAAGGGCGTGCCCTCGGGCACCAAGACAGCCAGACCGCCGATGCTGACATCGAGGATGCGCAGGTCCAGCCACACATCTTCCAGGGCCGGATGGCGCAACCGCAACGAAGGGCCAACCTTCGACAGCGGACGCACCCGATAGCTCGCACGTCGCTGGAAGCGAAACACCTCGCGCGGCAGCCGCCCATTGAGTGCGCTTTGACCCGCACCTGCGTGGACATGCACCAGGCCGTCCAGGTCGAACTGGATCTTCACGCTGTCCAGGTAGCCCACCGCCACCACCTCGTCGGAGTCGAGCACCCGCTCGAGCTGGGGCTCGTGGGCCTCGACCGCAAAGCGCACCACCCCCTTGGCCTTGTTGACTTCGAAAATGGTGGTGACGAAACTCGCCCCCCGCGGCGTGGCGATGGTGAGCAGCGATTTCTGCTCCTGCATCTGGCGCAGCAAGGACAGGATTTCGAAGGGTTCGGTGATGCGGAAATCGTCCAGGGCCGAGCGCTCCTCGGGCTCCTCGGGCGACAGGGGCATGGGCATGGTTTCCATGGCAACCTCCCGTGGCGCGATCGCGACACCCGGTCGCCCGGATGCCGACGCGCTCAATGCAGTGTACGCGGCGATGTGGCCAGGAGTCGATCCAATTCGTCCAGCCAAGGCTCGGCAAGATGGCGGATCTGCGCGTCGTTACGCAGGATGCGCATCATCACGCGGTGCTTGGCGCGGGCCTGCTCTGGGCCGAGTTGGCGACCCGCCGCGACTTGCTTCAAGCGTGAAATCAAGATAGCGCACGCACCTTCCAGATGCACGACCCGATCCCAGTCTCCGCTGCGCGCCGCCTCCAGCATTTCTTGACTGGCCTTTTCGATGGCTTCGTAACAATCCAGCAGGGCATCATCGTCCATGCCGAGCTCCGGTGAGGGGCGTTGATCCTTGGCGGTATCGGTCAGCATCTGGCCATCCACCCTTTCACAGAGACTTCAAAGAGGACTTCATGGTCACCCAGGCATCCCTCACCGGCGCGAGCAGCCTGACGCATTCTTGCAGGGCGGCGTCGTCATTGTGCAAGTTGGCGTAGGTCAGCCGAGTGGTCAGGTAAAGGTACAGCATGTCGAGCGACTCGGCCACTGCGCCCCCGTCCTTCTTGTTCAGAGCGCTGCGCAAGCCCTCTTCGATGATACGAACGGCCTGACCGATCGCCGCACCCTTGGCTTCGACATCGCCGCGGGCCAGCGCCCCCCGGGCTCGGGCCATCGCATCCAAAGCGCCGTCGTACAGCATCTCCACCAGCTTGTGCGGATCGGCAGCTGCCACCCCCGTTTCGACTTGGACGTGTCCGTACGCGGTGGCTTGGCTTCGGAAGGGTGCAAACATGGTCATTGCTCGCAAAAAGATAAAGGCTTGTGCATGCTTATCGGCGCGACGAGACGCGGCTTGAGTCTGCAACGAACTCTCGTGCCAAGCGCCCCAGGAAATCGAAAGGGCCCAACTCGGGCCCCTACACGAAGATCCATCCGCCAAGCAAAGACCCTGGGTGACTACTTCGCCTTGTTCCAGTTGTTGATCGCATTCATCTGTTGCGTCACATAGTTGCTCAAGCCGTTGAGCCGGCCGAGACTGACGTCAAGCGCCTGGTACTGTGCGAGCAGGCGCTGCTGCACCAAAGCCACCCGGTCCTCGTATTGCGCCTGTTGTTGTTCATTGCGGCGAATCGAAGCCCTCAATCCATCGGTTCTTGCGGTCAGAGAGCCGCTGGTGCCGACGATCGAGTTGGCAAACGATAGAAAACGTTGGGCGAATCCCTCGTGCTCTGGGGTCGGATCGGCGGAGCGTCGCAACGCTTGCTCTAGCTCCCCGCGTTGCGTCAACGCCTGCGTCAAGCGCGTGCCGTTCAGCCTCAGAGTTCCGTCTCGCTGCAGCTCGACGCCCATACTGGACAGCGTTCCAAACACCGAAGATGCCGACGACGACTGCGTTACCAGCGAGCGCAGCCGATTGATCAAACCCACGGCAGTGCGATCGGCCTGCAAAGACCCCGCCTTCTTCGTGGCTTCGTCGTAAGCAGTCTCCTTGGCCAGAAAACGTGCCAGGTCGTTGAAGGCGTTGACGAAGTCTCCCACGCTTTTGCGCACCGCTTCATCATCGGCCGACACACTGACCTGCACGGGTGAGGCCGTGGTGCGAGAAAGCGTCAATGTCAAGCCGTCGATCACATTGCTCAAGACGTTCGAGCCTGACTCGATGCTCAACCCGTTGATCAGCACCTGCGCATTGCGCGCAGTCATCGTCTCGGTCACAGTGCCCGGCACACCTTGCTCGAAAGCCAGTGCCTGCAAGCCCACATCGCCGACCACATCGATGCGAGTCACCGCTGCATCCACACCGCTGGATGTACTGGTCAAGGCCAACCTTGCGCCGGATGCATCGCGCACGATAGACGCTCTCACCCCCACATCGGACGCATTGATCCTGTCTCGCACGCCGGCCAAGGTGGTGTCCTCCGGCCCAATCGTCACTGAAGCGGTGGACCCGTCTGCGCGCGTGAACGTCAGCGTACCTTCCCCCAGAACTGCCGATTCGTCAGCGTAGGCCGATGAGGCCAGAGACTGAGCTCTCGCCAGTTGCAAGACCTCGACGCTGTAGCTTCCAGCAGACGCCGACTCCGAGACCGTCACCCCCACCGAGGCCGCATCCGATGAGCTCGCAACGTTTTGACGCCACAAGCCCGAACGCGTGAGCTGCTCGGCGGCCGATTGCAGGTTGCCGACATAACTTTGCAGCAGCCCGAACGAAGAAAGCTGGGTCGACAGGCGAGATGCCTGTTGCTTGAGCAAATCGATCGGTCGCCGCTCGAGCGCCACGAGCTGCGAGACGATGGTTTGCACATCCAGCCCGCTTCCAACACCCGGGGACGAGATCGTAGCCATGAAACAGACACTTCCGAGTCAAGAGCCGACACAGCCGGCGCATCGAGCGCCTGATGGCGCTCGACAGATTTTCGGCCCATGAACGCGGTCGCTTGAGTGCATTTTTAACGTTGCAGCAAGGAAAGCACCTGCTGGGGCAACTGGTTGGCCTGGGCCACCATCGACATGCCAGCTTGCTGCAGGATCTGCGCTCGGGACAACTCGGCCGTTTCTGCAGCGAAATCAGCGTCCATGATGCGCCCGCGAGCCGCCGCCTGGTTCTCCGACGCGGTCTGCAGGTTGGCGATCACGCCTTCAAAGCGATTCTGCGCCGCGCCAAAGGTGGCCCGCTGGTCATTGACCACATCCAAAGCGCGGTCGATCACATTGATGGCTTCATCGATTTCAGCGCCCGGGTCCGCGGGCGCAGTCGCCCACCCGCCAATGGCAATGCCCGTGCTGCCAGAGGCGGTCGCCGTGGCGGTCACCGTGGACATGACGGTGTCGGCAGGCGAAGCGCTGGTGATCGTGCTGCCTTCGACGGCTGTGCCGGACAAGTTGACCGAGCTCACATCGATGCGATCATTCGCTGTGGTGTTGGCCCCCACTTGGAACGTCAACGTCGACTCGAACGTCGCGTCCGCGCTGTTGAACAGCGCCTTGCCATTGAACCGCGAGGAGAGCATCGTTCGCCGAATCTCTTCTTGAAGTTGGGCAAACTCCTTTTGAAGATTCGCCCGGTCTCCAACGCTGTTGGTGGCGTTGCGCGACTGAACGGCCAGCTCCCGCATGCGCTGCAGCATGTCACCCATTTTTCCGAGAGCCCCTTCGGCCGTCTGAGCCAGCGAGATGCCGTCGTTGGCGTTGCGAATCGCCACGTTCATGCCCTTGATCTGGGTGTTCATGCGCTCGGCGATTGCCAAACCGGCTGCATCATCCTTCGCACTATTGACCCTCACGCCAGAGGACAAGCGCTGCATCGCAGTGGCCAGCGATGACTGGGACGCATTGAGATTGCGTTGCGCGTTGAGCGAAACGACGTTGGTGTTGATGGTCTGAGGCATGGCAGCTCTCCTTCAAGAATCAAGACTGACTCCGGCTTCGAGCGCCGGCTCCACCAATTCGGTCAGCCTGATTGTGGGAGAGTGCCGCAACGGGCCAGGCGGCAAATAGCGGGGCTTTTGCCCCCCAGATTTGGGACGCTCATGGCAAAAGCCCGGCCAGGGCCGGGCTCCTTGCCAAAGCGACTTGCGTCGCTCAGCGCAGCAGCGACAGAACCTGCTGGGGCAACTGATTGGCCTGCGAGACCATCGCCGTGCCGGCTTGCTGCAGAATCTGCGCCCGCGAAAGGTTCGCCGTCTCTGCCGCAAAGTCGGCGTCCATGATGCGACCTCGCGAAGCGCTCTGGTTCTCGACACTGACCTGCAAGGTCTGGATCACCGCCTCGAAGCGGTTTTGCACCGCACCGAAGGTGGCTCGCTGATCATTGACGACGTTGAGCGCGCGGTCGATCACGTTGATCGCTTCGTCGATCTCCTGGCCCACGTTGGCCGGCGTGGTGGTCCACCCGCCGATGGCAATACCGCTGCCACCCGAGGCCGAGGCGGTGGTGGTCACCGTAGCCATCACGGTAGCCGCCGTAGACGCGCTGGTGATCGTGCCGCCTTCGACGGCGGTGCCCGACAGGTTGGTCGAGCTCACATCGATGCGATCGTTGGCCGTGGTGTTGGCACCTACTTGGAACGACAGCGTGGCCTCGTACCCGCTGCCGTTCTGATCGAACAGGGCTTTGCCGTTGAAGCTCGACGACTTGATCACCCGGCTGATCTCGCTTTGCAGCTGCGAAAACTCCTTCTGGAGGTTGTCGCGGTCGCCAGCGCTGTTCGTGGCGTTGCGCGACTGCACGGCCAGCTCTCGCATGCGCTGCAGCATGTCACCCATCTTGGACAACGCCCCTTCGGCGGTCTGAGCCAGGGAGATGCCGTCGTTGGCATTGCGAATGGCAACGTTCATGCCGCGCACCTGAGCGCCCATGCGCTCGGCGATCGCCAGACCGGCTGCGTCATCCTTGGCGCTGTTGACGCGCAAGCCCGAGGACAAACGCTGCATCGATGTCGCAAGCGACGAAGCCGTAGAGGAAAGATTGCGTTGCGCATTGAGCGAAACGACGTTGGTGTTGACGGACATAGCCATGATTTCGGTTCTCCTTCAAAGTCGATGACTCCCGGCATGGACGCCGGCTTTGCCTCAGCCGCGGCAGCCTTGCGGCTGCGCAGCCTTGCCAGCTTTCGCTGGCTGCGTCCGGCGGCAGTCATCCTCAGATGCGAGCGAAGGAAGGCATTCCTCGTCGAACCATCGGCCGGCTGTTCCCCGGACCACGGGTTGCCGATCGCTCGGGCCCGTTAGTCCAGTTATCGACAGGGTTGCGTGACAACTTTAGGACTTTGTCAACCACGAGAAGAAGGAACTTCCTCACGCAATTGATCGGCAGCAGGCGGACCCTTCGTCACTTTATCGACGCCCCGAGGGCGCAGTTGAGGCCGCAAGCGCGTCGCCGGCACAACTGACCACCAAAGCCTTGCCATCTTCTTGCTTGCCGACCCTGAGAAGCCCGCTACATTCGAATCGGAAAGGCCCCAATGGCCAGGAGCTTCGGTCATGTCATCCCCTTCGACAACCCAACGTCAGCCCGCCAACGGTCACTCACCCTACGTGGTGGATGACGCCTCGGGAGTGCTCAGGCGCGCCGATGCGCCGCCGTTTCGATACAACGACGGCGATGCGGTCGAGGTTGCGATTCATCACATCATCGCTTCCAGTGCCGACCTGAGCTGCGGCTCAGACGAACTGATGCGCAGGATCAGCGACTGGCCCACGCGCTATCACCTCAGTGCTGCACGCGCCAATTTGCTGCGCCCCATCGAGTCGTTGATCCGCGGCAAGCGGGTCTTGGAGTTGGGATCGGGGTGCGGTGCCATCAGCCGCTACCTCGGCGAGCTGGGCTGCGACCTGACCTGCGTGGAAGGCAGCCCCAGACGGGCCACCATCACTGCCCTGCGTTGTCGCGACCTTCCCAACGTAGCCGTGATCAACGACAATTTTCAAGCGTTTCAACCCGACCGGCTCTACGACGTCGTCACGCTCATCGGCGTCTTGGAGTACAGCCGTGCCTTTCTCTCGGGCTCCGATCCCGTGGCCACGGCGCTGGCGCTGGCTCGCAGCTTCCTGAAGAAAGATGGCCTCTTGATCGTTGCCATCGAAAACAAGCTTGGTCTGAAGTACCTGGCCGGTGCTCCGGAGGATCATCTAGGAGTGCCGTTCTACGGTGTTCATGGCTTGTACGGGCCGCGCACCCCGGTGACGTTCGGACGACACGAACTGGAAAACCTCCTGCATGAGGCGGGGTTCGGCCGCACTGACTTCTACTATCCCTACCCCGATTACAAGCTGCCCAGCCTCGTGTTGACGGAACAGTCCTTACGACTGCCCCGCGCAGCGCTGCGCAACCTGGTGTCGAGCTGCCACGCGCCGAACCAAGACAAACCTTACATGCGAACGTTCTCGGAGAACGCAGCGTTGCTGGCACTCGCAGACAACGGGCTGCTCGGGGAACTGGCCAACTCCTTCCTCGTCGTGGCTGGCGTGTCCGGCGCATCCGCAAGAAGCGATGCGCGAGATCTGGCCTTCGTGTATTCCGACGGTCGACGCAAGGTGTACCGCAAGGAAGTCGCGCTGTTGTCGCGCGATCAATCGGTGGTGGTGCGGCGACGTCTGCTTCATGCACAACACCCGAGCGCGGGCATGCACTTTCCGCATGAAGAACCACTGGCCGAAGGGGAAAGCCTGTTCAACGGATTGCTCGCCGTCGTGAATCGCGAAGGCTGGAGCATCGCAGACCTGGTCGCCTGGTACCGCCCCTTGATGTCTACCCTGATGGCGGCCGCTCGCGGCGACACACTTCCGCCCGACCACCTGGATGCCACCCCCTTCAACTTCCTCATCGACGCGCAGGGTCGAGGTCGCCTGATCGATCTAGAGTGGGTCGATGGAGAGGACGTCCCGCTGGAACGGGTGGTCTTTCGGGGCGTGTTTCACTCGCTCAACCGCATGGGCAGCGTCGCCTGCCCTGGACCCGACGTACCCAACGACACTGCAGAAATCAGCGCCGAAGTGACCCGCCAGTTGCTGAATCGGCCTTGCGATATCGGTCGATGGCTGGATGACGAGGCAGCACTTCAAGCATCGGTCACAGTGACTCAGCCTCGACCAAAGGACTTCAGAGCGCCATTGCATGTGAGGTCGCACACCGCGCCCCCAACGCAAGCTCAGCGCCAGGCGCCGCCTCGACCAAAGCCCAGGATCGATGCGGATCCGCCCCTCGCCCACAGGCCGATCTCGGGAAAGCCTCGCCTGGCGGTGGTCGTCCACGTTTTCTACCCGGAGTATTGGGGCGACTTCGCGCAAGCGCTGACAGAGCTTCCCGAAGGCACGGACTTCTACATCACCACGCCGGCCGACAAGCTCTTGTGGACCCGCAAGCTCGTGCAAACAGATCTGCCCACGGCGAAGGTCGTGGCCTTCGAGAACCGGGGGCGTGACGTCGGGCCACTGGTGGAACTGCTGCGCAGCGAACCCCTGGATCAGTACGACTACGTACTGAAACTGCACACGAAACGATCCCCCCACTTGTCGCCCGGAGAAGGAGACCGATGGCGCCGCGCGTTGATTCGCAGCCTTGTGCCCCAGGGTCGCGTGTCGCAACTGCTCGATCACTTCGAACAGCATCCGCAGACTGGCCTGTATGCCCCGCGGGATTGGCTGCTGAGCCTGCATGGATCACCGAGCTACCGAGCCAACCTGCCCCAACTGAAAGTCCTGGCGGCCCGCCTGGGCTTCGACGTCGAGGCCGGCGACTACCGTTTCCCTGCGGGCACCATGTTCTGGGTTCGTGGAAGCGTGCTGGCCGAACTTCGAAAGCTCAATCTTGCACTTGACGATTTCGAACCGGAAGCCGGCCAGCTAGACGGCACACTGGCCCATGCCATCGAGCGACTGATGCCCGTTCTGGCATTCAGTTGTGGCTTGGATGCGAGCGTCTTGCCAGATGAAATCGTGCAGGACGGCCACACCCACGGCGTGACATGTCTGGAGGATTGGCTCAGCGCCCGGTGTTTCACTCCGGCACAGGAGTCCGAGATCCGTTCGCGCCTGAAAGCCAACGATGGCGGCCCGCGCATGTCGATCCTGATACAAGCTGAGGCCAGCGCCCAGGAACGGCTGGAGGCAACGCTACGCAGCCTCCAAGAAGCCCGACGTCTGGGACTGCGGGTCGATGTGGCCGTGGTGGCCGACCCAGCGGTGAACACATCGAATCTGCCCGGTCAACCGTGGGTGAAGACAGCGTCCACAGCACACCAGCTTGCGGCGCTCAACGAACTGGCCCGATCCAGCGACGCTCAATGGATTCTGTCGGCCAGAGCGGGCGATGTGTTCACCCCCAATGGCTTGACCGTCCTGGCGCTCGATCTGATCGGAGCCGATCATTGTCTTGCCGTGTACTGCGATGAGCTGTACCGGGCTCCCGATGGAAGCTTGGGTGCAGCGTTTCGACCCGACTTCAACCTTGATCTGCTGCTGAGCTTTCCGGCCGCCATGGCCTCTCACTGGTGCTTCCGGCGGGACCAGTTCTTGGATCTTGGCGGATTCGATGTCGAGGCAGGCAGCGCGGCGGAGTTCGATCTCGTGCTGCGCCTGATGGAACGTAGCGGGTTGAACGGCTTGGGCCACGTCAGTGAACCTCTGCTCATCACCGCCCCCCCTTCGGCCACAGACCAGCCCGATGAACACGCGGCCTTGCTCAAGCATCTCACCCGCCGGGGTTACGTTCATGCCCAGGTGCACCAGCACCTGCCCCGTCAGTACCGCATCGAGTATGGCCATGCGGATCGGCCACTGGTCAGCATCATCATTCCGACGCGCGATCAGCTCCCGCTGCTGCAGCGCTGCGTGGAGTCCTTGATCGAAAAGACTGCCTATCCGAATTACGAGCTGCTCATCGTCGACAACCAGAGCCGGACCGAAGAAGCCAAGGCTTGGCTCGAGGGCGTGGCGTCCATGGGCAACGAGCGCGTGCGGGTTCTTCGTTACGACCACCCGTTCAACTTTTCCGCCATGAACAACCTGGCGGTCGAGCATGCTCGGGGCGACTACCTTGTGCTGCTGAACAATGACACCGCCATCATCCAGCCGGACTGGCTGGAGGCCATGCTCAACCATGCCTTGCGTCCAGAAGTCGGAATCGTCGGAGCCAAACTGCTGTATCCGGACGGCACGGTCCAGCACGCGGGGGTCGTGCTCGGTTTGCGCGGTCCCGCGGACCATCCCTTCATCGGTGAAGCAATGGACGCTCCCGGCACCATGCAACGGCTGCGTGTAGACCAAAACTACAGCGCCGTCACTGCGGCTTGCCTGATGATTCGCAAATCACTCTACCAGGACGTGGGGGGCATGGACGAGGCTGACTTCAAGGTTTCCTACAACGACGTGGACCTGTGCCTCAAAGTCGGAGCGGCCGGCTACCTCAACGTCTGGACGCCGCACGCGCTCGTGATGCACGAAGGGAGCGTGAGCCAAAAGCAGCTCGATGCGCACGCCGAAGCTGCCAAGCGCGCGCGATTCGTCGGCGAGCAAGATGCGTTCTACGCCAAGTGGATGCCGCAGCTGGCCAACGACCCTGCCTACAACCGCAATCTCTCGCTCAGCGGAAAGGGATTTGCTTTCGAAGCACGCACCGATCTGGTGTGGCGTCCTCTGTCGTGGCGCCCCCATCCGGTGGTGTTGGCCTACATGGCCGACCGCTGGGGTTGCGGGCACTATCGCGTCATTCAGCCCTTCCAAGCCATGCGCGAAACTCACCGGATCGACGGCTTGCTGACGGACACGGCTTTGTTGCCGTCCGAACTGGCCCGATTCGACCCCGACGTCATCGTGCTGCAGCGGCAAATCGGCGATCAAAGACTCGAGGACATGCGCCGAATGAAGGCCTTCTCGCGCGCGTTCAAGGTCTATGAGCTGGATGACTACCTGCCGAACTTGCCGCTCAAGAGCGCATACCGTCAAGGCGTTCCGAAAGACGCCCTGAAATCCTTGCGCAAAGGCCTAGGCTACGTGGATCGCTTCGTCGTCTCCACGCACGCGCTCGCCGATGCGTTTGAAGGCCTGCACGCCGATATTCGGGTCGTCAAGAATCGACTACCCAGTGCGTGGTGGTCGGGACTGCAATCGAAGCGCCGGCGAGGCCGCAAACCACGCGTGGGTTGGGCCGGTGGCGCAGGACATGCGGGAGACCTGTCGCTCATCGTCGACGTGGTCAAGGAACTGGCCGACGAGGTCGAGTGGGTCTTCTTTGGCATGTGTCCGCCAGAGATACTGCCCATCGTTCACGAGGTGCATGCGGGTGTCACGATCGAGAAGTACCCTGCCAAGCTCGCCAGTCTCGATCTCGACCTCGCTGTGGCACCGCTCGAGCAGAACCTGTTCAACGAATGCAAGAGCAACCTGCGTCTGATCGAGTACGGCGTGTGCGGGTACCCCGTGGTGTGCAGTGACTTGCGCTGCTACAGCGAAGACGGTCTGCCGGTCACTCGCGTGAAAAATCGCTTCAAGGACTGGGTGGAGGCCATCCGGATGCACATTCACGATCTGGACGCTTCGGCCCGGGCCGGCGACGCTTTACGAGAACAGGTGCTGGCCCACTGGATGCTCGAAGGGGCCGCACTGGACGACTGGGCCGCCGCTTGGACCCAAGCTTGAGATGAACGCCTTGTCAGAATTTGCCTGACAACAGCCTCGGAAAACCTCGACACACCGAACAGAAAGGCTCTGATATCGGCTCTTTTCCGGTCTGCCTAAAGTGCGTTCCACGGAGTCAGCGAAAGCAAGCCCGGGAACACCCCGCACATCGACAGACTGAAGAACGGAGCCGACCATGAACCCGCAAACCGAACAAATCCTCGCCGAGATCCGCGAAGCCAACCTGTCCTACCTGATGCTGGCGCAGAACCTGATCCGCGCCGATCGTGCCGAAGCCCTCTTCCGCCTGGGCATCTCCGAGGAGACCGCCGAGCTGATCGCCGCTCTGAGCCCGGCCCAGATCATGCGCATCGCCTCTGGCAACACGCTGCTGTGCCGCTTCCGCATGGACGACGACCTGGTCTGGGGCCTGCTGACCAACCATGGCAAGACGGCCGCCAACGACGCCACCGCCCGCCTGCACGCCAGCATTCTGATGGCCGGCCGCCACCAGGAAGCCGCCTGAGCGGGCCCGGCCCGCCGTTTCCACCGAAAGCCACGGAGCCCGTCATGCGTACCAAGAGCATCCTCACCGAAGCCAAGCAGATCGAACGCGCGGTCACGCTGATCCAGCTGGGCGCCCGCCTGCAGGTGCTCGAGTCGGAGACCGACCTGTCCTACGAGCGGCTGCTGCGCCTGTACAAGGAGGTGGCCGGCAAGTCGCCGTCCAAGGGCCAGCTTCCATTCTCGACCGACTGGTTCATGACCTGGCAGCCCAACATCCACGCCTCGCTGTTCCTGAACATCCACGAATACCTGAACAAGGCCGTCGAGCTCGACGAGATCGACGTGGTCATCAAGGCCTACCGTCTGTATCTCGAGCAGACCCAGTCCCAGGGGCTGGAGCCACAACTGTCCATCACCCGCGCTTGGCGCCTGGTGAAGTTCATCGACAACGGAATGCTGACCCTGACCCCGTGCTCGAAGTGCGGCGGCCACTTCGTCACCCATCCCCATGAGATCGCCAAGCATTTCGTGTGCGGCTTGTGCAACCCGCCGGCGCGCGCCGGCAAGGGCAAGTCCGGCGGCCTGCAGTTGCACTGATCCCGGCCACGCGGCAAGACTTTCAGTCGTCTCCTCCTGAGCGCCCGCGCGGCGCCTTGACCACGGGCTCCTCGAGAGCCCGTGCTTTTTTTCACGGTCAACGCGCTCTCAAGTGCTGCAGCTTGTGGCCGATAACCCATCGGAACACGGTCAGAGCCCCTGGTTCGAGTCAGGCCGCCTCACCCACCTGGAAAGACCCGCAACATGTTCGTCATCGTCGGCTACATCGTGGCGCTGGGCTGCATCTTCGGCGGCTTCATCATCCATGGCGGCAACATGGGTGTCATTCTTCAAGCATTGCCGACCGAACTCATGGTCATTGGCGGCGGCGCATTCGGTGCCTTCATCGTCAACAACCAGCCCAAGGTCTTGAAAGCCACCTTTGGCGCCATTCCCAAGCTCCTCAAAGGCTCCAAATACACCAAGGCGCGGTACATGGAGCTCATGGCCTTGCTCTATGACATTTTGCAAAAAGCCCGCAAAGAGGGGCTGATGTCCATCGAGAAAGATGTGGAAGCCCCCCACGAGTCTGCGCTATTCAAGAAGTATGCGACCGTCGGCAGTGATCACCACGTCGTGGAGTTCATCACGGACTATCTTCGCATGATGGTCTCAGGCAACCTGAACGCGCATGAAATCGAGTCACTGATGGATAGCGAAATCGAGACCCACCATCACGAAGCCCATGCGCCTGCTGCTGCCATCCAGCGGGTCGCTGGTGGCCTGCCGGCCTTCGGCATCGTGGCGGCCGTGCTGGGCGTCGTCAATACGATGGGATCCGTGGGTCAGCCGCCGGCCGTGCTGGGCGCGATGATCGGCTCGGCACTGGTGGGCACCTTCCTGGGCATCTTGCTGGCCTATGCCATCGTGGAACCCCTGGCTGGCCTGCTGGAGCAGAAGAACGACGAAGCCACCAAGGAGCTGCAGTGCATCAAGACGACCTTGCTGGCCAGCATGCAGGGTTACGCGCCGCAAATCGCCGTGGAGTTCGGCCGCAAAGTGCTGTATTCCACCGAACGTCCCAGCTTCTCGGAGCTGGAAGGCCACGTCAAGGGCAAGAAGGCCTGACCAGGACGCATCATGGCCGGCGACTCCAAGAAGCTCCAGCCCATCATCATCAAAAAGGTCAAGAAGGGTGGCCACGGACATCACGGCGGCGCCTGGAAGATCGCCTACGCCGACTTCGTCACGGCGATGATGGCCTTCTTCCTGCTGATGTGGCTGCTGGGCTCGACCACCGAAGGCGACCGCAAGGGCATTGCCGACTATTTCACCTCGCCCCTGAAGATCGCCCTGCTCAGCGGGGGCAGTGGCGCAGGCGACGCCTCTCACGTCATCAAGGGGGGCGGCACCGACCTCACGCGCACCACCGGCCAGGTTCGACAGGGCGACATCGAAGCCGAGCGCAAGACGATCAACCTGCAAGCCCTGAAGGAGCAGCTCGCCCGCGCCGAGGCGGCCAGCCTGGAGAGATTGAAGCAACGCATCGAGCAGTCCGTCACGAACAACCCGCTGCTGGTGCAGTTCCGCTCGCAGATCCGCCTGGACATCACGCAAGATGGACTACGCATCCAAATCGTCGATGAGCAAAACCGCCCGATGTTCGATTCCGGCAGCGCCCTGGTGAAAGACTACATGCGCGCGATCCTGCGCGAGATCGGCAAGGTGCTGTCGGAGGTGGACAACAAGGTGACGCTGGCCGGTCATACCGACGCCGCACCTTACACCAGCGGCGAGCGGGGCTACAGCAACTGGGAGCTCTCGGCCGACCGGGCCAACGCCTCGCGGCGCGAACTCGTGGCCGGCGGCCTGCGGGAAGGCCAGGTGGTGCGTGTGCTGGGTCTGGCGTCCAGTTCGCTGCTGGACAAGGACAACCCGCTCAACCCGATCAACCGGCGCATCAGCATCATCGTGATGAACAAGGACGCCCAGGAGCGCTTCGAACGCGGCGGTGACGTCGAGGCCGGCACGGCCCCGCAGGTGCAAGAGGCCGTCGCACCGGCATCGGCTGCACAGAGCTTCAGTTTTCCGGCGCCCGGCCGATAAGCCTGCGAACCCCTGTTTTCCCTGCGAGGACACTCCCCATGAGTACCGCCACCGACCTGAAATTCCTCATCGTCGATGACTTCTCCACCATGCGCCGCATCGTGCGGGGCCTGCTGAAGGAGATTGGCTACAACAATGCCGAGGAAGCGGAGGACGGCGCCGTGGCCCTGCAGATGCTTCAGAACGGCCATTTCGACTTCGTGGTCAGCGACATCAACATGCCCAACATGAATGGCTTCGAGCTGCTGTCGGCCATCAAGAAGGACGACAAGCTCAAGCACCTGCCGGTGCTGATGGTCACGGCCGAGGCCCGCAAGGAGGACATCGTGCGGGCGGCGCAAGACGGCGCGGCCGGCTACATCGTCAAGCCCTTCACCAAGGCCACGCTGGAGGAAAAGGTGCTGAAGATTCTCCAAAAACTGGGCAAGTGAGGCCAGGCCATGAGCGACACCCTCAGCCCCCATGGCAGCACCCCGCCTCTGACCACCTCGCCCGAGGTGTATCAGCGCATCGGCGAGATGACGCGCAACCTGCACGACACGCTGGCGCAGCTCGGCTTCATGCCCAAGCTGGGCGAGATCACCGACAGCCTGCCCGATGCCCGCAGCCGCCTGAACTACATCGCCACCAAGACCGGCGAGGCCGCCGAGAAGGTGCTCAACCTGGTCGACCAGGCCAAGGCCGAGCATGACCAGATCGCCTCGGAGACCCGGCGCATCGCCCAGGCCATCGTCGCCGATCCGGTCCGCGCAGTGGCCAGCGGCAGCGTGATGAACTTCGTCAGCGATGTCGAAGCACGCTCGGCGCGCATCGACCAGCACCTCACCGACATCATGATGGCCCAGGACTTCCACGACCTCACCGGCCAGGTGGTGGCCCGCGTGGTGAAGCTGGCCGCCGACATCGAGGACCAGCTCGTCAAGCTGCTGCTGCAGACCGCCCCGCCCGACCAGGTGCACAAGGTGGAACAGACCTTCCTGAACGGGCCCGTGGTCAACCCCGAAGGGCGTACCGACGTCGTCACCAACCAGGAACAGGTCGACGACCTGCTGGCCAGCCTCGGGTTCTGAGCGCGCACCCGGCCCGCCCTCTCGCGGTACGGGGCCTCACACCGACATGTTCATGATGTCGGTGTAGGCCTGCACCAGCCGGTTGCGCACCTGCAGGGTGGCCTGGAATCCGATCTGGGCCTTCTGCATCGTGACCATGGTCTCCTCCAGGGACACCGTGGGGTTGCCCAGTTGAACCTGCCGCTGCATCTCCGAGGCCTGCAACTGGGTGGCGCTCACCGTTTTGAGGGCCTGGCTCAGGGCCTGCGAGAAGCCCACGGCAGCAGGCCCCGACTCCGTACGGCCCGGCCGCACGGCATCCGAGGGCAGCGCCATGCCGCTTTTGGCCAGGGCTTGCTGGAAGTTGAAAGGCTTGAGTCGGACGTCCATGATGCCATCTCCTGCATGGAGGGCTCAAGTGCGAGCCCTTCATGCCGATCAGCCGATGGTAGGCGTGCCGGGTCCGCACGATGCGTCGAACTGACTGCCGTTTGTTGCCCTCTTTCGCCCTTGGGCGAGCCTTCCCCTCCGAATAATCGGTCCCCAACGACACCCTGGGGATCGCAGGCCAGCGCCTGGCGCCCCGGGGCCTGCCCAGAACCTCGGGAACCCGCACGATGGACAACGCCGTCGCCCTGCCTCAGAACCTGCCGCCCGCCCTGGCTGCCCCACCGGCCTCCGCTGGGTTCGTCCAGCGCATCAACGCGTTGCCGACCCCGCGCAAGCTGTTGCTGGCCGCCGGCCTGGCTGGCCTGGTGGCCATCGTGGTGGCGCTGTCGCTGTGGTCCGTGAAGCCGCAGTACAAGGTGCTCTACGCCAACCTGTCAGACAAGGACGGTGGCGCGATCATCGCGCAGCTGTCGCAGATGAACGTGCCATACCAACACGCCGACGGCGGAGCCGCCATCTTGGTGCCGGCCGACCGCGTGCACGATGTGCGGCTGCGCCTGGCCTCGGCCGGGTTGCCCAAGGGTTCGACCGTGGGGTTCGAGCTGATGGACAACGCCCGCTTCGGCATCACGCAGTTTCAGGAGCGCCTGACCTTCCAGCGTGGCCTCGAAGGCGAGCTGACCCGCTCCATCGAAGCTTTGGCTGCCGTGAGCAGCGCCAGGGTTCATCTGGCCCTGCCCAACCAGAACGGCTTCTTCCGCGAGCAGCAGAAACCCTCGGCCTCGGTGCTCGTGCATCTGCATCCGGGACGCAGCCTGGACCGCGCACAGATTGCCGGCATCGTGCACCTGGTCTCCAGCAGCGTGCCCGATCTCGCTCCGAAAGCCGTCTCCATCGTGGACCAGAACGGCAACCTGTTGACCGAGTCGCCCGAAGGCAAGACCCAAGGCCTCGATGCCAACCAGCTCCAGTACGTTGCGCAGATCGAGGCCACGCTGACGCGTCGCATCACCGACATCCTCGAGCCGGTGGTCGGCCGCGACAACCTGCGGGCCCAGGTCACCGCCGAGGTGGACTTTTCGCAAAGCGAATCGACCTCCGAGCAGTTTCGCCCGAACCAAGGTGGCGAGCCGGCGGCCGTTCGCAGCATGCAGCACCTGGAATCCACCCAGACCGAGGCAGCCCCCCCCACCGGCGTGCCTGGTGCGGCCACCAACCAACCACCGGTCCCAGCCCAGGCCCCGATCAACGGCCCCGCCCAGGCGCTGCAAGCCGCCAATGCCGGTGGTGCCGGCAACGCCCAGGTGCGCCGCGAGGCGGTGACGAACTACGAGGTGGACAAGACCGTGCGCGTCACGCGCAATGCCACCGGCACGATCAAGCGCCTGAGTGCCGCAGTGGTCGTGAACCACCGCACCCAGACCGACGCCCGCGGCCGCACGACCCAGGTGCCGCTGAGCGAGGAGGAACTCCAAAAGCTCACGAACTTGGTGCGGGAGTCCATGGGGTTTTCGGCCGACCGCGGCGACTCCTTGCAGGTGATCAACGCCCCCTTCCAGGTGAGCAAGCCCGAGGAGCCTGCCGAACGGCCGCTGTGGCAACAGCCCGAGGTGCTGGATCTGGTGCGACAGTTCGTCGTGCCGGGGGCCCTGAGCCTGGTGGCGCTGCTGCTCGTGCTCGGCGTGGTACGCCCCGCGCTCAAGGCTGCGATGACCCCTGAGGCCCCGGCTGCCAAGGTGGATGCCGTGATCGACGGTCCGGAGATGCTCCCGCCGCTGGCCGGCGGCAACGGCGACGAAGCCCCCGGCGTGCCGCTGCTGGCCGCCCCGCTGAACAACAACAAGCTCGAGGCGGCGCGCCAGCTCGCACGAGACAACCCCGCGGCCGTGGCCAACATCGTGCGCAGCTGGGTCTCCAAGGAGGCCGCCGCCTGAGCGGTCGGCACGGCCTGCCACTTCACCGAAAGACACCATGGACGAAGACGGACTGCAAGACTCGGCCATTCTCCTCATGTCGCTGGGCGAAGAAGAGGCCGCCGAGGTCTTCAAGCACCTCACCCCGAAAGAGGTGCAGCGCCTGGGCGAGACCATCGCCAAGATGAAGGTGATCCCGCGCGAGCGAGTGGAATCGGTGCTTGATCGCTTCACCGCCGACGCTTCGGACCAGAGCATGCTGGTCAACGACACCGACGAATACGTCAAGTCGGTGCTGCGCAAGGCCCTGGGCGAGGACAAGGCCAACCTGCTGATCGACCGCATCTTGCAAGGCGGCGACGTCTCCGGGATCGAGAGCCTGAAGTGGATGGACCCGGGATCGGTGGCCGAACTGCTTCGCAACGAACACCCCCAGATCATCGCCGCCATCCTGGTGCACCTGGAGTTCGAGCAGTCTGCCGAGGTGCTGCGCCACTTCGCCGAGCGCCAGCGACACGAAGTGATGATCCGTATCGCCACGCTCGATGGTATTCAGCCCTCGGCGCTGAAAGACCTCAACGAAGTGCTGTCCAAGGTGCTGGCCGGCGGGGACAAGCTGCGCAAGGCCTCGCTGGGGGGCGTCAAGACGGCCGCCGAGATCATCAACATGATGGGCTCGGCCATCGAAGGCCCGATGCTCGACTACATCCGTCAGGCCGATCCCGATCTGGCGCAGAAAATCATGGACAACATGTTCACGTTCGACGATCTGATGAAGATCGACGACCGGGGCATCCAGACCCTGCTCAAGGAGGTGCAGACCGAGTCGCTCATCATCGCCCTCAAGGGCGCCACGCCGGAGCTGCGCGAGAAGATCTTCAGCAACATGTCCTCACGCGCCGCCGAGACGCTGCGCGAGGATCTGGAGTCGCGCGGGCCCGTGCGCCTGTCCGAGGTCGAGGCCGAGCAGAAGGAACTGCTCAAGATCGTGCGCCGCCTGGCCGACGAAGGACAGATCGTGTTGTCCCTTGGCGGCGATGACGGCTTCGTTTGAACCGGCCGCGAACGCCCATGGCAACACCGCTGTACAGCCGCTTCATTCCGCGCGAGGAGCTCCATTCCTTCTCCGCATGGAGCCCGGACTCCTTCTCCAATGAGTCGGCCACCGCGCCGTCGCCGGGCATGCCGCCGGCACCGGCCCCCCAGCCCACGTCCGAAGAACGCGAAGCGCAGCTGCAGGCCCAAATCGCCGAAGCCCGGCAGGCCGGCTACAAGGACGGCTACCGCGACGGGCTGGTGGCACTCGACGGCTTCAAGCAGAGCTATGCCGCCCAGGTCACCGCCCAGGTGGCTGCCGTGGCAGCAGCCTTCCGGGCCCAGCTCGACGCGATGGAACAACAGCTCGCCCAGGGCCTGTCGAAGGTGGCCATGGAGATTGCCCGCCAGGCGGTGCGCAGCGAGCTGAGCACCCGGCCGGCCCTGATCGAAGCCGTCGCCCAGGAAGCCCTCAATGCCCTGGTGCACTCGGCCCGCCACATCCGTGTGCGCCTGCACCCCGACGACCACCAACTCCTCACCCAACAAGGGCAGCTCGACCTGGACAGCCGTGGCGCACGGCTGGTGAGCGACCCCGAAGTAAGCCGCGGCGGATGCATCGTCGAATCGGACATTGGCCTCATCGACGCCAGTATCGAGACCCGCTGGCGTCGCGCCGCCGCTGCCCTGGGCCACGACAGCGCCTGGCAGGCCGATAGCGAAACGGCATCGACGACAGAGGACACCCCATGAGCGGCCTGGACCCTGCGGCCGTCAAACTCGCGGCCTGGCATCAGTACCTTGAGGACCTGCGGGCCTTCGCGGCCGCGCCGCTGGGCCTGGAGGCCCAGGGCACCCTGGTCAAGGTGGCCGGCCTCGTGCTCGAAGCCGCTGGCATCCGAGTGCCCGTGGGCTCGGTCTGCGAGGTTCGCATGGACGGCCAGCCCCCGGTGCAGGCCGAGGTGGTGGGCTTCGCTGGCGATCGCGCCTACCTGATGCCCACGGGCGAAGTCCACGGGCTGGCCAGCGGGGCCCGTGTCGTGCCGCTGAGCAGCCCGATCACGCCACCGAGGCTTGGGCAGGTCAGTCACCCTTGGCGCCGCACCGAGGACCGCAGCCTGCACCTGCCCATGGGCGACGGACTGCTCGGCCGTGTGATCGACCCTCATGGCCGGCCGATGGACCGCAAAGGGCCGGTCACCCAGGTACACAACGAACCCCTCGTGCGTCGCCCCATCAACGCAATGGACCGCGACCCCGTGCGCGAGCCGCTGGACACCGGCGTGCGCGCCATCAACGCCCTGCTGACCGTAGGCCGCGGCCAGCGCATCGGCCTGTTCGCCGGCTCCGGCGTCGGCAAGTCCGTGTTGCTGGGCATGATGGCGCGCTACACCCGAGCCGACGTCATCGTCGTGGGCCTGATCGGCGAGCGCGGCCGCGAGGTCAAAGAGTTCATCGAGGACATCCTCGGCGAGGAGGGGCTGGCCCGCTCGGTCGTGGTGGCCGCCCCGGCCGATGCGCCGCCGCTGATGCGCATGCAAGGCGCCACCTATGCCACCGCGATCGCCGAACACTTCCGCGACCGCGGCCAGCACGTCCTGCTGCTGATGGACTCGCTCACCCGCTACGCCATGGCTCAACGCGAGATCGCCCTGGCCATCGGCGAACCCCCGGCCACCAAGGGCTACCCCCCCAGCTGCTTCGCCAAGCTGCCGCAGCTCGTGGAGCGCAGCGGCAACGGGCTCAACGGCATGGGCTCGATCACGGCCTTCTACACCGTGCTCAGCGAGGGTGACGATCAGCAAGACCCGATCGCCGACGCCGCCCGGGCCATCCTCGACGGGCACATCGTCCTCACGCGCGAGCTGGCCGAGTCCGGCCACTACCCCGCCATCGACGTGGAGAAGTCCGCCTCGCGTGTGATGCACAACGTCGCGACGGCCGACCACCTCGAGGCCGCACGCCGCTTGCGCCAGATGCTCGCCCGCTACAACCGCAGCCGCGATCTGCTGCAACTGGGCGCCTACGTGCCCGGCCAGGACGCCGAGCTCGACGCCGCCGTCCAAGCCTGGCCGGCCATCCGCTCGCTGCTGCAACAGGACATGCACGAGCGCGCCTCTCTGGCCGACAGCGTGCGCCGGATGATGGACTGCCTTCCTCCTCGCTGATTGCCCTCTTACTGCACAGAACCCGCCATGCACCCCAGCCTCCACCCTTTGACCCTGGCCCTCGAAGTGGCCGAGAAAGACTGCGAACAGGCCCGCCGGACCGTGGTGCGGCTGCAGCACCAGGTGAACGCCGCCTGCTCACAGGCCCGCCAGCTCGATGACTACCGGCGCGATTACCAGCGGCGCTGGGGGGACCGGTTCCGTGTCGAGGGCTCGGCGCCGATCATCCAGTGCTACCAGGACTTCATGTCCCGCCTCGACCAAGCCGGCGCCCAGCAAGATGCAGCCGTGCAACGCCTGCAACACCACCTCGACCAGGCGCTGCAGGTGCTGCGCGAGCGTGAGACACGCGCCGCGTCCATCCGAAAGCTGATCGAGCGCCGCCAAGACGAACTGACCCTGGCCGCCCAACGCCAGGAACAAAAGCTCACCGACGAACAAGCCTCGCGCGTGGCCTGGTCCCGCCGCCCCGCCACCCCCGGCGACCTCGCCCTGGCCTGAGAGGCCGCCCATGACCGTCACCGCCCTGCCCTTCGCCCCCGCCGCGGCAAGCGTCGGCGCCACGCCGCCCGCCCGCAACGGCAGCACCCGCGCCGACGCCGCGGCCGACTTCGGCCACTGGCTGCAGCGTGCCCAGCCTAGCGCCCCGGCCTCGCGCCCCCTTCCTGCGTCCACCCACCATGGTCCGAACGCCCGGCCTGCCCCCCCGCCTCACGAGGCCCGGCAAAGCTCATCCGACCCTGCCCCAGAACGCCCCGACAGGGCCTCGGACGGTCGCCCCGCCAGCGCACCCTCAACCACTCAGGACGAACCCGAGCGCGACGAGCCCACCCCTGCGGCCGCCGGCGGCGAGCTGCCCGCACCCTGGTGGTGGATGACACCCGAAGCGCCCGCCGTGGCGGCAGATGCCACCGCAGCCCTCGACCGCAAAGACGGATTGGCCTTGGCGGCCCCGGACCAAGACGCCAAGGCCGGCACGCGCACGCCGACCTCCGGGCTGCTCGAACCCATGTCCGAGCCACCGATCGACAGCCCCGCCGTGGCGCCAGCCGGCGACACCGATGCAGCACTGCTCGTGGCGCAGACTCCGCCGTCGGAGCTCGACGCCACGCTCATGGCCGCCCCCGCGCCCCAGGGCCTGCACAGTGCAGAAGCCCCCGGAGCCAGCCCAGTGCCCTGGCTGGCCGGCTCGGCGCCCCCGGTCCCCGCGGCGGGCGGCGCAAGCACTGCGGCAGCCCCCGCGCCCGGAACCACGCTGGCCACGCCCGTGCACGACCCCGACTTCCCAGACGCCCTGGCCCAGCACATCACCGTCCTCACCCGTCAGGGTGTCCAGGAAGCCCAGCTCCACCTCAACCCCGCCGACATGGGCCCCGTGAACGTACACATCGCAGTCTCGGGCCAGCAGGCCCACGTGGAATTCACGGCCAGTGCCAGCGCCACCCGAGCGGCCTTGGAAGCCAGCTTCTCCCATCTGGCGGCCGCACTGCACGAAGCCGGCCTGACGCTGACCGGCGGCGGCGTGTCCCGCGATGCGATGCCGCGCCGCCAAGCCGACGACCTCAGGCACGGGCCGGGCCCCCATCGCGGCGATGACAGGCCGGCCGATGCGGCCTCGGGCTTGCGGCCCCGCGCCGCGCCCCTGCCCGGCCGGCTGGATCTCTATGCCTGAACACCCCGACGCCCGAACCGGCAAAACCTCACGGCAGGCCCGGATTTCCGCCCCTATTTCCGGGTTCGGGCCGCGCATCGAGCCGAATAATCGGAGCCACATCCCCTGGCTTGGCCCCATGGCCCGGCCGCCCCGTTGAAGGACACGACCATGTCTGCAGCCGCAGCCGCCGACGCCGCCCCGGCCAAAGGGGGCAAAAAGCTCATCTTGTTCGCCATCATCGGCGTGCTGGTGCTGGCCCTGGCCGCAGTAGCCGCCGTGATGCTGCTCAAGAAGAACCCCGCCGAGGACGAAGAAGAAGACCTGGACGGCCGGCCCGCCGCCTCACAGCCGGCGAAGAAGGGTTCGGCGGCCGCGCCGACCTTCCTGCCTCTGGACACCTTCACCGTCAACCTGGCCGACCGGCCGGCCGAACGCTATGCACAAGTGGGCGTCACGCTGGAGGTCGAATCGAAGGAAGTGGCCGAGCAGCTCAAAGCCTACATGCCGGCGATCCGCAGCAACGTGCTGATGCTGCTGTCGCAGAAGACCTCGACCGAACTACACGAGCGCGCTGGCAAAGAGCAACTCGCCATGGAAATCATGCGCGAGGCCGTACGGCCCCTGGGCATCGATCTGGAGGAGCAAAACACTGACGCTGCAGGCAATGGGCGGCGCCCGCGCGCTCGCGTGCACAACCCCATCGTGGCCGTGCACTTCTCCAACTTCATCATCCAGTGAATCATGGCCCCCTCGCTGCAAGCGTCGCGTGCTCCGGGCGCACGGCTTTGCCGGCGGGCGGGCCAGGCCGACGCCGCAGCGCTCGCTCGGCCTGAGCAGGCTGCGCAAGGCGTGGAGACTGAACGATGAACCAGCAAATCCTGTCGCAAGACGAGGTCGATGCCCTGCTACAGGGCATCACCGGCGAGAGCCAGAAACTGGAGGAAGAAGAAGCTCCGTCCGGCGGCATCCGC
>NZ_JBKBSL010000055.1:0-13178 GCF_046291045.1 Caldimonas sp. | reverse complement strand
AAGGCATGGAGCCGGCCACGCCTGCAAGCGTGGCCGTGGAACGTAATGCCGGTGCCGCAGGCATGCGAAGCAACGCTTCGCAAGGCATGGAGCCGGCCACGCCTGCAAGCGTGGCCGTGGACGGACACGGTGTGCACCCGGCATGAGGACGCCGGTGGATGTCGCCGTGGGCGTGCTGGTCGAGCGCACGCCGGCAGGGGAGGGCCGCTTCCTGCTCACCTCGCGTCCGCAGGGCAAGGTCTATGCGGGCTACTGGGAGTTCCCGGGGGGCAAGCTCGAGGCCGGCGAGTCGGTGGAGGAGGCGCTGCGCCGCGAGTTGCATGAGGAACTGGGCATCACCATCGGAGCCGTGCATCCGTGGAAGGTCGAACTGGTCGATTACCCGCATGCCCTGGTGCGCCTGCACTTTTGCAAGGTCTACGACTGGGCCGGCGAGTTCGAGATGCGCGAAGGCCAGTCCATGGCCTGGCAGGAACTGCCGGTGCGGGTGCATCCGGTGCTGCCGGGCACGGTGCCGGTGCTGCAGTGGTTTGCGGCCGAACGGCGCTTCGTCGGGCCGACCCACGCGGACTGACCGGGCGTCAATGCACTGGCGGCGTGGCGTCCGGGGCCTCGGTGTCGGCGCTGTCCGGCGGCGCCGGCACGCGGTAGCTCTCGCTGGCCCAGGCTCCGAAATCCAGGTTCTTGCAGCGTTCGCTGCAGAAGGGGCGGTGCGGGTTCTCGGGCGCATACAGGCTCGGCCCGCCACAGGCTGGGCAGCGCACGGTGCGGGGTTTGGGCGGCGCTGAACTCATCCGGTGCACAAGGTCAGTTCGAAGCCCAGATCCTCGGTGGAGGGCCGCAGCCGCCCTTCCTCGTCCTGACGCATGAAACGGATCGACACCATCAGCCGATGGCCGCTGATCTCGGGCACGAGACCGGAGGACGGGTCCAGGCGCACTCGCATGAGCTGGTAGCTGCGCCCGGCGGGCAGGCTCTGCTGGTACTGGCCCGCCATGGCCATCACCTTGTGGGGCACGCCGGACTCTCGCAGCAGGCCCAGCAACACGCGCAGGGCCTCGGCCAGTGGCATCAGCGTGCCCACCCAGCGCTGCAGGTCGGCTTGCCGCCGCTCGGCGGGCAACTTCTGCCAGGCGTAATAGGCGGGCAGGTCGAACTCGCAGGTGCCGCCCGGGATGCTGATGCGGCTGCGCACGCTCATCAGCCATTCGTTGCCTGTGAGCGCATGGCCCGCCTTGCCGGGCAACTGGTTGAGTCGGACGAAAGCGTGGTCGATGCGGCCGATCACCTCGTCCAGGGCCTGCTCGGAAATCGAGGGGTTGCCGCGGTAGCCGCTGAGCACGGTCTTCTGGCGTTCCAGATCCTTGAGAAGGTCGGACTTGAGGTCGGCCCGCGAGGCCACGTCCATGATCTCGAACAGGGTGGCCAGTGCGAAATGATGGTCAACGGCTGCTTCACGCGACATCAGCTGACCCAGCCGGTCGAACAGATGTTCGAGCCGCAGCATGGTGCGGATGCTTTCGTTGAAGGGGTATTCGTAAAGGATCAAGGCCAGCAGCACGATGCGAGAAGATGCCGGGCATTGTTCCACACCCGGACCAGGTGGACCACCGGCGCGCCGCCCAAGACCCCGTCTGCCGGTGGGCCACCGCCGCCTCGCTTGCGGTCCGGCACGTGCTCAGGCGGCCGGATGCCACCAGGCCCACAGCGCCTCCAGCGTGGCATGCAGGTCGGCCAGCGTGTCGGTGTCGTTGGCGACGACGATGTCGGCGGCGGCCAAGCGCTGCGAGCGCGAGACCTGCTGGGCGATGATGGACTGCACAGCCTGCCGTGTCAGTCCCGAACGCCGCATCACGCGATCCACCTGACGCTCGGGCGGGCAGTCGACCACGAGCACCTGGTCCACCCGGGCGCGCCAAACGCGAGACTCGACGAGCAAGGGCACATCGAAGACCAGCATCTGGTCCGGCCGGGCCTGGGCTGCCAGGCGCGTCGCTTCCGCACCGATCAGCGGATGCAAGATGGCCTCCAACCGTGCCTTGAGCTGTGGATCGCGGAAGACGAGTTCGCGCATGACCTCACGGTTCAGGGCCCCGTCAGAGGTGAGGGCCGCATCGCCGAAGGCCTCGCGGATCGGCGCGATGCCGGCCCCACCGGCCTGTGTGAGCTGGCGCGAGATCGCATCGGTGTCGACCAGATGGGCGCCGCGCTCGCGCAGCCAGGCCGCCACCGTGCTCTTGCCGCTGCCGATGCCGCCGGTCAGACCCAGGCGGCGGGGACGGGCAAGTCGTGGACGGTCCATGCGGTCAGGCCCAGCCGATCCAGCCCAGCACGGTATCGGCGCCCACGAAGTACACCAGCACGCCGGCGCCGGCCAAGAAAGGGCCGAAGGGCACGTAGCGGCCTTCGCGCAGGCGGCTGGCCAGCTTCATCCCGATGCCCACGATGGCACCGATCAGCGAGGCGATCAGTGCGATCGGCAGCAGGGTGTTCCAGCCCAGCCAGGCGCCCAGTGCGGCCAGCAGTTTGAAGTCGCCAAAGCCCATGCCTTCCTTGCCGGTGGTCAGCTTGAAGAGCCAATAGACGGACCACAGCGACAAATAGCCCGCCACGGCACCCCACAGGGCGGTGGACAAGGGGATCGTCCAGCCCAAGGCGGCGGCGATCAGGCCGCCCCACAACAGGGGTTGGGTGAGTTGGTCAGGCAGCAAGGTGGTGTCCCAGTCGATGAAGGTCAGGGCCACCAAGGTGGCCATCACGGCGCACCAGGCTAGCGCCACCGGCTGGGGGCCGAGCTTCCAGGCCACGCCGGCGAAAAGTGTGGCGGTCAGCAGCTCGACGCCGGGATAGCGCCAGGAGATCGGAGCCTTGCAGGCCGAGCAGCGAGCGCGCAGCACGATCCAACTGATGACGGGAATGTTTTCGTACCAGCGGATGCGGTGTCCACACTGGGGGCAGCGCGAGCCTGGCCGCAGCAGGCTGAGCGGCTCGCCGTCGTCGGGCAGGGGCTGCTCGAGCAACTCGGCACTGTCGCGCCGCCACTGCCGCTCCAGCATCAGGGGCAGGCGGTGGATGACCACGTTGAGGAAGCTGCCGACGCACAGGCCCAGCACGGCCAGGGCGGCCGGCGAGAGCCACCAGGCAAGCACTTCAGGGGACATCGAGATTCTTGCGGTTGTGCTTCAGACCACCTGGCCCAGCTTGAAGATCGGCAGGTACATCGACACCACGATGCCACCGATGATGCCACCCAGGACAACGATGATGACGGGTTCGAGCAGGCTCGACAACCCCTTGACGGCTTCATCGACCTCTTGCTCGAAGAACTCGGCGGCCTTGTTGAGCATGTGGTCCAGCGAGCCGGATTCCTCGCCGATCGCGCACATCTGCAGCACCATCACCGGGAAGATGCCGGTGGACTGCATGGCCGTGGTCAGGCTCGTGCCGGTGGAGACGTCCTTCTGGATCTTCTCGGTGGCCTCGGCGAACACGGCATTGCCCGAGGCGCCGCCCACCGAGTCGAGGGCTTCGACCAGCGGCACGCCGGCGGCGAACATCGTGGCCAGCGTGCGCGTCCAGCGCGCCACGGCCGACTTGTAGACCAGCGGGCCGAACAGGGGCACTTTCAGCAACAGGCGGTCCATGGCTTTTTGCATCTTCTCCGAGCGTTTCCAGCTTTCGAAGAAGAAGTAGGTGCCACCGATCAGCACACCGAAGATGATGTACCAGTACCGGACGAACAGGTCGGACATGGCCATGACCAGCAGCGTGGGTGCCGGCAGGTCGGCGCCGAAGGACGTGAAGATCTCCTTGAAAGCCGGGATCACGAAGATCATGATGATGGCCACCACCACGAAGGCCACCACCAGCACGGCCACCGGGTAGACCAGGGCCGACTTGATCTTGGCCTTGATGGCCTCGGTCTTTTCCTTGTAAGTGGCCAACCGCTCGAGCAGCGTCTCGAGAATGCCGCCGGCCTCGCCCGCTTCGACCAGGTTGCAGTACAGCGCATCGAAGTACAGCGGATGCTTGCGCAGGGCGGTCGACAGGCTGGTGCCGGTCTCGACGTCCATGCGGATCTCGTTGAGCAGCTTGGTCAGTCGCGGGTTGCTGCTGCCGCGGCCCACGATGTCGAAGGCCTGCAGCAACGGCACGCCGGCGCGCATCATCGTGGCCAGTTGGCGGGTGAAGATGGCGATGTCCTTGGGCTTGATCGCCTTGCCCCCGCTCATGCGGCGCTTCTTGACCTTGGTGACCAGCACGCCCTGGCGGCGCAGGCTGGCGCTGACCATGGCTTCGCCGCCGGCACGCATCTCCCCGCGCACGGCCTTGCCGTTGCGGTCCTTGCCTTCCCATTCGAAGACGAATTCCTGGGTCTTCTTTGCTGCTGCAACTGCCATGGTGCCTCCAGGGCGCAAACCCTGTTTCAAAACTTATTCGTTGGTCACGGAAATGACTTCTTCCAGCGTCGTCACCCCGAGCCGGACTTTGTACAAACCTGCCTGACGCAGATCCCGCACCCCCTCCTTCTGGGCTTGGGCGGCAATGTCCATCGCCGAGCCGTCGGCCAGGATGATGCGTTGGATCTCCTCGGAAATGGGCATCACTTGGTAAATGCCGACGCGCCCTTTGTAGCCATTGTTACAACTTGAGCAGCCCACGGCACGGTAGGGCTTCCAGCTGCCGTCGAGTTCCTCATCCTTGAAGCCGGCCTTGAGCATGGCCTCGCGCGGGTAGGTGGCCGGCTGCTTGCAGTTCTCGCACAGGCGCCGCGCCAGGCGTTGGGCGGTGATCAGGATCACGCTGGAGGCGATGTTGAACGGCGCCACGCCCATGTTGCGCAGGCGAGTCAACGTCGAAGGGGCATCGTTCGTGTGCAGCGTGGACATCACCAAATGACCGGTCTGGGCGGCCTTGATGGCGATGTCGGCGGTTTCCAGGTCGCGGATCTCACCGACCATGATGACGTCCGGATCCTGGCGCAGGAAGGCCTTGAGCGCCGCCGCGAAAGTCAGCCCCGCCTTCTCGTTGACGTTCACCTGGTTGATGCCCGGCAGGTTGATTTCGGCCGGATCCTCCACGGTCGAGATGTTCACCCCGGGCTGGTTCAGGATGTTCAGGCAGGTGTAGAGCGAGACCGTCTTGCCGCTGCCGGTGGGGCCGGTGACGAGCACCATGCCATAGGGGCGGTGGATGGCGGCCAGCAGCCGTTCCTTTTCCGCCTTTTCGTAGCCCAGGGCCTCGATGCCCAGCTTGGCACTGGACGGGTCGAGGATGCGGATCACGATCTTCTCGCCGAACAGCGTGGGCAGCGTGCTGACGCGAAAGTCGATGGCGCGGTTGCCGAACTTCAGCTTCATGCGCCCGTCCTGGGGCACGCGCTTTTCGGCGATGTCCAAGCGCGAGATCACCTTGATGCGAGAGGCCAGCTTGTCCTTGATGGCAAGGGGCGGCTGGGTGATCTCGCGCAGCTCGCCGTCGATGCGGAAGCGCACGCGGTAGTTCAGCTCGTAGGGCTCGAAATGCAGATCGGACGCGCGCATATTGATCGCGTCGATCAGCATCTTCTGCAGGAAGCGCACGACCGGCGCGTCCTCCACGTCGGCCGCCACTTCCGAGGCTTCTGCCGCGGCGGTGTCTTCCTCCGTCACGTCGAACTCGAAGTCGCCGCCGACGATGTTTTCCAGCGCCTCGCTGGCCGAGGCGCCCAGTCCTTCGAGCACCTTGACCAGCTTGTCGTGCTCGACCAGCACCCACTCGGGCGTGAGCTGGGTGGCGAACTTGATGCGCTCGAGCGCTTCCTGGTCGGTCGGGTCGGCACCGGCGATGAACAGGCGGCTACCTCGTTTGCCCAGGGGGACGACCTGGTACTGGGCCGACAGCTTGGCATCGAACAGGCCCCGAGGCAGACGTTGGACGTCGACGGCGCTCAGATCGATGAGCGGCAGCGAAAACGCCGCCGACAGGGTGTGCGCCAGGTCGCTGGGGGAGACGGCGCCGGCGGCGATGACCGCGCCGATGAAGCTGCTGCGCTTTTCCTTGGCTTGCTTGGCCAGGTCCTCGGCGGTCTTGACGCTGAGCTTGCCGGCGTTGACCAGCACGCGCGCCACGCCGGACAGCGTGGAGTTCGGGGCCTCAGCCAGGGTGTCCATGCCAGAAGGTCGAGTTGGGAAAAAGTGAGCGGTCGCACAGCGCCCGAAGGCGCCGTGGGTGGAGCCGGGCAATGATCGCTGATCCTTTCCACACTGTAAACCTTGCAAGCCCATGCAAGCCGGGGCAGGCGGCACGGCGCCGGCGGCGACATGGTGAACAAATGCACGGGGGGGACCGAAATCTGACCGTCGGGTGTCCGCTGGTGGGGGCTTTCGTGCCGGCAGATGCAGGCGTCTCGAAAGGCGCTCGCTGCCCATGGGCGGGCTGGATCGGCGCATCCAAGCCTGGTGGGCCACAGGCGGCCGTGAAGGCCCCGCCTTGCGTTGCCGGGATGCAACAATTCGGCCGGAGGCCGACGAGACGTCAGGAAGGCTGCGAACGCGCAGCGGGCCGATGTGTCTCACGTGCCGATGGAGTCCAAGATCATGGCCATCACTGCAATCGACAGCATCGAACCCCTCATCGTCACGGTGGCGCCCAATGGCGCGTACAAGACCACCGAGCAGCACCCGGCGGTCCCACTGACGCCGCAAGCCTTGGCCCAAACCGCCAAGGCTTGCCTGGACGCCGGCGCGTCGATGCTGCACATGCATGTGCGTCGGCCTGACGGGCGCCACTGGCTCGATGCCCAAGCCTACCGTGAAGCCACGGCGGCGGTGCGGCGGGCCGTGGGCTCGGAGTTGGTCGTGCAGATCACTACCGAGGCTGCCAAGCTCTACGAACCGGCGGCCCAGATGGCCGTGGTGCGTGAGGTCGTGCCCGAGGCCGTCTCCGTGGGCTTGCGTGAACTGCATGTGCCGGCGGTGAGCGAGGCCGAATTGGGGCGCTTCTTTCAATGGTTGGTCGGGCAGCGTGTCATGACCCAGGTGATCCTCTACGATGTGGCCGATGTGCAGGACTGGCAAGACTTGCGCCGCCGTGGCGTGATCCCCGAAGCACCGTGGTTCCTGCTCTTCGTGCTGGGGCGCTACAGCGCGGGTCAGACGTCCTCGCCCCTGGACTTGCTACCTTTTGTGCAGGCCCATGATGGGGACCACCCCTGGGCCGTATGCGCCTTTGGGGCGCGAGAGCATGCATGCGCGATGGCTGCCGCAGCGCTGGGCGGACATGTTCGAGTGGGGTTCGAGAACAACGTGCTGCTGCGAGACGGGCAGATCGCCCCGGACAACGCAGCGCTGGTCGCCCAGATCGCGCAAGGAGCGCAAGTGCTGGGGCGCGAACTCGCCACGGCCGATCAAGTGCGAGCGCGTTTCGGCCGCGCCTGAATGCAGCGGCTTTCCGAACGCGCGAGCGCACGTTGAACGTCCCGAGCCAAGTGCGGCCGCCCCTGCCGAGGCTCGTTCATCGCCATCGGTTGAAACGACCCTGCCCCGCTTTGCCTGGGCCGCCGCCAGCGCGAGCTGCGGGGACGCTTCTTTCGTCGGTCAGAAGTATTCGTCCTTCCACTGTGCCGCATCGGCGACCAGCTGAGTCAGCCGGTCTGCCTGGCGGGCCACGAAGTCGGCGATGCCTTGCACGAAAGCCCTCTCGGCCTCGCCCTCGTAGTCGGCTGCCTGGGCCTGCGCTGCTGCTTCTGCGGCGGCCAGCTTGGCCAGGCGTTGGCCTTCGCGGCGCATCAGCTTGCGGTCGATGCCGCAGCGGGTAGCAAAGTCGGCCAGGGCGAAGGCCGAGACCTCGGCATGGCTGAAGACGTCGCCGTAGGCCATGGACAGCTCGGTGTCGAAGCCGTCGTACTGCAGCACGCTGACCAGGTCGTACCAGGGTGCAGGCTCCAGCAGCCCGCCCGGGCGCACAAAGAACGAGAAGTTCTTGCCGTGGGCGTCGCTGTTGCCAATCAAGAATTGGAACAGCGCCCAGCGCAGCATGGCCAGCCGTGTGGCCGCCTTGTTCGCCGTGAGGTCGGCACATCCGAACAGGCGCGCGAAGCTCACGCCATCGCGGATGTGGCGCACCGCCTCGGCATTGCCCAGGTTACGCTCGTACTTGTAGGCCACGGGCAGGTCGCAAGCTTGGGCAGCGTCGATGATGTGCCGGCGGCGAACCCGCGGCTGGCCGTCGACGGTCTCGACTTCGCGGTCGAAGCGGCGCACGACCAGCACCGGGCGAGGCGTGCGCAACAAGCTCACCTCAGCGACTGGCAGCTTCATGCGGCGGGCCAGCGACATGCAGAAGTGCTCGTTGACCGCCAGGTGCGGGGTTTGCGGGTTGCCGGTGTCGGGCTTGAGGATGTGGGTCGAGGCCAAACGCTGCCCGTCCACCAAGAAGAGTCGCCCGCCCTCCCGCAGCGGACGGTCAAGGTAGACCAGCAGCTTGTCTTGCAGGCCGGCCACCGACATGCGCACCTTGCCGTCCCAGACCGTCAGCGGTACCTGCTCGCGTTCGGCGATGCGCTGGTCGAGCTCCTGGAGGGGGATTTCTCGCAGGAGGGGTTCGGCGGCGGGCGGTGCCGGGTTCGTCTGTCCGGTGAAGCGCAGGGCGCCCGCGGTCTCGGCGCCAAGCGCCCAGATCAGACCGAAGACGTTGGTCTTGGCCAGACCGTTGTAGGCCACGGCCACGTCCAGCGCGCGCCCCTCGGGCAGCAGGTGCTCGATGAAGCGCTTGATGGATGCGGAAGGATAGTCGGCCGCCGGGCGTGCCAGGGGCAGCGCCGGAGACAGCGGGTAAGACTTGGCATCAGCGATCCAGGGCTCGACATAACTCAGGCTCCAGCGGTCGTCGCGCCCTTCGTGCTCGATGGTGGCGACCTGCGCCTCGTCGGTCCAGACCTGCAGTGCGTGGGTCATCCCGGTCGCCTCATGGCTTGGGGGTGACGGGAGGGGCCGATGGCTTGGCTGAAGGGCCTGAACCGCAGGATGAGACCGCTTCGCGGACCCACGGGTGTTCCTTGGGCAGCACCATGAGCGTCAGGCCCAGGCCATCGAGCACGGCCAGGGCTTTGTCCAGGCGGACCGAGCCCTGGCCGTTTTCGAGCCGGGACATGAGATCCACGGACACGCCGAGCAGGTTTGCCGCATCGTCGATGCGCAGCGACTGCGACTTGCGGCGCTCGCGCACGACCGGGCCCAGGTCTGCGGCGGACAGGAGCAGGGTCGGTGGGCGGCTGGCAGGATCAGTCATGTCGGAACTTCAGTGGCGGGGCTTCCGGAGCGCTTCAAGCGAATGATTTCTGCTATTCCGAAATAATAGGCGGTTCTGAGAACTTCTCCGGCATAATTTCGGTAAATCAGAAATTTATTGACTTCGAGGGCTTCTTCAGAATGTATTACTGATTTTCCGAAATTATGGGTGAAGTCTGCCAGACCCCCTACCTTCGCCATGGAACACGGGCGCGATGACCGGCCAACCCAGACCCGCAAGCCGGCGCGACGTCCAGCGTGGGCTGGGCGGCGCATGTCGCAGTTGCAGCCGTTGAGGAGCCGGGTCCGGGGCTGTCGATGAGCCATCCGCGCCGAAGGCCGCCTGTCTGTCACCAATCGGCCAGCAGCGACTGCAGAAACAACAAAGCCCCGCTGTGCGGGGCTTTGAAACTCATCGATTCATGAAGGCAAGTCTGGTCGGGGTGAGAGGATTCGAACCTCCGGCCTCTACGTCCCGAACGTAGCGCTCTACCAGGCTAAGCTACACCCCGATGCAATCTTCTCGCGGTCTGAAAAGATCAAGCTGACCGATCAACCGAGCGAACACAAAATTCTAGCAGAGCTTCCCGATAGAGGGAAGCCGGCAGGGCCTGCAGGCATTGCCGGGCCGTGTCGGCCTCGACGCGAGCGGCCTCGCGTGTCGCATCCAGCGCTCCCGTGCGGCGCACGATCGCGAGGATGTCCTTCAGGCGCTCCACCTCGCCGTGCTCGATGGCGTGGCGGATCAACTGCCGCTCCTGAGCGCTGCCGCGCTCCATCGCGATCAGCAGCGGCATCGTGGGCTTGCCTTCGCGCAGGTCGTCGCCGACGTTCTTGCCCAGCGCATCGGTGGAGCCTTCGTAGTCGAGCAGGTCGTCGACGAGCTGGAAGGCCGTGCCCAGGTGGCGGCCGTAGTCGGCACAGGCCTGCTCGACCTCGGCCGGTGCGTCGGCCAGCACCGCGCCCAGGCGGGCGCTGGCCTCGAAGAGCTTGGCGGTCTTGTAGCGGATGACGCGCAGGTAGGCCTCGATGTCGGTATCGGGGTCGTGCATGTTCATCAGCTGCAGGACCTCGCCCTCGGCAATGATGTTGGTGGCCTCGGCCAGCACGTCGAGCACGCGCATGCGGTCGATGGCCACCATCATCTGGAAGGCACGCGAGTACAGAAAGTCGCCCACGAGGACGCTGGCGGCGTTGCCGAACACCGCATTGGCCGTTTCGCGCCCGCGGCGCAGCTGGGATTCGTCCACCACGTCGTCATGCAGCAAGGTGGCGGTGTGGATGAACTCGACCACCGCTGCCAGTTCGTGCCGCTGCGGGCCGTCGAAGCCCAGCGCCCGGGCCACCAGGATCACCAGCTGAGGCCGGATGCGCTTGCCGCCGGCGCTGACGAGGTAGTGAGCGATCTGGTTGATCAGCGCCACCTCGGAGGCCAGGCGCCGCTGGATCACGGCGTCGACGTCGGCCATTTCGGCAGCGAGCAACTGGGAAAGGGCAGGGGAGGGAGAGTCAGGGGCGGACACGCGAAAGGCCCAGGGACGTGAATCTGCGGATTATAGGGAGGCATGTGCCGGCCCTCCGTGGCCGCTGGCTTGGCCTTGCGGGGCGGAGTGCGCGGGTATGCTATACTTTTGGGCTCGGTCAATTTCTGGCCGGGTGTGGGTCATGGCTTCAAGAGGCCTGCGGGCGACCGCCGGCGCATCGTGCGCGGGCCATGACGATCGGTGCGGGCCTTGCCTTCGAGGCGCGCGTTTGTGAAAGGGCTGATATGTACGCGGTCATAAAAACCGGTGGCAAGCAATACAAGGTGGCTGCCGGCGAAAAGATCAAGGTAGAACAGATTGCTGCGGAAGTCGGCCAAGAGATCGTGATCGACCAGGTTCTCGCCGTGGGCAACGGCACCGAGCTGAAGGTTGGCACGCCCTTGGTTGCCGGCGCCAGCGTCAAGGCCACGGTGGTGGCTCATGGCAAGCACGACAAGGTGCGCATCTTCAAGCTGCGCCGTCGCAAGCACTACAAGAAGAGTCAAGGGCATCGCCAGACCTACACCGAGCTGCAGATCAGCGCGGTGGCCGCCTGACCCCCCTCCAGGAGTAAGCAACCATGGCACAGAAAAAAGGCGGCGGTTCCACCCGGAACGGCCGCGACTCCCAACCGAAGATGCTCGGCGTGAAGGTGTTCGGCGGCCAGGTCGTGCCGGCCGGCTCGATCATCGTGCGCCAGCGCGGCACGCGCTTCCATGCCGGGGTGAACGTCGGCACGGGTCGTGACCACACCTTGTTCGCCCTGGTCGACGGCCAGGTGTCCTTCGACGTGAAGGGCCCGCTGAACCGCAAGGTGGTGAGCGTCACGCCGCTCTGACCGGCGACGTTCCACCGTAGCGAAGCCCCGGCCTGCCGGGGCTTCGTTGTTTGCGCCGCCGCCAACCCGGCGGTCGGCGCTGCAGTACCATCGCCAACGGTGGCCGGCCCTTGCGCGCGGTCGCTCTGGGCGGGACAGGACATCATGAAATTCGTTGACGAAGCCTACATCGACGTGGCCGCCGGCAATGGTGGCAACGGCTGCGTGAGCTTCCGCCGCGAAAAGTTCATCCCCTTCGGCGGCCCGAACGGGGGTGACGGTGGGCGCGGCGGCAGCGTCTACGCCGTGGGCGACCGCAACCTCAACACCCTGGTCGACTTCCGCTATGCGCGCCGGCACGAAGCGCGCAACGGCGAGCATGGCCGGGGTTCGGACCAGTTCGGCGCCGCGGCCGAGGACATCGTCCTGCGCATGCCGGTGGGCACCATCATCACCGACGTCGACACGGGCGAGGTGGTGGCCGAGCTGCTGGTGCCGGGGCAGAAGGTGCTGCTGGCCAAGGGGGGCGATGGCGGCTTCGGTAACTTGCATTTCAAGTCCAGCACCAACCGGGCGCCGCGTCAGCGCACGATGGGCTGGCCTGGCCAGCAGCGTCGGCTTAAGCTGGAGCTGCGGGTGCTGGCCGACGTGGGCCTGCTGGGCATGCCCAATGCGGGCAAGTCCACGCTGATCGCGGCCATCTCCAACGCGCGGCCCAAGATCGCCGACTATCCCTTCACCACTTTGCACCCCAACCTGGGCGTGGTGCGCGTCGGGCCGGAGCAGAGCTTCGTCGTGGCCGATGTGCCCGGGTTGATCGAAGGCGCCGCCGAGGGCGCGGGCCTGGGGCACCAGTTCCTGCGCCACCTGCAGCGCACCCGTTTGCTGCTGCACCTGGTGGACCTGGCGCCCTTCGACGACGGGACCGACCCGGTCGCCCAGGCCAAGGCCATCGTGGCCGAACTGAAGAAGTACGACAAGACCTTGTACGAGAAGCCGCGCTGGCTGGTGCTGAACAAGCTGGACATGGTGCCCGAGGACGAACGCGCGGCGCGCGTGAAAGACTTCGTCAAGCGCATGCGCTGGAAGGGGCCGGTCTTCGAGATTTCGGCGCTCACGCGCGAGGGCTGCGAGCCCCTGGTGCGGGCGATCTACGATCATGTGGCGGCGATGCGCGAGCCCGACGTGGAAGAGCCCGACGTGCGTTTTGTGCCCGAGGCTGCCACCGAAGCCGCGCCGCCCGCGCCGGTCCACGACCCGGACGATCCGCGTTTTCGCTGAGTCCGTGGTCGCCTCTGTTTCCTCGCTCGCCTGCATCCATGAGTGACGTGCTTCGCAATGCCCGCCGTATCGTCGTGAAGGTGGGCTCCAGCCTGGTGACCAACGAGGGCCGCGGCCTGGATGCCCACGCCATCGGCAACTGGTGCCGCCAGTTGGCGGCGCTGGCCCGTGAGGGCCGGGAGGTGATCATGGTCTCCAGTGGGGCGATCGCCGAGGGCATGAAGCGGCTGGGCTGGAGCAGCCGTCCGACCGAGTTGCACGAACTCCAGGCCGCGGCCGCCGTGGGCC
>NZ_JBKBSL010000054.1:0-14244 GCF_046291045.1 Caldimonas sp. | reverse complement strand
CATCGAAGTGCAGCGCCGCGGTGGGGGCCGCCACGGCCCCGGGCTTGGCGGCGAACACCGTTTGGTAGCGGCGTGCGTCGTCCTCGCTGTCGGCATGCGTGATGTAGGGCGGCAGCGGCACATGGCCGTGGCGCTCGAGCAGCACGAGCGGGTCCTCGGGGAAGCGCAGGTGGAAGAGCCCGTCGTCCGGGCCACCGCGGCCCAGCACCTCGGCATCGAAGGTCTCAGCGAAGCGCACGATGCTGCCCGCCTTGGGCGACTTGCTCGCGCGCAGGTGGGCCCAGACCTCGTGGCCGGGCAACACCCGTTCGACCAGGGCCTCGACCGCACCACCGCTGGCCTTGGCGCCGTAGAGTCGGGCCTTGATCACGCGGGTGTCGTTGAAGACCAGCAGGTCGCCGGGGTTCAGCAGCGCCGGCAGCTCGCGGAAGATGCGGTCCGCCGGGGGCCAGGCGCGGCCGTCGAGCAAGCGCGAGGCGCTGCGCTCGGGCGCGGGATGCTGGGCGATGAGTTCCGGGGGGAGAGCGAAGTCGAAGTCGCTCAGGGTGTAGGTGTGGGGCATGGTGGTTGAGGGCCAGACCGACCCGTGCCAACGGTGAACATCGAGACGTCAGAACAAGGACGCCTCAACAGAGCAAGTAGCGTGAAGCTCTCGCCGATGTGACTGCGAGTGGTTGGCGTAGGTGTCCCAGCCTGGGAAGTACTCTTCTGACTGGTTACCCCAAACCGTCCAACCTGTCCGAGGGCCGCGCGCAAACAACTCAAGATAGGGACCGGGACTGCAGGCTTCGATGAGATCGTAGGTTTCGTCGGGCTTGCGTGAATGCTCGCGCTTGCGGGTCTCGATCATATTGACCTGGCTGCGCCCCGGGGCAAGGGTGCGGGCGTTCTTCCCTCGGACCCCGAAAAGCAGCAACTCGGTGACATTGCGGAAATAGAAGCCGACACCACGTCCGTCAGACCCGCCGTCCTTACGAATCTTGTGCCAAACGAGATTCGTCTTGTATTGGAAGCCCCATGCCTGAAGTACCGCAAGCCCCTCTGGCAAGAGTGCATTGGGCACCCAAAGGTAGAGGTGGGCAGTGTCTGCGCATACCGAAGCGACAGGCAAGGCCTTGATGGCGTCGAGATCCATAGTTGGATAGCGGCTCAGGCGTCGGTGCTCGGGAGCGACTTTGCCGGTCCGGTTCTGAAACTGCCAAGGCGGGTCGGCCAAGACAGTCGAAAACGTCTTGCCACTCAAACGCGACTCAAAGTCATCCGAGGGCAAAACGACGCTGTTTTCGGCGCGAGAAGCATCAGTCTGCAACATAGAGTTCCTTTTTTATGCCGAACACCAAAAGAGGGCACCCGCCCCCGCTGCCGCCATTGATGCGTGGCAGAAGTTTGGACATGTGTGTGGTGGATGAACCATAGCTCTGACCTCGACCGAGTTGATCAAATATGGACTGCAGGTCGTCGCAACGTGTCACGATGACCCCCACACTCACCGCTCGCAGATCAAACAACAGACGGAAGTTGTTGAGATCACGATCGAAGAAAGGATCCTTGTTGTTCCATTCAATCTCAAGCGCAACACGATTCTTGAAGCAATCGACTTTGTGGGTGGGCGAGACGTTGCGAGCACCATCCACCAGAATCTCGGTCGCGAACTGCTTCTCTCTCCACCCCCGTTCATGCAGCGCTCGATCGATGGCATCAGCCACCTTGGACTTGCGACCACCAGCTTCCGCGATCCAAGACCGGCGTAGCCGAAATCCTGTCAATGCGTCGCATATGTCCGTCCACTCTTGGGGAAAGTCGTACTTCAGAATGGCACAAGCGTGTTTCCACTCGTGAACCTCGTAGTGCGCAGTGATGAATGCAGGAAGCAAGTCTGTGCCCATGGGCTGGATCTTTGTACAGTATTCTTGGGGTTAGCACAAGCAAAGCGTGCGGCATTGTCGCGCGAAGCCGACTCGCGCAGAGGCTTGCTACGCGATGCCGCAAAGTCGAGGTTCAAGAATGAGCGTGCCCCAGCCTTCACATGGACAGGCCCGAGAAAAGTCCGCCCCCCAGAAAGCCCTGGAAAAACTGGGCCTGGTGCGCGACATCGACCTGGCGCTGCACCTGCCGCTGCGCTACGAGGACGAGACCCGGCTGACCCGCCTGGCCGAGGCGCGCGACGGCGACGTGGTACAGGTCGAGGGTCTGGTCACGCGCAGCGAGGTCGTGCTGCGCCCGCGGCGGCAACTCCAGGTCACGCTCGACGACGGCAGCGACACGGTGCTGCTGCGCTTCTTCAGCTTTTACCCCAATCATCAGAAGACCCTGGCCGTGGGCCGGCGCGTGCGCGCCCGCGGCGAGCTGCGGGGTGGCTTCCTGGGTCGCGAGATGGTCCATCCCAGCGTCAAGGCCGTGAGCGAGGACACGCCGCTGGCGGCCACGCTCACGCCCGTCTATCCCACCAGCGCCAGCTTGCCCCAGGCCTACCTGCGCAAAGCCGTGGCCAGCGGCCTGGGCCGAGCGGACCTGGGCGAGATCCTGCCGGCCGAGCTCGTCCCGGACGGACTGCCGCCCCTGCGCGAGGCCCTGCACTTCCTGCACCATCCGCCGCCGCGCGCACCGCTGGCTGCACTGGAAGACCGCAGCCACCCGGCCTGGCAGCGTCTGAAGTTCGAGGAGCTGCTCGCGCAGCAGCTTTCGCAGTTGCAAGCCCAGCGCGAGCGCGAGCGCCTGCGCTCGCCGGCGCTGCCCGCCCGGCGAGGCGGTTTGCACGAGCGCCTGCTGGCCGCGCTGCCCTTTGCATTGACCGGCGCCCAGCGGCGGGTGGTGGAGGAGATCGCCCACGACATCGCGCGCGAGCAGCCCATGCACCGCCTGTTGCAGGGGGATGTCGGTTCGGGCAAGACCGTGGTGGCCGCACTGGCCGCGGCGATCGCCGTCGATGCCGGCTGGCAATGCGCGCTGATGGCGCCCACCGAGATCCTGGCCGAGCAGCATTTCCGCAAACTGGTCGATTGGCTCGAACCCCTGGGCGTGGGCGTGGCCTGGCTCACAGGCAGCCTCAAGGGCAAGGCGCGACGCGAGGCGGTAGCCCGCGTGGCCTCGGGCGAGGCCCAGCTCGTGGTGGGCACGCATGCGGTGATCCAAGAGCCCGTCGAATTCGCCAAGCTCGGGCTGGCGGTGATCGACGAGCAGCACCGCTTCGGCGTCGCCCAGCGCCTGGCATTGCGCCACAAGCTCCAGGGTCAGGCGCTCGAACCTCACCTCTTGATGATGAGCGCCACGCCCATCCCGCGCACGCTGGCGATGAGCTACTACGCCGACCTCGATGTGAGCACCATCGACGAGCTGCCGCCCGGGCGCTCGCCCATCGTCACCAAGGTATTCGCCGACGGCAAACGCGATGCCGTGATCGACAAGATCCGCACCGAGGTGGCGCAAGGGCGGCAGGTGTACTGGGTGTGTCCGCTGATCGAGGAGAGCGAGGCGCTGGACCTGCGCAACGCTACCGAGACCCACCGACAGCTCTGCGAGGCCCTGCCCGGCACGCTGGTGGGGCTGCTGCACGGGCGCATGCCGGCCGCCGAGAAGGCCGCAGTGATGTCGCTGTTTGCCAGCGGCGAGATGAAGCTGCTCGTGGCCACCACCGTCATCGAGGTGGGCGTGGACGTGCCCAACGCCAGCCTGATGGTGATCGAGCACGCCGAGCGCTTCGGCCTGAGCCAGCTGCACCAGTTGCGAGGGCGCGTCGGCCGCGGTGCGGTGGCCAGCGTGTGCGTGTTGCTCTACACCGGGCCGCTGTCGGACACCGGCAAGGCCCGCCTGAAGGCCATGGCCGAGACCACCGACGGCTTCGAGATCGCCCGGCGCGACCTCGAGATCCGGGGGCCCGGCGAGTTCATGGGCGCGCGCCAGTCTGGTGCGCCGATGCTGCGCTTTGCCGACCTGTCTCAAGATTGGCATTGGCTGCAGGCTGCCCGGCGCATCGCGCCGACCCTGCTCGATCGCCACCCCACCGCCGCGCGGGCGCACATCGCTCGATGGCTGGGCACCAAGTCCGAATACCTCAAGGCATAGCCCCAGGCTATCCATGGACGGTCAACCGGCGCACAATCGCAGCATGGGCCCGATAGCTTTTTCCTTCGACAGCCGGAGGCACCCGCGATGACCCTGACCGAACTGCGTTACATCGTCGCCGTCGCGCGCGAGAAGCATTTCGGCCGCGCGGCCGAGGCTTGCTTCGTCTCTCAGCCCACGTTGAGCGTGGCGATCAAGAAGCTCGAGGACGAGCTCGACGTCAAGATCTTCGAGCGCGGCGCCAGCGAGGTGAGCGTCACGCCGCTGGGCGAGGACATCGTGCGCCAGGCCCAGGCCGTGCTGGACCAGGCCGCTGCGATCAAGGAAATCGCCAAACGCGGCAAGGATCCTCTCAACGGCCCGCTCAAGCTCGGCGTGATCTATACCATCGGCCCGTATCTGCTGCCCGACCTGGTGCGCAGCGCGATCGAGCGCGTGCCGCAGATGCCGCTGATGCTGCATGAGAACTTCACGATCAAGTTGCTGGAGATGCTGCGCACCGGCGAGCTGGACTGCGCCATTTTGGCCGAGCCTTTTCCGGACGCCGGCCTGGCGGTCGCTGCGCTGTATGACGAGCCCTTCCTGGTGGCCGTGCCGCGCACCCACCCGCTGGCTTCGCGCGAGCACATCGCCTCCGAGGAACTCAAGCGCGAGACCATGCTGCTGCTGGGCACCGGCCACTGCTTTCGCGACCACGTGCTCGAGGTCTGCCCCGAGTTCGCGCGCTTTTCCAGCGATGCCGAGGGCATCCGCAAGAGCTTCGAAGGCTCCTCGCTCGAGACCATCAAGCACATGGTGGCGTCCGGCATGGGCTTGACGGTCGTGCCCCAGCTCAGCGTGCCGCGCGAACCCCAGGCTCATGTCGCCTACATCCCCTTCACGCCGCCGGCGCCCACGCGCCGCGTGGTGCTGGTGTGGCGGCGCACCTTCACCCGCTACGAGGCCATCGCCGCGCTGCGCAACGCCATCTATGCCTGCGAGCTGGCCGGCGTGCACAAGCTGTCCGAGTGATTCCATTCCCACCCCTCAAGGAGCGTCTCCCATGGCCAAGAGCAAAACCTCGCCCACCCGCCTGCCAGTGAACATCGGCATCTCCGAGAAGGACCGTGCCGCCATCGCCGCCGGACTGAACAAGCTGCTGGCTGACACCTACACCTTGTACCTCACCACCCACAATTTCCACTGGAACGTCACCGGGCCGATGTTCAACACGCTGCACTCCATGTTCATGGAGCAGTACACCGAGCTGTGGAACGCGGTCGACCCGATTGCCGAGCGCATCCGTGCCCTGGGGTTCACGGCCATGGCCTCGCATGCCCATTTCGCCAAGGCCAGCAGCGTGCCCGACGTGCCGG
The DNA here is from genome assembly GCF_046291045.1 of Caldimonas sp. Taxonomy (GTDB): domain Bacteria; phylum Pseudomonadota; class Gammaproteobacteria; order Burkholderiales; family Burkholderiaceae_C; genus Caldimonas. The sequence goes on along the minus strand of NZ_JBKBSL010000054.1, from coordinate 8,827 downwards.
CCGACCCGCCCAAGGCCGAGGAAATGATCCGCATCCTGGTCGAAGGGCACGAGGCCGTGGCTCGCACTGCCCGCGGCATCTTCCCGCTGGTGGACAAGGCCGGCGACGAGCCCAGCGCCGACCTGCTCACCCAGCGTCTGGACATCCATGAGAAGACGGCCTGGATGCTGCGCAGCCTCCTGGAATAATCCGGCATGTGAACACCGCGCTCGTCCCCTCCCGCCTCGATCTGTACCTGCAGCTGATCCGCTGGGACAAACCCGTCGGGTCGCTGCTGCTGCTGTGGCCCACGCTGGCCGCGTTGTGGATCGCCGCCAAGGGCTTTCCGGGCTGGCACTTGCTGCTCGTGTTCACCGCTGGCACCTTCCTGATGCGTTCGGCCGGCTGCGCCGTCAATGACGTGGCTGACCGCGACTTCGACCGGCATGTCCAACGCACGGCCCAGCGTCCTGTCACCACCGGCGCCGTCTCGGTGCGCGAGGCGCTCATGGTCGGTGCAGTGCTGGCCCTGGCGGCCTTCGTGCTGGTGCTCACCACCAATGCTGCCACCATTGCCTGGTCGTTTGCCGCGCTGGCGGTGGCCATCGTCTACCCTTTCACCAAGCGCTTCTTCTCGATGCCGCAGGCGGTCCTGGGCGTGGCCTTCAGCTTCGGCATCCCGATGGCCTTTGCGGCCGTCACCGGCAGCGTGCCGCCTTTGGCGTGGGCGCTGCTGGTGGGCAACCTCTTCTGGGTCGTGGCCTACGACACCGAATACGCCATGGTCGACCGCGACGACGACCTGAGGATCGGCATCCGCACCTCGGCCATCACCTTCGGCCGCTTCGACGTGTGCGCCGTGATGGGGCTGTACGGTTTGTACCTGGCCACCTGGGGCGTGCTGTGCTGGCAACAGGGCTACCGGGCCGGACTGCTGCTGGGCCTGACCGCTGCCCTGGCCCAGATCGTCTGGCACTACACCCTGATCCGCGACCGCAGCCGCGAGGGCTGCTTTCTCGCCTTCCGCCAGAACCACTGGGTAGGTCTGGCGGTGTTCCTCGGGCTGGTGATCGACCCCTGGCTGCGCTGATCAGGGGTACAAGCCCCGCTCCTGGCGAGCCATCAGGATGCGCTCGCAGGCCACCGCGAAGGTGGCCGTGCGCAGCGAGATCTTCAGGCGGTCGGCGGTGTCCCAGATCTTGCGCAGCGCATCGACCATGATCTTGTCCAGGCGCACGTTGATCTCGTCCTCGGTCCAGAAGAAGCTCGAGAAGTCCTGCACCCACTCGAAGTAGCTCACCGTCACGCCGCCGGCGTTGCAAATCACATCGGGCACGACGAGCACGCCGCGCTCGGTCAGCACGTCGTCGGCCTCGGGCAGGGTGGGGCCGTTGGCCCCTTCGAGCACCAGCCGGGCCTTGATGCGGTCGGCGCGGGCCGGCGTGATCTGGCCTTCCAGCGCGGCGGGGATCAGGATGTCGCAGTCCACGCTCCAGAAAGCCTCGTTGTCGATGCGTTCGCCGCCGGTGAAGGCGCCCACGCCGCCGTCGCGGTGCAAGGTGGCCATCAGATCGTGCATGTCGAAGCCGTGGGGGTTGAAGATCGTGCCGCTGTGGTCCTGTACCGCCACGATCTTCGCGCCGGCGCCGGCGAACAGCTCGGCCGCAGCCGAGCCCACGTTGCCGAAGCCCTGCACCGCCACGCGCGCGCCGTCCAGGTTCAGCCCCAGGCGGCGGGCGGCCTCTCGGCCGGTCACGAACACGCCGCGTCCGGTGGCCTTCACGCGGCCCAGCGAGCCGCCCAGGTGGATGGGCTTGCCCGTGACCACGCCGGTGGCCGTGGCCCCCACGTTCATCGAGTAGGTGTCCATCATCCAGGCCATGATCTGGGCGTTGGTGTTCACGTCCGGGGCCGGAATGTCCTGCTGCGGGCCGATGATGATGCCGATCTCGCTGGTGTAGCGTCGCGTGAGCTTCTCCAGCTCCTTCATCGACAGTTGCTTGGGGTCCACGCGGATGCCGCCCTTGGCCCCGCCATAAGGCAAGTTGACGGCGGCGTTCTTGACCGTCATCCAGGCCGCCAGCGCCATCACCTCCTCCAGCGTGACGGCCGGGTGGTAGCGCACCCCGCCCTTGCCGGGGCCCCGCGAGAGATTGTGCTGCACGCGATAGCCTTCGAAGTGGCGCACCGTGCCGTCGTCCATCTCGATGGGGATGTCGACGATGAGCGTGCGCTTGGGATGCTTGAGCGTCTCGGCCCAGCGCGCCAGCGAACCCAGGTAGGGAATCACGCGGTCCACCTGGGCCAGGTAAGTGCCCCAGGGGCTGGTGGGGGTGGGGTGGACGTACGACAGGCCCGACAACGACGTGGGCGTGGAAGAGGAGGCGTGGCTCATGCTGTGTTCCTACAGTGGACCGGAAGGGGGGGCTGCACCAGGGGCTCGTGACCCCCGGCCCGCCGTGCCACGCACTGTAGTGCGCCGCGTCGCGAAAGTGACATCCTCGCTCATGCAAGCTTTGCATGGCCTGCCCGAGGCCGTCTCATGGAGGGGTGGCGAACGTTCGCCTGTCGCACAATGCCCGTCTTTTGATGCGGCGCAGCATGCTAAAGTGTTGGGCTCGCCGAAACCGTCTGAAACTTCCCGCGCATGGCTTTGCCTCCGGCCCACCCCGAGCGCCAGCTCAAGCACCGCCGCAGCATCGACGTGGCGGTGTACGCCTGTGGCCAAGGGCGGTGGGAGGTCGAGGCGCGGCTGGTCGATGTCAAGGCACGCGACTACCCTCTGGCCGGCGGTGTGCGCCGGGCCGGTGATCCGGTGCACGACATGACGCTGCGTCTGGTGATCGACGAGCAGATGAACATCCTGGCTGCCGGTGCGCGGACCGACTGGATGCCCTACCCAGGTCATTGCGATGCCTACGGCGATGCCTATGAGCGTCTCGTCGGTTTGAACCTGATGCAACGCTTCCGCCAGAACGTCAAGGAACGGCTGGGCGGCATCCAGGGGTGCACCCATCTGACCGAGATGGCCCAGGTGCTGCCCACGGCGGTGGTGCAGGCCTTTGCTGGCGAGGTACTCGACACCCAGGAAAGCGGGCAGGCCCAGACCGACCGGCAGCCCTTCCAGATCGACCGCTGCCATGCCTTGCGCGCCGACGGCGAAGCGGTGCGCACCTATTACCCGCGCTGGTACCGGGCGGGCGCGTCCGCCGCCGGCCCCCCCCCCCCCCCCCCCCCCCCCCCCACCCCCCCCGGGGGCGCCCCCCCACCCCCGGGGGGGGGCGCGGGCGCCCCCCCCCCCCGCCGGCCCCCTCACCCCCCCTCTCACCCCCCAGACCTCCAAGTAGAGAGACACACCATGAAGATCCACGAGTACCAAGGCAAGGAAATCTTGCGCAACTTCGGTGTGCCGGTGCCGCGCGGCATTCCCGCCTTCACCGTGCAGGAAGCCATCGAGGCGGCCCAGAAGCTGGGCGGCCCGGTCTGGGTGGTGAAGGCCCAGATCCACGCCGGCGGACGTGGCAAGGGCGGGGGCGTGAAGGTCGCCAAGACGCTCGACGAGGTCAAGGCCTTGGCCGAGAAGATCCTGGGCATGCAGCTCGTGACGCACCAGACCGGCCCCGAAGGTCAGAAGGTGCGCCGCCTGTACATCGAGGAAGGCGCCGACATCCAGAAGGAATACTACGTCTCGCTGGTGACCGACCGCGGCACGCAGAAGGTCGCGCTGATCGCCTCCAGCGAGGGCGGCATGGACATCGAGGAAGTCGCCCACCGCACGCCCGAGAAGATCGTCACCGAGTACATCGACCCGCTCGTGGGCCTCACGACTGAGCAGGCCCGCAAGGTGGCCACTGCGATCGGCTTTGCCGGCGCCACCGTCGAGCAGGGCGTCGAGCTCTTCCAGAAGCTCTACAAGTGCTACATGGAGACTGACGCCTCGCTGGTCGAGATCAACCCGCTGAACTGCGACTCCAAGGGCAACCTGATCGCGCTGGACGCCAAGTTCAACTTCGACGCCAACGCGCTGTTCCGTCATCCCGAGATCGTCGCCTATCGTGACCTGGACGAGGAGGATCCCTCCGAAGTCGAGGCCTCCAAGTTCGACCTGGCCTACATCAGCCTGGACGGCAACATCGGCTGCCTGGTCAACGGTGCCGGCCTGGCCATGGCCACGATGGACACCATCAAGCTGTTCGGTGGCGAGCCGGCCAACTTCCTCGACGTGGGCGGTGGCGCCACGGCCGAGAAGGTCACCGAGGCCTTCAAGATCATGCTGAAGAACCCCAACGTGAAGGCCATCCTGGTCAACATCTTCGGCGGCATCATGCGCTGCGACACCATCGCCGAGGGCGTGATCACCGCCTGCAAGGCCGTGAACCTGTCCGTGCCGCTGGTCGTGCGCATGAAGGGCACCAACGAGGATCTGGGCAAGAAGATGCTGGCCGACTCCGGCCTGCCCATCATCTCCGCCGACACCATGGCCGAGGCCGCGCAGAAGGTCGTCGCCGCCGTCCAAGCCTGAGCCCTGAAGGAAACGAACATGAGCATCCTGATCAACAAGGACACCAAGGTCATCACCCAGGGCATCACCGGCAAGACCGGCCAGTTCCACACCCTGGGCTGCCAGGCCTATGCCAACGGCAAGAACGCCTTCGTGGCGGGCGTGAACCCCAAGAAGGCCGGCGAGAAGTTCAGCGACATCCCCATCTACGCCACCGTCCAGGAGGCCCGGGCCGCCACCGGCGCGACCGTCTCCGTGATCTACGTGCCGCCGGCGGGCGCGGCCGCCGCGATCTGGGAAGCCGTCGAGGCCGACCTGGATCTCGTGGTGTGCATCACCGAGGGCATCCCCGTGCGCGACATGCTGATGGTGCGCAACAAGATGAAGGCCAAGGAGGCCGCCGGCGGCAAGAAGACCCTGCTGCTGGGCCCCAACTGCCCCGGCCTGATCACGCCGGATGAGATCAAGATCGGCATCATGCCCGGCCACATCCATCGCAAAGGCCGCATCGGCGTGGTCTCGCGCTCGGGCACGCTCACCTACGAGGCCGTGGCGCAGCTCACCGAGCTGGGCCTGGGCCAGAGCTCGGCGGTGGGCATCGGCGGCGACCCGATCAACGGCCTCAAGCACATCGACGTGATGAAGATGTTCAACGACGACCCCGACACCGACGCCGTGATCATGATCGGCGAGATCGGTGGTCCCGACGAGGCCGAGGCGGCGCGCTGGTGCAAGGCCCACATGAAGAAGCCTGTCGTGGGCTTCATCGCCGGCGTCACCGCGCCTGCGGGCAAGCGCATGGGCCATGCCGGCGCACTGATCTCCGGCGGGGCCGACACCGCTGACGCCAAGCTCGCCATCATGGAGGAATGCGGCTTCAAGGTCACGCGCAACCCCTCCGAGATGGGCAAGCTGCTCAAGTCCATCCTGTAAGCGCGACCCAGTCCGCGGACGAAGGCCGCCTCGGGCGGCCTTCAGCGGTTGTTCAGGCTGCGCGCCTGCCGCGGCGGCTACGTAGTTCCGCGCAGCGGTGCCCTCGGACGCGGCCCTACACTAGCGGCCAACTGCGCGCCGGGCTAGGCGCGGATGCAGTACCCATCCCAAAATCCATAGGACACCACCACATGGATGCCTTCACGACTCCAGAATTCTGGATCGCCGTCGGTCAGATCATCATGATCGACATCCTGCTCGGCGGCGACAATGCCGTCGTCATCGCCCTGGCCTGCCGCCGGCTGCCCGCCAAGCAGCGCACCGCCGGCATTCTCTGGGGCACGGCCGGCGCCATCGGCCTGCGGGTGATCTTCATCTTCTTTGCCCTCACGCTGCTGCAAATCCCGTTCATCAAGCTGGTCGGTGCGGCCCTGCTGGTGTGGATCGGCGTCAAGCTGCTGGCCCCCGATGACGAGGGCGACCACGCCAATATCGAGAGCAGCGACCGTCTGCTCGGCGCGATCAAGACCATCATCATGGCCGACCTGGTCATGAGCATCGACAACGTCATCGCCATCGCCGGCGCGGCCGAAAGCGCCGGTGGCGGACACACCATGGGCCTGGTGATCTTCGGCCTGCTGGTGTCCATTCCCATCATCGTCTGGGGCAGCCAGCTCGTCATCAAGCTCATGGACCGCTTCCCCGTCATCATCACCCTGGGCGGCATGCTGCTGGGCTGGATCGCCGGCACCATGGCCCTGGGCGATCCGGCGGTGGCCAACCCCGCAGACTGGACCTGGATGCCCAAGCTCCCGCAGGACACCGTCGTGAAATACGCGATGGGCCTGGCCGGCGCGCTGCTGGTGCTGGCCGTGGGCAAGTGGGTGGCGCGCCAGCGCGCGCAGACCGCCCCCACGGCCTGAGCGGGCGCACTCGCAACGACCGGCAACATCTGCAACCGCCAGCGGGGGGATCGATGCGTCCCCCCGCCTTGTTTTGCGGGGGGCGCTCTGCTAACGTGCAACAGCCCGCCGTCGTAGCGCAGTCCAAAGGACGTCACGGGTCCAGCCCACAACCTGCGCCATCCGGCGTTCACTGCCTACTGCATGGTCCACCTCAATGTCGGGAGCTCGGCAAGCACGCGGGAGGAGGGCCGCCTCCGACCTGCCGCGCGGCCGGCCGCCGAGCCAGTCCGTGCATCCCCCCCGTGTCCAGGGGTGGGGGCCCCGCAGCTTCGTTACAAATCACGGCACAATCCGGGCGCAGAACCCGGCAGGCGCGGCGTGTCCCTGTCCGCCGGGGCCCTCGGCGATGCTTAGCCCCCCTTCCGGCACCGTGCAGACGAGCACCATGTCCTTCGAGTTCTTTAGCCTCACCGACCCTGGGCGCGCGCGCGACAACAACGAGGACTCGGTGGCTGTCGATGAGCAGGCCGCCCTGGCTGTGCTGGCCGATGGCATGGGCGGCTACAACGCCGGCGAGATCGCCAGCGGCATGGCCACGGCCTTCATCAAGTCCGAGCTGGGGCGCTGGCTCACCGAGGCTTCCGCACAGGCCAGTGACGCCGACGTGCGCCGCGCGATGGACATCTGCGTGGAAAACGCCAACCGCGCCATCTACAACGCGGCCAACTCCAACCCGCAGTACGCCGGCATGGGCACCACCCTGGTGGTGTGCGTCTTGCGCGAGGGGCGTCTGCTCGTGGGCCACATCGGCGACTCGCGAGCCTACCGTCTGCGTGGCGGCAAGCTCGCGCAAATCACCAAGGATCATTCCTTGCTGCAAGAGCAGCTCGACGCCGGCCTGATCACCCCCGAGCAGGCCGCATATTCATCCAACAAAAACCTCGTGACCCGGGCGGTGGGCGTGGAAGACAGTGTGCTGCTGGAAACCCACTTGCACGACCTGCAGCCCGGCGACCTCATCCTGCTGTGTTCCGACGGCTTGTCCGACATGATCGGCGATGACGAGATCGCTGCAGTGTTGCAGTCCACCAACGACTTGTCCGAAGCGGGCACCGCCCTGGTGGCCGCTGCGAATGCTGCAGGCGGAAGGGATAACATAGCCGTCATCTTGGTGCGCGCCGTGGGCGCACCCGCCGCGGCGGGGCGTTCGTGGTGGCCCTTCAGGCGTTGACGGGCACGGCAGATCCGCAAGAGACAATCCGACTAGAGACTAGAGGTCCAGCATGGCGAAACTCGTGGTGTCACTCGACGGCGTGGTGATCAAGGAAGTCCAGCTCACCAAGGACAAAACCACCCTCGGGCGCCGGCCCTACAACGACATCGTCATCGACAACCTGGCCGTCAGCGGCGAGCACGCAGTGCTGCAGATGGTAGGCGCCGACGTCTTCATCGAAGACCTCAACAGCACCAACGGCACCTACGTCAACGGCAAGGCGATCAAGAAGCAGCTCCTGTCGAACAACGACACCGTCGAGATCGGCAAGTACAAGATCAAGTACCTCACCGAAGACGCGCCCGATTACGAAAAGACCATGGTCATGAAGCCGGGCGGCTTTGCCCCCGGCGCCCCGCTGGGCGGCGCGACCCCCGTCTCGCCGCTGGCGGGCGGCGCGGCCTCGGGCTTTGGCGGCCTGGGGGCGCCTTCGGGCTTTGGCGGCCTGGGCGCCGCGGTGCCCACGGCCACCATCAAGGTGCTCAACGGCGCGGCCGCGGGGCGTGAGGTCAGCCTCACCAAGGTGGTCACGACGGTCGGCAAGCCGGGCGTCCAGGTGGCCTCCATCACCAAGCGGCCCGGCGGCTACGTCTTCGCCCATGTCGAAGGCGCGATGAAACCCACCGTCAACGGGCTGGCCGTCGGCAACGACCCTGTGCACCTGAAGAACGGCGACATCATCGAACTGGCCGGCACCCAGATGCAGTTCGTGCAGAGCTGACCGCTGCGCTTGACGAACCCGGGCGCGGCGTGAACAAGCTCACGCCGGCCGTGCCCATCGCGCGGCCCCTTCGTCCTATCGGCAGGGGTTTGTTGGCACACTGCCGAGCCAAGCTGCGGCACAGTGACCCTCCATGCCCGCACGGTCCACCGACACCCGCCACGCCCGACCGCCATGAAGATTCGCGTCCTGGGCTGCTCCGGCGCGATCGCCGCCGGTTGCAAGACCACGGCCTTCCTGCTCGATGACGACCTGCTCGTCGATGCCGGCACGGGCGTGGGCGATCTGAGCCTGGACGAACTGGCCCGCATCGACCACATTTTGGTCAGCCACTCCCACCTGGACCACATCGTGTCCATCGCGCTGCTGGCCGACAGCGTCATCGGCCGGCGCGACCGGCCCGTCACCGTGCACGCACTGCCGGCCACGATCGAGGCGATGCGCTGCCATGTCCTCAACGACGTGATCTGGCCCGACTTCAGCCGCCTGCCCTCGGCCGAGGCCCCGGTGCTGCG
>NZ_JBKBSL010000082.1:0-2820 GCF_046291045.1 Caldimonas sp. | reverse complement strand
AACGCGCATCGAGCTGAGCTCAGGCGCGAGCCGCATCGTGCTCGACGGCGGGGACATCACCTTCACCTGCCCGGGCGCCTTCACCGTGCAGGCCGCCACGCATGAGTGGGGCGGGGGCAGCCGTGCGGCGGCGGAGCTGCCGCATTTGCCTGAGGGGGAGCTCGATCGGCCCCCCAATTGGATCGCCATTCGCCACTCGGGGCCGGACGGTGAACCCATGGCGGGGCAGGGCTACAAGATCTTCTTCGAGGGCCATGTCGTCGTCAGCGGCCAGCTCGATGCACAAGGCCACGCACGGCACGAGAACGTGCCTGCGCAGGCGCTGCACGTGGAGTATGAGCCTCGCCAGCCGCAACCCGAGAAGCCATGGCCCGCGCTGAGCGACGTGGTGGCAGCGGCACAGGCCAAGCTCGGAGGCCGGCCATGAGCGCCACCTGGGAGGATCTGGAAAACGCGCTGGGATGGTTCCGGTCCGCGCCGGGACGGTGGCTGCAAAGCGCCCGGCAAGACCTCGGGGCCGCCGCCGAATGGATCTGGGTGGTGCTGCAAGGCGATTTTGCCGAGGACCAGACCACGGCCCAGGTGGTCACTGGGACAGTGATATCGATGATCCCTCTGGTGGATCAGGTCTGCGACGTGCGTGACCTCATCGCCAACTGCAAGAAGATCAACGAGGACAGCACCAACAAATGGGCCTGGGTGGCCTTGGTGCTCACCCTGATCGGCCTGTTCCCGACCCTGGGCAGCCTGGCCAAGGGATGCCTGAAGATCCTGTTTGCGTATGGGCGCAAGGCGGTCTTCAACGCCGGCCGCCAGGCGCTGGACAGCGACATGTGGCAAGCCACGCGGCCCTACGTCGAACATGGCATCGCCAAGCTCAACGACCACCTCGCCCGCCCCGAGGTGCGCCGGGCACTCTCTGTCCTGCGCATCGATCAGCCTTACCGCTACCTGGCCGAGCAAACGCGCAACGTCGCAGCCCAACTGCAGGTGAGACGACTGACGTCTGCCATGGACAGCGCGTTGGGCCCGGCGCGCCAATTGCTGGAGATGGTCAAGCTCTGGGGAGGCTCGGACCTGGCTCGCCGCGCCCAGCAGACCCTGCAGATGCTCGATGGCGTGCGTCGCCAGGCTGACCGCGCCCTGGCCCAGGCAGTCCAGCCGGTACAGAACTGGCTCAACCGCCTGGCGCAAAGGTTGGATGTTGAGCATCGCCTGAACTACCGGGCGCAGACCAACAGCCTCACGCCTCACAACTTCAACCGCTTCAGCCTGGATGCCGAGATCGAGGTGCTGCGCAAGAGCAAGCCGGAGTGGGTGGTGGTGGGGAAGGCGGCGAAGTACCGGGCGCTCAGGAAAGCTCCGCAAGTGCCTCGCGGGCATTTCGACATCAGCGAGAACGCGCCTCCGCCCTTGACCAATGCGTTCAGTACCTTCCACACCGTGCGCCCCGATGTGTTGCCGCCAGGCACGGTGCTGTACCGGGTGGTGGACCCCAAGAGCAACGACAACAGCCTGTGCTGGATGACCCAGGCCGAGTTTGATCAACTGCGCAGCAAGCCCGAGTGGCGCCAGCGGTTCGCCGTGTGGCGCCACTGGAACCACAATGGCGAGTTCGTCACCTACACCGTGCCGCCCGGCGAGGGCTTGAGGGTGTGGCGGGGGACCACGGCGTCACAAGAACTCAAAGATCGAAACGGCCGGCCTGTGCAGGCCGATGCCCAGGGCAATCTGTACTGGCTCGACGGCGGCGCCGAGCAGATCGTGGTGAACCCGGCCGATCTCAAGCGCCAGCACCTGGGCCCGCGCCAGTTCACCGGCTGGGGGTATGACGAGGGCGACATCCAGGTCGATCTGGTGGGCGTGCCCATCTTGCAACACAACTGGTTCGAAGCGAACTGAGCCATGACCATTCCGTTGATTCCGCAAGAGATCTATCTGCTGGAGCGCTACAGCTCGCTCGACTACTTTGGCCAGATGCGCGACCACTTCGCCGAGTGTGTCAAGGCCGCCGAAGAGGCGCTGGCCGAGTTCATGCGTCACCTCCCGCCGGACTATCGCAGCCGCCCGCTGCACCAGCAGCCTGACGCGGTGTGGGGCGAGAGGGTGATTCCGAACATGCAGTGGGCGCTGGCCGGCTTGAACGACGGTTATATCCGTATCTCACATGGCGATCTGGATGGATTGGGGTTTGCGGGCAACGTGCGCACGACCTTCGCGTCCATCAACCGCGACTATCACATCGACTGGATGGCGCAGCCGTATCAGGATCGCTACATGGCGGCCCTACGTGCCTCCTGGAAAATGGCCTCCAACATCTCCCATACCGAGCAGGGGAGTTGGGATTTCGGGGATCTGAGTTTTGCGTATCACGAACCGTCACGCGGCCCATTGAACCCACCGGCCAGTTGGCCGGTGTACCGGCTCCACGAGGCGGTGCGGGTGCGCAGCGGCGAGAAGGTGCCGAAGACGGGCATCTACCTGCCCGAGGCCGGGCCCGCCGCCGCAGCCTTGCTCATTGAGGGCCAGAAGGCCATCGAGACCGAGGTGTGCACAAACGCCGAGGACTTGCTGCGCGACCCGGACGACACCATGCCGCAAAGCCGCCGCGAGCCCACCGTGTGGACGCTGGTCGAGCGTGTGGCCGACGAAGGCGGCAGCAACTGGCTGCCGCAGGCCGGGCCGGCGGCGCTGCGGCTCAAGTGCGACGCCGGCCAGCCCTGCCCGCGCACGGGCTGGTGGTTCACCCCCGCCAAGGCCGACAGCCGCCGTCACTTCCAGGCCGGCCAGATCATGCCCGACTTGCACGCCGACTACGGC
>NZ_JBKBSL010000053.1:0-14473 GCF_046291045.1 Caldimonas sp. | reverse complement strand
CTTAGGGAATGTGAGCGTTTGCTAGCGAGAATTGCCTGCACAAAATCTCTGCCATGACGCTGGGCACGGCCTTTGGATCCTTGTTCGAGCCGCCGCAGGAGGGCGCCAGCCCGCGCACGGCCTTGGTGCTCATGGGCGGTGGGGCGCGCACGGCCTACCAGGTGGGCGTGTTGCTGGGCCTGGCGCAGATACTGGGGTCGGGCTCGCGGGCGTGGTTCGACATCCTGGTGGGCACCTCGGCTGGGGCCCTGAACGCTGCCTGTCTGGCCGACCAGGCCCCGGTGGGGGCGGTGGCGGTGGAGCGCTTGGCCCAGTTCTGGCTGGCGTTGCGCTCGGAACAGGTCTACTCGGTCCAGCCGTGGCGTGTGGGCCCGGGGCTGCGCTGGGCGGGCTTGATATCGCCGACATGGCTCTTGCGCCGACTGCCGCGTGCTTTGCTGGAGGCGTCGCCTTTGGCTCAGCACTTGGACCGAGCCGTGCGTCCGGCTCGCATTGCCCGGGCTTTGGAGCAAGGCCATTTGCAGGCGTTGGCGGTGACGGCCTCCAGCTACACCAGCGGCTTGCACTGGACGTTTTACCAAACCGGAGCGCGCTGGCAGCGTCCTGCATGGCAGCGGCCCGGGCGGCGTGCGGTGCCCGAGGTCATCGGGCATGGGCATTTGCTGGCGTCTGCTGCCATCCCATGCCTGTTTCCAGCCGTGCCACTGCAGGTGCAGGGCCGCACCGAGTATTTCGGCGACGGATCGATGCGTCAGATTGCCCCGTTGTCGCCCGCCTTCAACTTGGGCGCCACGCGGATCTTGGCCATCGGCGTGGGGCAGCCCGAGCGTAGCGGCATGGGCCACGGTGGGACGGTGGCGGCGGGTTATCCCTCCTTGGCCCAGATTGCCACCCATGCCATGGCCAGTGTGTTTCACGACACCTTGGAAGCCGATGTCGAGCAGGCCGAGCGGGTGAACGCCGGGCTGCGGCGATGGCGGCAGGCGACGGCCGCGGGCGGCTGGTCTTATCGGTCGGTGCAGGTGATGGCGATCCAGCCCTCGCGCTCGCTGGACGAGTTGGCCCAGGCTCATGTGCGGGCCCTTCCGGAGGCGGCTTTTCGTGCGCTGAAGTGGCTGGGCGGCACCCAGGCCGCAGGCGCCGCGCTGGCCAGCTACCTGCTGTTCGAGCCGCCTTTCGTGCAGGCGCTCATGGACCTCGGTCGCTCCGACGCGTTGGCCCGACGCGCTCAGATCGAGGCCTTCTTCGACGGCCAGGCCATGCCGAGCGCTTGATGTCATGAAGCGGTGCCATAATCGGCCCCGGTTCCATCACGGAGACTTCCTTGGACAGCCCCCAGCCTCGGCGGCCGTCCACTCCAGCCCGGGTCCGCGCGTTGTAACGACGGGCCGGCGGCCGCTCCCGGCGGCGTTGGGGTGAGACGGTGGCCGACCCTGACCCCTTCGCAAACCCCGAGAGACATGTGCGCCGCCTTGCCTGGGCGGCGCCCTGGTTGGAGAGTTCATGCTCAACGTCTTCACGCTGGCCAACGGCCGGCTCGTCCAGCAGGAGATCGATCGCCCCGAAGCGCTGTCGCAGGTGCAGCCGGTGTGGGTGGATCTCGAAGCGCCCACGCCCGAGGAGAAGGGCTGGATCGCCGGGCGCTTCGGTGTCAGCATCCCCCAAGACGTGGTGGACGAGGACCTGGAGGAGTCGGCCCGCTTTTATGAGGAAGACAACGGCGAGCTGCACATCCGCTCGGACTTCCTGATCGACGAGGACGACACCTCGCGCAACGTGCGCGTGGCCTTCATCCTGCATCGCAACATCCTGTTCTCGATCCATGACCACGACCTGCCGGTGTTTCGCCTGCTGCGCTTGCGCGCGCGACGCATGCCCGGGTTGATCGAGGACGCCAAGGACGTGCTGCTCAAGCTCTACGACGCCGACGCCGAGTACTCGGCCGACTCGCTCGAGGGCATCTACGACTCACTGGAGAAGGTCAGTGCCCTGGTGCTCAAGGAGGAGGTCAACGATACCGCCGCCGCCGAGGCCCTGGCTGCCATTGCCCGCGAAGAGGACTTGAACGGCCGCATCCGCCGCAATGTGATGGACACGCGCCGCGCGGTGAGCTTCCTGATGCGCTCGCGCCTGCTCAACGCCGAGCAGTTCGAGGAGGCCCGTCAGATCATGCGCGACATCGACTCGCTCGACTCGCACACGGCCTTCCTGTTCGACAAGATCAACTTCCTGATGGATGCCACCGTTGGTTTCATCAACATCAACCAGAACAAGATCATCCGCATCTTCTCGGTGGCCAGCGTGGCCTTGCTGCCGCCCACGCTGATCGCCAGCATCTACGGCATGAATTTCCAATACATGCCCGAGCTGGAATGGAAGTACGGTTACCCGTTCTCGATCGCGCTGATGGCGATGACGGTGATCGCGCCTTTCTGGTACTTCAGAAAGAAGGGCTGGCTCAAGTAGCCAGGATTGCGCCGGCCAGGGCGCGGCCGCTGAGCCAAGCGCGTTCGACGCCTTCGATGTTTTCGCCGGCATGCCACGTGTCACCGCAGGCGCCGATGCGCAAGGCGGCGTCCCAGCCGCAGGGCTCGCTCAGGGGCGCAGACACCTGGGCATAGCGCCAGCGGTGGGCCACGGCATGCACCGGCCGAGCCAGGCGCACGCCCAGTGTGTCGCTGAAGGCGTCGAGCAGGCGGCGCAACACCTGGTCGGCTGGGGCGTCGAGGTTGTGAGCGCTCCAGTCGGGCGTGGCGTGCAGCACCCAGCGGCAACCCACGCCGGCCACGCGTTCGCGGCCTGGCCGGGTGTCGTCGCGGCGCGCTTCGCGCAGTGGGCCCGCTGCCGGCTGCAGGCGCTCGCTGCGAGCGGGCAGGGCCAGCGGCCAGGCCGCCATCACCGTCCAGGTGGGCTCGCTGCGCACCGGGCGCACCGCCTCGGCCAGAGCGGGAGCCACGCCCAGCAAGGGCACGGCTTGCTCGGCCGGCACCGCCACCACCACGGCGTCGAAGACTTCCTCGGCCAGCCCGGGCACCGCCTGGTGGGCGCGCAATCGCCAGCGCGCGTCGGTCGTGGGCTCGATCGCAGCGATCTCGACTTCGAGGTGCACGGCCAGACCCTGGGCCAGGGCCCGAGGCAGGACGTTCATGCTTCCCACGCCGGTGTGGCGCACGTCGTCCACGCGCGCGAGCCAGCCCGCCTCGGTCCATTGCGCGACCTGCTGCGCAAAGCCGCCGCCACGGGCGGCGAAGTCGGCGCCCCCGTGATCGAAGGAGCCGGCCGGACTGCGCCGGGTGGACAGGCGCCCGCCGGGGCCGCGGCCCTTGTCGAAGAGCTGCACCTTCACGCCGGCGGCGGCCAGTTCGCGCGCGCAGCTCAGGCCCGCCAATCCGGCGCCGATGACGGCAACGCGGGAGATTGTCATGCGTTGGCCCTCCGCTTGAGCCAGCGCATGAGCCAACCCACCACCGGGAGCTTTTCGTACAGTTCCTCGGCGGCGTCCCAGTAGTCGCGGTGCTCCGCGATGCGGCCGTCGGGGGCGAACACCAGGTGCGAGGCGCCGCGCACCACCTGGGGGGCGTCGCTGTAGCGCCGGAAGCGGAAGAGGAAGTCCCAGGTCAGGAAACACTGGTCACCCTGGGCCACGGCGGCCGTCACGACAAAGCGCGGCTCGCGCAGCGCCACGTCCATGTGGCGGAAGATGCGCTGCACCTCGGCCAGCCCTCGCACCTCGTTGAAGGGATCCTTGAAGTAGCAGTCGTCGGTGTAGTAGCGGCCGAAGTGCGGCACCGACTCGGGGGTGAGCGACTCGAAAAAGTCGATCACGCCCTGCACGCGCGGGTCATCGTGGGTGATCATGGGGCGGCAGTGTAGGGCCACAGGCGGGCCCGGGTGTCACAGGCCGGTGGCCCGGCGCACCGCGGCGAAGTAGACACTGTCGCGCAGGGAGCGCAAGGCCTTGAGCCACAGCGTGAAGCGGCGCGGGAAGTGGATCTCGAAGCGTCCGTGCGACCAGCCGTCGAGCATGGCCTGGGCGGCCTGCTCGGGGGTGAGCAGGGCCGGCATGCGGAAGCGGTTTTGGGCGGTGAGCGGCGTCTCGACGAAGCCCGGGTTGATCACCGAGACCCCCACGCCCAGGGGTTCGAGGTCGAGGTAGAGCGTTTCGGCCAGGTTGATCAGCGCGGCCTTGGTGGGGCCGTAGGCCAGCGAATTCGGCAGGCCGCGGTAGCCGGCCACGCTGGCCACCAGGCTCAGGTGGCCCGAGCGCTGGCGTTGCAGCACCGGCAGCACGGCATCGAGCAGGTACAGCGCGCCGACGTAATTGACCTGCTGGTGTCGCAGGGCCTCGTCCAGGTCGAAGGCGGTGGCGCGCATCGCGCGGTAGTGGCCGGCGCAATAGACGACCAGGTCGAGGCGGCCGTGGCGTTCGGCCAGGTCCTGGGCGGCGGCGCGCAGCGCTTCGCGGTGGGTGGCGTCCAGGGCGATGAATTCGCTGCCCGGGTGCTGGGCGGTGAAGTCCTCGAGGGCCCGCACGTTGCGCGCCGACACGATGACACGGGCGCCGCGGGCGTGCAGGGCCGATGCCGTGGCGCGGCCGATGCCAGAGGACGCGCCCACCAGCCAGGCGGTACGGCCTTGCCAGTCGGTGAGCTTGGGGTTGAGGGCCATGGGGTCTTTCAGTGCTTCACGAAGGTGAGGGTGACTTCGCCCAGGCGCAGGCCGAACTTGCTCATCACCGCCTTGTTGAGCATCACGCGCTCGTCCATCAGGTACATCCAGTCGTCGAACTGCACGTCGTAGGTGCGGCCATCGACCGGCAGGCGCAGCGTGTAGCGCCAGTGGAAGGCATTGCCGCGCACCTGGCCGTGGGCCTGCCCCACCACGTCGTCGGCCCGGCCGGTGTAGCGGCCGTCGGCCAGGCGGGTGAGGCGCCACACGCGGCGTTCGGTGCGTCCGTCGCTGTAGGTGAAGGCCTCGTCGAGCACGCCCTCGTCACCGTCCCAGCGGCCCTCCATCACCACGGTGAAGCGGCGCACGACCTGGCCCGAGCGGTCCTGGAAGAGGCCGTAGGCGGTGAGCCGGCCGTTGAAATAGCGGCGCAGGTCCAGTTCGGGGTGTTCGCCGGCATAGGCGTCCAGGTTCTGGCTGGCGCAACCGCCGAGCAGCGTGGCCGCCGCCGCGGCACTCCCTATCACCACAAGACGTCGTCTCATCGTTCCCCTCCGGTGTCGTGCCGCATCCACAGGCCGTACAGCGCGCCGGCGGCGGCGAGCTTGAGCACGCAGGGCAGCAGGCAGTAGGCCAGGGTCAGCGCGGTCAGGCCCTCGGCGTCGCGCGTGCCCGGCTCGTAGCCGGCCAGTTGCAGCAGCGGCAGCGCCAAGCCGGCGGCCAGGGCCAGGTTGAGCTTGGTCGCGAAGTTCCACCAGCCGAAGTAGGCGCCTTCCGAGCGCCCCTGGTGACCGGCCCGCTGGATCACCCCGGCCAGCAGCGCGGGCGGCAGCGTCAGGTCGGCACCCAGGGCGATGCCGCTGGCTGCACACACGATCGCGTAGGCGACCACGTCGCCCTCGCCCAGCGTGGCCGCCCACACGAAGGCCGTCACGGCCAGCAGCATGCCCGCCAGCCAGCTGGGCGCCAGGCCGAAGCGTGCCACCGCGCGCACCCACAGCGGCACGGTCAGCGCGGCCGCGGTGAAGTACAGCGCGAGGAAGAGCGGCTCGTGAGCGGCCGCCTGCAGGCGGTCGCGGATGAAGAAGAGCACCAGCGTGGCCGGGATGGCGCTGGCGATGCCGTTGAGCAGGTAGATGAGCAGCAGCCGGCGGAACCCGCCAACGCGCCAGGGGCGCACCTGGCTCGGGTCGCGCAGCACCGGGGCGCCGCGGGGCTGGGGCGCCTGGCCCAGCCCCCACAGGCCGACGGCCAGCAGCACGGCAAAGACGGTGGCCGTGACCCCCATGCCCGCCACGCTGGGCAGCACACTGGCCACCAGCACGCCCACGAGCGCAAAGCCTTCGCGCCAGGCCACCACCCCCGCGCGCTGGCCGGCACTGCCGCCCAGCATGGCGCCCCAGGCCTGATGGGTCACGCTCAGGGCGCTGTAGCTGAAGTAGGTGACCAGCAGCAGGGCGGAGCACCAGGCCAGCAGGGCGGCCGTGCCCTGCACGGGCGGGAAGAAGAGGGCGGCAAAGCCCGCGGCCAGCACCCCGCCCATGGCCAGGGCCACCCGCCAGGCGCGGCGCGGCGAAGGGTGGAAGAGCCGGTCCACCACACGGCCGATCCAGGGGTCCACCAGCGCATCGGCCAGGCGAGCCCCCAGCAGCACCGCCCCCAGCAGGGCGAGCGGCACGCCGAACTCGGCCGCGTAATGCGCCGGCAGCACCACATACAGCGGCAGGGCCACGAAGGCCAGGGGCAGGCCCAGCGCGCCGTAGGACAGGCCCTGGGCCGGCGTGCCCCTCCAGGGGGTGGACGCCGTGCGACCCTCGGCGGTGGCAGGCAGGCGCGGCATGGCGGGTTGCAGGCTCATGGTCAGCGTTCGCCGGCGGCGGCGCCGATCAGGCGCTCACGCAGGCGCGGCTCGGAGGTGCGCGGCGACAGCCAGATGCCGAAGAAGAGCCGTGCGAACTCGGCGTCCTCGATCTCGGCGGTGCGCTGGCCGTTGAAGTAAAAGCGCGCACCGCGGCCCGGTAAATAGATGCCCACCAGCCGGTCGCCGTCGCCCACGTTGGGGAAGGCGCGCTTCATCGCCTCCAGCCAGGCGCTGGCCTGGGCGTCGGAGAAGGAGCCCACACGCCGCATTTCGGTGATCGAGCGCTCGGCGATGGCCGGGCCGTCCAGCCGGCGCAGGTAGTGCAGGGCCAGGGCCAGCGGCGTCTCGTCATAGCGCAACGCATCGGCCTGCGGCGGCAGCCACAGGCGGGCGTCGTACACGCGCAAACCGAGGAAGCTCATGCGGGCCTCGCCTTGCAGCTTCACTTCCGGCAGGGCGCGCTGCACCTCGGGCGGCGGCGCCGGCACGGACGCTATCGCGCCTGTCCAGGCGACGCAGCACAGCGCAACGAGGGCCCAGGGTTTCATGGCTTTCTCAGCGTGAACTGGATGACGTCGGTGTTGCCCATCGCAAACGCGGCTTCGCAGTAGGCGAGGTAGAACTCCCAGATGCGCATGAAGCGGGTGTCGAAGCCCAGCTTGCGCACACGGGTGTCCTCGGCCAGGAAGCGTTCGCGCCAGCGGCGCAGCGTCTCGGCGTAGTCGGCGCCGAAGGCCAGTTCGTTCACCACCTCCAACCCGGCCTTCCTGGCGTGAGCGCGGAATTCCGTGGGGCTGGGCAGCAGGCCGCCGGGGAAGATGTACTGCTGGATGAAGTCGGTCCCGCGCACGTAGCGATCGAACAGGTCGTCGCGGATGGTGATGCTCTGAATGCACGCGCGCCCGCCCGGCTTGAGTTGCCGGGCCAGGGTGGCGAAGTAGCCGGCCCAGTATTCGCGGCCCACGGCCTCGAACATCTCGATCGAGCAGATCGCATCGTAGGGGCCGTCGTCGATGTCGCGATAGTCCTGCAGGCGCAGGTCGGCCTGGTGCGCGCGCCCGAGCGCGGCCAGGCGATCACGCGCATAGCGCAGCTGCTCGCCCGATAGCGTCACACCGGTGACGTGGACGCCGAACTCGGTGGTGGCCACCTCGGCCAAGCCGCCCCAGCCACAGCCGATCTCCAGCAGGCGATCGCCCGGGCGCAGGCCGCATTCGCGCAGCGCGCGGCGCACCTTGGCTTCTTGGGCCTCGGCCAGGGGGCGGTCGTAGCGCCCTTCGAACCAGGCGCTGGAGTAGGCCATGCTCGGGTCGAGCCAGAGGCGGTAGAACTCGTTGCCCAGGTCGTAGTGAGCATGGATGTTGCGGCGGCTGCCCTCGCGTGAATTGCGATTCATCAGGTGGCGCACGCGGTAGAGCAGCCGGCCCCACCAGGTGCCGTAGATCACCGATTCGATGTCCTCGCGGTTGGCGATGAACAGGCGGATCAGGGCCGGCAGGTCGGGGGTGGTCCAGTCGCCGGCGATGTAGCTCTCGGCAAAGCCGATGTCGCCGGACTTCAGCGCCAGCGCGCAGACGTTCCAGTTGCGCAGCCGGATGGCCGCGCGCGGCCCCTCGGGCGTGCCGAAGTGGGCGGTGCTGCCGTCGGGCAGTTGCACGTCCAGGCTGCCATGGCGCAGGTGCGCCATCATGCGCAGGACGGTGCGCGCCGCAGCCGGCGCCGAAGGCGGCAGCAGCTTGGCGAGCTGTTCGGCGGGGTGGGTCGTGGTCGTGTGATTCATCGCGTCACCAGGGAATCGGGCGGTTCGGGCTTGGTGAAGAAAGGCACCCGCTTGGTCCACAGCTTGAGCGCCTGCCAATGGATGCGCGCGATGACGCCCACGCTCATCAGCGGATGGCCGAAGAAGGCGCGGCGCAGGCTGGAGCGCGTGACCGGCTCGAGCACCCCGCTGACGCTGGTCAGCAGCAGCGGGCCTTGCGCATCGTCGTGGTCGATACGCGCGACGGTGCGGGCCGGATGCAGGCCATCGGCGGGCGTGCGCAGGAAGCGGAAGCGGTAGCGACCCTCCACCTTGCAAAAGGGCGAGACGTGGAAGACCTTGCCGGCCTGCAGTTCCCGGCCCCAACCGAGCTGTGCGCCTGTGAGCAAATAGCAGTGGCGCTCGCCGAAGGTGTTGTTCACCTCGGCCACGATGGCCGCCAGCGAGCCGTCGCGACGATGGCAGTACCAGAAGCTCACTGGCTTGAACACATAGCCCAGCACACGCGGGTAGGTGTGCAACCAGATCTCGCCGTCGGCGTCCGGGATGCCTTCGCGCGCCAGCAGGGCCTCGATCCAGGCCAGGGCGTCGGCTCCCCCCTCGCCGTGGTCGGCGTCGTGGAAGCTGATCAGGCCGAAGCGGTTGCGCGGCAGGACCGGATCGCTCTGGCGGGCCAGGCTGCGCATGGGCAGCATCAGGAAATAGGTGGGATAGGCAAAGGCGTTGCGGGCCGGGCGCAGCCGTGTGTGCCGCACTTGGCCGAAGCCGATGAGGGCACGAACGGGGGGCTGGCTCATGCAGCCACCTGCATCGGGCCGTGCTGCCAGCGATCGAGCAGGCCCTGGGCCACCGCGAGGCCGGACTTCAGCCCGTCCTCGTGGAAGCCATAGCCCGCCCAGGCGCCGCAGAACCACACATGGCGCAGGCCCTGGATCTCGCCCAGGCGGCGCTGCGCGGCCACGGCCGAGAGGTCGAAGACCGGATGGGCGTATTCGTAGCGGCCGATCACGGTCTCGGGCCGCGGTGCGCGCACCGGGTTGAGCGAGACGATCACGTCATCCCGGAAGGGCAGGGGCTGGAGCCGGTTCAGCCAGTAGTGCAGGCAGACCGCACCGGCTTCACGACCGGCGTCTTCGGCACGCTCGTAGTTCCAGGCCGCCCAGGCCTTGCGGCGCCGCGGCATCAGGGTGGTGTCGGTGTGCAGCACGGCCACGTTGGGGTGGTAGCCGATGGCACCCAGCAGCTCGCGTTCGAGGGGCAGCGGGTCGCCGATCAGGGCCAGGGCCTGGTCGGAATGGCAGGCCAGCACCACGTCGTCAAAGCGTTCGCTGCCGCGGTCGGTGCTGACGATCACGCCGCCCTCGCCGCTGCCCGGTGGCACGCGGCGCACCTGGCGCACGGGCGTGTTCAGCCGGGCGTCGGTCAGGCCCGCGAGGATCTTGGCGACGTAGTGCTTCGCGCCGCCGCGCACGGTGTGCCATTGCGGCCGGTCGGTGATCTGGATGAGCCCGTGGTTGTGGCAGAAGCGGATCATCGTGCCGATGGGGAAACGCAGCATCTGGCCGGCCGGGCAGGACCAGATGCACGCCACCATGGGCAGGAAGTACCACTCGCGGAACTCGGCGCCGAAGCGGTGGCGGTCGAGGAAGGTGCCGATCGGTTCGGCCAGGGCGGCGTCCTCGCCCGCGCGCGCCAGCTCGGTCGTCAGGCGGTTGAAGCGCAGCAGGTCGCGCAGCATGCGCCAGAAGGCCGGGCGCCACAGGTTGCGGCGCTGGGCGAAGACGGTGTCGAGGTTGTTGCCGCTCCACTCCAGGTCGCGCCCCGGCAACTGCACCGAAAACGACATGTCCGACGCCGCGGTGTCCACCTGTAATTCGGCGAAGAGCTTGACCAGGTCCGGATAGGTGCGATGGTTGAAGACCAGGAAGCCGGTGTCCACGCCGTGGGTCACCGGCCGGCCCGACCGGTCGGGCAGCGTCACGTCCACCGTGTGGGTGTGGCCGCCGAAATAGCCGCCGGCCTCGAAGAGCGTGACCTGGGCGTGGGGGGCCAGCCGGTGGGCCGCAGCCAGGCCCGAGATGCCCGAGCCGACGATGGCGATGCGTCGCACGGCCATCCCCTCAGCCAGCCCGGGCCCGCCGCCCGACGGCGGGGGGGAAAGACAAAGGTGCTGCGAAGCGCCCCGAGACGAAGGAGGGAGGGAGGGAGGAGGAGGAGAGACGCCTCGGGATTGCAGCCGGCAGGGCCGGCCGTCTTCGCAGCACAAAAAACGGATCCAGGGACGACCCCGCCGGCCGATGCCGGCACGGACTCCCTTGTTGCATCAGAGACGCCGCAGCGCGGGAAGTTCCCCCGCGGCATGCGAGGCCGGCGGATGGGGAAGGAGAGAAGGACGGCAGGGTCATGGTTGTACTTTGCAGTTCTTAATATAACTGTGTAGTATCATTTTGCATCGAATGGTTCATTTGTCCAGCGGAATTTGAGGGGCTTCGGGTTTGTCCAGGGGTGGGATGCCTGGACGGTCCGGGGCTGTGGGTCTGAACGAGAGGTGCTGGCGTGCTGATGCCGGCCCGGAGATCAAGTGTCATGGACAAGACGGAGACTGTGTGGCCCACCCCCGGGCTGGACGCCGACGCAGGGGCTCCTGCCCGCGGCGCGATGTCGTCCATTGCCGCGGTCGAGCGGGACACCGGCCTGAGCAAGGACGTTCTGCGCATCTGGGAGCGGCGTTACGGCTTTCCCCGGCCGCTGCGGGATGCCGCCGGCGAACGGGTCTACCCGCCCGAACAGGTGCACAAGCTGCGCCTGCTGCAGCGCCTGATCGGGGCCGGCCATCGCCCCGGCCGGCTGATGACCCGTCCGGTGGAGGAACTGCAGGCCCTGATCGACCGCAGCCGCGTCCAGTCCGCTCCGGCGCTGGATCCTGAAGTCGCGCGCTGGCTGGACCTGCTGGGTGGGCTCGAGGTGGCCACGCTGCGGCGCGAACTGTCCCAGACCCAGTGGCGCGAGGGCCTGGCCCGCTTCGTCACCGGCAAGGCCCTGCCGTTCACGCTGGCGGTCGGGCAGGCCTGGATGCGCGGTCGGCTCCAGGTCTATCAGGAGCATGTGTTCTCCGAGGTCATGCAGGGTGTGTTGCGCCAGGCCATCGCCAGCGTGCCGGCGCCCGCCCCCGGGGCCCGGCCGCGCGTGCTGCTGAGCACCTTTCCCGGCGAGGCCCATGGTCTGGGCCTGCTGATGGCCGAGGCCCTGCTCGCGCTGGAGGGCTGCGACTGTCTTTCGCTGGGCGTGCAGACGCCGCTGGACGATCTGCTCCAGGCCGCTCGGGCCCACCGCTCGGACATCGTGGCCCTGAGCTTCACCTCGGCGCCGGCCCGACGGGCGGTGCTCGAGGGTCTGGCGGTGCTGCGTGGGGCCCTGCCAGCGTCGGTGCAGATCTGGGTCGGGGGGATGCACCGCTGGCTCAGTCGGCACCCTCGGCCAGGGGTCGTGACCTTGGCCAGCCTGTCCGACCTCGGGCCGGCCGTGGCCGCATGGCGTGCCTCGCCCGCCGTGTCTTGAGGAGCCGGGGATGCCAGGATGGCGCGGTCACAAGCAGGTTCTGCCCCACAAGCCCTGCGCGCATTGCGGCCGGCCGATGAGCTGGCGCCGGCGCTGGGCCCGGGTGTGGGAGGCGGTGCGCTACTGCAGCGACCGCTGTCGCCGCGAGGCCAGGCGCGCGCCACCGCGATGACCGGGCGCGTCCTGCTCATCCTGGGCGACCAGCTTTCGCCCGATCACCCGGCGCTGGCGGCGCTGGACGCGGCGCAAGACCGGGTGCTGATGATCGAGACGGCCGGCGAGGCCACCGCCGTCTGGAGCCACCAGGCCCGCATCGCGCTCTTCCTGGCGGCCATGCGTCACCACCGCGATGCCTTGCGCGCCCGGGGCTGGACGGTGGACTACCTCGACCTGGAGAGCGAACCCCCCGAGGTGCCGGCGGGGTTGGACCACCGCCTGGCCGAGACCCTGCGCCGCCTGCAGCCCTGCGAGCTGTGGGTGATGGAGCCGGGCGAGTGGCGCATCGAACGGCTGATCGAGGCCACCGCCGCGCAGGCCGGCGTGCCGCTGCGCTGGTGGGCGGACCCCCATTTCCTGTGCACCCGCGAGCGTTTCGCCCGCTGGGCCCAGGGCCGCCAGCAGCTGCGCATGGAGCACTTCTACCGCGAGATGCGTCGCGAGCACCGGGTGCTGCTCGATGCCCGGGGTCAACCCGAAGGCGGCGCCTGGAACTTCGATGCCGACAACCGCCAGCCCTACCCGAAGGGTGGCCCCGGGGCCATCCCGCCGCCGGCCTGGTTCCCGCCCGATGCGATCACGCAGGAGGTGCTGGCCCTGGTGGCGCGCCGCTTCGCCGACCACCCCGGCTCGCTCGCCCACTTCGCCTGGCCGGTGACGCCCGCCCAGGCGCGCAGCGCGCTGCAGCGCTTCATCGAGCACCGGCTGGTGGGCTTCGGGCCCTACCAGGACGCGATGTGGACCGACACGCCCTGGGGCTGGCACTCGCTGCTCTCGTCCAGCCTGAACCTGCACCTGCTGGACCCGCGCGAGGCGATCGCGGCGGCCGAGGCGGCGTACCGCGAGGGGCGCGCCCCGCTGGCCGGCGTGGAAGGCTTCATCCGCCAGATCCTCGGTTGGCGTGAATTCATCCGCGGCGTCTACTGGCTGGACATGCCGGGGCTGCGCGAAGCCAACCATTACGGCCACCACCGGCCGCTGCCGGCGTGGTACTGGACAGGCCAGACGCGCATGGCCTGCCTGCGCGAGGCCCTGACCCAGACCCTGGCCCACGGCTATGCCCACCACATCCAGCGGCTGATGGTGACCGGCCTGTTCGGCACCCTGGCGCAGATCGAGCCGGCCCAGGTGAGCGACTGGTACCGGGCGGTCTACGTCGATGCGGTGGAGTGGGCCGAGACCCCCAACACCCTGGGCATGGCCCTGCACGCCCACGGCGCCCGCTTCACCAGCAAGCCCTATGTGGCTTCGGGGGCCTACATCGACCGCCAGAGCAATTTGTGCAGAATGTGCGAATATCGCCCTAAAGAGAAAACCGGACCGCGCGCCTGCCCTTTCACGACTCTGTATTGGCACTTCCTGGACAATCACCGGCTGGCATTGCGCGCCAACCCCCGCACGCGGCCCATGACGATGCATCTGGACCGCTGGAGCGAGGCCGAGCGCCAGGCCCTGCGCGAGGCGGCATTCGCCCGTCTGCAAGACCTGGAGCGCCTCTAGCGGCCGCATCCGCTGGCGGCCGGCGTGCGTATCTGCACGCGCAAGCCTCAATGACTGGACCCAGCCCGACAAGAACCGACATGCTGTACCCTGAGCTTTTCAAGCAACTCGAAGCCGTGCGCTGGAACATGGAGCGCGACATCCCCTGGGACCAGTTCGATGCGTCCAAGCTCAGCGAGGAACAGGCGCAGACCATCAAGATGAACGCCATCACCGAGTGGGCGGCCCTGCCGGCCACCGAGATGTTCCTGCGCGACAACCGCGACGACAGCGACTTCTCGGCCTTCATGAGCGTGTGGTTCTTCGAGGAGCAAAAGCACTCGCTGGTGCTGATGGAGTACCTGCGCCGCTTCCGCCCCGACCTCGTGCCCACCGAGGAGGAACTGCACGAGGTGCGCTTCGAGTTCGACCCGGCGCCCGCGCTCGAGACCCTGATGCTGCACTTCTGCGGCGAGATCCGCCTGAACCACTGGTACCGCCGCGCCGCCGAATGGCACACCGAGCCGGTCATCAAGGCCATCTACGAGACGCTGGCGCGCGACGAGGCCCGCCATGGCGGCGCCTACCTGCGCTACATGAAGCGTGCCATCGGCCGTTTCGGCGACGAGGCCAAGGCCGCCTTTGCCAAGGTGGGCGTGCTGATGGCCAGCGCGCGCCGCACGGCCCAGGCCCTGCACCCCACGAACCTGCACGTCAACGCCAAGCTCTTCCCGCGCGACACCGTGCAAAGCCGCCTGCCCAACCCCGAGTGGCTGGAGCGCTGGCTCGATCAGCAGATCAAGTTCGACGCCGTGTGGGAGAGCAAGGTCGTCGAGCGCATCTTGCACAACATGAGCCTGCTGATGGATCGCAGCTTCAAGAGCGTGCAGGAACTCAACCGCTTTCGCAAGGAACTGGCGGCCCAGTTGGCA
>NZ_JBKBSL010000052.1:0-14727 GCF_046291045.1 Caldimonas sp. | reverse complement strand
GGTGCGCTTGGCGCGCAGCTCAAAGCCCGTATACATCGGCGCCTCCAGACTCATCTGCTTCATGTCGCTATTGTCCCATCCCGGCAGTCTGGCAGGAAGGTTTTGCAGACCTTCCCTAAGGTTCAGGGAGAATTGGCGACAAGCCCCTGGATTATCAGAGAGGAAGGCACCGATGACGCAGCCGCGCCTTGATTTCGTGCAATGCCTGGATCCCCACGGGCTGCACCGCATGGCCTATTGGGAATGGGGCGACCCGTCCAACGGCCGGGTGCTCGTGTGCGTGCATGGGCTGTCGCGCCAGGGTCGCGACTTCGACGTGCTGGCCCAGGCGATGTGCGACCACTACCGTGTGGTCTGCCCCGATGTCGTGGGTCGGGGCCGCTCGGACTGGCTCGACGACCCGATGGGCTACCAGATTCCCACCTACGTGGCCGACATGGTCACCCTGCTAGCCCGTGTGCGGGCGCAGACGGTGGACTGGGTAGGCACCTCGATGGGCGGCCTCATCGGCCTGGGCCTGGCCTCGTTGAAGGGGTCGCCAGTGCGTTCCCTGGTGCTCAACGACGTCGGGCCCACGATCGAGCCAGCGGCCCTGGCCCGCATCGGCACCTACCTGGGGCAGCTCCCGAGGTTCGAGACCGTCGAGGCCGCGGCCGATTACTTCCTCTCCATTTCGGAAGGCTTCGGCACGCACACGCGCGAGCAGTGGCTCGCCCTGACGCGGCCGATGCTGCGCCGAATCGAGGATGAACGCGGCGTGGCCTACATCCCTCACTACGATCCGAAGATCGCCGTGCCGTTCCACGCGGCCACGCCCGAGATGGCGGCGGCCGCACAGGCTCTGCTCTGGCAGCGCTATGACAGCCTGCGCACCCGCACCCTGGTGATCCGGGGAGCGCAGTCCGACCTGCTCACGGCCCAGACGGCTCGGGCCATGGCCGAGCGCGGGCCTCGGGCGAAGGTGGTGGAGTTCGAAGGCGTGGGCCATGCACCCACGCTGGTGGATCCGGCCCAGGTGGCCGTGGTCCGGGAGTTTCTGACGACAGCATGAAGACGATGTCCCAGGACGCGGCCGAGGTGGCCGCGCCCATCGTTCAACTGGCCGGCGAGATGGACTCACCCGCCGCGGCGGGATCGCAGCGCGGGCCCGGCATGGCCGAGGCCATGGCCCAGGAAATCGCACGCCTGGAGCGCGCACGCGCCTTTGCCGAACCCCTGTTGGCCGGCCAGCGGCTCGACACCGGGGAGGATGCGCTGGACCACGCCGCCGGCGTGGCCTCGATCTTGCGGGCCATCGGGGCCTCGCCCTCGTTGCTTGCAGCGGTTTACCTCGTCTACGTGGGCGAGTACCTGAACAAGCCCGAGGAGGTGATCGGCAAGGCCTTCGGTGCTTCGTATGCCAACCTGGTGGCGGCCACGCGCAAGCTGGTGCAGATCCAGCGCAACGCCCGCGACGCCCTGGTCGACGAGGAGATGCGTGCCGAGCAGACGGAGCGTGTGCGCAAGATGCTGCTGGCGTTCTCGCGCGACCTGCGCGTGGTGCTGGTGCGGCTGGCCTCGCGCCTGCAGACGCTGCGCTACTACGCCCAATCCAAGCGCGAATGCCCGCTGGTGCTGGCGCGCGAATCGCTGCACGTGTTCGCGCCGCTGGCCAACCGCCTGGGCATCTGGCAGATCAAGTGGGAGCTCGAGGATCTGTCCTTCCGCTTCCTCGAGCCCGAGCAGTACAAGGCCATTGCCCGCCAGCTCGACGAACGGCGCATCGAGCGCGAGCAGGTCGTGGAGCAGGCCCGCCAGCGCCTGAGCGCCCAGTTGCGTGAACACGGCATCGCCGCGCAGGTCCAGGGGCGGCCCAAGCACATCTATAGCATCTGGAAGAAGATGCGCGGCAAACAGCTCGACTTCGACCACGTCTACGACCTGCGAGCTTTGCGCGTCATCGTGTCTGACGTGCCGGACTGCTACGCAGCGCTCAGCCTCGTCCATGAGCTCTATCGGCCGCTGCCGGAAGAGTTCGACGACTACATTGCCAAGCCCAAGCCCAACGGCTACCAGTCACTGCACACCGTGGTCTATGACGAACAGGGACGCAGCCTGGAAATCCAGATCCGCACGCAGGCGATGCACGAGCACGCCGAGCACGGGGTGGCGGCCCACTGGGCCTACAAGGAGGCGGGCACCCGGGGCTACGCAGGCGTGAGTGCGGCAGGCGACTTCGAAGCCCAGGTGGCCGAAGCCCGCAAGGCCGTGCTGCGCCAGTTGCTGGCCTGGGAACGCGATTTCGTGGGTCAGGCGACGCAAACCTCCGGCGCGGTCTTCGACGACCGCATCTATGTCTTCACGCCGCAAGCAGCCGTGGTGGAGCTGCCTGCCGGCGCCACGCCGGTGGACTTCGCCTACACCGTGCACACCGACTTGGGCCACCGCTGCCGCGGGGCCCGGGTCGATGGCGTGATGGTGCCGCTGAACACGCC
Source organism: Caldimonas sp. (assembly GCF_046291045.1). GTDB lineage: Bacteria > Pseudomonadota > Gammaproteobacteria > Burkholderiales > Burkholderiaceae_C > Caldimonas. Next base: position 12,253 of record NZ_JBKBSL010000052.1, on the reverse strand, counting down.
GTTGCACAGCGGCCAGACCGTCGAGGTGGTCGCCGCCAAGGAGGGCGGCCCCTCGATGGACTGGCTCAATCCTGAACTCGGCTACCTGCGCAGCGCGAGAGCCAAGGCCAAGGTTCGTGCCTGGTTCAACGCCCTGGCCCAGCAGCAGACCATCGCTCGCGGGCGCGAACTCGTGGAAAAGCTTCTGCAGCGGGAGGGGCGCACCGCGATCAAGCTCGAAGACCTGGCCACGCAACTGGGTTTTCGCAATGCTGATGCCTTGTTCGACGTGGTCGGCAAGGACGAATATTCGCTGCGCCACATCGAGAACCTGCTACGTCCGTCCGAGCCTACTGCGCCGGCCGACGACCAGATCGCCTTGCGCAAGCCGCGCAGCGAGGCCTCCGGCGGCAAAGGGGGAGTGCTCGTCGTGGGCGTGGAGTCTTTGCTGACCACGCTGGCGCGCTGCTGCAAGCCCGCACCGCCCGATGCCATCGGCGGCTACGTCACCAAAGGCAAGGGTGTGGCGGTGCACCGGGCCGACTGCTCGACCTTCCGGCAAATCGCTGGCCGCCATCCCGAACGGGTGATCGCGGTGGCCTGGGGCCAACCCACGGGCGACCGGATCGCCGTGTACCCGGTGGACGTGATGGTCGAAGCCATCGACCGCCAGGGGCTGTTGCGCGACATCTCCGAAGTGTTTGCCAAAGAGAAGATGAACGTCATTGGCGTGAACACCCAGACCGTGCGGGGCACGGCGTGGATGACCTTCACCGTGGAGGTGGCTGATGCCGCGCGCCTGTCGCAGGTGCTGGGGGTGGTGGCCCAGGTCCAGGGAGTGCGGCAGGCCAGGCGTCGCTGACGCGGCCGAAAAACATGTTATAGTCACGAGCTTCTTAGGCGCGTAGCTCAGCTGGTTAGAGCACCACCTTGACATGGTGGGGGTCGTTGGTTCGAGTCCAATCGCGCCTACCAGACACGAGGCCCTGCAGGCTGGTCCTGCGGGGCCTTTTCACTGGTGCGCGTGTGTTGGTGCACGTGGTCACGACGGCGGGTTTGCGGGGCGTGGCGCGTTGCGCACACACGATGGCATACCGTGGGGAAACCCCCTTGCGGGCCGCGCCGACCAGCCCCCTAGAATGAATTTGGCAATGCACCGTCGTGCATTCGTCCGGTTGTTGGAGAACTCCATGGCACAGGCCAAACGTGGCGCCGCGCCCGCAGCGGGCAGTGGCGCCGCCGCACAGTTGCGCACCCTCAAAAAGTACCCGAACCGCCGCCTGTACGACACGGCCACGAGCAGCTACATCACCTTGGCCGACGTGAAAAAGATGGTGTTGGCCGGCGAGGATTTCGTCGTGCGCGACGCCAAGACCAACGAGGATCTCACCCGCAGCATCCTGTTGCAGATCATCCTCGAGGAGGAAACCGGCGGCGTGCCCATGTTTTCGACCCACATGCTGGCCGACATCATCCGCTTCTACGGCAACGCGATGCAGGGACTGATGGGGGCCTACCTCGAAAAGAACATCCAGGCCTTCATCGAGATGCAGAACCGCTTTGCCGAGCAGTCTCGCGGCATGGTCGAGGGCAAGGGCTTCTCGCCGGAGATGTGGACGCAATTCATGAGCGTGCAGGCGCCCATGATGCAAGGGCTGATGAGCAACTACCTCGAGCAGTCGAAGAACCTCTTCGTACAGATGCAAGAGCAGATGCAGAAGCAGGCTGAGACGCTGATGCCGCCGGGCTTTCCCGGCTTTACGCCGCCCAAGCGTTGAGGCCCGGCGCCCGGCCGCCCGAAGCCCGGTCGCGGCCGATCGGCGAAAATCCGCCCATGATGCAAGACCCCCCCGCGACCGCCGCCCCCAAGATCGGCTTCGTCAGTCTGGGCTGCCCGAAGGCGCTGACGGACTCCGAGCTCATCCTCACCCAACTGCGCGCCGAAGGCTACGAGACCTCCAAGACCTTCCAAGGTGCCGATCTGGTGATCGTCAACACCTGCGGCTTCATCGACGATGCCGTCAAGGAAAGCCTGGACACCATCGGTGAGGCCCTGGCCGAAAACGGTAAGGTCATCGTCACTGGCTGCCTGGGGGCCCGCGCGGGGGAGGGTGGTGGCAACCTGGTGAAGCAGGTGCATCCGAAGGTGCTGGCCGTCACTGGTCCGCATGCCACCCAGGAGGTGATGGATGCCGTGCACCAGCATGTGCCCAAGCCCCATGATCCCTTCGTCGATTTGGTGCCGCCCACCGGCGTCAAGCTCACACCCAGGCACTACGCCTACCTGAAGATCAGTGAGGGCTGCAACCACCGTTGCACCTTCTGCATCATCCCCAGCATGCGCGGTGATCTGGTCTCGCGGCCCATCGGCGACGTGCTGGGTGAGGCTCGTCGGCTCTTCGAAGCAGGCGTGAAGGAACTGCTGGTGATCAGCCAAGACACCAGCGCCTACGGTGTGGACGTGAAGTACCGCACTGGCTTCTGGGACGGCAAACCCGTGCGCACACGCATGCTCGAACTCGTGCAGGCCCTGGGCGACCTGGCGGCCGAGCACGGCGCCTGGGTGCGGCTGCACTACGTCTATCCCTATCCGCACGTCGACGAGATCGTGCCCCTGATGGCCGAGGGCCGCATCTTGCCGTACCTGGACGTTCCGTTCCAGCATGCGCACCCCGAGGTGCTCAAGCGCATGAAGCGGCCGGCCAGCGGCGAGAAGAACCTCGAGCGCATCCGGCGCTGGCGCGAGATTTGCCCAGAGATCGTGATCCGTTCGACCTTCATCGCCGGCTTTCCTGGCGAGACTGAGGCCGAGTTCGAGACCCTGCTCGATTTCATGCGCGAGGCCCAGATCGACCGCGCCGGCTGCTTCGCCTATTCCCCGGTGGCAGGTGCCGCAGCCAACGAGCTGCCTGGAGCCCTGCCCGACGCCGTGCGCGAGGAACGGCGCGCCCGCTTCATGGCGGTGGCCGAGGCTGTGTCCACCGCCAAGCTCCAGCAGCGCGTGGGGGCCATGATGCAGGTGCTGATCGACGCCGCGCCGGCCATGGGTCGCAAAGGCGGTATCGGCCGTAGCTATGCCGATGCACCCGAGATCGACGGCACCGTGCGGCTGTTGCCGCCCGAGAAAGCCTCGCGCACACTGAAGGTGGGCGAGTTCATCCGGGCCCGCATCGTCGGCACCCAAGGCCACGACCTGATCGGCCTGCCCGTCTGACCCGCGGCTTGGGGTATGGTCGCGGGCATGAAGATCCTGCTGCTGACCCACCCCCTGCCTGCTGAGCCCTATCTTGACGCCTTGCGCCGCGCGCGTCCGGCCGACGAGATCGTGATCTGGTCGCGTGACCTGCCCGCGGCCCGCTGGGCCGATGCCGAGGTGGTGCTGGGTTGGCGCTTCCCGGCTGGCGTGGCCTGCGCAATGCCGCGCCTGCGCTGGGTCTGTTCGGTGGCCGCCGGCGTGGACAAACTGCTGGTGCCCGAGCTGCCGGCGGCCGTGCCGGTGTCGCGCATCGTCGATCCCGATCAGGCGCTGGGCATTGCCCAATACGTCACGGCCATGGCCCTGCGCTTCGCGCGCGAGTTGCCGCGCTACGACGGGCAGCAACGCGAGCGCGTCTGGACGCGCCACCCGATGGCTGCGGCCAGACACCGCGTGTGCGTGCTGGGGCAGGGCGCCACGGGACAGGAAATCGCACGCATGCTGGCGGCCTGCGGCTTTGCGGTGCAGGGCTGGCGGCGCAGCCAGGGCCGCCCTCTGCACGAGGCCCTGAGCGAGGCACAGATCGTCGTCTGTGCCTTGCCGCTCACGCCGCAGACGACGGGCCTGATCGACCGCGAGGCGCTGGCGGCGATGCCGCGCGGCGGAGCCTTCATCAACATCGCCCGCGGCGCCCATGTGGTCGAGGACGACCTCCTCGCTGCGCTTCGCAGCGGGCATCTAGCCTTTGCCGCGCTGGACGTGCAGGTGAACGAACCGCTGCCACCCGAATCGCCTCTGTGGGACGCGCCTAACCTCGTGATCACGCCGCACATCGCGGCGCAGTCCTCGGTGGAAACCATCGTCGCCCAGTTCGTCGAAGGCCTGGAGGCGCTGCGAGCCGGCCGCCCCTTGCCCCGTCTCGTGGATCGCCAGCTCGGTTACTGACACGCCCGCCCATGACCTCCCGCCCGTCTCGCCACCCGCCTCGCATCAGTACGCAGCTCATCCATCACCCCTACCAGCCGCCATCGGAATTCGATGCGACGCTGCCCGGTGTGTTCAAGGCCTCGTCGGTGTTCTTCCCCAACGTGGCGGCCTTGCGCCAGCGGCGCTGGGACGACAAGAGCGCTTACACCTACGGCCTGCACGGCACACCCACCACTTTCTTGCTGGAAGAGCGCCTGGCCACACTGGAAGGCGCCCGCCATGTGCTGCTGGCCCCCAGCGGCCTGTCGGCAATCACCACGGTGGACATCGCGCTGCTGCGCCAGGGCGACGTGGTGGCGCTGCCCGACAACGTCTACGGGCCCAGCCTGAACTTCGTCGAGCACGAGCTCGCCCAGTGGGGCATCGCGCACCGGGTCTACGATCCGATGGACGCCGCCTCGCTGGCGGCCGTGCTGTCTCCCGAGGTGAAGCTGGTGTGGCTGGAGGCGCCGGGCTCGGTGTCGCTGGAGTTCCCCGACCTGCGCGCGCTGGTGCGCACGGTGCGCGAACGTGCCCCACAGGCCGTGGTGGCGCTGGACAACACCTGGGGCGCGGGCTTGGCCTTTGCACCTTTCGACCTGGGGCAAGGCCTGGGTGTGGACCTGACCGTGCACGCCCTGACCAAATACCCCTCAGGCGGCGGCGACGTGCTGATGGGCTCGATCGCCTGCCGCGATCCTGGCCTGTACCAGACCTTGGCTTGGGCCCACAGCCGCCTGGGCTTGGGCGTGGGCCTGAACGACGTGGAAGCCGTGCTGCGCTCGCTGCCTTCGCTGGAACTGCGCTACCACGCCCAGGACCGCGCGGCTCGGCGCATTGCGCAGTGGTGCTGCGCCCAACCCGAGTTCGTGCGCGTGCTGCACCCGGCCACACCGGGCTCGCCAGGCCATGAGCATTGGCAGTCGTTGTGTTCGGCTGCGGCCGGGCTGCTGACGGTGGAGCTGGACCCCCGCTTCACCCCGGCGCAGGGCGATGCCTTCGTGGATGCCCTGAAGGTGTTTCGCATCGCCTGGTCGTGGGGCGGGCCAGTGAGTCTGGCCGTGCCGTACCACGCCTCACGCATGCGTCGCCTGCCCACTCCCTATCGAGGCACACTGGTGCGCCTGTGCATCGGCCTGGAAGCGGTGGACGACCTGATCGCCGACCTGGCCCAGGCCGTGGACTCAGTCCTTCGGACCTGACGAGACTTTATGTCTCATCAGGCGGCCCTTTTGGCGAAAGGTCCGTTTCGCGCTACGCGCTCAGTCCTTCGGACCTGATGAGACTTTATGTCTCATCAGGCGGCCCTTTTGGCGAAAGGTCCGTTTCGCGCTACGCGCTCAGTCCTTCGGACCTGATGAGACTTTATGTCTCATCAGGCGGCCCTTTTCCCTTTCCCAGTCGCGCTTCTTTTCGGTCTCGCGCTTGTCGTGCAACTGCTTGCCCTTGGCCAGCGCAATCTCGACCTTGACCAGGCCGCCCTTGTAATGCAGGTTGAGCGGCACGAGGGTGTAGCCTTTCTGCTCGACCTTGCCGATCAGCCGGCGGATCTGGTCTTTGTGCATCAGCAACTTCTTGGTGCGGTCAGCCTCAGGGCGCACGTGGGTCGAGGCGGTGCGCAGGGCATTGATGCGGCAGCCGATCAGGTAGAGCTCACCGTCCTTGATGACGACGTAGCCGTCGGTGAGCTGCACCTGGCCCGCACGGATGGCCTTGACCTCCCAGCCGGACAGCACAATGCCCGCCTCGAATCGTTCCTCGATGAGGTAGTTGAAGTGGGCCTTGCGGTTTTCTGCGATGGTCATGGCTGGCAAAGTGGGGGCGCGGGGTCTCACTACAATCCCGGCATTGTATGAAGCACGTCAAGAAGTCCGTCCTGCTGTGGTACTCGCCGCGTGAGATGTACGACCTCGTCACCGGCGTGGCGCAGTATCCCGACTTCCTGCCCTGGTGCGAGAAGGCGGAGATCCTGTCCGAGACCGAGCACGAGATGACGGCGCGCCTGACGCTGCGCTACGCCGGTTTGCATCACGCCTTCACCACGCGCAACACCCACCGGGTGCCCGAACTGGTGGTGGTCGAACTGGTGGACGGACCCTTTTCGGAACTGGCCGGCGAGTGGCGCTTCCTGCCCCTGGGCAGCGGCCCGTCCGGGCCTGCGGCCTGCAAGGTCGAGCTCGACCTGCGCTATGCCTTTGCCAGCACGGCGCTGCAGGCCCTGGTGAGTCCGGTGTTCGACCGCATCGCCAATACCCTCGTCGACTCCTTCGTGCGGCGGGCCGAGCAGGTCTACGGAGCGCGCTGACGTGAGGGTCGAGGTGGTCTATGCCCGCGCTCCCCATGCCGTGGAACGGGTGATGCTGGACCTGCCCGAAGGCGCCACCGTGCACCAGGCCTTGCAGGCCAGCGGCCTGCTGGAGCGTCACGACGGACTGCTCGATCCCGCCCGGCACCGTGTCGGGGTGTGGGGTCGCCTGGTCGGACTGGACGATGCGTTGCGCGAGCGTGACCGGGTCGAGGTCTACCGCCCGCTCACGGTCGATCCGAAGGAAGCCCGGCGGCTGCGCTATCGCAAGCAGGCCCGCAAGGGACACCGCGCAGGGCCGGCCTGATCATCAATCGCAGTTGGCGGCGATGATCTCGCGGGTGCGGGCCGCCTCGGCGGCTCGGGCCTCATCCCCGAGGAATTCGCGCTCACCCTTGGCGTTGGTGCGTGCGATGCGCACCCCGCTGTCCAGCGTTTGCATGTAGCTGCGGGCTCGCGCGCAGTTGTCGGCGCGCACCTGGGCAATGCGCTCTTTCTCGGTCCGGGCCTTGGCCTCGCGGTCCTGCTCCTCCTGCCGGCGACGGGCTTCGAGATCCTTGTCCACGCCAGCTGGGGGGGCGGCCGGCGCCGCCGCAGGCGCGGTGTCTACCGGCGGTGGCGCGATGCTGCGGGCATTCGAGGGACGCTGCAGGATGTCGCGCTCCGGCACCGAGGCGGGCGGAGGACGGTCGCTGTACTGCACCTTGCCTGCACTGTCCTTCCACTTCCACTGCGCCGTCGCCGGCAAGGCCGACGCCAGCCCCAGAGCCAGCGCCAAACCGGCCCACCGCATGAAAGACGTGGAATTTTTCATGCGATCAAGTGTAGCCCTGCGCCGCGCCGCCGCCGCATGCGGACGATGCGTGCCGACCGCGGTTCGTGACGGATCGCACACCCTGCAGCCGGTGCGGTGTGGCCCGACCGCACGGCGGGGGGCAGGGGGGTTCCGTATAATCTCATTTTGCGTCTGGAGTTTTCCTCATGCGCCTCCTCGGTAAAGCGCTCACCTTCGACGATGTGTTGCTGGTGCCGGCGTTCTCCCAAGTCCTCCCGCGCGACACCTCGCTCGCGACCCGTCTGACCCGCAACATTACCCTGAACCTGCCGCTGGTGTCCGCCGCCATGGACACCGTCACCGAGTCGCGGCTGGCGATCGCCATCGCCCAGGAAGGCGGCTGCGGCATCATCCACAAAAACCTCCCGCCGCGCGAGCAGGCCGCCGAGGTGGCCAAAGTCAAACGCTACGAATCGGGCGTGCTGCGCGATCCGATCACCATCTCCCCCGAGACCACCGTGCGCCAGGTCAAGGCCCTGTCCGACCAGCATGGCATCTCGGGCTTCCCGGTGCTGGAAGGCAAGACCGTGGTGGGCATCGTCACCGGGCGCGATCTGCGCTTCGAGACCCGCATGGACGCGCCGGTGCGCGAGATCATGACACCGCGTGAACGGCTCATCACGGTGAAGGAGGGCGCCTCGCTCGAGGAGGGCAAGGCTTTGATGCACAAGCACAAGCTTGAGCGCGTGCTGGTGGTGAACGATGCCTTCGAGCTGCGCGGCCTGATGACGGTGAAGGACATCACCAAGCAAACCAACTTCCCCAATGCTGCGCGCGATTCCCAAGGCAAGCTGCGTGTGGGCGCGGCCGTGGGCGTGGGCGAAGGCACGGAAGAGCGCGTGGAACTGCTGGTCAAGGCCGGCGTGGACGCCATCGTGGTGGACACGGCCCACGGCCACAGCGCCGGCGTGATCGAGCGCGTGCGCTGGGTCAAGAAGAACTTCCCGGGCGTGGACGTGATCGGCGGCAACATCGCCACCGGCGCGGCTGCATTGGCTCTGGTGGAAGCCGGGGCGGATGCGGTGAAGGTGGGCATCGGCCCGGGCTCGATCTGCACCACCCGCATCGTGGCCGGCGTGGGCGTGCCCCAGATCACCGCGATAGACAACGTGGCCAGCGCTCTGCACGGCTCGGGCGTGCCACTCATCGCCGACGGAGGCATCCGCTATTCGGGCGACATCGCCAAGGCCATCGCCGCAGGTGCCAGCTCGGTGATGATGGGTGGCATGTTTGCCGGCACGGAAGAGGCGCCCGGCGAGGTCATCCTCTACCAGGGCCGCAGCTACAAGAGCTACCGTGGCATGGGATCGATCGGCGCGATGAAGGCCGGCTCGGCCGACCGCTACTTCCAGGAAAACGACGAAACCACCAACCCCAACGCCGACAAGCTCGTGCCCGAGGGCATCGAGGGGCGCGTGCCCTACAAGGGCTCGGTGGTGGCCATCCTCTACCAGATGGCCGGCGGCCTGCGCGCGGCGATGGGTTACTGCGGCTGCGCCACCATCGAGGAGATGCGCAGCAAGGCTGAGTTCGTCGAGATCACCGCAGCCGGCATCCGCGAAAGCCACGTCCACGACGTGCAGATCACCAAAGAAGCCCCCAACTACCGGGTCGAGTGATCGGCGCTACAGGCTCACACAGGCAGCACCGGGTGCTGCCTTTTCCGTTTCAATACAGGCCCGAACCGTGCAGCACGACAAGATCCTCATCCTCGATTTCGGCTCCCAGGTCACCCAGCTGATCGCACGGCGCGTGCGCGAAGCCCACGTCTACTGCGAAATCCATCCCAACGACGTGTCGGATGACTTCATCCGCAGCTTCGCCCCCAAAGGCATCATCCTGTCGGGCAGCCACGCCAGCACCTACGAAGACCACGAGCTGCGTGCCCCGCAGGCGGTGTGGGACCTGGGCGTGCCGGTGCTCGGCATCTGCTACGGCATGCAGACCATGGCGGTGCAACTGGGCGGCAAGGTCGAGTGGAGCGACCACCGCGAGTTCGGCTATGCCGAAGTGCGTGCGCGGGGTCACACCCGTCTGCTCAACGGCATCGAAGACTTCCGCACCGCTGACGGCTACGGCATGTTGCAAGTGTGGATGAGCCATGGTGACAAAGTCACCGAGCTGCCGCCGGGCTTCAAGCTGATGGCCTCTACGCCCAGTTGCCCGATCGCGGCGATGGCCGACGAGACGCGGGGCTACTACGGGGTGCAGTTCCACCCCGAGGTCACGCACACCGTGCAGGGCAAGGCGATCCTGACCCGCTTCGTGCGCGAGATCTGCGGCGCCCGGGCCGACTGGATCATGGGCGACTACATCGAGGAGGCCGTGGCCCGCATCCGCGAGCAGGTGGGCGACGAGGAGGTCATCCTCGGCCTGTCGGGCGGGGTCGATTCCAGCGTGGCCGCCGCGCTCATCCACCGCGCCATCGGTGACCAGCTCACCTGCGTCTTCGTCGACCATGGCCTGCTGCGCCTGAACGAAGGCGACATGGTGATGGACATGTTCGCGAGCAAGCTCCACGCGCGCGTGGTGCGTGTCGATGCGAGCGAACTCTTCCTCGGCAAGCTGGCGGGCGTGAGCGACCCCGAGGCCAAGCGCAAGATCATCGGCGGTCTGTTCGTCGATGTGTTCAAGGCCGAGGCCGCGAAGATCAAGGCAACGCATGCCCGCCACGTGGCTTGGCTGGCGCAGGGCACCATCTACCCCGACGTGATCGAGTCGGGTGGAGCCAAGACCAAGAAGGCCGTCACCATCAAGAGCCACCACAACGTGGGCGGCCTGCCCGAGCAACTGGGCCTGAAGCTGCTGGAGCCGCTGCGTGAACTCTTCAAGGACGAGGTGCGCGAACTGGGCGTGGCCCTGGGCCTGCCGCCCGAGATGGTGTACCGCCACCCCTTCCCGGGCCCCGGGTTGGGCGTGCGCATCCTGGGCGAGGTGAAGAAGGACTACGCCGACCTGCTGCGCCGGGCCGACGCCATCTTCATCGAGGAACTGCGCAACACCCGCGACGACGCCACCGGCAAGAGCTGGTACGACCTCACCAGCCAGGCCTTTGCCGTCTTCCTGCCGGTCCGAAGCGTGGGCGTGATGGGCGACGGCCGCACCTACGACTACGTGGTGGCGCTGCGCGCCGTGCAGACCAGCGACTTCATGACGGCCGACTGGGCCGAACTGCCCTACAGCCTGCTCAAGCGCGTGTCGGGCCGCATCATCAACGAGGTGCGCGGCATCAACCGCGTGACCTACGACGTGTCGTCCAAGCCGCCCGCGACGATCGAGTGGGAGTGATCCCAGTCGGGTGGCCAGCGAGTATCGATGACTTCAGCTTGGTACGGCTGATGGAGGGCAAGTCAGGGCATCACCGCTTCGCCCGTGCTCTTGCTGGCCACACGCGAAGCGCGCAATGCTTGGCCGCATGCGTGAAGTCTTTGTCTGTGGTGAGAAGCGTCAGATCGTGCCGAATCGCGAGCTGTGCCAACAATGCATCAATGGTGCCGAGCTGAACTCCCGCCTTGCGACAGGCGTTTCGGAGAGTCGCAGCACCAATGTGATCTTCCCGATCGGGTTGAAGCAAGGGCAACGCGGCAAAGCGCTCAATGATCTGAGTTCGAGCCTTGGCGCCAGAGAACCCTTGAAGTAGCTCCTGAAGGACCAAGCCGGTCGTGACTACAACATCTGAGCCAAACAAGGCTTCCTTGAGTTCTTGCACTTCAGGTTCTGTCGCTTCGACATCTCGCCTGAGGGCCAGAGACCAAACGCTTGTATCAACGAGCAGCGTCATTTGCTGCGAGACCGTTCAGCCTTGTAGTCGAACGACTGATCCCACTCAAGCTTGCCGAGTAGATCGGCGACGCGCCGCTGCTCACGGCGGGCGATGAACTCTTGCAGGGCTTTGGTTACGACGGCCTTCTTCGTGCGTTCTCCGCTGACTTGGACGGCACGATCGAGCAGAGACGGGTCGATTGCGAGGTTGGTGGCCATGTGTGACTCCTTGTGCGGGAGTCTACACAATACCTCGATTGGAGTCGATTCCTACCAGTGATGCCCAACGTCGGAGTTGACCGGCACGCACCGGCAAGGCGCCGTGACGCGGGCGATCGAGCGGGAGTTGGGAAGGCTTTGAGGGTCAGCGCAGACCACGCACCGTCGCCAGTGGGAGGAACAAGGTCAGCGGCGTCTCTGGCAAGGCGATGAACCCGTGGTGCCGGTAGAAGGCCGCAGCCGTCTCGTCCTTGGCATCGACCGCGAGCGCATAGGCGGCGATCTCGGCACGAACGGCGCGTGCCAGCGCATCGGCCAGCAGCGCGCCGCCCAGCCCCTGCCCCTGAAAGCCGCGATCGACCGCCAGACGGCCCATGCGCACGGCGGGTACGGTGGGATAGCGCGGCAGCTTCTTGGCGGTGCCAGGCGGCAAGTCGGCCAGCCACAGGCTGGCCGAGGCCAAGGTGTAGTAGCCCGCGATGCGGCCCTCGGCGGTGACGGCCACGAAGCAGGCCGCGACGCGGCGGCGCACGTCCTGCGAGACCTGCTCGCGCAGGTAGCGATTCAGCGCCGGGCTGTCGCAATCGAAGGCCGAGCGGTCGTGCGTGGCGTCCAGCGGCACCACGCGAAACGGCGCCCGGCTCATTCAGCGCGCAGCAGTTTGCGGCGACGCGTGAAGGCGCGCTTGAGCGCTGGGGCCGGGGTGGGCGGCGACAGCAAGGCCTGGGCGAAGCACTCCTGGTCGGCCACCGACAGCCGGATGGCGGCCGCCTGCTCGATGGCGCGCTGGGCGGCCTCCTGCACGGCCGAGACCACGAAATCGGTCATCGTGCGCCCCTGCAACTCGGCGGCGCGCTTGAGCTGCGCGTGCAGATCGGCGCTGATGCGCGCTTCGAGCCGGGCGGTGGTGGAGTGGGCAGCCATGGGATGGTCCTCCTGACGCCAATCATACGGCAAATTGCCGTACATTGCCAGCCGGCATGTGGGGCCG
>NZ_JBKBSL010000051.1:0-14802 GCF_046291045.1 Caldimonas sp. | reverse complement strand
GACCGCCTGGGAGTCCCACGATTCTCCTGACCTCAACTTCTCGAACCGCCCGGTGCGGCCCCGCATGCCGGGTGGTGTGGGAGGGGCCCGATCAGCGATGATCGGCCCCTATCCCGATTGGAGGGGGCGTGGGCGGCGGCAATGGCCGCATGCGGGCGAGGGATCCGGCTCTTTGGCACACTGGCAGGTCTATGTCCGCCCCGTCCCAGTCCGCGCTCTTTGCCGTCGAGCACCTGGTCAAGCGCTACAACGGCCACACGGTCGTCGACGACCTCAGTTTCGAGATCCGCGCCGGTGAGTGCCTGGGCGTGATCGGGCCGAACGGGGCGGGCAAGACGACGACGATCCGGCTGTGCCTGGGGCTGACGGCGCCGAAGTCCGGACGCATCACCGCCTTCGGGATGGAGGTGCCTGAGCGGCTGCGCGAGGTCAAGCAGCGACTGGGCGTGGTCAGCCAGTTCGACAGCCTGGACCCGGATTTTTCCTGTGTCGAAAACCTGGTCGTGTTCGCCCGCTACTTCGGGGTGCCTCGCGCGGTGGTGGCGCAACGCGTGCCGCGACTGCTGGAATTCGCGGCCCTGCAGTCCAAGGCCCGGGCCAGGCCGGCCGAGCTGTCGGGCGGCATGCGCCGGCGCCTGAGCCTGGCACGGGCGCTGGTGAACGACCCGGACCTGCTGCTGCTGGACGAGCCGACGACGGGCTTGGACCCGCAGGCGCGCCACCTGATGTGGGAGCGGCTCAAGGAGCTGCTGCAACAGGGCAAGTCCATCCTGCTGACGACCCACTTCATGGACGAGGCCGAGCGCCTGTGCGACCGGCTCATCGTGCTGGACCATGGGCGCAAGATCGCCGAAGGCACGCCGCGCGGACTGATCGCCGAGCACCTGGAGTCCGATGTGATCGAGGTCTACGGCAACGGAGCCCGGGACGCCGCGCGCAGTCTGGAGGCCTGGTGCGAGCGGGTGGAGCGCAGCGGTGAGACCACCTTTCTGTACCTCGACCGTCCGCAGCCGGTGCTGGAGCGCCTGGCCGCCCACGGTGGGGTGCGGTATCTGCACCGCCCGGCCAACCTGGAGGATCTGTTCCTCAAGCTCACCGGACGCCAGATCCGCGACGACGCCTGAGCTACATACCGCGCAAGCCCCATGTCTGAATCCTTCTATGCGCCTCCCCGCCTGAGCCGCCGCGTGTGGCCGGTGGTGCAGCGCAACCTGCTGGTGTGGCGCAAGCTGGCTCTGCCCAGCCTGCTGGGCAACATCGCCGAGCCGCTGATCGTGCTGGTGGCCTTCGGCTATGGGCTGGGCGCCCTGGTGGGCGAGGTGCGGGGCTTGCCTTACATCGTCTTCCTTGCCTCGGGCAGCATCTGCATGAGTACGATGTACGCCGCCTCCTTCGAGGCCCTGTACTCGGCTTTCTCCCGCATGCATGTCCAGAAGACCTGGGATGGGATCATGAATGCGCCGGTGTCGCTGGACGACATCGTCTTTGCCGAGATGCTGTGGGCGGCGCTCAAGGCGCTGTTCTCGGCCGTGGCGATTGCCGGGGTGCTGATCGTGCTGGACATCAGTCGTGAACCGACCTTGCTGCTGGCGGTGCCATTGCTGTTCCTGGTGGGCATCACCTTCGCATCGGTGGCCCTGGTGTTCAATGCACTGGCCCGCAACTACGACTTCTTCACCTACTACTTCACCTTGGTGCTCACGCCGATGACCTTCCTGTCGGGCATCTACTTCCCACTGGAGCAGCTGCCCGAGGCGCTGCAGGTGGTGGCGAGGGTCTTGCCGCTGACGGCGGCGGTGGAGATCGTGCGGCCGCTCGTGGTGGGCCAGTGGCCGGTTGACTGGGGGCGAGCGCTGACCGTGCTGGGCTTGTATGCCGCCGGGGGCTACTATGTGGCGCTGGCCCTGACACGCCGGCGCTTTTTTCGCTGAGGGCAGGACCATGAACGATCTCGCTGCACACGAGGTGCTCGTCGCGCTGAGCACCGCCCCGGACGAGGCCACGGCCCGGCGCTTGGCCCGCCAGCTCGTGGAGGAGTCGCTGGCGGCCTGCGTGAACCTCCTGAACGCGGCGCAGTCCATCTATCGTTGGCAGGGCCAGGTGGAAGAGGCTGCGGAGTGCGTGATGCTGATCAAGACCACCCAGGCCGCATGGCCCCGCCTGAAGGAGCGACTGCTGCAGTTGCATCCCTACGAGGTGCCCGAGCTGCTCGCGCTGAATGTGGGGGATGGGCATGCGCCCTACCTGGCCTGGGTGCTCGACAACGTGAAGGAGACCGATCGGTGAGGCCGATGATCCGATGGCTGGGGGCTTGGCTCCTCGGGCTGGGCTGGGCGCTTGGCGCGGGGGCCAGCCAGGATTTCCTCGAGCCCGAGCAGGCATTCCGCCACAGCGCCCGCGTGCTCGATGAGCGCACGCTGGAACTGCGTTTCGAGATCGCGGACGGCTATTACATGTACCGCGAGCAGTTCGCCTTCACCGCCCCCGCGGCCACCCTGGGCCCGGCGCGGATCCCGCCCGGGCAGATCAAGTACGACACCACGTTCGAGAAGGACGTCGAGAGCCATCGCGGTGAACTCCTGATCCATTTGCCGGTGCAGGCCGCGCCGCCGGAGGGCTTTCGACTGGTGGTGCGTAGCCAGGGCTGTGCCGATCTGGGGTTGTGCTATCCCCCGATGGAGCATGAGCACGAGGTGAGCCTGCGGGCCTTCGGGGCGGCACAGGACCGTGTGCGGCTGCTGCGCATCGACGATCGCAGCGTGGGCGGCGGGCTGGGCGCGCTCTCGCAGGGCCTGTCTGCGCTGTGGGGCCCAGCGGCGCAAGCCCCGGCGGGTGGGGCACGCAGCGAGGCGCTGGTGAACACGCCGTCGCCGGTGGACGCCTCGCGCATCGAGGCCGTGCTGGCCTCGGGGCGCTGGCTGCCGGTGGTGGCGATGTTCTTTGCCGCGGGGGTGCTGCTGTCGCTGACCCCGTGCGTGCTGCCGATGCTGCCCATCCTGTCGTCGCTCATCGTCGGGCAGGCCGACGCGCAGGCGCGGCCGGTGACCCGTGGGCGCGGGCTGGCGCTGGCGGCCAGTTATTCGCTCGGGATGGCCCTGGTCTACACCGCCCTGGGCCTGGCGGCGGGATGGGCTGGCGAAGGCCTGGCCGCGACCCTGCAGCAGCCCTGGGTGCTCGCGCTGTTTGCCGCGCTGCTCGTGGCCCTGGCGCTGTCGATGTTCGGCTTCTACGAGCTGCAACTGCCCGGCGCCTGGCGCGAACGCCTGGTTTCGGCCAGCGCCCGCACGCGTGGCGGACGGCTGTGGGGGGTGTTCGTGATGGGCGGCCTGTCCGCCTTGATCGTGAGCCCCTGCGTGGCCGCGCCGTTGGCCGGTGCGCTGGTCTACATCAGCCAGACGCGCGACATGGGCCTGGGTGGCGTGGCGCTGTTCGCGCTGGCCGCGGGCATGAGTGTGCCGCTTTTGCTGCTGGGGGCTTCGGCGGGCCACTGGCTGCCGCGTTCGGGAGCCTGGATGGAGCAGGTCAAGCATTTCTTCGGCGTGCTGCTGCTGGCCGTGGCCCTGTGGATGTTGCAGTCGGTGCTGCCCGGTGCGGTGAACATGCTGTTGTGGGGCAGCTTGCTGCTGGTGTCGGCCGCCTACCTGCGTGTATTCGACAGCCTGCATGCAGGCGCTCGCGGCTGGGCCCGGTTCTTCAAGGGCGTCGGTGTGGTGCTGGCCGTGCTGGGGGTGCTGCAACTGGTCGGCGCGGCCTCGGGCGGCAATGACCCCTGGCAGCCTCTGCGTCACCTGGTGGCCCGTGGCGACGCGCAGGCTGCCGCCGGTGTGCGGTTCCAGCGTGTGGCCAGCGTGGAGGAACTGGATCGGTTGGTGGCCGGTGCGCGAAGGCCCGTGGTGCTGGACTTCTATGCCGACTGGTGCGTGTCGTGCAAGGAGATGGAGAACTTCACCTTCAACGACCCGCGTGTGCAGGCGGCGCTGTCCGGGGCGCTGCTGCTGCAGGCCGATGTGACGCGCAACAGCCCGCAGGACCGCGCCCTGTTGCGGCGTTTCCGCCTGTTCGGCCCCCCGGGCATCATCTTCTTCGATGCCCAGGGACGCGAGCTTGAGGGCGTGCGTGTGATCGGCTTCCAGTCTGCCGAGCGCTTCTTGCAGAGCTTGGCGGCAGCCGGGCTGCGGCCCTGACCCATCTTGCGGCGCAGCAAGATGCCGTGCTAGAATGTCAGCTTCTGACGCGGGGTGGAGCAGTCTGGTAGCTCGTTGGGCTCATAACCCAAAGGTCGCAGGTTCAAATCCTGCCCCCGCAACCAAGTTCTCATGCCCAAACGCCAGCTCATCCAGAGCTGGCGTTTTTGCTTTCAGGCCTGAAGGACGCCAGCGTGACGCGATTGCGGCCGCGGTGTTTGCTTTCGTAGAGGGCGTGGTCGGCGCGGCTGAGGAGGTCGTCGACGCCGGTGTCTGCGGGGGTGGCGCTGGTCACGCCCAGGCTGACGGTGAGGGGCACGGGGCCGATCCTGGTCGGGGCTGGGTTGCTGCTGATGATTTGGCGCAGTCGTTCGCAGGCCTGTTGCGCACCGTCGGCCGTGGTCGAGGGCATCAGCAACAAGAACTCCTCGCCGCCGTGACGGGACACCTGGTCGATGGGGCGCACATGGGCTTTCAAGACAGCCGCCACGTGCCGGAGCACCTGGTCGCCGACGTCGTGCCCGTGGGTGTCGTTGATGCGCTTGAAGTGATCGATGTCGAGCAGCCCGACGGATACGGGGGTTCGATGGCGTGCGAACCGGTGCCATTCATCTTGCAACGCTTCGCTCATCGCTCGTCGGTTGAGCAGGCCGGTCAGCGCGTCGGTGCGTGACAGAGCATCGAGGCGGCGCATCACGCGCGCCATCAGCATGCCCCCGTAGGCAAAGTTGATGAAGGCCGAGATGATTTGGGCGGCGTAGGCGAAGCTGGGGTGTGCGGCGGTGGTCGAGACGACATCGACTCCGGGTGCGCGGGGCTGCAGCAAGACGTCGATGACGCGCAGGCTCAGCAGCAGGGCCATCAGCAAGGCGGTGCCATTGATGGCCCATGACAAGCGAGCGCCGAATTCCTGGCTGATGGGGCGGGCCGCTGCCGTGGCGGCCCGCACGATCACCCAGACGATGACGATGCTGATCACCACGACGCGATCTGCAGCCCGGTGCGCATCGGGGCCGATCCACAGCGAGGAGAAGACGGCGAGCGAACCGACGAGGAGCTGCTCGCCGGTCCGCTCACTCAGGCTGAAGAAGGCCGTGACAGCACGCCAGACCATCAGGTAGGACGCGATCAGGCACAGGTTGGAAGCGGTGACGCTCCACCAGGCAGGCAGTGCGCCGCCGCGGCCAGCCATCAGCAACAAGGCCACTGCATGAAAGCCGCAGAAGCCGACGAAGTGCCAGGCGGTGTTCCGGTGCTCGTGGATCAGGGCCGCCACCATCACCCAGCCCATGGCATACAGTGCCTGGGTCAGGCCCGTCGAGATGAACAGCGGGGCGATCGTCTCCATCGGTCCTCTGGTGGGGCGTTTTGATGGACGGGGCGTGTGCGAAGGTCGGTATCTGAGCTGCCCATGTTCAGGGGGCTGGCACAAGAAGGCAAGAATTCGGCCCGAATCGAGAATGACGTATTTCACAGGGCTTCGTACATTGGGCCTGCGTTCGGAGGACGCGGCGTGGACCCCTAGGGTTACCCCGCGGTGTGCTGTTTGCCGTTCTGGAAGTGCCCATGTCTGCCTTTCTGAGCTCTCTGCCCGCCGCTACGCGGGTGCCGTCGGGGGTGCGTTCACCTGCTTGGCGCAGTGGTCTTGCTGCCGATGATCTGCGCATGGATGAACTGGCCAGCCTGCAGGCCGGGGCCTGGTTCGGCTCGCTGTCGGAAACCTTGCGCTGCGCGGTGTTGGCCCGAGCCCGGGTGCATCGCGTGGCTGCGGGGGCGGTGCTGGCCCGGCGAGGCAGTCCGGCGACGGACTGGATCGGCGTGCTGCGTGGCGCGGTGCGACTGGGCACCGTGCTGCGAGACGGGCGGCCTTTCACGCTCGACCTGGTGGGGCCGGGCCAGTGGTTCGGCGACATCGCTCTCATCGATGGCAAACCTAATGACCTCGATGTGGTGGCCCAGGCGCCGGCCGCATTGCTGATGGTGTCGCAGCCGGACATGCGTGGCCTGATGGCCGACCACCCCGAGCTGCGCGATGCGTTTGTGGTGCTCAACTGTCAACGTCTGCGCCACATGTTTCGTCGCTTCGAGGAGCTGCACACGCTGCCCCTGGCGCAACGCTTGGCGCGGCAGGTGCTGCGCTTGGGGCGCCATTTCGGCCGGGTCTGCGAGGACGAACTGCGCATCGAGTTGCGCATTTCGCAAAGCGATCTGGCGGCGATGGTGGGTGGCAGCCGCCAACGCGTCAATACGGCGTTGCGCCAGCTTCAGGCCCTGGGGCTGATCCGGCTGGGTGAGGCGCGCCTGGCGTTGCTGGACGCGGCGCAGCTGCAGGCTCTGGCCGATGCCGATGCGGGGTGGTGGATGCAGCTGAGTCGCCGAGGGGGCAGGCGCACCGCTGCCCCGCCAGCGTCGCTCAGGTCCGACGGGATCGACGATCTGTACCGGGTGTGGGCGCCGCGCGCGTGAGCGTGCAGACCGGGTCGGGGCGCGTCGCCAGGGAGGCCGGTGCGGCAAGCGGTGGGATCGTGGTAGCGTTGTGGCATGCGGCGGGGGGTGTCCGCCGCCTCGGGAGCCCTACGCTTTGCCTGTCCGCCCCTCCTCGTTGACGTCTCCTACGTTGTCGATGGCTTATGTTCAGGCCCTGTTTGAGGCCAGCGGGGCCAGCCGCGCCGATGCGCAGGAGGCCTTGATTGCGGCCGGCGTGTCGGCCGCGCTGCTGGAATACCCACTGGCTCGGGTGACGGAAGAACAGTTCGCCGCGCTGTACCGTGCCTTGGTGCGCCGTCTCGATGACGAGATGCTGCGGTTTTACTCGCGGCCTTTGCGTCCCGGGGCGCTGAAGTTCACGTGCCTGAGCCTGATGGATGCCCGCAACTTGGGGGTCGCATTGCATCGTTGGACGCTGTTTCTGCGCATGCTCCAAGACGACTTCCGGTTGGACGTGGAAACGTCTGAGGGCTTGTGCCGCGTGGCGCTGCGACCCCATGCAGGACGTCCACCCGCCGCACCGATTGCCGACGATTTGATGCTGAAGTTGGTGCACGGGGTGTGCTCATGGCTGGTGGGGTGCAAGCTGCCTTTGGAGCGGGTGGATTTCGCTTTCGATGCTCCATCGTTTGCCGAGGAGTATGTCCATCTGTACCCCGGACCGGTACGTTTCGGTCAGTCGCTTTCTGCCCTGTACCTGGATGCGGCATGGTTGCGTGAACCCTTGCGGCGCACCGCGCAGGATCTGCCGGATTTTCTGCACCGTGCTCCCGAGGGGTGGATGTTCGCCGAGTTCCGTCATCAGCGCTTGGCTCATCGGGTCCGTGGGTACCTCTCGACGCACTTGCCGCACGGTGCGACGGCCCAGGCGGCCGCGCGTGCGCTCCACCTGTCGTTGCGCACGCTGCACCGACGCTTGGCTGATGAGGGCACGAGTTTCCAGCGCATCAAGGACGAGCTGCGGCGCGACCTGGCGGTCCAGAAGCTCACGCGCACGCGCGAGCCCATCGCGGCGATCGGGGCCGAACTGGGTTTCGACAGTGCGGCCTCCTTCCACCGCGCCTTCCGACTATGGACGGGGCAGACGCCAGGCGCCTACCGCGGCAGGGGCGACTCGGCCCCGGACTGAGCCTGGTGCTCGGTGGGGCGGGGGCTGTCGGAGGCCAAGGCCCGCAGATCCGCCTCCCAGTCACGCAGGCGCCGCGCCGCGGTGTGCCGCTGCGCCGCGGTGGTGCGGTTGTGCAGGCCCGCCAGCAGCCCACAGGCGGCGGCCTGGGGGGCCGGGCTGGACGACGCGGGGCGGATGGCGCGGCGGTACACCGCGTGCAGTGCGGCCTGCGTCTGGGGCGGGCCGGCTTCGTGCTCGCGCAGGCGCGCCAGGGTCTCCAGCAGGTCGGCCTGGCGGCGCTGGCGTTCGGCGAACCAGACCTCGGGGTCGAGCCGGGCTTCGGCCAGGGCCTGCGCGAGCCAGGCGCGTTGCTCGGCGTCGAGCCGGCCATACAGGCGCTGCGCGCGCTGGACGGCACGCTGCACTTGCGCCTGTGCCCGCGCAGCCAAGCCTTCGGGCAGCATCTCGCGGCGCAGCGCCTCGTCGTCGCGCTGCAAGCGCTGCGCCAGGCGTTCGAGCTGGTCGGCATCGAGGTCGCGTGCCAGCGGCACCAGCAGCGGCACGGCCCGATCCCAGGCGGTATCGCGCCAGGCCGACAACTCGTCCAACCAGCGGCAGGCCCGCGATGCGGTGGTGTCTTGCAGTATCTCTTGCTGGAGCCGGGCGAGGGCCTCGGCATAGCGGGGCAGTTCCTCGCGTCGGTGCCAGGCGAACCACTGCCCGATCGCTTCGCGCACCCTGGGGGCCTGCGCCGGCGTGAAGCCGGCCAGGCGGTCGAGCCGCCAGTACACCAGGGTGGGGGCCTGGTCGTAGCCCACGCGCAGCAGGCTGCAGCCGTTCAGCACCGCCGCCAGCACGAGGGCCAGCACGATGTACGGGCGACCGATAATGCGGCCCATCGACTGAATACGAGCGAACATTTCCATGGCACTGAACGTCGTCATCATGGCCGCGGGCCAGGGCACCCGCATGAAGTCGTCGCTGCCCAAGGTCTTGCACCGGCTGGCCGGGCGAGCCCTATTGCAGCACGTGATCGATGCGGCTGCACGCTTGCAGGCCGATCGCCTGATTGCCGTGGTGGGGCATGGGGCCGACCAGGTGCGTGCGGCCATGGCGCAGGCGGCACCGGACCTTCGCTTCGTGCTGCAGCAGCCGCAGCTGGGGACGGGTCATGCAGTGCAGCAGGCCGTGCCCGAGCTGGCCGACGAGGGCACCACGCTGATCCTCAACGGTGACGTACCGCTGATCGATCCCGAGACGGCCCGCGCCCTGGTGGCCGCCTGCGACGGCCGGCGCTTGGCCTTGCTCACCGTGCACCTGGCCGACCCGACGGGCTATGGCCGCATCGTGCGCGAAGGGGCCGGCGTGCGCGCCATCGTCGAGCACAAGGATGCCAGCCCCGAGCAGCGCGAGATTCGCGAGGTCTACACCGGCATGATGGCCGCGCCGACCGCCCACTTGAAGCGCTGGCTGGCGCGGTTGAAGAACGACAACGCCCAGGGCGAGTACTACCTGACCGACGTGGTGGCTCTGGCCGTGGCCGAAGGGGTGGAGGTGGTGGCGGCTCACCCGGCCGATGAGATCGAGGTGCTGGGGGTCAACAGCCCGGCGCAACTGGCCGACTTGGAGCGCCGCCTGCAGCGCCGCCAGGCCGAGCGCCTGATGGCCGAGGGGGTGCGCCTGGCCGACCCGGCGCGTTTGGACGTGCGCGGCACGCTGGCCTGCGGGCGCGACGTGGAGATCGACATCAACTGCGTGTTCGAGGGCCGCGTGGTGCTGGGCGACCACGTGCGTATCGGACCGAATTGCGTGATCCGCAACGCCGAGATCGCCGACGGTGCGGTGATCCACGCCTATACCCACATCGATGGCGACACGCTGGGCGTGAAGGTGGGCGAGGGGGCGCTGATCGGGCCGTTTGCCCGCCTGCGTCCGGGGGCCGAGCTCGGCCCCGAGGTGCACATCGGCAACTTCGTGGAAGTGAAGAACTCGACGCTGGCGCGCGGTGCCAAGGCCAACCACTTGGCCTACCTGGGCGATGCGACCGTGGGCGAGCGCGTGAACTACGGTGCGGGCAGCATCACCGCCAACTACGACGGTGCCAACAAGCACCGCACGGTGATCGGCGACGATGTGCACGTGGGCTCGAACTGCGTGCTGGTGGCGCCCATCACGCTGGGCGCGGGGGCCACCATCGGCGGGGGCAGCACGCTGTCGAAGGACGCGCCGGCCGGGCAGCTCACCGTGGCGCGTGCCAAGCAGGTGACGATCCCGGGTTGGCAGCGCCCGCGAAAGAAGACGTGAGCGCGACGCCGCCGATCGACACCGCCCGCTGCCCCCTGTGCGGCGGGCCCAACGGCTGTGCGATGGCTTCGCAGGGGGATGCCTCCAAGCCTTGCTGGTGCACCAAGGTGAAATTCCGCGAGGAGACGCTGGCGCGCGTTGCGGCGCCACTGCGGGGCCGGACCTGTCTCTGCCGTCGATGTGCCACCCCTCAGGACGATGTGGGGGGCGACTGACAGGCCCCGCACACGCCCTTGATCTCGATGCCCGTGGCGTGGAAGCCCGGGGCACCGTCCAGCAGGGCGCGGCGGATGGCCTCGGTGGCCGGGTCGTCGTGCACTTCGGTGACTTGGCCACAGCGCGCGCACACCAGCATCATCGTGTGGTCGTGGTGGGGAGCGTGGGGGCCGTGGTCGAGGTTGCAAACGACGAAGCGGTTGAGCGCATCGACGCGGTGGACGAGCTGCTGCTCCATCAGGAACTCGAGCGCGCGGTAGATGGTGGTGGGGGCCACCCGGCCATGGCGCTCGCGCATGTCGTCCTGCAAGTCGTAGGCCTTGGCGCTGCCCTGGCGCAGCAGCAGCAGCTCCAGCACCTCGCGGCGCAGTGCGGTGAGTTGGGCCCCGCGCGCGGCGCACAGGGCCTGGGCCCGGTCCAGACGGCGCGCCACCTCGGCCGGGCTCGGGCGTGGGGGAGAGGCGTTCGTGGAGCTCACGCGTCCAGTGTAGCGCCGCCCCTGCGAAGCGGCCGCCACCGCCTGGTCACGCCCATGAGCACCCCGGCGACCATCAGCGCCAGGACGACGCAGGGCCCGCTGGGCAGGTCCCAGGCCAGCGAGGCGAGCAGGCCCGCGGCATACGCCAGGCCGCCGAGCAGCACGCCCGCCCAGGCCCGGCCCGGGCGGGCGGCTACGGCCAGGGCCGGCACGATGAGCGTGGTGAACACGAGGTACAGCCCCAGCAGGGGGACCGACAGGCTGACCAGCACGGCAAAGGCCGGGTAGAACGCCGGACCGTCCCAGAGGGTGGCGCCCCCCACGCGGTGCAGCACGAGGAACACGGCGGTGGCCGTGGCCAGCACCGCCAGTCGGTCCGGCAGCACCCACAGCACGTCGCCGGCCAGCAGGCCGGCAAGCTTGTGCCCGCCGTGCGGGTCGGCACTGACCCACAGCAGCGCGGCCGCCGCTGCCGCCACATAGACCAGACCGATCAGGGCCTCGCGCCGCTCGGGCCAGGCGCGGCTGAGGGCGGCCACCAGCGCCGCCCCGGCCAGTGCAGCCAGCACACCGGCCAGGACTGACACCACGCCGTCCCCGCCGGTGAGTCTGTCGGCCATCAGCACGCCCAAGGCCGCCACCTGGGCCACGGCCAAGTCGATGAAGACGATGCCGCGGCGCAGCACTTGCAAGCCCAGGGGCACGTGGCTGAGCAGCACCAGCACACCGGCGGCCAAGGGCCAGCCCAACACGGACAGCTCGTTCATCGGCGCTGGGTCTCCGACGTCCTCAGGGCCGCCAGCAGCTGGTCGATCAGCTCGTCGAACAGGCCTTCGAGCGTGCTGGCGCGGCCTTGGTCGGTGACCGTGGCGGGCAGGATCTTCACAGGCAGCCCCGTGCGTCCGGCCAACCACTGGCCGGCTTGCGGATCCTGGTAGGTCGCCTGCACGATCAAGCGCGGCGGGTCCTCGGCCACGTCCTTGAGCACGCGCTGCAGGTGCGCCAGCGTGGGGGGCAGGCCGGGTCGGGGCTCCAGGTCGGCCACCTGGGTGAGGCCCAGCCATTCCCACAGGTAGGCGAAGGTGCTGTGCTGCGCCACCAGGGTGCGGCCCATCAAGGGCTCGGCCTTTGCTTCCCACGCGGCGATGCGTTCGTCCCATTGGCGCACCCAGGCGGCGTGGCGCTCGCGCAGGCCCGCCGCGCCGGCGGGGTCGATGCGCGCCAGACGATCAGCGAGGGCCTGGGCGACCTGCTTGAGCTTGTGCGGGTCGAGGTGAAAGTGCGGGTTGCCCTCGGCATGCACGTCGCCCAGGCTGCGGTCCAGGTGCGTGTGGGCGTGGTCATGCATCAGCGTCACGTGATCGGCTGCGTAGAACATGCCGTCGCGACCGTTGAACACGCGCGCATTGCCGGCTCGCTGCTGCAGCATCGGCAGCCAGCCGGCTTCCAGGGAGGCGCCGGTGCATACCGCGAGGTCGGCGCGGCGCAGCGCGCCGATGAGCGCCGGCCGGGCCTCGATGTGATGCGGGTCCTGCAGGGCATGCGTGGCGCTGGTCACGCGCGCCTGCGGGGCCAGCACCTTCACCAGCGCCGCCCATTCTGGCTCGCAGGCGAAGACCTCCAGCGCCTGCGCGGCCGGGGCGGCCAGCGCGCAGCACAGCACCGCCGCCCAGCGGCGCAGGGGGTCAGAAGCTGTGCGCACCATGGGCTCCCAGGCTCATCACGTATTGCAGCTGCACGCTGTTCCCTGCGTCGTCGAAGCCACCGCGGTCGCGCTGGCCGGTGAACTGCAGGCGCAGCGCCGAGAAATGCGTGGGCTTCCAGGCCAGCATGGCGCTGGCCTCGCGCAGGCGGCCGCTGTGGAAGTGGTCGCCATGCGGCTCGCGCACGCGCAGCTCGTCCACGCGCACGCCGGCTTCCCACTGCGGTGCGAAGCGGTACACCACCGACAGGTAGCCGGCTTCGTGCACGTCGCTTGAGCGGGCGAACTCGTTGAGGTTGCTCACACGCGCGTACTCGGCCGACACACGCAACTGCTGCTGGCGGTTGTTGCCACCGGGGGCCCATTTCCACACCGCATCGGCGATCACGAGATGACGTCCGCCGAAACGGCTGCCATGGGCGTGGTCATGATCGTGATCGGGGTCTTCCTCCTCCATGACGGCCTTGCGCCGGTTGTGCAGGTAGGACAGGCCCAGCTGCCAACTGTTCGAGGCATTCCAGTCGCCGCCGATCTTGGTGCTGGCGGCGACGGCGCCGGCACGCGGGTCGTTGCTCGATTCCGGCACGAGCTGCCGCCCGCCCAGCACCTCGACGGTGGAGCGCCAGTACAGGCGCGTGGGGGCCGTCCAGCTCAGGCGCAGCCCGTCGTCGAAGTAGTGGCTGCCCAGGAAGGCGCGGTAGAGCAGCGGGCGCTCGACGAAGTCGTCGGCGTGGACGTGCTGCTCGTTCAGGTAGCCCAGGCTGGCCAGGAAGCGGCCTGCGCGCACCTGCAGGCCGGCCGGCAGCGTGGTGGTCTCGACGAAGGCTTCTTCCAGTTCCAGTTCGGTCTCGCCATCGTGGCTGTGCAGCACGGCGGTGGCGCGGGCCTGGAAGAGGTTGTCCACGGCGCCCGCCAAGCTCAGCTCGTTGTGGCCGAGGCCGAAGCCCCGCTCGCGCTGGCCCAGGGCCCGTTCGCGCGAGCTGAAGGCGCCGTCGAGCACCAGGCCCACCTCGAGGTTCGAGACGGTGGGGGTGGTGGCGGGCGTCTGCGCCCACGAAGGGGCGCCCAGGAAAGCTGCCGTAAGGAGTAGCGGCGCGGAGTGTTCAATGCGCATGGTCGTCATGTCGTTCGATGCCCACCCAGGTGAGCAGCGTGGGGTTGAAGTTCAGGGCGATGGGCTCGGCCAGGGTTGCCGTGTCGAGGTTCACGACCACGATGCGCGCGCCGTTGGGGTCGCTCAGGTAGGCGCGGTTGGCGGCGCGGTTCACCGCGATGGCGGGGAAGGGGGCGGCCGAGGGCATATTGGTGATCGCGGGCAGCGTGGCGCGTACGGCCCAGTCGGCTTCGCCGTCGAGCACGTGCAGCGTGCCCTGGTCGTCCAGGATCAACAGGTGGCGGCCTTCGGCGTCCATCGCATGCGCACGGCGGGTGCGGCCCTCGGCCCAGGGGACGCGCGTGATCGTGCCGGCCACGGGGTCGATGTCGAAGAAATGACCGGGCGAGGCGATGCCGATGAAGTTGGCGCGCTCGGGATGGCTGGTGATCGTGCCGATGCGCGCGCCGACCGGCATGTCATCCGGGTTGGGAAGCTTGCGGGCGCTGAAGGTGCTGCCGTCCTGGGTGATAAGGAGCACACCGTCGGTGCAGCCGAAGGCGCTGTGGCTGGCGATGGAATAGCTGCCGTGCAGGCCGGGGCAAGTGTCTTCGAAGCGCTGCACGAAGCTGTAGCCGCTGCCGTTGCGCTGGTAGAGCTCCACCTGGCTGGGCAGCGTGCTCTCGCTGCCGGCGTCGCGGTAGGTGGTGAGCAGGAAGTTGCCGCGCGGCTCGGCCGTGCCGTGCATTGCACGCGGTAGGGTCAACGAAGCCAGCACCTGGCGGGCGCCCAAGCTGGCGTCCGTGAGCACCACGGCCTGCGCCGGCAGGCTGCTGGCGTCCAGGCCGTCCATGAAGAAGGCGGCCAAGCTGCCGTGCACTTCGTAGTGGGTCGGGCGCACACCGCTCAGGCGCCAGTCCACCAGCGCCGGATTGCGCTTGTAGTCGTGCAGGTGGTCGCCATGGTCTTCCTGGTAGATGCCGCCGTCGATCACCTGCACCTGGTCCTGCGTGCGCTGCACGGCCAGGGCGTAGCGTTGGCCGGGGCTGGCGTACAAGGCCGAAGGTGCATGGTCCAGCGTGAAGTTCTGCACCACGGTGCCGCCGTCGAGGTCGAGCACACGCACCGTGGTGCTGCCGTCGGCGATCACCAGCCGGCCCAGGGTGTCGACGTGGTGGTCATCGTCATGGTCGTCACTGCTGCCGCCACCGCCGCAGGCCACCAGCAGCA
>NZ_JBKBSL010000050.1:0-15269 GCF_046291045.1 Caldimonas sp. | reverse complement strand
ACCAAACCTACCAGAGTCGTTGCCATCGTTGTCTATCGCCAGAAGTTGCCAAGAGGATGTGGAATCCGCCGGATTCCCGGAATGCCGGCGCCCGGGGCCGGCCTTGTGGGCTCAGCCCTGCGCTTTCAGGCGGGCGACCACGGCGTCGCCCATCTCCTTCGTCCCCACACGGGTGGTGCCTTCGCTGTGGATGTCGGCCGTGCGCAGGCCCTGCGCCAGAACCTCCTGCACGGCGCGTTCGATACGGTCGGCCGCCTCGGCCTGGTCCAGGCTGAAGCGCAGCATCATCGCCGCGCTCAGGATGGTGGCCAGCGGGTTGGCCACGCCCCGCCCTGCGATGTCGGGCGCTGAACCGTGGCTGGGCTCGTACAGGCCCTGCCCGCGGTCGTTGAGGGAGGCCGAGGGCAGCATGCCGATCGAGCCCGTCAGCATCGCGGCCTCGTCGGACAGGATGTCGCCGAACATGTTGCCGGTGACGATCACGTCGAACTTCTTCGGGGCCCTCACCAGCTGCATCGCGGCGTTGTCGACGTACATGTGCTCGAGTTCCACGTCCGGATACTGCGCATGCACCTCGGTGACCACGTCCTTCCAGAACTGGAAGGTCTCCAGCACATTGGCCTTGTCGACGCTGGTCACCTTCTTGCTGCGCTTGCGGGCGGCCTGAAACGCCACGTGAGCGATGCGCTCGATCTCGGGGCGGCTGTAGCGCATCGTGTCGAAGGCCTCCGGTGCGCCTTGGAAAGCCCCATCGGGCGATGCACGGCGGCCGCGAGGCTGGCCGAAATAGATGTCGCCGGTGAGCTCGCGGATGATGAGGATGTCCAGGCCCGCCACCAGCTCCGGCTTGAGGCTGGAGGCATGGGTCAGCTGCTCGTAGCAGATCGCCGGGCGGAAGTTGGCGAAGAGCTGCAGGTGCTTACGCAGGCCCAGAATGGCCTGCTCGGGACGCAGTGCGCGCTCCAGCTTGTCGTACTTCCAATCGCCCACGGCGCCGAAGAGTACGGCATCGGCCTGCTGGGCCAGCCTGAGGGTGGATTCGGGCAGCGGGTGGCCATGCACCTCGTAAGCAGCGCCGCCCACCAGGGCCTGCTCCATCTCGACGCGCAGCTCCAGCGCCTGGAGCACCTTGACGGCCTCGGCGACGATCTCGGTGCCGATGCCGTCACCCGGCAGGACTGCGATCTTCATGGTTTTCCTTGTGTTCATGGGATTCATGGCCCGCCTCAGCCAACCAGCCGATGGTTCAGCCAGGGCTTGCGCGCCAAACGTTCGGCCTCGAAGGCTTTGATCTTGTCGGCATAACGCAAGGTCAAGCCGATGTCATCGAAGCCGTTGAGCAGGCAGTACTTGCGGAAGGCTTGCACCTCGAAGGCGAGCTCGGTGCCGTCGGGCTTGACCACCACCTGGCGCGGCAGATCGATCGTGAGCTCGTAGCCGACGAAGGCATACACCTCGTCGAAGAGCCGGGCCACCTCGTGCTCGGGCAGCACGATGGGCAGCAGCCCGTTCTTGAAGCAGTTGTTGAAGAAGATGTCGGCAAAGCTCGGTGCGATCAGGGCGCGAAAGCCGTATTGCTCGATCGCCCAGGGGGCATGCTCGCGGCTGGAGCCGCAGCCGAAGTTCTTGCGGGCCAGCAGCACCGACGCACCCTGGTAGCGTGGCTGGTTCAGCACGAAGTCCGGGTTGGGTTGGCGCGTGGCCGGATCCTGACCCGGTTCGCCGCGGTCGAGATAGCGCCATTCGTCGAACAGGTTCGGACCGAATCCTGTGCGCTGGATCGACTTCAGGAACTGCTTGGGGATGATGGCGTCGGTGTCGACGTTCTCGCGGTCGATGGGCGCCACCACGCCTTTATGAATAGTGAACGGCTTCATGGGTGTCACTTCCTACGGCTGGCCGCCTCTTCCATCTTCTCACCAACCTTCTGGACATCTTTGCCCAGTCCCTCGATGGTGTTGCAGCCGGCCAGTCCGAAGGCCGCCACCAACAGCATGATCCACAGGTATCTCATGGCTCGGTCTCTCCTCAGGCCATGCGGCTCACATCGACGAAGTGGCCCTCGATGGCGGCAGCCGCGGCCATGGCCGGGCTGACCAGGTGGGTGCGCCCGCCAGCCCCCTGCCGACCCTCGAAGTTGCGGTTGGACGTGGAGGCGCAGCGCTCGCCTGGCTCGAGACGGTCGGCATTCATCGCCAGGCACATCGAGCAGCCCGGCTCTCGCCATTCGAAGCCGGCCGCCTTGAAGACCTGGTCCAGGCCCTCGCGCTCGGCCTGTTCCTTCACCAGGCCCGAGCCCGGCACGACCATCGCCAGCTTGACGTTGGCCGCCACCTTGCCGCCCAGGCGGCGCACCACCGCGGCAGCTTCGCGCAAATCCTCGATGCGCGAGTTGGTGCACGAGCCGATGAAGACCTTGTCGATGCGGATGTCCGATACCGGCTTGTTCGGCTCCAGGGCCATGTACTGCAGAGCCCGCTCCATCGCGCTGCGTCTGACGGCATCTTTCTCCCGCTCGGGGTCGGGCACGCGGTCGTCGATCGAGACCACCATCTCGGGGGAAGTGCCCCAGGTCACCTGCGGGCGGATCTGGCTGGCGTCGAGCTCGACCACCGCATCCCAGTGCGCGTCCGGGTCCGAATGCAGAGTTCGCCAGTAGGCAACGGCCTGGTCCCACTCCACGCCGGTGGGCGAGTACGGACGCCCCTTGACGTACTGGATCGTGGTGTCATCCACCGCCACCAAGCCGGCACGCGCACCGGCCTCGATGGCCATGTTGCACACCGTCATGCGGCCTTCCATGCTGAGCGCTCGAATCGCACTGCCGGCGAACTCGATCGTGTAGCCCGTGCCGCCGGCCGTGCCGATACGGCCAATGATGGCCAATACGATGTCCTTGGCACTGCAGCCCCTGGGAAGCTGCCCCTCCACTTTGACGAGCATGTTCTTGGCCTTCTTGGCCAGCAGCGTCTGGGTGGCCAGCACGTGCTCGACCTCGCTGGTGCCGATGCCGTGGGCCAGTGCGCCGAAGGCCCCGTGAGTGGACGTGTGGGAGTCGCCACAGACCACCGTCATGCCCGGCAGCGTGGCTCCCTGCTCCGGGCCGATCACATGCACGATGCCCTGGCGCTTGTCGTTCATCTTGAACTGCGTGATGCCCAGCCGATCGCAGTTGCGGTCCAGCGTCTCGACCTGCAGGCGCGAGATCGGGTCGGCAATGCCCTGGCTGCGGTCGGTCGTGGGCACGTTGTGATCGCTCACCGCCAGGTTGGCCGACAGGCGCCAGACCTTGCGACCAGCCACCTCCAGCCCCTCGAAGGCCTGCGGACTGGTCACTTCATGCAGCAAGTGACGGTCGATGTAGAGGATGGCCGTGCCATCTTCCTCGGTGTGGACGACATGCTCGTCCCAGATCTTGTCGTACAACGTGCGGCCCATGGCAGCCTCGTGGGTGGTAAGCCAATGATTTTAAGCTTTTGCAAGCAAAAACCCCGGCGCGGGGCCGGGGTCGGGAGATCGGGATCCACTCAGACCGCCAGGGGCGGCCCAGCCCCTGTGTCAGCCCCGTTGGGCTAGGGGTTTCACGTCACGCTTGGGCGAGCCAACGAAGAGCTGGCGCGGACGGCCGATCTTGTACTCGGGGTCGCCGATCATCTCGTTGAGCTGTGCAATCCAGCCCACCGTGCGGGCCAGGGCGAAAATGGCCGTGAACAGGCTCACCGGAATGCCGATGGCGCGCTGGACGATGCCCGAGTAGAAGTCGACGTTCGGGTAGAGCTTGCGGGCCACGAAGTATTCGTCTTCCAGCGCGATCTTCTCGAGCTCCATGGCGAGCTTGAACAGGGGGTCATTGCCCAGGCCGAGTTCACCCAGCACCTCATGGCAGGTCTCGCGCATGAGTTTGGCACGCGGGTCGTAGTTCTTGTAGACGCGGTGGCCGAAGCCCATCAGACGCACACCGGAGCTCTTGTCCTTGACCTTGGCGATGAACTCGCCGATCTTGGCCACGCCGCCCATCTTCTGGATGTCTTCCAGCATGTTCAGACAGGCCTCGTTGGCCCCGCCGTGGGCCGGGCCCCACAAACAGGCCACGCCGGCGGCAATGGCGGCAAACGGGTTGGTGCCCGAGGATCCGCACAGGCGCACCGTGGAGGTGGAGGCGTTCTGCTCGTGATCGGCATGCAGGATGAAGATGCGGTCCAGGGCGCGCACCAGCACGTCGTTGGGCTCGTACTCCTCGCAGGGCGTCGCGAACATCATGCGCAGGAAGTTCGCGGTGTACGACAGCGAGTTCTTCGGGTAGATGTAGGGCTGGCCGATGGAGTACTTGTAGGCCATGGCCACCAGCGTGGGCATCTTGGCGATCAGACGGATCGCCGAAATCTCGCGGTGCTGCGGGTTGTTGATGTCGGTGCTGTCGTGATAGAAGGCCGACATGCCGCCCACCAGGCCGGTCAGCACAGCCATCGGGTGGGCATCGCGACGGAACCCGCGCAAGAAGAACTGCATCTGCTCGTTGACCATCGTGTGGTTGGTCACGCGCGAGTCGAAGTCCTTCTTCTGGGCGGCGTTGGGCAACTCCCCGTACAGCAGCAGGTAACAGGTGTCGAGGAAGTCGCAGTGCTCGGCCAGTTGCTCGATCGGGTAGCCGCGGTAGAGCAGCTCGCCCTTGTCGCCGTCGATGTAGGTGATCGACGAATTGCACGAGGCGGTCGACAGGAAGCCGGGATCGTAGGTGAACTTGCCCGTCTGCGCATAGAGCTTGCGAATGTCGATCACGTCCGGGCCGATCGTGCCCTTGTAGATGGGGAGCTCCATCGAGGGACTGCCGTCCGAGAACGACAGGGTGGCTTTCACATCAGACGGTGTCATGGCTCTTCCTTGAGGCTATCCAAAAAAACGTCATCCGCGCCGACGCAGCAGGGCTAGCACTTCGCGCACCTCGGCACGATCGAGTTCGCCCTGCGGCTCCTTGCGGGCCAGCAGCAGATCCAGCAGGTCGTTGTCGGCCAGCTCCATCAGGGCCTGCAACCCTTCGGCCTGGCGCACCGTGATCGTCGACCCGTGGCGTGCGAAGAAGCGCTCGATGAACAGGTCGTTCTCGAGCAGCCCTCGCCGGCAGCGCCAGCGCAGCTTGCTCAGCGAGCGTTCATCGAGTGCAGTGTCCATCATGCGGCTTGCACGGACCTTATCACGGCGCGCGAGCGCCTTAAACGGCGCGACGCACCATCAGCTCCTTGATCTTCCCGATGGCTTTCGTGGGGTTCAGGCTCTTGGGGCAAACGTCGACGCAGTTCATGATGGTGTGGCAACGGAACAGGCGGTACGGATCCTCGAGGTTGTCGAGGCGCTCGCTCGTGGCCTGATCGCGGCTGTCGGCAATGAATCGGTAGGCCTGCAGCAGGCCGGCAGGGCCGACGAACTTGTCCGGATTCCACCAGAAGCTCGGGCAGCTCGTGGAGCAGCTCGCGCACAAGATACATTCGTACAGACCGTTGAGTTCGTCACGCTCTTCGGGCGACTGCAGGCGCTCCTTCTCGGGCGGTGGCGTGTCGTTGACGAGGTAGGGCTTGATCGAGTGGTACTGCTTGAAGAACTGCGTCATGTCGACGATCAGGTCGCGCACCACCGGCAGGCCCGGCAGCGGCTTGAGCACCACCACATCGGGCAACGTGCGCATGTTCGTCAGGCAGGCCAGGCCGTTCTTGCCGTTGATGTTCATCGCGTCCGAGCCGCACACCCCCTCGCGGCAGGAACGACGGAAGGACAGCGTCGGGTCGACAGCCTTGAGCTTGACGAGGGCGTCCAGCAGCATGCGCTCGGAGCCGTCGAGCTCCACCTGCAGGGTCTGCATGTACGGCTTGGCGTCCTTGTCCGGGTCGTAGCGATAAATCTGGAAGGTTCGCAGGGTCATGGGGTACTCCGGGCGCAGGCTTCAGAAGGAACGGACCTTGGGCGCGATGGATTCCACCGTCAGCGGCTTGAGGTTCACCGGCTTGTACTCCAGGCGGTTGCCCTCGCTGTACCAAAGGGTGTGCTTCATCCAGTCGCGGTCGTTGCGGCCGTTCGGGAACTCGGGCGTGTCGCCGTAGTCGTTCACCGTGTGGGCGCCGCGGCTTTCCTTGCGGGCCGCCGCCGACACGATCGTCGCCTGCGCGGCTTCGATCAGGTTCTCGACCTCCAGCGCCTCGATGCGGGCGGTATTGAAGACCTTGGACTTGTCCTTCAGCGCGATCGCCTTCACGCGCTCGGCGATCTGGGCCATCTTGCGCACGCCCTCGTCCATGCTGGCTTGGGTGCGGAACACACCGGCGTGCTGCTGCATGGTCTTGCGGATGTCGTTGGCCACGTCTTGGGCGTATTCGCCCGAGGTGCTGGCCTCCAGACGCGCTAGGCGAGCCAATGAACGGTCGGCCGCATCTTTGGGCAAAGGCTTGTGGGCTTTGGGCTCCTTCTTGAGGGTCTCGACGATGTGGTTGCCGGCCGCACGGCCGAACACCAGCAGATCCAGCAGCGAATTGGTGCCCAGGCGGTTGGCGCCGTGCACGCTCACGCAGGAGCACTCCCCGACCGCATACAGACCGGGCACCACCGTATTGGGGTTGCCCCCCTGGGGCACCACCACCTGACCGTGGATGTTGGTCGGGATCCCCCCCATCTGGTAGTGGATGGTCGGCACCACGGGAATGGGCTCCTTGGTGATGTCGACATTGGCGAAGTTGTGGCCGATCTCGTAGACCGAAGGCAGGCGCTTCATGATGGTCTCGGCACCCAGGTGGGTCATGTCGAGGACCACGTAGTCCTTGTTGGGACCGCAGCCCCGACCTTCCTTGATCTCCTGGTCCATGCAGCGCGAGACGAAGTCGCGCGGGGCGAGATCCTTCAGCGTGGGCGCGTAACGCTCCATGAAGCGCTCGCCATTGCAATTGCGCAGGATCGCCCCTTCACCGCGGCACCCCTCGGTCAGCAGCACACCCGCGCCGGCCACGCCGGTGGGATGGAACTGCCAGAACTCCATGTCCTCGAGCGGGATGCCGGCGCGCGCCGCCATGCCCAGGCCGTCACCGGTGTTGATGAAGGCATTCGTGGAGGCCGCGTAGATACGGCCGGCCCCGCCGGTGGCCAGCAGCACGGTCTTGCCCTCAAGGATGTGAACCTCGCCAGTCTCCATCTCGAGCGCGGTGACGCCCACGACGTCGCCGTCGGCGTCGCGGATCAGGTCCAGCGCCATCCACTCGACGAAGAACTGCGTGCGGGCCTTGACGTTTTGCTGGTACAGCGTGTGCAGCATGGCGTGGCCGGTA
Source organism: Caldimonas sp. (assembly GCF_046291045.1). Taxonomy (GTDB): domain Bacteria; phylum Pseudomonadota; class Gammaproteobacteria; order Burkholderiales; family Burkholderiaceae_C; genus Caldimonas. The sequence continues at coordinate 7,965 of NZ_JBKBSL010000050.1, read as the reverse complement.
CGGTCGGCCGCGGCGCAGGCGCGCTGGACGGGCTTTTCGCCATAGTTGGCCGTGTGGCCGCCAAAGGGGCGCTGGTAGATCGTGCCGTCCGGGTTGCGGTCGAAGGGCATGCCGAAGTGCTCGAGCTCGTACACGACCTTCGGTGCCTCACGGCACATGAACTCGATGGCATCCTGGTCGCCCAGCCAGTCCGACCCCTTCACGGTGTCGAAGAAGTGGTAGTGCCAGTTGTCTTCCGACATGTTGCCCAAGGACGCGCCGATGCCGCCCTGGGCCGCCACGGTGTGGGAGCGGGTGGGAAAGACCTTGGACAGCACGGCCACGTTCAGGCCGGCCAGGGCGAGCTGTAGGGAAGCCCGCATGCCGGAGCCACCAGCTCCGACGATGACGACATCAAACTTGCGCTTGGGCAGAGAAGTACCGATTTGCATTTACAGCCTCCACAACACCTGGATCGCCCAGCCGGCACAGCCGACCAGCCACACGATCGTGAACACCTGCAGCACGAGCTTGATGCCCACGGGCTTGACGTAGTCCATCCAGATGTCGCGCATGCCCACCCAGGCGTGGTAGAGCAGCGAGATGATCACGACGAAGGTCAGCACCTTCATCCACTGGCTCGAGAAGATGCCGGCCCAGCGGTCATAGCCCAGCTCCCCGGGCATCAAAACCTGCACCAGCAATACGAGAGTGAACAGCGCCATCAGCGCCGCCGTGACGCGCTGGGCCAGCCAGTCGCGAAAACCGTAATGCGCCCCGACCACCAGGCGCTTGGATCCGTAGTTCTTGCTCATCGCGGGATTCCGTTGCTGTTGTTCTCTGTCTCGCCCCGGCTCAATACAGGCCGAAGAGCTTGGCTCCGAGCACGACCGTCAGCAGCAAGCTCGAGGCCAGCGTGAAGATGGCGGAGCTGCGGCCCTGTTCCTTCGAGACGGTGTGGTAGACGTCCATCCAGAGGTGGCGAATGCCGGCGATGAAGTGGTGCAGATACGCCCAGATCAGCGCCAGCACGACCAACTTGAGCAACCAACCGGGCACGACGCCCAAGCCCACCTGAAAGGCGCTGGCGAAGCGGTCGAAAGAGACCTGTGAGCTCACGCTGGTGTCGAACATCCAAATGACCAGCGGCATCAGCAGGAACATCAGCGCGCCGCTGATGCGGTGCAGGATGGACACGATGCCGGCCGCAGGCAGCCGGTACTTGATGATCTCCGTGACGTGGATGTTTCGGTAGACCGGTCTATCTTTGGCGATTTCAGGCATACCCAACCTTGTGTAACAAATGTGAAACCAACCGATTTTATTGCAACGCAACAGCAGCGGATCGCCGACGTTGCGAGCAACGCACCGTCATTGCAGCTCGTTGCGGTAATAGTGGGTTGCGGTGTTGTACAGCCCGCGACGGAACTCCACCGGGCGATCACCATACGTCAGGGACAATCGCTCCACGCTGAGCAGGGGATAGCCGCGATCGACCTGCAGCAACGCGGCACAAGCCTCGTCGGCGGCCACCGCGCGCAGCTTCTCTTCGGCACGGATCATGCGCACACCGAACTCCGTCTCGAACAGCGCATACATCGGCCCGCGGTACTCACCCAGGCGTTCGGCCGTCAGACCTTTGAAGAGCTGACCGTTGAGCCAGATGTCGTCGAGCACCACCGGCACCCCCCGCGCACTGAGCAAGCGGCGGATCTGCACGGCCGTGTCGCCGGACTTGAGTTCCAGGGCACGCGCCACCTCGGCCGGGGCGCGCAGACGGCGGCAGTCGATCACGCGGCGCTCGAAAGGGACACCGCCCGGCTCGTCCGGGGTGAGGCGCAGGAAGCGGTACTGCACCCGCTCCTCGGCATGAGTGGCCACAAAGGTGCCCTTGCCCTGGCGGCGCACCAGCAGGTTTTCGGCCGCCAGCTCGTCGATGGCCTTGCGCACCGTGCCCTGGCTGACGCGAAAACGTGCCGCCAGCTCGACCTCGCTGGGAATGGCCTCCCCCGGGCGCCACTCGCCACCTTGCAGGCTGCGCGTGATCAGCGCCTTGATCTGCTGGTACAGCGGACTGAAGGCCGGCCCCGCCGAGTCGGGCGAGGCGGGATCGGTCGCGCTCTGAGGGGGCTGCTGTGCCATGGGCGGGATTGCAACATATCGCCCGCGCGAAGTCCAGGGACAGATGTCTTATATAAGACATAAGATGACAAACCTCGTGGTTTCCCGCCCCACTTTGACCTAAACTTCAGGGCGGTCACAACCCTCCCCTCCCCCTTGGAGCCAACCATGAGCAAGAAACCCGTTCGCGTCGCCGTCACCGGTGCCGCCGGCCAGATCGGCTACGCGCTGCTGTTCCGCATCGCCTCCGGCGAGATGCTGGGCAAGGACCAGCCGGTCATCCTGCAGTTGCTGGAAATCCCCGACGAGAAGGCCCAGAAGGCGCTCAAGGGCGTGATGATGGAGCTCGAGGACTGCGCCTTCCCGCTGCTGGCCGGCATGGAGGCCCACAGTGACGCCAAGGCCGCATTCAAGGACACCGACTACGCTTTGCTGGTGGGCGCGCGTCCGCGCGGCCCGGGCATGGAGCGCGCCGACCTGCTGGCCGCCAACGCCCAGATCTTCACCGCCCAGGGCAAGGCGCTGAACGAGTCAGCCTCGCGCAACGTCAAGGTGCTGGTGGTGGGCAATCCGGCCAACACCAACGCCTACATTGCGATGAAGTCGGCCCCCGACCTGCCGCGCCGCAATTTCACCGCCATGTTGCGACTGGACCACAACCGCGCGCTCAGCCAGATCGCCGCCAAGACTGGCAAACCTGTGGCCTCGATCAAGAAGCTGTGCGTGTGGGGCAACCACTCGCCCACGATGTACGCCGATTACCGCTTTGCCACGATCGACGGCGCGTCGGTGAAAGACATGATCAACGACCACGCCTGGAACAAGGACGTCTTCCTGCCCACGGTGGGCAAGCGCGGCGCGGCCATCATCGAGGCGCGCGGCCTGTCGTCGGCCGCCTCGGCCGCCAATGCCGCCATCGACCACATGCGCGACTGGGCCCTGGGGACGAACGGCGAATGGGTCACGATGGGCGTGCCGTCCAACGGTGAGTACGGCATCCCGAAGGACGTGATGTTCGGCTTCCCGGTCACCTGCGAGAATGGTGAGTACAGGATCGTCGAAGGTCTGCCGATCGACGAGTTCTCTCAGGCCTGCATCGACAAGACCCTGGCCGAACTGCTGGCCGAACAAGACGGCGTCAAGCACCTGCTGTGATGCCCGCCAGGCGCACCCGAGGGTCGCGCCTTGACCCCCGAAGGCCGGTACCCGCAGGTGTCGGCCTTTTTTGTTGCCCGCTTCCCTCTTCACCGACCGTCGGAGCCCGCGATGACCTCCCATGCCTCCGCCCTCCACCCCCGCCAGGCCTTGCTGGATGCCGGTGAGCAAGCGCCCGAGCTGCCGGTGTGCGACCACTATGCCGGCGTGGAAGCGCGCATGCGCAAGAGCCTGGCGCTCCAGGCCGAGCTGGGTGAGGCCCACGGCCGGGCGATTTTCGATGTGACGCTGGATGCCGAAGACGGTGCACCGGTGGGCGGCGAGCTCGAGCACGCGGCACTCATCGCCGAGCTGGTGAACAGCCCGGCCAACCGCTGGGGCCGCGTCGGCGCCCGGGTGCATCCGGTGGATCATCCGGCCTTCGAGGCCGAGATCGACCTGCTGCTGTCGCGCTGCGGTCCGCGCCTGGCCTACCTGATGCTGCCCAAGCCCCGCAACGCCCAAGACGTCGCCCAGGCCATCGAGCGCATCGATGCGATCGCACGCAACCTGGGGCTGTCGCATCCGGTGCCGGTGCATGTGCTGATCGAGACCCACGGCGCCTTGCACGAAGTGGATCGCATCGCCGCCCACCCGCGCGTGGAATCACTGTCCTTCGGTCTGATGGACTTCGTCTCGGCCCACCGCGGCGCGATCGGTGCGGCGGGCATGAGCGCAGCCGGCCAGTTCACCCATCCGCTCGTGCTGCGCGCCAAGCTGGAGATCGCGGCGGCCTGCCACCGCCATGCCAAGGTGCCCTCGCACTGCGTCGTCACCGAGTTCCGGGACCGCGAGGCCCTGGGCAGGGCCGCCCGCCGCGCCGCCGCCGAGCTGGGCTACACGCGCATGTGGAGCATCCACCCCGATCAGATCCTGCCCATCGTGGAGGCCTTCGCCCCGGACGCGGGCGAGATCGAGGAGGCCTGCGAGATCCTGCTGGCCGCCCAGGCCGCTCATTGGGGCCCGATCCGGCATCGCACGCGCGGCGTGGACACCCTGCACGACCGGGCCAGCTACCGCTACTACTGGTACCTGCTCGAACGCGCCGAACGCACTGGCCGCCCCCTGCCCGATGACGCCCGCGATGCGTTCTTTCGGGTTTCCACCAGGGATGCCGGAAGTCCGCTTACAGACTGAGGCGGAAGCTGCAAAATGTCTCAGATTCGTCGGCCCCCCCCTGCAAATTCAACGTGTTACCAAATGCACCTGCCCACAATCGAGGCTGTCTCATCTCGGAGCAGGAGAGTTTCATGAGCTTCCAACGCATCGTGATCGGCCTCGCGGGGGCGCTGGCCCTGACCGTCTGCGGGGCCGTGATGGCCCAATCGTCGCCTTCGGCCAAGAAGGCCCCCAAGGCCGGCCCGGCATCGGCCGCCCCCATGCAACTGGCTGCCGCCACACCCGAGCAGCTCGAGGCCGCCACGCGGGTCTACGTGGGCCGAAGCGACTGCGAATTCGGCCAGCACGTCACTGTGACGCCGCACCCGGACCACCCGGGTTACTTCAACGTCACTCTGGCTGGCAAAACCTGGGTCGTCAGGCCCACCGTCTCCTCCACGGGCGCGCTGCGCATGGAAGACGTGCGTGGCCAAGCGCTGTACTTGCAAATCGCCGACAAGTCCATGCTGATGAACACCGCACTGGGCTACCGCGTGGCGGACAACTGCGTGCACCCCAAGCACCGCGAGGCGATGGCCACCCACAAGCGCGAGAGCATTGGCATCGCCGCGAACTGAGGCCCGCTCCCTACGGCCTTCGGCGGCTTGCAGCCCGCACCCGACCGAGGACGGCCTGGCCCTTCACCAGGCACGAACAGTCCGCAGGGACTGTCCGTGTCCGGGCTCAGCCCCCTCAAGGGGGCGCCGCTGGCGGACCGGCAAAGCCGGATCCGCGGCGGCCACCCGATAACAGCCGCCCGTGGGGCGGCTTTCTCTTTGCCGGCCAAGACTGGCACAAGTCTTATATAAGACATAAAATAGGAGAGCCGGCCGATCCCGTCGGATCGGCCGATCCCTCCGGAGTGCCCATGCTGAAAACCTACCGCGACCACGTCGCCGAGCGCGCTGCGCTTGGCATCCCGCCCCTGCCCTTGTCGGCCCAACAGACGGCCGAGCTGATCGAGCTGATCAAGGCGCCGCCGGCCGGCGAGGAGGCCTTTCTGCTGGAGCTGCTCACGCACCGCGTGCCGCCCGGCGTGGACGATGCGGCCAAGGTCAAAGCCAGCTTCCTGGCCGCCGTCGCCCACGGCGACGTCTCGGTCGGCCTCATCAGCCGAGCCAAGGCCACCGAACTGCTGGGCACCATGGTCGGCGGCTACAACGTCAAGCCTTTGATCGACCTGCTCGACGACCCGGAAGTCGCCGGGGTGGCGGCAGATGGCCTGAAAAAGACGCTGCTCATGTTCGACGCCTTCCATGACGTGGCCGAGAAGGCGCGCGCTGGGAATGCCAAAGCGCGCGAGGTCATGCAGTCGTGGGCCGATGCCGAGTGGTTCACCAGCCGCCCCGAGGTGGCCCGGAAAATCACCGTCACCGTCTTCAAAGTGCCTGGCGAGACCAACACGGACGACCTCTCCCCCGCCCCCGACGCCTGGAGTCGTCCGGACATCCCGCTGCACGCCCTGGCGATGCTCAAGAACACCCGCCCCGACGCCGCGTTCAGGCCGGAGGAAGACGGCAAGCGCGGCCCGATCCGATTCATCGAGGAGCTGAAAAAGAAAGGCCATCTGGTGGCCTACGTAGGTGATGTCGTGGGCACGGGCTCGAGCCGCAAGTCAGCCACCAATAGCGTGATCTGGCATACCGGCGAGGACATCCCCTATGTGCCCAACAAGCGCTTCGGTGGCGTGACCCTGGGCGGCAAGATCGCTCCGATCTTCTTCAACACCCAGGAAGACTCCGGCTCGCTGCCCATCGAGGTCGATGTGTCCGGTCTCGAGATGGGGGACGTGATCGACATCTACCCCTACGAAGGCAAGATCGAGAAGGACGGCAAGGTCGTCGCCACCTTTCAACTCAAGAGCGAGGTGCTGCTCGACGAGGTGCGCGCCGGCGGGCGCATCAACCTGATCATCGGCCGCTCGCTGACGGGCAAAGCACGGGAATTCCTGGGGTTGCCTGCCTCCACGCTGTTTCGCCTGCCCAAGGCACCGGTGGACACCGGTCGTGGCTACACGCTGGCGCAAAAAATGGTCGGCCGGGCCTGCGGCCTGCCGGTGGTCAATGGCAAGCAGCAAGGCATCCGCCCGGGCACCTACTGCGAGCCCAAGATGACCACCGTCGGCAGCCAGGACACCACCGGCCCCATGACGCGTGACGAGCTGAAGGACTTGGCCTGCCTGGGCTTCTCGGCCGACCTGGTGATGCAGTCGTTCTGCCACACTGCCGCCTACCCGAAGGCAGTGGACGTGAAAATGCACCGCGAGCTGCCCGCCTTCATCAGCAACCGCGGCGGCGTCTCGCTGCGCCCGGGCGATGGCGTGATCCACTCCTGGCTCAACCGCCTGCTGCTTCCCGACACCGTGGGCACGGGGGGCGATTCGCACACGCGCTTCCCCATCGGCATCTCCTTCCCGGCCGGCTCCGGCCTGGTGGCCTTCGCCGCGGCCACCGGCGTGATGCCACTGGACATGCCCGAATCAGTGCTGGTGCGTTTCAAGGGCCAGATGCAGCCCGGCGTCACCTTGCGCGACCTGGTGCATGCGATCCCGCTGTACGCCATCAAGCAGGGCCTGCTGACGGTGGAGAAGAAGGGCAAGAAGAACATCTTCTCCGGCCGCATCCTGGAGATCGAAGGGCTGCCCGACCTCAAGGTGGAACAGGCCTTCGAACTGTCGGACGCCTCGGCCGAGCGTTCGGCGGCCGGCTGCACGATCAAGCTCAACAAAGAGCCGATCATCGAGTACCTGCAGTCGAACATCGTGCTGATGAAGAACATGATCGCCGACGGCTACCAGGACCGCCGCACGCTGGAGCGCCGCATCAAGGCCGTCGAGGCTTGGCTGGCCAAGCCTGAACTGCTGGAGGCCGACGCCGACGCCGAGTACGCGGCCGTGATCGAGATCGACCTCAACGAGATCCGCGAACCCATCGTCTGCTGCCCCAACGACCCGGACGATGCCAAGTTCCTGTCCGAAGTGGCCGGCACCAAGATCGACGAGGCCTTCATCGGCTCGTGCATGACCAACATCGGCCACTTCCGGGCCGCGGCCAAACTGCTGGGCGGCCAGCGTGACATCCCGGTGAAGCTGTGGGTAGCCCCGCCCACCAAAATGGATCAGAACGAACTGATCAAGGAGGGGCACTACGCCGCCTTCGGCACCGCCGGCGCGCGCACCGAGATGCCCGGCTGCTCGCTGTGCATGGGCAACCAAGCCCAGGTGCGCGAGGGCGCCACGGTGATGTCCACCTCGACCCGCAACTTCCCCAACCGCCTGGGCAAGAACACCAACGTCTTCCTGGGTTCGGCGGAGCTCGCCGCGATCTGCTCCAAGCTGGGGCGCATCCCGACGGTGGCCGAATACCACGCCGAGATGGGCATCATCAACAAGGATGCTGCCAGCGTGTACCGCTACATGAACTTCGACCAGATCGAGGAGTACGCGGACACCGCCAAAGCGGTGGTGGTCTGAGCGGCCGACGAGCCCCTTCCTGAACGGCCCTGCGGGGCCGT
>NZ_JBKBSL010000003.1:0-132448 GCF_046291045.1 Caldimonas sp. | reverse complement strand
ATGGCCTGGAGCGCGGCTGGCCGCTGACGCGCTGCGCCGAACTGGGCAACCGGCTGGGTGCGCTGAAGATCGCCTGCAGCGGCCCCCAGAACCACCGCATCGACCGGGCCACGCTCGGCCTGTGACCCACAAGAAAAAACCCGGCCTCGGCCGGGTTCTTGGTACGCAGGGCGCCGCCTGCCGAGCGTGGCGCCCGCACGCTCAGGGCTTGTTGCCCGTCGGGAAGGGCCAAGCCGCCTGAGGGCTCAGGGCCGTCTTGGCGGCAGGGGCTGCCGGCGCCGCAGGGGCAGCGGGGGCCGCAGGGGCCGCCTTCGCAGCCGGCTTCTTGGCCGCCGGCTTCTTCGCGGCAGGCTTCTTGGCCGCCGGCTTCTTCGCAGCGACCTTCTTCTCTACGGCCTTCTTGGCAGGCGCCTTCTTGGCCGCCACCTTCTTCACCGCCGCCTTCTTGGCCGGGGCTTTCTTCGCAGCGACCTTCTTGGCGGGCGCCTTCTTGGCGGCGACCTTCTTCACCGCCGCCTTCTTGGCGGGCGCTTTCTTGGCGGCGACCTTCTTCACCGCGGCCTTCTTGGCGGGCGCGGCCTTCTTGGCCACGACCTTCTTGGCCGGGGCTTTCTTCGCAGCAGCCTTCTTGGCCGCCGGCTTCTTCGCTGCCGCCTTCTTGGCGGCCGGTTTCTTCGCAGTTGCCATGACGAATCTCCTTGATCAAGTGGCAAAGAGCACCGCGCCGCTCGATACAGCGCGGAGATTCACTGCCCGGGGTTCTGTCCTCGCGGGACGCCCCGGTGCGGTGAATGCGTTGGCAGGCAGTGGGCGCGGCTTCTGTGTCCGCTGCCTCCTGCCTGCAGATCCTGTTCTTCTTCGTTCATGCCCCGAAGCCCGGTCTCGCACCGCGGCGCTTCAATCCCAGGACAACGCGCCACCGGACTGGTACTCGATGACGCGGGTCTCGAAGAAATTGCGCTCTTTCTTCAGGTCGATCATTTCGCTCATCCACGGGAAAGGGTTCTCCTCGTTCGGGAAGAGCGCCTCCAGGCCGATCTGCGTGGCGCGCCGATTCGCGATGTAGCGCAGATAGCCCTTGAACATCGAAGCATTGAGCCCCAACACGCCGCGCGGCATGGTGTCCTCGGCGTAGCGATACTCGAGTTCGACCGCCTTGAGGAACAGCGCCTTGATTTCGGCACGGAACTCCGGCGTCCACAGGTGAGGGTTCTCGAGCTTGATCTGGTTGATCAGGTCGATGCCGAAGTTGCAGTGCATCGACTCGTCGCGCAGGATGTACTGGTACTGCTCTGCCGCGCCGGTCATCTTGTTCTGGCGGCCCAGCGCCAGGATCTGGGTGAAGCCGACGTAGAAGAACAGGCCCTCCATCAGGCAGGCAAAGACGATCAGGCTCTTGAGCAGCGTCTGGTCGTTCTCCGGCGTGCCGGTCTTGAAGGCGGGATCCATGATCGCGTCGATGAAGGGGATCAGGAACTCGTCCTTGTCCCGGATCGACGGGATCTCGTGATAGGCATTGAAGATCTCGCCTTCATCCAGCCCCAGCGACTCGACGATGTACTGGTAGGCGTGGGTGTGGATGGCCTCCTCGAAGGCCTGGCGCAGCAGGAACTGGCGGCACTCGGGCGCCGTGATGTGGCGGTAGGTGCCGAGCACGATGTTGTTGGCCGCCAGCGAGTCGGCGGTGACGAAGAAGCCGAGGTTGCGCTTGACGATGCGGCGCTCGTCCTCGGTCAGGCCGTTCGGATCCTTCCACAGCGCGATGTCGCGAGACATGTTGATCTCTTGCGGCATCCAGTGGTTGGCGCACGTGGCGAGGTACTTCTCCCAGGCCCACTTGTACTTGAACGGAACGAGCTGGTTGACGTCGGTCTGGCCGTTGATGATGCGCTTGTCTGCAACGTTCACGCGGCGCGTGGAGACCGCAGCGGCGGCATGCGGTGCCGCCTGGGGTGACGATGCCGCGGACCGCGCTGCGCCAGGCGTCACGGGCACGGTCTGCGTCGCAAGAGAATTCGAAGCTTGGAGGTCTTCTTCCCAGGCCAACATGGTGGACTTCCTATGGGTGCGAATTATGAGAGTGTTGTGTCCAAACACCAAGCACTTCTTGACAACGACGCGATGAACTTGTTGCTGTGCTGCATCGAAATCGGCACTCGATGCAGCTCGTCATCGTGGCCTGGCGTGGACACACACGCGATGGTGACGATGCGAGCACGCGGCCAGGCGCCGCGTCTCGCATCGCGTGGGTCTGCTTACTGGCAGGCCTCGCAGGTCGGATCGTCGATCGCGCAGAACTTCACGTCGGTCGCGGGTGTGGCAGCCATCTGTGCACGCGCCTGCGCGGCCGCAGCCTCCAGCGCCGACGCAGCAGCCGTCGCCCCGCCCTGCGTGGGCACGGCATTGAGCTGGCCCGTCTTCACGGTGGACTTCTCGGCATGCGTCGCGCCGATGGTGCGCAGGTAGTAGGTGGTCTTCAGGCCGCGCTGCCAGGCGAGCTTGTAGGTCTCGTCGAGCTTCTTGCCCGAGGCCCCGGCCATGTAGATGTTCAGGCTCTGGGCCTGGTCGATCCACTTCTGCCGGCGCGCGGCGGCCTCGACCAGCCACACCGGCTCGATCTCGAAGGCCGTGGCATAGAGTTGCTTGAGATCCTCGGGCACGCGGTCGATGCGGCGCAGCGAGCCGTCGAAGTGCTTGAGGTCCATGACCATCACGTCGTCCCACAGGCCCAGCTTCTTCAGATCGCGCACCAGGTACTCGTTGACCACGGTGAACTCCCCCGAGAGGTTGGACTTGACCGAGAGGTTGCCAAAGCAGGGCTCGATCGAGGCGTCCACGCCCACGATGTTCGAGATGGTGGCCGTGGGGGCAATGGCCACACAGTTGGAGTTGCGCATGCCGTATTGGGCGATGCGGCCGCGCAAGGCCTCCCAATCCATCGTCGAGGAGGTGTCGACCTCGACATAGCCGCCGCGCTCCTGCGCCAGCAGCTTCAGCGTGTCCAGCGGCAGGATGCCGCGGTCCCACAGCGAGCCGCGGTAGCTGGAATAGCGTCCCCGCTCTTCGGCCAGCTCGGTGGACGCCCAGTAGGCGTAGTAGCACACCGCCTCCATGGAGCGGTCGGCGAACTCCACGGCGGCCTGGCTGGCATACGGGATGCGCAGCTGGTACAGGGCGTCCTGGAAGGCCATGATCCCCAGGCCGACCGGGCGGTGGCGCAAGTTGGAATCGCGGGCCTTCTTGACGGCGTAGTAGTTGATGTCGATGACGTTGTCCAGCATGCGCATGGCCGTGGCCACCGTCTTCTTCAGCTTCTCGTGGTCGATGCCGCCGTCCTTGAGGTGTCGCGCCAGATTCACCGAGCCCAGGTTGCACACGGCGATCTCCTGGTCGTTGGTGTTCAGCGTGATCTCGGTGCACAGGTTGCTGCTGTGCACCACGCCGACGTGCTGCTGAGGCGAGCGCACGTTGCAGGCGTCCTTGAAGGTGATCCAAGGATGCCCGGTCTCGAACAGCATGGTCAGCATCTTGCGCCACAGATCGACGGCGCGCACCTTCTTGTAAAGCTTGATCTCGCCGCGCGCGACCATCTCCTCGTAGCGGGTGTAGGCTGCCTCGAAGTCCTTGCCGAACTTGTCGTGCAGGTCCGGGCAGGTGGACGGCGAGAACAGCGTCCACTCGCCGTTCTCCATCACCCGCTTCATGAACAGGTCGGGAATCCAGTTCGCCGTGTTCATGTCGTGGGTGCGGCGACGGTCGTCGCCTGTGTTCTTGCGCAGCTCGAGGAATTCCTCGACGTCCAGGTGCCAGCTCTCCAGGTAGGCGCACACGGCACCCTTGCGCTTGCCGCCTTGGTTCACCGCCACGGCTGTGTCGTTGACCACCTTCAGGAAGGGCACCACGCCCTGGCTTTCGCCATTGGTACCCTTGATGTGGCTGCCCAGGGCACGCACGCGCGTCCAGTCGTTGCCCAGGCCGCCGGCGAACTTCGACAGCAGAGCGTTTTCCTTGATGGCCTCGTAGATGCCGTCCAGGTCGTCGGGCACGGTGGTGAGGTAGCAGCTGGAAAGCTGCGAGCGGCGCGTGCCGGAGTTGAACAGGGTGGGCGTGCTCGACATGAAGTCAAAGCTGGACAACACCTCGTAGAACTCGATGGCGCGCGCCTCGCGGTCGATCTCGTTGAGCGCCAGGCCCATGGCCACACGCATGAAGAAGGCCTGGGGCAGCTCGATGCGCTGCTTGCGGATGTGCAGGAAGTAGCGGTCGTACAGGGTCTGCAGGCCCAGATAGTCGAACTGCAGGTCGCGCTCGGCCTTGAGTGCGCCACCTAGACGGGCCAGGTCGAATTGCAGCAGCCGCTCGTCGAGCAGCTCGGCGTCCACGCCCTTCTTGATGAAGCCGGGGAAGTACTCGGCATAGCGCTGGTGCATCTCGGCCTGGGTGACCTCCTCACCGAGAACTTCCTTGCGGATGGTGTGCAGCAGCAGCCGCGCAGTGGCGCGGGTGTACGCCGGGTCTTTTTCGATCAGGGTGCGCGCGGCCAGGATGGCAGCCTTGTGCACCTCGTCCATCGGCACGCCGTCATAGAGGTTGCGGCGTGTCTCGGCCAGGATGGGCTCGGGCTTGACGTCCTCGCCCAACCCCTCGCAGGCCGACACGATCAAAGCCTGCAGGCGGTTCATGTCCAGCGGCACACGATGGCCGCCATCGACGACCATCAACACCGGCTGGGCTTGCTGGGCCGCGGCCTGCTCACCTTGGCGAGCCCGCTCCTGGGCGCGGCGCTCGCGGTAGAGCACGTAGGCACGCGCCACCTCGTGGTGGCCGCCGCGCATCAGGCCCAGCTCGACCTGGTCCTGCACGTCCTCGATGTGGAAAGTGCCACCGCCCGGACGCGAGCGCAGCAAGGCCCGCACCACCGCCTCGGTCAGGCTGTCCACCGTCTCGCGCACGCTGGCCGAGGCCGCACCCTGCGTCCCATGCACCGCCAGAAAGGCTTTCATCAGGGCCACCGCGATCTTGTGGGGCTCGAAAGCCACCACCGCGCCGTTGCGGCGGATGATCTGGTAGCCGGCATAGGCCGAAGTGGTGGCGCCGGCCGGACGGACGGCGGAGGCGCTGAAGGCGGAGCCGGCGTGCGGCTCGGTGCTGGCGATGGTGGTCTGCATGGATTCCCCTAAATCTGCATACGGTTTGGCATGGTCCGCGGCGTCACAGGCCGGGCCAGGCTGGGTCGGCCGGCCCGATGGGCGGTCATGCGCTTGTTGTCTGGACACCTGCGCTGCGTGCGGCTCCGGCGGCTCGGCGGCCGGCCTGGCTGACGTGTGTCACCGTGTCTCGGAGGGTGCACGGCATCGCAGTAGAAAACACTATATCTAGGGCCTCGACCCCTTTCAAGCGCTAGCCCTAGTGTCCCGAGGGGGCGCATTGCAGGATTGACGAACAGCGGAATTGGTGCTTGTGCTGCCGTTGCAGCGAAGCATTCGCCTCCTGCGGCTGGCCGCCAGGCCGCAGCACGACGGCCACGGCGCCAGCGCATCCAGGTTGCATGCGGCCTGGCGGCCCATCGTTCGGTGCCGGGCCGCGCCGGCATTGGCGTGCGGGTCAGGTCGCGGCAGGGTCCAGGGGGGCGAAGCACGCCACCGGCCAGCCCAGCGAGCGTTGCAATCCGCCCCAGTCGAAGGCCGCGCCGGGGTCGGCCTTGCGACCCGGGGCCACATGCTCGTGGCCGGCGACGTGGGTGATCGGATACGCTGCGCGCAGATCGCGCAGCAAGGCGACGAGCACGCGGTACTGCACCGGCGCGAAGGCCTCGCCCTCCAGCCCTTCGAGCTCGATGCCCACGCTGAAGTCGTTGCAGTTCTCGCGCCCCCGGAACGAGGAACGGCCTGCGTGCCAGGCCCGCCGGTCGCAGGAGACGAACTGCAGCAACTCACCGTCGCGCCGCACCACGAAGTGGGCCGACACCTCCAAGCCGCGCAGGCGTTCGAAGTAAGGGTGCTGCGAGACGTCGAGCCGGTTGGTGAAGAAAGCCTCGATCTCTGGGCCGCCGTAGCGGCCTGGCGGCAGGCTGATCGAGTGGATCACCACCAGGTCGGGCGCGATGCCCGGCGGCCGCTCTCCATGATGGGGGCTGGGCACGGTGCGTGCACCGGCCAACCAGCCCTCACGCCAGCGCACACCCGTCCCGGGCGCCAGCTCAGTCGGCGGCATCGCCATCGGTGGCCACACCTTGTTCGGCCACCACCACTCCCAGCCGCGCCATGCGGTAGCGCATCTGCCGCAACGATAGGCCCAGGCTGGCACCGGCTGCGGTGCGGTTGTAGCGGTGCCGCTCCAGCGCTCGGATGAGGATGTCGCGCTCGACGGAGTCGAGGTAGGCCTCCAGGTTGGACGGCAGAGCCGGCTCGCCGGCGGCGACGCCCGGCCCGGTTGCAGGCGCAACGGGGGCATCGAGCTCCTGGGACAGAGTGTCGCCGTCCGGATCGTCGGGCAGGGACAGCGCCCCTTCGTCGACCCAGTCGCCGCCGGACAGGGCGACGGCGCGGTGCAGCAGGTTCTCCAGCTCGCGCACATTGCCCGGGAAGGCATAGCGGCGCAACTGTTCCAACGCTTGCGGCGCCAAGCGCGGGGGCGGCCACACGCCGGCGTCCAGGGCGATGCGCTCGAGCACGCGCTCGCAGATGGCCGGCAGATCTTCCAGGCGCTCACGCAGCGGCGGCACGCGGATCTGGATGACGTTGAGGCGGTAGTACAGATCCTGGCGGAAGCGCCCGGACTGCACCTCGGCGGCCAGATCTTTGTGGGTGGCGCTGATGATGCGCACGTCCACGGGCGTTTCGGCCACCGCGCCCACCGGGCGCACCGCACGCTCCTGGATGACGCGCAGCAGCTTGGATTGCATCGACAGCGGCAAATCGCCGATTTCGTCGAGAAAGAGCGTGCCGCCGCGCGCCGCCTGGAAGAAGCCCTCGCGATCCTCGTTGGCGCCGGTGAAGGCCCCTTTGCGGTAGCCGAAAAACTCGGCCTCCAGCAGTTGCTCGGGAATGGCTCCGCAGTTGACGGCGATGAAGGGTTGGTCTTGGCGCGGGCTGACCTCGTGGATGGACCGCGCGACCAATTCCTTGCCGGTGCCCGATTCGCCCGCCACCAAGACCGGCGCCATGCTGCGCGCCACCTTGTCGATGAGGCTGCGCACTTGCTGCATGGCCGGGGACTGGCCGGCCATGCGATCCAGGGCCCGCCGCGCCGCACCGCCGGTGCCTCCCGCGCCCGTGCCTGCGCGCACGGTGGCCCGCGGGGCGGCCGCCGCGGGCATCGGCGCCGATGGGCCGGCGGCGCTCTGGCGCCCGAGCGCCGAGGCAATCACCGAGCGGAACTGTCGCAGGTCCACCGGCTTGGTGAGATAGTCGTAGGCGCCCGCCTTGAGCGCCTCGACGGCGTTCTCCGGCGAGCCGAAGGCGGTGATCACGATGGTCTTTTCGCGCCGGCCGGCCTGTTCGAGGCGGCGCAGCAGGTCCAGGCCGGTGCCGTCGGGCAGGCGCATGTCGGTGATCACGGCGCTGTAGGTGCGGTCGCGCAGCCGCGCCCAGGCGTCTTCGACGCTGGAGGCCGTCTCCACGTCGTAGCCCTCGCGCAGCAGCGTCAGCTCGTACAGGGTGCGCAGGTCGGGTTCGTCGTCGACGACCAGCAAACTGTAGTGGGAGGCGAGCGTCATGTGTCGAGGTGCAGGGTGGGCGCGCCGGTATCGAGCGCTTCGCGCCGCATGACCAGGTAGAACTCGTTACGCGCGACGTGGTGGGCGCCGCGCAGGCGGTAGTCGATGGTCGCGCCGTAGCGCTCGCACAACTCCTTGCAAATATACAGGCCCAGACCCGTGCCGCGGCTGCGCGTCGAGAAGAAGGGCTCGAAGAGGTAGCGCTCGACCTCGGGAGGAATCGGCGCCCCGTCGCTGGCCACGCTCAGCGTGACGACACCCTCGCCATCGGGGTACAGATGCACCTCCACGCAGCCGGGCCGGCCCGAGGCGTGGCGGTAGGCGTTGTCCAGCAGGTTGACCAGCACGCGGCGCAGGTGGTCGGGCTCGAAGCGCGAGCCCAGGGGCTGCGCAGGCAACTCCAGGCGCAGCGCACTGCGCTCGTCCTGGGGCAGCCGGGCGGTGCGCGACCACTCGCTGCACACGGTGGCCACCAAGGCGGTCAGATCCACCACCGGGGGGGTTGCCGCCGGCCCCCCGGGGGCCACTTCCATCACGTCGTCGACGATGCGCTTGAGACGCTCGACGTTGTCGCTGACCATTTGCGTGAGCTGACGCTGGGCCGGTGTGACTGCGTCTTCGGCCAGCAGCGCATTGGCCTGGGAAATGGCTGCCAGCGGGTTGCGGATCTCGTGCGCGATGCCCGCCGAGATGCGCCCCATCGCCGCCAGCTTCTCCTGGCGCACGCGCGCCTGCACGTCGCGTTCGTCTTCGAGGAACAGCACGCACAGCTCCTCGCTGCTGTCCGGGTCGCGCCGGCGGGTGAAACGCATGCGCACCCGCAGCACGCGCTCCAGGCCCGAGTCGAAGATCAGGTGGATCTCGCGGCCTGCCTGGGGCCACTGACCCTCGGCAAAGGCCCGCCGCACCGCCTGGGCCAGCGGTTCCCAGACAGGCTGGGACTGCAGTGGAAAGGGGGCAGGGCGGGCCAAGCCCGAGTCTGAGATGATGCGCCGTGCCGCCGGGTTGGCCGCGCGCACCTTGCCGCGACGATCGACCACCAAGACGCCGTGATGCAGCTCGTCGATCACCAGGCGGTTGAGTTGCGCCTGCTGGCGCGCCAGCTCGAGGCTGCCGCGGGCGGCGAGTTCCTCACGAGCCAGCCGACCAGCCAGCTCGCCGGCCAGGATCGCGATCACGAAAAAGCCGCTGGCCACCAGGCCAGCCTGGGTCATCAGCACGCCCAGGTCGCCACCGCGGGTGGCTTCGCGCCAAGCCTCGCCTAGCAGCATCAGCGTGACGGTGGCCGCCACCGCCAGCGCGGTCTGCCGCCGGGTCAGCACCCCGGCCATCAGCACCGGCAGCACCAGCAGGGGCACGAAATTGAGCCCGCCCCTCGGAGCGATCAGGTGCAGAGTGCCGAAGGCCGCCACATCCAACACGACGGTGGCCAGCCACTGGGTGCGACTCAGCCGCAATGGGCTACCCCCCGCCCCGCCTGCACGCCGACGGTAGACGAACCAGGTGGCGAGGGTCAGGCCGGCGTAGACCACGCAGCCGGCCAACACAGGCCAGGGCGCGCCCGTGCCCAGGCCTGCACTGGCCAGTTGGGTGCCCAGCAGCAGCAGCCCCACCACCACCCGCGCGCCAAGAAAGGCCCGGAAGATGCGCTGGAACGAAGGCATGCCCGGGCCGAGCAGGCGGCGGGCGTGGCGGGTGAGGAAGCGCGAGTCCTCGCTGGGCAGGGTGCTGCCGTCGTTGTAGCGGGATTCCTCGTCGATCTGCGTGTCCTGTTCGACCCCGAGCGCGGCGAACCAAGACTCCGGTGCGGGCCGTTCGGCCGCAGCGGCGGGCTGCTTGGCGGGGCGTCGTTGCGGGATTCGTCGGCTCATCGCGGGCCGGCCAGGCGATGGGCCGCGCTGCAATAGTGCCGGCCGTCCTCGCCCTTCACGGCCTCGGCCACAGGCAGGTGCAGCCCGCAGTGCGCGCAGTCGACCATGGCCTCGGGGTGCGCCCGCGGGCCTGCGCCGCCGGACGGCGCAGGCCCCTCGTCGCGGCGGCGGGCGCTGCGCAGCAGCCAGACCACCACCAGCACGACCAGCGCCACCACGAGATACTTCACCATGCGGCCCCCGCAGATGCGGCCCGGCGCAGCAACACCTCGATCACGAAGCGCGAGCCGGCATAGGCCAACAGCAGCAAGCCGGCCCCGGTGTAGAGCCAGCGCGTGGCTTTGCGCCCACGCCAACCGAGAGCGCGACGCCCCGCCAGCAGGCCGGCGAACACGCCCCAGGCCAGTATCGAGAACACCGTCTTGTGATCCCAGCGCCAGGGATCGGCGAACCACCAGCCCAGCACGAGAGCCGCCGACAGCACCACGAAGCCGGCCGCGACGAACCGGAAGGTCAGCTTTTCCAGGCGCAGCAGCGGCATCCCCAGCGGCGTGGGCGGCAGCGCACCACGGCGCAAGCGCATCTGACGTTCTGCATGCGACAGCAGGCCCGCATGCAGCACGGCCGCGCCGAACAAGCCGTAGGAGGCGATGCCCAGCACCCAGTGCAAGGGCATCCAGGGTGAGTCGGCATGCGCGCGCATCTCGCCAGGAAAGACCAACATCAGGGCCACCGCCAGCGCGCCCAGCGCGGCCAGCCAGCGCTGCACACCGGGCAAGGGCACGAAGCGGCTCTCGATCGCATAGACCGCCAGCACCAGCCACAAGGTGGCCGACAGCGCAGGTGCGAAACCGAAGCGCGCGCCTTCGACACCCGAGCCCAGCCCCGCGGTGTCGAGCACGAGGGCCAGCGCATGGGCCACCCAGCCCACTGCCAGCGCCCAGCGCAAGGCACGGAGCGCCCGTTCGCTGCGCAGGGTCGCCAGGGCGTAAGCCAGCAGCGCGATGCCGCCGGCCGCCAGCGTCAGGAAGGACGGGCCGAGGGACGCGGTCAGCATGCGAGACGAGGGTCTAGAATCATCCGCACAGTGTACTTTCGCGGCACGGCCCTGCCGGCCAGGCCGCCCGCCCCATGGCCTCCACCCTTTCCGATCGCCTGTCGCGGCTGGTCAAGCAGATGCGCGGCCAGGCCCGCATCACCGAGAGCAACGTCCAGGACATGCTGCGCGAAGTGCGCATGGCCCTGCTCGAGGCCGACGTCGCGCTGCCCGTCGTGCGCGACTTCATCGCACGCGTGAAGGAACGCGCGCTGGGCCAGGAGGTGGTGGGCTCGCTGTCGCCCGGCCAGGCGCTGGTCGGCGTGGTGCACAAGGAGCTCGCGGCGACGATGGGCGAAGGGGTCAGCGACCTCAACCTCGCGGCCCAGCCACCAGCCGTGATCCTGATGGCCGGCCTGCAGGGCGCGGGCAAGACCACCACCACCGCGAAGCTGGCGCGCCACCTGATCCAGTCGCGCAAGAAGAAGGTGCTCACGGTCTCGGCCGACGTGTACCGGCCCGCGGCCATCGAGCAGCTCAAGACGGTCACCAAGGCCGCCGGTGCCGAGTGGTTCCCGTCCCAGCCGAGCGACCGGCCGCTGGACATCGCCCGCGCCGCGCTGGACCATGCCCGCCGGCACTACTTCGACGTGCTGATCGTCGACACCGCCGGCCGCCTGGCCATCGACGAGGCCCTGATGGCCGAGATCCGCGAACTGCATGCGGCACTCAAGCCGGTGGAGACGCTGTTCGTGGTCGATGCGATGCAGGGCCAGGACGCCATCAACACCGCCCGCGCCTTCAAGGAGGCGCTGCCGCTGACCGGTATCGTGCTCACCAAGCTCGATGGCGACTCGCGCGGCGGCGCAGCCCTGTCGGTGCGCACCGTCACCGGTGCGCCGATCAAGTTCGCTGGCGTGTCCGAAAAGATCGACGGCCTGGAGGTCTTCGATGCCCAACGCCATGCCGGCCGCGTGCTGGGCATGGGCGACATCGTCGCCCTGGTCGAGGAGGTGCAAAAGGGCGTCGACATGGACGCCGCCCGCAAGCTGGCCGAGAAGGTGAAGGCCGGCGACGGCTTCGACCTCAACGACTTCCTCGCGCAGATCAGTCAGATGAAGAAGATGGGCGGGCTCTCGGGCCTGCTCGACAAGCTGCCCACGCAGATCGCCGCCAAGGCCGGCCAGGCCGACATGGCGCGCGCCGAGCGCGAGGTGCGCCGCATGGAAGGCATCATCAACGCCATGACGCCGCTGGAGCGCCGCAAGCCCGAGCTGATCAAGGCCAGCCGCAAGCGCCGCATCGCTGCCGGTGCGGGCGTGCAGGTGCAGGAGGTCAACCGCCTGCTCAACCAGTTCGAGCAGATGCAAGGCATGATGAAAAAGATGAAGGGCGGCGGCCTGATGAAGATGATGAAACGCATGGGCGGCATGAAGGGCCTGCCCGGGATGGGGCGCTGACGGTGTGCGCGCCCATGCGCCACGGTGCCCGGACCGGGCCGTTGACCGTCCGCCGACGGGCCGCTAAGGTCGCCCCACCCCCACGAGATTCGGACCGGCCATGGACTTGATCCTTCTCCTGGTGCTCGCTGCGGTCGTGGTGCTCGGCCTGGTGTTCTGGCTGACGCGCCGCCCCGCTTCGGGCAGCGGCTCGCGGCCGCGCACCGTCGAAGCGCTGGACACGCTGATGGCCTGGCAGCCCACGCCCACGCGTGTGCTCACCGGGCCGGAGCGGGAAGCCTATGCCGTGCTGCGCCGCGCCCTGCCCGAGCACCTCGTCTTCGCCCAGGTGCCGCTGGCGCGCTTTCTCAAGGTGCCCACGCGCCACTCCTACACCGAGTGGCTGCGCCGCGTGGGCCAGATCTGCGTCGATCTGGTCATCTGCGAACCCAACACCCTGGCCGTGGCCGTCGTCGAGGTGCGCGCCCCCGAAGGCCAGGACAGCGAGCGCGCCCGCAAGCGACAAGCGCGCATGGAGCGGGTCGTCCGCGCGGCCGGCCTGCCGCTGCACGTCTGGTACGAAGGCGCGATCCCCGACGTCGAGCAGGCCCGCGCCGCGATCCTGCAGTCCCTGGGCCTGCTGACCACCGAGGAGGGTGCGGCCCACGTGAGCACGCGCGGCACCGAAGGCTCCGCGGGATCGCGCCGGCCGCCCGCGGCGGCCGAGATGGCCGATCCCCCGCCATCGACCTGGTTCGACGACCTGGACTCGGCGCCGGCGCCGCTGTCGCCGCCACAGGCCCCGCGCCACCGCTGATCAGGTCAGCAGCGCCTGCGCGAACTCGCGCGCCTGGAAGGTCTGCAGGTCCTCCAGCTTCTCGCCCACGCCGATGAAGTAGACCGGGATCGGCCGCTCGCGCGCCAGCGCGGCCAGTGCACCGCCCTTGGCCGTGCCGTCGAGTTTGGTGACGACGAGCCCGGTGAGCTGCAAGGCCTCGTCAAAGGCCTTGACCTGGGCCAGGGCGTTCTGGCCCGTGTTGCCATCCACCACCAGCAGCACCTCGTGCGGGGCGGTCGGATCGGCTTTGGCGATCACACGCCGGATCTTCTTCAGCTCTTCCATCAGGTGCAGTTGCGTGGGCAGGCGCCCGGCCGTGTCGGCGATCACCACGTCGCAGCCGCGCGAACGGCCGGCGGTGACGGCATCGAAGGTCACGGCCGCCGGGTCGCCCCCCTCCTGGCTGACGATCTCCACGCGGTTGCGGTCGGCCCACACCGAGAGCTGCTCGCGTGCCGCCGCACGGAAGGTGTCGGCCGCGGCCAGCAGCACCTTCTGGCCGGCATCGGCCAGGTGACGCGTGAGCTTGCCGATGCTCGTGGTCTTGCCCGCGCCGTTCACCCCCACCACCATGATCACCGTGGGCTGGTGTTCGCCCACCGTCAGCGGCTTTTCCAGCGGGGCGAGCAGTTCGGCCAGCGCGTCCACGAGCAGGGCCTTGACGGCCGCCGGGTCGGTCGCCTTGTGCTCCTTCACGCGCCGGCGCAGGTCGTTCAGCAGGAATTCGGTGGCCTTCACGCCCGCATCGGCCATCAGCAGGGCCGCCTCCAGCTCTTCGTAGAGGGCCTCGTCGATCCGCGTGCCGGTGAAGACCTGCGACAGGCTGCTGCCCGTCTTGCGCAGGCCGCTGCGCAGGCGCTCCATCCAGGAGCGGCGCGCGACCGGCTCGGCCGAGGCTGCGGCGACGGGCGCTTCGGGGGGCGGGGCGATCGGCGCGGCAGGCTCGGCCGCCGGGGCCGGCGCCGGTGCTGCTGAGGGGGTCTGCGGCGGCGGGGTCTTCTTGCGGAAAAAACTGAACATGGGTGTCGGGGTCCTTGGGCCCGATTCTAGAATCCAGGCCGTGTCCGCCCCCCGCCCCCCTTCCCCGCCCCGGCCCGTCCGTCGCGCACCGGCCCATGAGGTGCGCATCATCGGCGGCCTGTGGAAGCGCAGCAAGCTGCCCGTGCCGGATCGCCCCGGCCTGCGGCCCACGCCCGACCGCGTGCGCGAAACCCTGTTCAACTGGCTGGGCCAGGATCTCAGCGGCTGGCGCTGCCTGGACGCCTTCGCCGGCAGCGGGGCCCTGGGGCTGGAGGCGGCCTCCCGCGGCGCCGCCCGTGTGCTGATGCTCGAACGCGATGCGGCGCTGGTGCGCGGCCTGCGCGAGACGGTGCAACGGTTGAAGGCCGGCAGCGTCGAGGTCCAGGGGGCCGACGCCCTGGCCTGGATGCGCCGGAACGCCCGACCCGAATGGGACCTGATCCTGCTGGACCCCCCTTTCGACGCCGATCTCTTCACAGCCGCTGCGGCTGCCGCCCGGCCCCTGCTCGCCCCCGGCGGGCTCGTCTACCTCGAGGCCGACCGGGCCTGGAGCAACGCCGATGCCGCCTTGCTGGGCCTGACGCTGTGGCGCCAGGGCCGGGCTGGTGCGGTGCACTACCACCTGCTGCGTGCCGCCGCGCCTACACTGGTGGCGCCAGCCAACCCGCAAGCCACGACATGACCCGCTCCCACCGCATCACCGCCGTCTACCCGGGCACCTTCGACCCCATGACGCTGGGCCACGAGGACCTGATGCGCCGCGCCAGCACGCTGTTCGACGCCCTCATCGTGGCCGTGGCCGCCGGCCACCACAAGCGCACGCTGTTCTCGCTGGACGAGCGCCTGGAGATCGCCCGCGAGGCTGCGGCGGCCCATCCCAACGTGCAGGTGATGTCCTTCGCCGGGTTGCTGCGCGACTTCGTCGTCTCCCAGCGGGCCAAGGTCGTGGTGCGGGGCCTGAGGGCCGTGAGCGACTTCGAGTACGAGTTCCAGATGGCCGGCATGAACCGCCAGCTGATGCCTGAGGTGGAGACGGTCTTCCTGACCCCCTCGGATCAGTACCAGTTCGTCTCGGGCACCTTCGTGCGCGAGATTGCCATGCTCGGCGGTGATGTTTCCAAATTCGTGGCACCCTCGGTGCTCGAGCGCCTGCGCCACAAGGTGAAACAGGCGAACTGACCGGAACGGGGTGGCCCATGGCCCTGATGATCACCGACCAATGCATCAACTGCGACGTCTGCGAGCCCGAGTGCCCGAACCAGGCGATCTCGATGGGGCCGGAGTACTACCAGATCGACCCGCAGCGCTGCACCGAGTGCGTGGGTCATTTCGATGCGCCCCAGTGCGTGCAGGTCTGCCCCGTGGAGTGCATCCCGATCAACCCCGACCACCGCGAGGACCAGGACGCACTGTGGGCCAAGTACCGCCGCTTGCAGACGCAGCAGATGGCAGGCCCGCCTGGTGCGGCCGCAGGCCCCGGCTCAGCGTGAGGCCGGCCGGACCCTGGGGGGTTTCGGCGGCTTGGGCAGCCTGACCTTGTAGTCCTTGGGCCGGCGCGAGCTGCGCTCGTCGTGCGCCTCGTCGGATGCGGCCGCGCGCGGCGGCGGGTCGTCGACCGGCAGCCGCTGAGCGGCCCGTAGGGCTTCCTCGCGGCGCAGGCGTTCCTGTTCCAGCTCGTCGGCCGTCCAGCCCTGGCGCAGGCTGTGCTCCATCGCCTGGCGTTGCTGATCGGGTGTGCGCGGGTCGGCCAGGTCGGTGCGCACGCGGGCATCGGGGCAAGGCCGGTCGCTGTACTGGTTGCCGCAGCGGTACACCGGCTGGGCCGCGACGAGCGGGACCGCCAGCGCGAGCACGACCCCGGCCCGCCAGGGGCCAGACACCGAGGGTCGCGCATGCCGGCTCATCGGGAGGGCTCCGCGGGGGTGTCCTGCGGTGCACGAGGGGCCGCCGGCCGGGCATGGATGAGGCGGGAGGCCACCTCCATCTCGCCGCGCAGCAAGGGCGCCAGTGCCGCCCGGGACCGCGTGATGCAGGCCTCGATGGCCTCGCGCTCGGCTGCGGGCGGCTTGCGCAGCACGTAGTCGGCCACCTCGGCCTTCACGCCCGGGTGGCCGATGCCCAGGCGCAAGCGCCAGAAATCGGGGCTGCCGAGCTGGGCTTGGATGTCCTTCAGGCCGTTGTGGCCGGCGTGCCCGCCGCCGCGTTTGATTTTCATTTGGCCGGGGGGCAGGTCGAGTTCGTCATGCACGACGAGGATCTCTGGCGGCTCGATCTTGAAGAAGCGCGCCAGCGCCGCCACCGACCGGCCTGACAGGTTCATGTAGGTCTGGGGCTGCAACAGCCACACCGGCCCCTCCACCCCGGCCAGCGGGCGGTTCACGCGGGCGACCAGGCCCTGATGGGCCCGCTCGGACGCCAGGCTCGCGCCGAGCTGGCGTGCGACATCGTCGATCCACCAGAAGCCGGCATTGTGCCGGGTGGCTTCGTATTGCGGCCCGGGGTTGCCCAGGCCCACCAGCAGTCGAATCATGGGCGCCATTATTCCCTCGGCCCGCACAACAAAAAACCCCGCCGAAGCGGGGTCTGCTGCAACGTCGAAGTACCGACGCTCACTTCTTCTTCTTCGCGTCCTTGCCCTTGGCGGGAGCGGCTGCCGGCGCCGGGGCGGCGATGACTTCCTCGACCGGCTCGACCACCGACACCACGGCCGGATTGGGCTTGCCATGGGTCACGATCTTGATGCCCTTGGGCAGCTTCAGGTCGTTGACGTGCAGGGTCTGGCCCTTGACCAGTTCGCCCAGGTCGACTTCCAGGAACTCGGGCAGGGCTTGCGCCAGGCACTGGATCTCGAGTTCATTGATGATCTTGTTGACCAGGCACTTGTCGGTCTTGACGGCCGGCGAGTTCTCCTCGTTGATGAAGTGCAGCGGCACCTTCTTCTGGATCTTGGTCTTGGGATCCACACGCTGGAAGTCCACGTGCAGCACCAGGGGCTTGAACGGGTGCATCTGCACGTCGCGCAGCAGCACCTTCTCGACCTTGCCGGCCAGCTCCATGTCAAGGATGGAGGCGTGGAAGGCCTCCTTCTTCAGCGCGAAGAACAGCGCGTTGTGATCGAGCTCGATCGGCTGGGGCGAACCGGCCCCGTAGACGATGCCAGGCACCTTGTCGGCGCGGCGCAGGCGGCGGCTCGCTCCGGTCCCCTGCACAGTGCGCTCGTATGCGACGAATTTCATGCAACTCTCCAATGAGTCAGCGTCCGCGACCAGACGCAAGAAACGGGGGGCTCGAAGGCCGCCCCACCAATGAACCGGATCAGAAGTTGTTGTTCTGCTCCGAGAACAGGGACGTGACCGATTCGCCGTCGGAAATGCGGCGGATGGTCTCGGCAAACAGGAAGGCCACCGAGAGCTGGCGGATCTTGGGGATCGACCGTGCCGCCTCGGCCAGCGGGATGGTGTTGGTGATCACCACCTCGTCGAGTTCGGAATTGCGGATGCGCTCGAGCGCCGGGCCCGAGAACACCGGATGGGTGCAGTAGGCGTAGACCGACTTCGCGTTGCGCTCCTTGAGCACCTCGGCGGCCTTCACCAGCGTGCCGGCGGTGTCGATCATGTCGTCCATGATCACGCAGTTGCGGTTCTCGATCTCGCCGATGACGTGCATCACCTCGGAGACGTTGGCCTTGGGGCGGCGCTTGTCGATGATGGCCAGGTCGCAGCCGAGCTGCTTGGCCAGCGCGCGCGCGCGCACCACGCCGCCCACGTCGGGCGACACCACCACGAGATCGTGGTAGTTCTTGCTCTTGAGGTCGGACAGCAGCACCGGCGAGGCGTAGATGTTGTCCACCGGGATGTCGAAGAAGCCCTGGATCTGGTCGGCGTGCAAGTCCATGGTGAGCACGCGGTTCACGCCCACGGCTTCGAGCATGTTGGCCACGACCTTGGCGGAGATGGGCACCCGGGTGGAGCGCGGACGGCGATCCTGGCGGGCGTAGCCGAAATACGGGATCACCGCGGTGATGCGCCGGGCCGAGGCGCGCTTGAGCGCATCGACCATGATGAAGAGCTCCATCAGGTGCTCGTTGGTCGGGGCGCAGGTGGGCTGGATGATGAAGATGTCTCGCCCACGCACGTTTTGCTGGATCTCGACGGCGACCTCGCCGTCGGAGAAGCGGCCGACCGAGGCCTGTCCCAGCGACAGGCCCAAGTGGTTGGCGATCTCGAGGGAAAGCGCCGGATTGGCATTGCCGGTGAACAGCAGGGTGTCGGACAGCATCGTGGGCTCCGTCGGACCGGCACCGGCCGCAACCGGTGCCCGTGTTCGCCCCCGCGGTCCGGTGTTCGGGGGCCCTTCCAAAACTGCAGAACCTCTGGATGGCCCCCGTCGAGGCTCATCCAGAGGTTCTGGATTGTGGTGGCAGGGGAGGAAGGATTCGAACCCTCGAATGTCGGAATCAAAATCCGATGCCTTAACCGACTTGGCGACTCCCCTACACCGGACGTCGCCCGGACTCGCAAGCCCTGGCGCCGACCTTCAACTCGTCGCGCTCAATCCGAAACCCAGCCCGCAAGGGGATGTCGCTCCAGACTGCGGCACCTGCGCCACTGCCAGCCCTCGGGCAGATCGGGATCCGCCGGGCCGGCACCGGACACGGCGCCTGCTTCCTTGCCGACCCACGCAAAAACCGCACTGCCCGAACCCGTCATGCGGCTGTTGCCGCAACGCCTGCCCAAGCACTCCAGCGCCTGACCGACCGACGCGCAAAGTGCCACTGCGGCCGCTTGCATGTCGTTCCTGCCAAATCCCTGGGGGTCTGCAAGAAAGTCCGCAACTATAGCAGGTTTCGTGTCGCGTACCAAGAGGGGGCTGGCGAAAATGTCCCGGGTGGCCAGGCCTTGCGCGGGCTTGAGCACCTCCAGCTCGGCCCCGGGCAGCGCAAGCGGGGTGAGTCGCTCGCCGATGCCCTCGACCCAGGCCGGCCCGGGGCCCAGGAAAAAAGGCACGTCCGCCCCGACGGTAGCCCCCAGGGCGATGAGCCGCGCGCGCGGCCAGTGCAGGCCCCACAGGCGGTTCAGCGCGATCAGCGTGGTGGCCGCATCCGAGCTGCCGCCGCCCAGGCCCGCGCCCCAGGGCACACGCTTGTCGATGTGAATGTCGGCTCCGTAGCGGGTGCCGCTGGCGGTCTGCAGGGCGCGCGCCGCGCGCAGGCACAGATCATCCTCGGGCAGGGCCGCCCCCAGGTCGTGACGCCGCAGCCGGCCGTCCTGGCGACGCTCGACATGCAGGGTGTCGCACCAGTCGATGGGCACGAAAACCGATTGCAGCAGGTGATAGCCGTCGGCGCGGCGGCCCACCAGATGCAGGAAGAGGTTCAGCTTGGCCGGCGCCGGCAGGTCGTAGCAGGCCTTCATGAGTCCACCCGGGCCCGCACGGTCACCGGCACCGGAGCGTTGCGGCGCACGACGATCAGCCCCTGGTCGGCGGTGTCGAGTTCCACGGTCCAGCCCATTTGCACAAAGCCAGGCCCGCCCTCGCGCGGCCGGCTCGATGCCCCCGGCCAGGGGCGGGCCCGCAGCCAGTCGAACAAGGCATGCACCGGCAACGATTCGCCCATGAGCTCGCGCGTGAGGTCGTCCAGACTCGCGTAGTCCTGGCGTTGCCCCTGCGTGCGCACCCAGGCCTGGCCGGGCTGCCAGCGCGCCACGGCCAGCACGGTGCCCAGGGGACTGGCCAGACGCAGTTCGCCCCGGTCGGCCCGGCCGAGCAGCTCGAACACGGCCGTGGTCGAGCGCACCCCCTCCGGGGCGTCCACGCGCACGGCCAGCCGCCCCGAGGCGGCCAGGGCCAGGGTTTCGTCAGGCTCCGGCAGGCTGGTGCAGCCGGCCAGCCCGGCCAGCGCCATCGCGGCCAGGCCGGCGCGCCACCAGGATCGGCCCGAGCGCGTCACAGATCCACCTTGAACCGGCGCAAGGTCTCGCGCAGCACCTCGTTGGAAGCGTCGCGCGCCTGCCCTTCACGCCAGACGCGCCGCGCCTCCTCCCGCCGGCCCAGCACCCACAGCACCTCGCCCAGGTGGGCGGCGATCTCGGTGTCGGGGCGCGCCTGGTAGGCCCGCTGCAGGTGCTGCAGCGCTTCCTCGCGCTGGCCCAGGCGGTACTTCACCCAGCCCAGGCTGTCGACGATGAAAGGCTCGTCGGGCGCGAGCGACAAGGCCTTCTCAATGAGCGCTCGCGCCTCGTCCAGTCGCAGGTTGCGATCGGCCAGCGTGTAGCCCAGGGCGTTGTAGGCATGGTAATGGTCGGGCTTGAGCTCGATGACTCGCCGCAGCAGCCGCTCCATCGCGTCCAGGCGGTCGGTCTTCTCGGCCATCATGGCCTGTTCGTACAGCAGGTCTACGTCATCGGGGAAACGTTCACTGGCCTGTCCCAGCACCTGGTAGGCACGCGGCCACTGCCGCTGGTCGCGCAACAAGTGGGCCTCGGCCAACAGCTTGGCGCGCGCCATCTCGGGCTCGTCTTCGGGCAGGCGACGGATCAGCGCGATGCCCTCGTCCAGACGCCCCTGGCGGGCCAGCAGCGAGGCCCGGCGCTGCTGCACGCTCAACGCCGCGGCCGGGTCGTCCACACGCGCGAGCCATTGTTCGGCCTGCGGCATCTGCCCGCGCGACTCGGCCGCCTGGGCCAGCATCAGGTAGGCCTGCGTCAGGCCTTCGGCCGTGACGGCCATCGCGGGGTCGTCCGAGGCCGGTGTGCCCGCGCTCAAGTCGACATAGCGCCGCAGGGCCTGTTCGGCCGCCGCGGGCTCCTTGAGCTCCAGGCGCAGGGCCCCCAAGCTGAGCCAGCCGGCCGCCAGCGCCGGCTCGAGCCTGAGCGCCTCCTCGAGCTGGGCCACGGCGTCGACATAGCGTTGCAGGCTCACGAGCTGGCGCACATAGCCCAGCCGCAGCGCGTGGCCCCGTGGCCTGGCCTGCAGGTAAGCGGCCATCAGGGTATCGGCCTGCGGCTGCTGGCCCACCAGCTCGAGTGCAACGAGCGCGGGGCCCTCGGCGGCGGCATCGAGCTGCTGCGCCTGCCGGGCCAGCTCCAGCGCCTGGGCGGGCTCGCGCAGCTGCAGGCGCATGCGCGCCCGCGCCACCAGCGCGGCCACACGCGTGTCGGGCTGGTCGAGGTAGGGCTGCAGCACCGCGTCGAGCATCGCAGCGACCTCTGGCAATTGCGCAGCGCGGGCGAAGTGGCGGGGCAGCAGCGCGATGGCTGCGGCCCGCTCGGCCGGCGGGGTGCGCTCCAGCAGGGCCTGCAAGGGCTCTTTGGCCTGAACCACGCGGCCCAGCCCCACCTGGATCTGCGCCAGATAGCGCAGCGCATCGAGCGAGCCAGGCACGGCCGCCCGCCAGGCCTGCGCAGCCGCCAGCGCCTGCTCGCCGGCGCGGGCTTGCAGCGCAATGTCGGTGGCACGCTGAAACAGTCGCTCGTCGCGGGTCTTGCGTCCTGCATCGAGCAGCAGTTCATATGCCGTCCCGGCAGCCCCGGAACGCAGTTCCATCTCGGCAATGAGGAGCTGGTAGAACAGCGCAGCGTCCAGGCCCGAGTTCACCACGGCCGGATCGGCCGTGCGCGGCGGCAAGGGGGCTGCCACAGGTTGGGCCCGGGCCGAGGCGCCCCAGAGCACGGCCTGCGCGGCCAGGGCCGCGGCCAGCACTCGGAGATTCAGGCAACGCATCGGCATGGGCAACTCCTCGAAGTCGATTCGATTCTACGGACGCCCGGATAATTCCCCGCATGCCTGAACTGCCCGAAGTCGAAGTCACCCGGCAAAGCTTTGCCTCGCTCATGGCCGGCGCCCGCGTGCTGGGCGTGCGCCTGGGCAAGCCGCTGCGCTGGCCGCTGGGGTGTGCACCCGAGTCCCTGCACGGTCAGACACTGGGCGAGGCCCGCCGCCGCGGCAAGTACCTGTGGCTGCCGCTGGAGCGCGGCGGGCTGCTGCTGCACCTGGGCATGTCGGGCTCGCTGCGCTACGACCGCGCCCATCCACCGCCCGGCCCGCACGACCATTTCGACTTGTGGACCACCCGCGGCCTGCTGCGGCTGCACGACCCGCGGCGCTTCGGTGCCGTGGTGTGGTCCGATTCGCTCGAGGCCGACCCCGCGCGCAAGCTGCTGGCCGGACTGGGGACCGAGCCGCTGGAGCCCGGCTTCGACGGGGCCGTGCTGCACGCCGGCCTGCGCGGCCGCCGGGTGGCGATCAAGCAGGCCCTGCTGGCAGGCGACGTGGTCGTGGGCGTGGGCAACATCTACGCCAGCGAGGCCTTGTTCGCCGCGGGCATCGACCCACGCACCCCGGCGGCCCGCGTGAGCCGGCCGCGCTGCGAGCGCCTGGCCGCTGCCATCCGCGACACCCTGTTGCGCGCGCTGGCCGCCGGCGGCTCGACGCTGCGCGACTTCCGCGATGCCCAGGGCCACAACGGTGCCTTCCAGAACGAGGCGCGCGTCTACGGCCGCGAAGGCCAGCCTTGCGGCGTGTGCAGCACGCCCATCCGCCGCATCGTGCAGGCGCAGCGATCCACCTACTTCTGCCCGCGGTGCCAGAAGCGCGGCTGACGGCCCAGGCCCGCAGGAAGGAGTCGTAGCAAAAGGTAACGCCCCTGCCGGTCGTGACGAACGGCAGCCTCGCGGCCGCCAACGGCGGGCCCGGTGGCGGCCTTGCGCTACCATGGCCGCCTCCATCCTGCTTGCCCCGGTGTGACCGCCATGTCGTCTGCCGCCTCCTCCCCCTCGTTCGCGCTGAAGTTCGACGCCCTCGGTCTGTGGCGCGCCGACCTCGAGGTCCAGTTGCAGGAACTGTCGCGTTTCCTCTTCGACCACGACCTGCTCGACGAGCCGGCCACCGATCTGCTGGAATCCCTGCAAGCCCGCCTGGCCCGAGACCGTCTGGTGGTGGCCTTCGTCGCCGAGTTCTCGCGCGGCAAGTCCGAGCTGATCAACGCGATCTTCTTTGCCGACACCGGCCGACGCATCCTGCCGGCCACCCCTGGGCGCACCACGATGTGTCCGGTGGAGCTGAGCTACGACGCCGACGAACCGCCGTCGCTGCGCCTGCTGCCCATCGAGACCCGTCTGGGGCCGGCCTCGCTGGCCGAGCTGCGCCTGCAAAGTGGTGTCTGGACGGAGGTAGCGCTCAATGTGAAGCGCCCCGACGAGTTGGCCGAGGCGCTGACCCGCGTGATGGCCACGCGGCGCGTGCCGCTGGAGGAGGCCCGTGCGCTGGGCTTCTGGGATGACGACCGGGTGCAGGACAACCCGCCGCTGGGCGAGGACGGGCTCGTCGAGGTGCCGGCCTGGCGGCATGCCGTCATCAACTACCCGCACCCGCTGCTCAAGCGCGGCCTGGTGATCCTGGACACCCCGGGCCTGAACGCGATCGGCGCCGAGCCCGAGCTGACCGTGAGCCTGCTGCCCTCGGCGCATGCCACGGTCTTCATCCTGGCCGCCGACACCGGCGTGACGAAGTCCGACCTGGCGATCTGGCGGGACCACCTGTGCGGCCAGCCGCTGGCGCGCTACGTGGCGCTGAACAAGATCGATGCGCTCACCGATCCGCTGAGCTCGCCGGCCGAGGTGGAGGCGCACATCGGCCGGCAGCGCACCCAGACAGCGCAGACGCTGGGCATCCCCGAAGACCGGGTCTTTCCGATCTCGGCCAAGCTCGCGCTGGCCGGTCGCGTGACCGGCGATGCCGACGACCTGCGCGCCAGCCGGCTGCTGGAGCTGGAAGACGCGCTGGGCCGGCAGTTGCTGCCGCACCGCAAGGAGGTGCTGGCACAGATGGTGATCGACAGCGCCCGCCAGCTGGAGGCCCAGATCGGCCGCCGCCTGGCCGACCGCCGACGGCAATGCGCGGAGCAGCTGCTGGAACTGCGCGGTCTGCGCGGCAAGAACGCGGGCATGGTCGAGGTGATGATCCGGCGCGTGGAGACCGAAAGCCGCGAGTTCGAGCAGTGCATCGCTCATGTGCAGGCCATGCGCGCGGTGCACACGCGCATGCTCAAAGATGCCTTGGTCGGCATCTCCAGCGACGTGGTGCGCCGCCACACCGAGGTGCTGCAGGAACGGCTGCGCTCGGCCATCCTCAACTTCGGGTCGCGCAAAGCCTTCGCCGAAATGGCGCAAGCCTTGCGTGCCAAGCTCGACGAGGCCCAGGCCAAGGGGCACGAGATCCACACGATGCTGGGCGCGTCCTTCCAGAAGCTCAACGCCGAGTTCGGCTTCGGCCTGGCCACACCAGCCCCGCCTGATCTCTCGCGCTTCATGCGCGACCTCGAACTGATCGAGCGCAACTACACGCAGTACCTGGGGCTGTCGCACGCGCTGCGGCTGTCCAACGAGCGTTTCATGTCGCAGTTCCGGCGCATGCTGGTGTCCAAGCTGCGTGTCGTCTTCGAAGGCGCCAGTGCCGAACTCGAGCTGTGGAACAAGACCGCCTCGGCGCAGATCGACACCCAGTTGCGCGACCGCCGGCGCAACTTCAAGCGACGACGCGAGACGCTGGAGCGCGTGCGCAGCGCCGCGGCCGAGCTGGAAGCCCGCCTGAGCGAGATGGAAGCCCAGGAAGGGCGCCTGCGCGAACTCCAGGAGCGCCTGCACCGCCTGGTGGCTGGCCTGCAGCAGCAGGCCGCCGCCCCCCTGCCTTCATCCGGGATCGAGCCGCTGGCACTGGACCTCGATCTGAGCACCCGCCCGGCCCCGCTGCAGGCCTGAGCCGGGGTGAACGCGCCCGCGCGCAGCCGCCACAATCGTGGCATGTCGCGTCGTCTTCCCTGCACCGCAGCGCTGCGCCCGCATTTCGCACCGGCCGTGATCGCCTGGCAGCGCACCCACGGCCGCCATGACCTGCCCTGGCAGCGCAGCCGCGAGCCCTACCACGTCTGGCTGTCGGAGATCATGCTGCAGCAGACCCAGGTGAGCACGGTATTGGCCTACTACGAACGCTTCCTGCAACGCTTTCCCGACGTGCGGGCCCTGGCGCGGGCCGGCAGCGACGAGGTGATGGCCGCCTGGAGCGGGCTGGGCTACTACAGCCGCGCGCGCAACCTGCACCGCTGCGCGCAGGTGGTGGTGGACGAGCACGGCGGGCAGTTCCCGCGCACGGCCCAGGCGCTGGCCGAGCTGCCAGGCATCGGACGCTCCACCGCGGCGGCGATCGCGGCCTTTTGTTTCGGCGAGCGCGCGGCCATCCTGGATGGCAATGTCAAGCGAGTGCTCACGCGCGTGCTGGGCTTCGACGAGGACCTGGCCCAGGCCCGCCACGAGCGCGCGCTGTGGGAGGAGGCCACCTCGTTGCTGCCCGAGCAGGACATGACGGCCTACACCCAGGGTCTGATGGATCTGGGAGCGACGGTATGTACGGCGCGCTCGCCGCGCTGTTCGCACTGCCCGGTCCAGGCCTGGTGCGCAGCCCGTGCCGAAGGCCGCCCCGAGGCCTACCCCGTTCACACCCGCAAGCTGCGGCGCAGCCGTCGCGAGCATTGGTGGCTGTGGCTGGAGCATGAAGGCCGGGTGTGGCTGCAGCCGCGGCCCGCGCATGGGGTGTGGGCCGGCCTGCACAGCCTGCCCGAATACGACAGCGAGGCCGCCTTGCAGGCGGACTGGCCCGGGCCGCTGATTCCCTGGCCCAGCATCTCGCATGCGCTCACGCACTTCGACTGGCTGCTGCACCCGCGCCAGTGCGTACTGCATGGCCCCGAGCCGCGGCCGCCCGGCCCGGGACAGTGGGTGGCCTACGAAGCCCTGGCCGATTGGGGCCTGCCGGCACCGCTGCGCAAGCTGCTGGCCTCGCGAGGCCCGGTGTGAACACAGGCCCTCAGGCTTCGCCAATGATGCCCTTGCTGCGCAGGAACTGATCGACCAGCTTCAGGCGCACCTGAGGATCCTCCAGCTCCATCAGCTTCTGGCGCGCGGCCTGCGGGATGGGCAGGATCTCGCACCAGCGGTTGGCGATCCAGCCAGCGTCTTCGAAGCGGAAGGGCTCCAGGAACGGCAAGGGCCCGCGCTGGCGCAGCATCTGGATCGCGTTGGCCAGAGCCTGTGCGCTGGCGAGGTAGTCCTCCTGCGGCAGCACGGCCGGGTCGGCAGGCAGCCAATCCGCCTCGGCCAACCACAGACCGTCGTCGCGCTGGCGCGTGGAGCGGATGCGGAAACGCCGCGAGCCGCGGCAGCGCACATGCAAGATGCCAGCCTGCTCGCTGTCGACCTCGATCAACTCGGCCAAGCAGCCCACGGCTTCGAAAGCCACGGCCTGGCCTTCGCGCCGGACTTCCTGGCCCTGGCGCAGGGCCACGACGCCGAAGGGCCGCTGGGTGCGCAGGCACTGGCTGACGAGATCGAGATAGCGCGCCTCGAACACCTTCAGGCCCAGCAGGCCCTCGGGGAACAGCACGGTTTGCAGGGGAAAGAGTGGCAGCGCGGAGGGGTCGGGCAGATCGGTCATGAAGCAGCGCCACGCGCATCGAGCTCGCGGTGACGGATCAGGGTAGAGCCCCGCGCCCGGAAGCGCTGGGCCAGTTGTTCGACGAGGTAGACGGAACGATGCTGCCCACCAGTGCAGCCGACCGCCACGGTGAGGTAGGCGCGCTGGTCCTGCTCGAAGGCGGGCAGCCAGCGTTTGAGAAAGGCTTCGATCTGGGCCAGCATCTCGGCCACCTCGGGCTGTTGCTGCAGGTAGGCGATCACCGGCGCGTCGCGCCCGGTGTGGGGCCTCAGCTCGCGGTCGTAGTAGGGGTTGGGCAGGATGCGCACGTCAAAGACGTAGTCCGCATCGAGCGGCACCCCACGCTTGAAAGCAAAGGACTCGAACACCAGCGTGAGCGAGGCCGCCGGAGCCTGCACGATTTGGCGCGTCCATTGCCGCAGTTGGGCCGGCCGCAGTTCGCTGGTATCGATGATGGTAGACATCTCGCGCAACTCGGCCAGCAAGTCGCGCTCGAGTTCGATCGCCTCGATCAGCGCGCGCTGGGCGGTGGGGTCGGCCGCCAAAGGATCGGACAAGGGGTGGCGGCGGCGCGTCTCCGAGAAACGCCGCACCAGCGTGTCGGTGGAAGCGTCCAGGAAAATGGGTCGCACCGTGACCCCCTGGCCGCGCAGCCGCGCCAGCGCGGGCGCGAGCAGCGGCAACGACTGCACGGCGCGCACGTCGGCCGCGATGGCCACGCGCGGGGTGAACTTCTCGTGCTCGAGCCGCACGCATGACTCCAGCAGTTCGGCAGGCAGATTGTCCACACAGAAGTAGCCGGCATCCTCCAGGGCGTGCAGCGCCACCGACTTGCCCGAGCCGGAGATGCCGGTGATGAGCACCAGCTCGCGCAACACTGCCGGGGCGGACTCGGTCATCCGCGCCTCCGCACCCGCGGCACCGGGGCCAAGCCAGGTGGCGTGGCGGCCGTGGCCAGCATCTCCTGGGCATGCGCGAAGCTCGTGCCAGAGAGCTGCTGGCCACCCAGCATGCGGGCCAGCTCGGCCACCCGGGCCTCGCCGGCCACATCGCGCAGGCTGCTGGTGGTGCGGCCCGCCTCGGTGGTCTTGCTGACCACCCAATGGTGATCGGCACAGGCAGCGACCTGCGGGAGATGCGTGACGGCCAGCACCTGGCGGTCGCGCCCGAGCTGCTTCATCAGCCGCCCCACGGTGTCGGCCACCGCGCCGCCCACGCCAGCGTCGATCTCGTCGAAGATCAGCGTGCCGGCCTCGCCGAGCTGGCTGGTGGTGACGGCTATGGCCAGCGCGATGCGCGACAGCTCCCCCCCCGAGGCCACCTTGGCCAGCGGGCGCGGCGAGCTGCCGGCGTGACCGGCGACCAGGAACTCCACCGACTCCAGGCCATGAGACTGCGGTGCATCGTGGGGCACCAAGGCCACCTCGAAGCGCCCGCCGGCCATGCCGAGCTGCTGCATCGCTTGGGTGACGGCCTGGGCCAGCCGGGGTGCGGCTTCCCGGCGGGCGCGAGAGACCTCGCGCGCCGCCTGATCGTAGGCCTTGCGGGCCTGGGCCGCGGCGCGCTCCAGGCCTTCCAGGTCGGCCGCCGCGTCGAGCCGGGCCAGCTCCTCCTTCCACTGCGCCCACAGCGCAGGCAGCTCCTCGGGCGGTCGGCGGTAGCGGCGCGCCAGGCCCAGCCAGCTCGACAGGCGCTCGTCCAGCTCCTGCAAGCGTGCAGGATCGAGTTCGCCATGGCGCAGGTAGGCGTTCAGGCTGTGGGCGGCATCCTCGAGCTGGGCCTGGGCACTGCGCAACACCTCGATCACGTTGGCCAGCGTGCCGTCGTAGTCGGCCACCGCCTCCAGGCCGTCGATGGCCCGGGCGGTCAGTTCGTCGGCGCTGCCTTCGGACTCGGACACCGCCTGCAAGGCGGCCTGCACCGCATCGATCAGGGCCTGGGCATGGCTCAGGCGCCGGTGCTCGGCATCGAGCTCGGCCCATTCGTCCGGGCCGGGCGAGAGCTTGTCGAGCTCGCCGATCTGCCAGGCCAGGCGCTCGCGCTCGCGCTGCAGGTGGTCCTGGCCGGCACGGGCGTCTTCCAGCGCCTGGGCCGCCGCCCGCCAGTCCGTCCAGGCCCGTGCGAGCGGCGTCAGGTCGCAGCCCGCATAGGCATCGAGCAGGCCGCGCACCGATTCAGGCCGAGTCAGGCTCTGCCAGGCATGCTGGCCATGGATGTCCACCAGGCGCTCGCCCACCGCCTTGAGCTGGGCCACGGTGGCCGGGCTGCCGTTGATCCAGGCGCGGCTCTTGCCCTGGGCATCGATGCTGCGTCGCAGCAGCAGAACCTCGTCGGGCTGGAAGCCGGCCTCGTCCAGCCATGCCGCCAGAGCGGCCGGACTGTCGAATTCGGCGCTGATCTCGGTGCGGGCGGCCCCCTCGCGCACCACCCCCGCGTCGCCACGCGCGCCCAGCGCAAGTTGCAGCGCATCGATCAGGATGGACTTGCCGGCGCCGGTCTCGCCGGTCAGCACGGAAAAGCCCGGGGCCAGCTCGACCTCGAGCGCGTGGACGATGACGAAATCTCTCAGGGCGATGCGACGCAGCATCGGCTCAGGCCCCCAAACCTTCGTTCCAATGGAGTTTTCTGCGCAGCGTGGCGTAATAGCTCCAGCCGCGCGGATGGAGAAAGCGTACCCGGTGCGCCGAGCGGCGCACGCGCACAACGTCGCCGTGCATCAGGCTGGCCAGGCTTTGCATGTCGAAATTCACGCTCGTGTCGCGTCCGCCCACGATCTCCACCGCCACCTCGCTGTCGTCGGGCAGCACGATGGGCCGGTTGGACAGGGTGTGCGGCGCAATGGGCACCAGCACCCAGCCCGCAATGTCGGGGTGCAAGATGGGTCCGCCGGCCGACAGCGCATAGGCCGTCGAGCCCGTGGGCGAGGCCACGATGAGGCCGTCACAGCGGATGTTGGCCATGAAGTCGCCGGCCACCTCGATGCGCAACTCCACCATGCCGGCCGTGGCGCCGCGGTTGACCACCACGTCGTTGAGGGCGAAGGCCTCGAAGATGACGCGACCATCGCGCACGACCTGGCCCTCGAGCATGCTGCGGCGCTCCTCCTCGAAGTCGCCGGCCATCACGGGCCCCAACACCTCGCGCACCTCGCCCACCGGGATGTCGGTGATGAAGCCCAAGCGGCCCTGGTTGATGCCCACCAGCGGCACCCCGTGGCGCGCCACCTCGCGGGCGATGTGCAGCATGGTGCCGTCGCCCCCCACCACGACGGCCAAGTCGCAGTCGCGGCCCACGCCTTGCACGTCGAGCATGGGGTGGCCGGTCAGGCCGGTGTTCATCGCCGTGTCGTGTTCGACCGAGACCTCCGCCCCCTGGCGACAGATGAACTGGGCAATGTCCTCCAGCACCCCACGCATGCCCTGGGCCTGGTATTTGCCGATCAGTGCCACGTGACGGAAGCGGGATTTCATGGGCGGGATTACACCACAGCGCCCACGCCGCCACGGTGTCGCCCAAGTCCCTGCCAGGCCCGGGAAAACGCCTGCCCCGCGCCCCTTGCAGCGCGCCGGCGCGCCCTAAAATCGATGACATGCTGGACGACCGCGCCAAGACCCTGCTCAAAACCCTGGTGGAACGCTACATCGCGGACGGCCAGCCGGTGGGTTCGCGCACCCTGTCCAAGGCCTCGGGGCTGGAGCTGTCGCCGGCCACCATCCGCAACGTGATGGCCGACCTCGAGGAGCTGGGGCTGATCGCCAGCCCCCACACCTCGGCCGGGCGGGTGCCCACTGCGCGCGGCTACCGCTTGTTCGTCGACACCATGCTCACCGCCCGGCCGCTGGACCTGAACCAGCCGCCGCCGGAGGTGGCCTGCGTGCGCGACCAGCTCCAGCCCGATCAGCCGCAGCGCGTGATCGCCAACGCCGCCCAACTGCTGTCCAATCTGTCTCAGTTCGTGGGCGTCATCACTGCGCCGCGCAAGCCCTCGGTGTTCCACCACATCGAGTTCCTGCGCTTGTCCGACCGACGTGTCCTGGTGATCCTGGTCGCCCCTGACGGCGATGTGCAAAACCGCGTGCTCTTCACCGAGCACCCCTACAGCCAGGCCCAGCTCGTCGAGGCCACGAACTACATCAACACCCATTTCGCCGGCTTGACCATCGAGGAGGTGCGCAACCGGCTGCAAACCGAAGTGGAGGCCCTGCGCGGCGAGATCGCCGACCTGATGCAGGCGGCCGTGCAAGCCGGCACCGAGGCCATGGCCAGCAGCCAGGAGCAGGTGGTCGTCTCGGGCGAGCGCAACCTGCTGACCGTGCAGGACTTCTCCAGCGACCTGGAGTCACTGCGCAAGCTTTTCGACCTGTTCGAACAGAAGACCCAGCTCATGCGCCTGCTCGACGTCTCCAGCCGCGCCGAGGGTGTGCGCATCTACATCGGCGGCGAGAGCCAGGTCGTGCCCTACGAGGAGCTGTCCGTCGTCTCGGCCCCCTACGAGGTGAACGGCCAGGTGGTGGGCACGCTCGGCGTGATCGGCCCCACCCGCATGGCCTACGACCGCATGATCCAGATCGTGGACATCACCTCCCGCCTGGTGTCCAACGCGCTGAGCCAGAAGTAGCACCGCCTACAATCGGGGCCCTCAGGTTTCACCCCGGGCCGTTAGCTCAGTTGGTTAGAGCAGAGGACTCATAATCCTTTGGTCGCTGGTTCGAGCCCAGCACGGCCTACCATCCTGCAAGGGAATCTCGCTCACGCCAGCAGTTCGGTGTTCGGCAGCTTCGCTGCGCCGGCGTCGAAGGTCACGAAGCGGGTGCGCCCAAGCTGGGCAGCGCGTGCCGCAAGCAGGCAGTCGGCAAAGTCGGCCGACGGGTGCTGGGACCACAGGTACAGGGTTTCTTCAACCGTCGGTTCGTGTTCGAAGGTGACACCGCGGCTTTCCAGCAGGTGCCCGAAGGCTGCTGCGATGGATGCCTTGTCGAGCCGGTAGCGGCTCCTGAGCACCCATTCGGTCTCCATCAGCGCGCACAGCATGATCAGGACAGGCTCGTCCGCGGCGGCGGCCTGATGGATCAGATGCCTGGCCGCTTCAAACTGCGCTTCGTCATCGCGCACCAGCAGGCGCACCAGCACATTGGTGTCGAGAGCGATGCTCACCGCTTGAAGGGATTCATCTGCTCGACCGTGACCTTCGGCTGGCCCGGCCGCGTGAGCGATCCGGCCACGTCGAGCAGCCGCCGCGTCTTGGCTCGCATGATGACGGTTCCGTCGCTCAGCAGCGTGAAGGTCAACTTGTCGCCGGATGCAAGGCCCAGCCTGTCGCGGATTTCCCGGGGCACGGTCACCTGGCCCTTGCTGGTCAAGGTGGTTTCAGACATCAGACTCTCCTTACGATATCCTTCATCGTAATACCTGGAGAACGCAAGCGCAAGCGCTCAGCCGACGGTCACGGCCTGCCATTCGATTCGCTCAGTTGCCACAGGCATCCATCACCAGCCACCGCCTCAGACGCGCATAGAGCAGCCCCGGCTCCACCGGCTTGGCGATGTGGTCGTTCATGCCGGCGGCCAGGCAGGCTTCGCGGTCTTCACCGAAGGCGTTGGCCGTCATCGCCAGGATGGGGGTGCGCGCATGCAAAGGCATCGTGCGGATCGCGCGGGTGGCCTCGATGCCGTCCATCTCGGGCATCTGCATGTCCATCAGGATCAGGGCGTAGGGATGGGCCGCGGCCATCTCGACGGCCTGGCGGCCGGTGGCGGCCACGTCCACCGTGAGGCCGACGACGTGCAGCAGCTCGCGCGCGACCTCCTGGTTGACCGGGTTGTCTTCGACCAGCAGCACGCGGCCGGCGCCAGACCAGTGACTTGACCCCACGCCCCGTGCCGCCGGAGCCTGGGCCGGCTGAGATTCGACGCGCAGGACGTTCATCAGCGCATCATGCAAGGCCGAGGGGGTGACGGGCTTGAGCAACACCGCCGCCGCACCCTCTTGACGGGCGGCCTCCCACAGGCTGGGATCGTCTCGGGCGGTCACCATCAGACTGGGCGGCATGGCCTGCCCCAGCCGCTCGCGCAGGCGACGCAAGGTCTCGATGCCATCCATCCCGGGCATGAGCCAATCCGTCAAGATCACATCGGGCAGGCCTGCACGGTCGGCCGCATCCAGGCCTTCGAGCGCCGCCGCGCCGCTGTCGGCAAGTTCGACTCGCAAGCCCATGACTCGCAGCATCTCTGCCAAGGCCTCACGGGCCTCGAGCAGGTCGTCGATGATCAGCACCCGCAAGTCTTGCAATCGGGTGTCCGCGCGCGGCGCCACTCGGGCCGCCCGCCCCAGCTCGACCGTGAACCAAAACGTGCTGCCAACACCAGGCTCGCTTTCAACGCCCACCTCGCCGCCCATCAGCTGCACGAGGTGGCGGGTGATGGCCAGGCCCAGGCCGGTGCCGCCATGGCGCCGGGTGGTGGTGCCGTCGTCTTGCTCGAAGGGTTCGAAAATGCGTTCGAGCTGATTGGCCGTCAGCCCCACGCCGGTGTCACGCACCGAAAAGCGCAGCCTCAAGTGCGGCCCGTCCTCGCGCAGCAATTCGCCACGCAGCAGGACCATGCCGCTGGAGGTGAACTTCACCGCATTGCCCAGCAGGTTGAGCAAGGCCTGCGCCAGGCGGGTCTCGTCACCATGGGCTGTCGCAGGCAGGTGATCGGTGTCGAGCACCAATTCAAGGCCCTTGTCGCGCGCGCGCTGGCCTACCAGGGCGCATACGCGCGAGAGCATGCCGTCCATGCGAAAGTCGGCGCACTCGAGTTGGAGTTTGCCGGCCTCGATCTTGGACAGGTCGAGCACGTCGTTGATGATCGACAGCAGGTGCTGGGCCGCTTCTTCCACCTTGCTCAGGCGCTCAGCCTGGGTGGGGTCGCGTGCGTCGCGCTGCATCAGATGGGTCAGGCCGATGATGGCGTTCATCGGCGTGCGGATTTCGTGGCTCATGTTGGCCAGGAAGGCGCTCTTGGCGCGATTGGCCGCCTCGGCCCGGTTGCGCGCCTGCACGAGGTCGAGATTGAGGATCTCCAGGCGGGCCTGCGCCTGCTTGAGTTCGGTGATGTCGGTGGCGAAAAAGTAGTAGCCGCGCACTTGACCGTTTTGAATGTCGGGCAAGCGTTGCACCCAAAAGCGGCGCGGCGTGCCTTGGGCACTGACCAGCACTTCTTCGCCTTGAACCAACTGCCCGGCCAACACCGGCTCGATGCGCGGGCGCAACTGCTCGTGCCGCTGAGGACCGAACAATTCCTCGTAAGTGCGCCCGAAGGCTTGTTCTTCGCTCAGCCCCATCCATGCCAAATAGGCGCGATTGGCAAAGCGCAGGCGCAAGTCGGCGTCGCAGTACGACACGAACGAGGGCTGGTGATCGGCCACGGTACGGGCGAACGCCTCGGTTTGGCTGCGCGCCTCGATGGCGCGGTCCAGGTGCCGCTGGCGCTCGTTGGCCAAGGCCCGGTAGCGGCTTTCGCTGTCGCGCAACGCCTGTTCGGCGCGGCGCTGGTGGCGCGCCGACAAAGCCACCGCCGCCGCCACGAGGGCCAGCAGCATGGTGGCTCCCAACAGCGCAGCGTGCTGCACACGACGGTCTCGGGCAATTCGCTCATCGAGCGCAGATCGCATCTCTTGGGTGACTCGCATCGTCAGGGCATGAATTCGGTGCAGATCGAGTCGCCATCGCACCGAACGCAGGTCATCACGCGGACCTGTCTGTATGGTTTGGGCCAAGCGGCTGCGCAGCTGGCTGACTTCTTCCACGAGTGCAGCCCCATGGTTCGAGTTCTGCGGAAAGCTTTGCACGGCCTGCGTGATGTGATGCAAGGCCTGGTCGATCAGGGCCAATCCTTGGCCCGCATCCCAGGGCGAGTCTTCGCTGCTCAGGGTGACGTGCATGAAGCCCTGGGCCAAGTCGCTCGCGGCGCTGCGCATGAATTGCATCGCTTCCAGTTTGCGATCGATCTGCCGCTGCTGGGCCGTCAGCAACCACACCATGGCCGCACTGATGCATAGCGCCGACGACAGCGCCACCCAGGCCCAAAGTGTGGCCGACGATCGCCAGACGAGCCGCCTCGACACCCGGGTCATCGAACCAAAACCTCTCGCACGCTGAGGGAGCCGGGAAGCTCTTCGAGCCCGAAGCCCCAGGGCCGGACCGCCTCCAGATGGGCCGGGCTGCCGATCACGGCAGCCAGTGCCTCGTCCCACGCCTCGCGCAAGGCCACGTCCTGCGGATGGAACTGGAAGGCGGTGAAGTCGGCTTCTTCGGTCCATGCTTGTCCGCTGCCCATGGCGCGGGCGCTGAGCTTGCCGTTGCTGTGAGCGGCCATCCAGCGCACGGTGGGCAGGGACAGGGCCAGCGCATCGGCCAAGCCTTCGAGCACGGCACTGCGCCCGGCCGCCGCATCGGGCACGAGCATGAGTCGATCGGCCGGCCAACCGGCCCGCACCCAGCGGATGTGCTCGACCGAGCCTTCGATCACGGCCACGCGCGCCAGCTCGTCGATCGCGCCGGTCGCCTTGGCCGTTTCCTCTGTGGGAGCGCGCACCAGCAGCCCCGCACGCACTTTCTGGGTCGGCCGCGAGTGAGCGACGCGCTCGGCACGTTCAGGCGTGATGAACATGCCGGCCGCCACGACATCGAAGCGTCGCGCCAACAGCTCGGGGATCAAAGCATCGAAGTGGGTTTGGATCCAGACGAATTGCCGCACGCCCAGTCGTTCGCCGACCAAGCGCGCAAGCTCCGGTGCCGCCCCGGTGACCCCACCGTCGGCCTGCACGA
The DNA here is from genome assembly GCF_046291045.1 of Caldimonas sp. Classification (GTDB taxonomy): domain Bacteria; phylum Pseudomonadota; class Gammaproteobacteria; order Burkholderiales; family Burkholderiaceae_C; genus Caldimonas. The sequence goes on along the minus strand of NZ_JBKBSL010000003.1, from coordinate 97,232 downwards.
GGGCGTAGGGGGCCTCCACGGCATAGCCCACGCGCAAGGCAGCGCCCGCCTGCACGCGCTGCAGACTGTCGTCGCGCCCCGGGTGCGGCGCCCAGCGCCACGCCAGCACGGCGGCCACGGCCAGCACGCACACGACGATCAGCCAACGTTGCACGGGCCGCAGGAATGGCACGCTCAAGTACTCCCGGGACACTGGGGCCGCTGCAACCGCGGTGTCGGTGGCGGGCAACGGTCTCCCGTCGATCCATCGACCTCGGATGCTAGAGGCTGCCCGTCACGCTGTCATGCACCCCCAAAGAGGGGGTTGTGTGCGCTTATCGTACAGCCCCACCCACCCCTGCCCCCACGGGAGCGATGGAGCGAGCCCACAATGCCAAGCATGGACTCGCTCTCGCAGATCGCCCTGGGCTCGGCCGTCGGCCTGGCCGTGATGGGGCGGCGCACCGCGTTGTGGAAGGCCGCCCTGTGGGGAGGGCTGGCCGGCACCCTGCCCGACCTGGATGCGCTGATCGACTTCGGCGATCCGGTGCGCAACATGACCTACCACCGGGGCGAGAGCCATGCCCTGCTCTATCTGACCCTGGCCTCGCCGCTGCTGGCCTGGATCGTGACGCGCGTGCACAGCGAGGCCGCCTTGTTCCGGCGCTGGTGGCTGGCCCTGTGGCTGGTGCTCGTGACCCATCCGCTGCTGGACACGATGACGGTGTACGGCACTCAGCTCGCCCTGCCCTTCAGCGACCACCCCTTCGGCGTGGGCAGCATCTTCATCATCGACCCGCTGTACACACTGCCCCTGCTGGTAGGCGTGACCGCGGCCTGGAGGTCGCGGCAGGTCGACCGCCTGCGCTGGAACACCGCCGGCCTGGTGCTGAGCACGGCCTACCTCGGCTGGAGCGTCGTGGCCCAGCAGCAGGCCCTGGCCGCGGCCCGCGAGTCGCTCGCAGCCCAGGGGGTGGAGGTGCGGCAGGTGATGGCCACGCCCACGGCCTTCAACACCGTGCTGTGGCGCATCCTGGTGATCACGCCCGATGCCCACCTGGAGGGCTTCTACTCGCTGCTGGACGACACGCGCGACGTGCACTTCGACCGTTTCGACCGCGGCCAGGCGCTGTATGAAGCGCTGCGGGGCCACTGGCCGGTGGAGCGCCTGGCCTGGTTCAGCAAGGGCTACTTCAAGATGCAGGCGCGCGATGGCCATGTGCTGATGAGCGACCTGCGCATGGGGCAGGAGCCCTTCTACTTCTTCACCTTCCGCATGGCGCAGCTGCGCAGCGACCCGGTGCCGCTGGAACGGCCCGAACAGGTGGGCTCGCGCCCCAACTTGGCGCTGGCGCTGCCGTGGCTGTGGCGGCGCCTGTGGGGCGAGCCGCTGCCGCCGCCTCGCTGAGGTTCAGGTGGCGCTCCAGCCCGCCTCGGATGCACGCACCCGGCCTTCGGATTGCAGCTTGAGCAGATGGGCCAGCAGGGAGCGTTCGGCCATGGCCTGCAGCACGGGAGGGATCCCGGTGTAGACCTGCTCGCGCAAGGCCCCCACCGGCGCCGGCCCCAGGCGGGCGACGGCCTGCAGCACCAGGGCCTCTCGGTGCAGGCGGTGGGCGATGAGGCCTTCCAGCACTTGGCGGGGCTCGGCCATCAGGAAGCCATGGCCGGGAGCCAGCCATTCGAGGTCTACGTCGAGCAGGGCCCGCAGCGAGGCGAGGTAGGCCGCCATGTCGCCGTCGGGCGGATTGATCACCACGGTGGACGACTGCATCACGTGGTCGCCGGTGAAGAGCAGCTTTTCCTCCTCGAGCAGGAAGCACAGGTGGTTCGAGGCGTGCCCTGGGGTGTGCCACACACGCAGATGGGCATCGGCCGCACAGGTCAGGCGCTGCCCGTGCTGCAGCTCGTGGTCCAGCGCGAGTTGCGCGTCCTGGCCCTGCGGGTGGGCCGGCCAGCGCCCTGCCACCGGCGCCCCGGTGAGCTCGCGCAACCGCCGCGCGGCCGGCGAATGGTCCTGGTGGCTGTGGGTGAGGACGATGGCCTCAATGGGACCGGGCGAGGCGGCCAGCACCGCCCGGACATGCACCTCGTCAGCCGGACCGGGGTCGATCACGGTCCAGCGGTTGGCCGCGCCGCCCCCGACGAGGTAGGTGTTGGTGCCCGGCCCGGTCATCACGCTGCCGTTGGGCGCGGTGACGCGGATCACCCGCTCGGACAGGCGCACCGGCACGCCGGGCTCGAGCGCGTAGGACGCATGACCATGGCCCTGCGGGTCCAGGCGGCCGATCTCGGCCCAGGCGGGTTCGTCGGGCATCACAGGGCGCTCGCCCTGCGGCCCCCGGCCGATGCGCGGCATCACCAAGGCCACCTCACGCGGCGCACGGGCCCAGGCCATCAGGGACGCCGCATCGGCAAAGCGAGACAGCAGTTCCAGCGTGACGCGCGTGGGGGTCATCAGCTTGAAACCGCCGGCGTCGCGGGCCAGGGCCTCGGCGGGTTGGAACCAGCCGTGCTCGACGGTCTCGTGGGTGTCGTGAGCCGTGTCCTGCCCCTCGGGCGCGACGGCGACGAAAAAGCGCGTATCGAAGCGCTTGGCGCGCCCGAGGGGCGTGAGCCAATGGCTGAGGTAGGCCAGCCGATCCAGGCGCAGCGTCCAGCCGGCCTGGCGGCACAACTCGGCAAAGGAGCGTTCGCCGCGGTGGACGTCGTGCCGCCAGGCCAGCAGCGTGGGCGCGTCGGGGCGCGGCCCGTCGGCAAAGAGCAGGCCGCATTCCTCGAAGCATTCGCGGATCGCGCAGACGAAGTAGTCAAGGGCCCCGTCGTTCAGGCCCAGCCGCTCGTTGGCGGTACGCGCATCGAGCCCGCGGGCGCAGGCGCTCGCCTCCCGGTCGCCCGGGTCGACCAGGCCACCGGGAAAGACCCAGGCGCCGCTGTTGTGGTCGCCCCGTTCGGCACGGCGCAGCAACAGCACCTCCAGCCCGGACGGACCGTCGCGCACGACGACCAGGGTGGCGGCAGGACGGGGAGGACGCTCGGACGGCGTGGCCGGTGCGACGGCGTGGGCAGAGGTGTCGTTCATCGGTGGGGCTGTGCGAGGTGTGCAGGCATCATGCACGGCCGGGCACGGCCCGGCCGTCACGTTCGCGACCGATGATGCCTGAACCCCGCTCACATGGCCGTGGCTACAACACCCGGTGGAACCAGAACACCGACAAGCCGGCGGCCAGCAGCATCAGCACCGCTGCCGCGGCAGCGAACAGGGCCGTGATCTCGATCTCGCGGGTTTCCAGTGCCAGTTTGGAATGCAGGCCCTGGTAGACCTTCTTCAGGTCGGGGGCCGAGCCGGCATAGAAGTACTCCCCGCCGGTGAGGTTGGCGATCCCGCGCAGGGCTTCCTCGTCCAGGCGCACGCGCATGGACCAGCCGTCGCCGACGAGGATCTCGCCCTGCTCGGTGCCCACCCCCACGGTGTAGATCTTCACGCCGCGTTCGGCCGCCATGCGGGCGGCCTCCAGCGGGTCGGGGCCGGTGGTGGTCTGGCCGTCGGTGAGCAGGATGATGGCGGCCGAGGCGTAGGAGCCCGGCTCCACCGGCGGCGGCGGTGCCTTGCCGCCGACCCCGCCGCGCTGGTCGAGCGAGCGGCCCAGGCGGTTGTCCTCGCTGCCCGGGCGCGGGTTGCTGCCGCGCAGGTCGAACTCGATGTCGGGAAAGATGGCCTGCAAGGACACCAGGATGCCGCTGCCCACGGCCGTGGCGCGCTGGAAGTTGAAGCGGTCGATGGCGGCGAGCACGTCTTCCTTGCTGTGGGTGGGCGGCTGGGTCAGCAGGGCCGTGCCGGCAAAGGTGACCACGCCGATGCGGGTGCCGCTGTCCTGCAGGGCCACGAACTCCCGTGCGGCCGCCTGGGCCGCGACCATGCGGTTGGGCTCGACGTCGGTGGCACGCATGCTGCCCGAGACGTCCATCGCCAGGATCACCATGCGCTGTTGCGACGGCAGGATCACGCGGGCCGTGGGCCGGGCCACGGCCACGAGCAGGCCGATGAGCGCCAGCAACATCAGCGCAGGAGGCACATGGCGGCGCCAGCCCGGACCGCGGCCCAGGGCCTCGCGCACCAGGGACAGCCCGGAATAGCGCAGCGCCTGGCGTCGGCGGCGGCGCAGCAGCCACCAGTAGGCGGCCATGCTCAGGGGCACGAGCCCCAGCAGCCACAACATCTCAGGCCAGAGGAATGCCATGTCCGTCTCCCTGTGATCACGAGGGTGTCGTCGAGGCCAGGGCCGCGGCCGGACGCGAGGACACGGCCCCGCCGCCGGCGGCCAGGCGCGCACGCAGCCTGCGCAGTTCGACGAAGCGGCGCACCGCCGCAACCAGGTCCTCGTCGGTGGCCAGCTCCAGCACGTCCACCCCGGCGTCGCCGAAGGCCAGGCGCAATCGGGCCTCGCGGTCCTGCGCGGCTTGCTCGAAGCGCCGGCGAAACGCCGCGTCGTGGGTGTCCACCAACTGTTGCTCGCCTGTCTCGGCATCCTCGAACATCACCAGGCCCAGGTCGGGCAGCGCCGCCTCCAGCGGATCGGTCAGACGCACGGCGAGCACCTCGTGGCGCTGCACCAGGCGGCCCAGGGGCTCGGTCCAGCCCGGCGCGGCGATGAAGTCCGACACGACGAAGACCAGCGAGCGCCGGCGCATCAGGCTGCCCGCGCGGTGGAAGAGCTGGGCCAGATCGGTTCCGTCCGCCCCTCCTGACCGGGCCGCCGCAGGCACGGACCGTGTCAGCAGCCCGTGCACCAGTTGCAGCACCTGGGAGCGCCCGCCACGCGCCGGGATCACGGTGTCGACCGTGTCGCCGCAGACGATGGCGCCCACGCGGTTGCCATGGCGCGTGAGCAAGCGCGCCATCAAGGCCACGAAAGCGATCAGCAGGTCGCGCTTGCTGAACTCGCCGGCGCCGAAATGCACGGAGCCGCTGAGGTCGAGCAAGAACCAGACGTTGATGTCGCGGTCCTGCTGGAATTCGCGCACATGCGGCACCTGGATGCGTGCGGTCACGTTCCAATCGATGTAGCGCACGTCGTCGTGGAACTGGTACTCGCGCAGGTCTGCCAGATCGAGCCCCTGGCCACGAAACAAGGTTCGGTAGTCGCCTTCGAGCAGGCCGTCCAGACGGCGCAGCACCGTCCACTCCAGCCGGCGCAGCAGACGGTCGGCCTCGCCCAGCGCGGCGTGGGTCTGGCTCGTCTCGAAAGGCGCAGCTTCGCCATCCGCCGCGGGGCGGGTCTCGGCCCGGCGTCGGGCCTCAGACGACGACTTCGGTGCGTGCATGGGTGTCCAGGGGCTTGTCGGGCACGGGCAGCTTGTCCATGATGCGCCGCACCAGGTGGTCGGCCGTGAGGGCCTCGGCCAGGGCCTCGTAGGACAGCACGAGGCGGTGTCGCAGCACGTCGGGCACGAGGTCGGTCACGTCCTCGGGCAGCACGTAGGGCCGCCCGCGCAGCAGCGCCAGGGCGCGTGCACCCTCGATGAGGTGGATGGTGGCGCGCGGGCTGGCGCCGAAGCTCAGGTAGCGTGAGAGATCGGGCAGACCGAAACGCTCGGGCGAGCGGGTGGCCGCCACCAGTTTGACCGCGTACTGGATCAACGAAGGGTCCACGAAGCACTTGCGGCACTCCTTCTGCAGTTGTGCGAGCTCCTCGGTGCTCACGACCGGGGCCACGTCCTCGGGGCGGCCCGTGACGCGCTGCACGATCACGAACTCCTCCTCCTCGCTCGGATAGCCCACCAGCACCTTCATCATGAAGCGGTCGACCTGGGCCTCGGGCAGCGGGTAGGTGCCTTCGGTCTCGATGGGGTTTTGCGTGGCCATCACGAGAAAGGGCCGGGGCACGGGATGCGTCTGCCCCGCGATGGTGACTTGGTACTCCTGCATCACCTCGAGCAGGGCGCTTTGCACCTTGGCCGGGGCCCGGTTGATCTCGTCGGCCAGCAGCAGGTGGGTGAACACGGGGCCCAGCGAGGTGTTGAACTCGCCTGTCTTTTGGTTGTAGATGCGCGTGCCCACCAGATCCGCGGGCACCAGGTCGGGCGTGAACTGCACGCGCCGGAAACTGCCGCGCATCACCCGCGCCAGGGTCTTCACCGTGAGCGTCTTGGCCAGACCGGGCACGCCCTCGACCAGCAGGTGGCCCTGAGCCAGCATGGCCACCAGCACGCGCTCGAGGAAGTGGTCCTGCCCGACGACCACGCGCTTGACTTCATAGAGCACCCGCTGCATCTGCTCGGCCACGGCGTTGGGGGAGGAGGTGATGTCCATGCGGGCGTCCTTTCGTCGCAGGTCCAGGAAAACAGCGTCGTCAAAAGGGTGACAAGCCCACCGCCGCCGCGGCGTTCTCGATGGGCACGGCAAAGCCGATGCCCACGAAGACCCGGTGTTCGGTGGGGTTGAGGATGGCGGTCACGATGCCCACGACCTCACCGTCGGCCGTGACCAGCGGGCCGCCGGAACTGCCAGGATTGGCCGCGGCATCGAACTGGATCAGGTTGGTCAGGATGCGTTCGCCCTCGGGCGAGCGGAATTCCCGGTCCAGGCCCGAAACCACGCCGGCCGTGGCCGTGGGGCCGATGCCGAAGGGAAAGCCGACCGCCACCACCGCATCGCCCACGGTCAGATCGCCCGTGGAGCGCAACGTGGCTGGAACGAGGTCGTCGGGCAGGCTGCGCGGCTTGATCACCGCGAGGTCGTTCTCGGGTTGGGCAGCGACGACGTCGGCATCGGCTTCATGCCCGTCGTCGAAGACCACCTGCAACCGCGGTGCCCCCATCACGACATGCAGGTTGGTGAGGATCAGGCCTTCATCGACGATGACCACGCCGGTGCCGGTGCCGATTTCCCGCTGCTGGCCCTGGGCATTGGGCAGGCTCAGCCCCCGCACGCGCACCACCGAGGGCCGGATCTTCTCGTAGGCCTTGGCCGCCATCGAAGGCAGGGGCTTGTTCGCCAGGGTGTGCAGCACCGCCTTGTCGATGTCGTCCTGCGTGAGACGCCCCAGGGGGTCGCGCCAGGTGTCTTGCAGCAGCATCAGCGCCAAGCCCAGCAAGGCGCCGGCCAGCACCAGCCCCCAACGCTCGTGGCGCCCCGCCCAGGCCCGCAGATGGGCCCAGCGCCCGGCATCCGGCGGCGGAAGACGGGAGGGGCCGCCAGAGCCCGCCGTGGCAGCGCCCGCCGGAGGCAGAACCCGCGGTGTCGCCGCCTGGGCTGTCTGAGCCGGCATCGCCGGCCTGGAACTGCTGTACAGCGCACGCTTGCCCATCGGTCACCCGCCCCGACCGCCACCTCGTGCGCGACAGCTGCGCAGACGCCCCGTGCGGCGGTGGCGCCAACCGCAAGGAATCGCCGGCGGGCGGGTCCGCCCACCTTCATCCTGACGCTAGCACGTCAGGGGATGAGTTGCATCTTGCCGCCGGCTGCCCCTGCCTGCAAGCCGGTCATGTGCACGTTTTTGCCCAGGCTCGAAGCAGCATCCCGTCGGGCCGACGCCGTCTCGCCGGCCTCAAGGCTGACCCGGCGCGGCGCGGCGCACGCTGCCGCCGGGCACATGGGCCGCGGCCTCCCAGGCCGGCCCCTCGAACCAGGGATCCCCCCGCAAGCAGGCGGCCAGCAGTTCCAATCCGTCCAGGCCCCAGAAAGCCCGGTCCTCGACCACCACCGTGGGCACCCCGAAGAGGCCCCCGGCCGCCGCCTGGTCCGTGTTGCTGCGCAGCATGGCCTTGACCGTCTCGTCGCGCGAGGCGGCCAGCAGCTCCTGGGCCCGCCCGGGCGCAAGCGCCTCGGCCAAGGCCTCGACCTGGGCGGGCTCGCCGGCAGCCTCGCCGCTGCGCCACACCCGCCGCAGCACCGTCTCGCAGGCGAAGCGATTGGCCGCACCCGGCAGGGCCGAGGCCTGGCCGTGGGCCAGCAGCAGGCGCGACAGCGCCAGGGGGTTGAACGGGTGAATCGCCGGCATCACCAGCGGGATGTCCAGACGGTGCGCCAGCCAGGCCACCTGGCGGTAGGTCCAGTCCCGCTTGGGCGGGATCTCGGCCGGCCCGAGCTGGCCCCAATGCTGCAACAGCCCGGCGAACAGCACCGGCCGGTAGCTCACGGTGTACGACAGGCCTTCAAGCACCTGGGGCAGCCGCTCGAAGGCCAGGTAGGCATAGGGGGAGACCGGGTCGAACCAGAATTGCAGCGCTTTCATGAGCCCTCCGTCGCGGCACGCGCCGCGGCCTGCCGGCGCGCGGGCAATTGCTTCCACACCGCGCGCTTGTCCCTGTCGCTCATCGTCGACCAGGCGGCGATCTCCTCCAGGGTGCGGTGGCATCCCTCGCACCAGCCGGTGGTCGCGTTCATGCGGCACACGCTGACACAGGGGCTGGGCACCCGGCCAGCATCGGGCCGGGGCGGGTGATGCCGACTCACTGCACCACGTCCTCGACCGGTGCGCCCGTGAGCGCCACCAGCTGCTGCGGCGCCACCGGGAAGACCCCGTTGGGATGCCCCGCCGCGGCCCACACCACCTCGAAGCGGAAAAGCTCGCGGTCGATCAGCATGACCGGCGGCTGCAGGTGCGCCACGGGCGACACGCCCCCGATGGAAAACCCGGTGCGGGCCTTGACGAACTGCGCATCCGCACGCCCCAGCGGCCCCACGAGCGCCGCCACTTTCGCCTCGTCCACGCGCTTGTCGCCCGAGGTCACGACCAGCACCGCGGCATCGTCGGTCTTGCGGCGGAACACGATGCTCTTGGCGATCTGGCCCACCACGATGCCCAGTGCATCGGCCGCCTCCTGGGCCGTGCGCGCGGCCACCTCCAGGAACACCGGTGGCTGCGGATGACCGGCAGCGGCCAGCGCCCGGGCCACGCGCTGGAAGCCCTCGGGGCGTTCATGCAGATCGGCGGGCACAAGGACGCTCATGCTGCGGCCTCCTCGCGCACGCGCTTGGCCAGCAAGGCATTGCCAGCGCGCGATACCGGCTTGCGGCCCAGCACCCGCGAGATGAAGTCGCCCGCATCGACCAGCGCATCCAGATCGATGCCGCAGTCGATGCCCAGTCCTTGCAGCAGGAAGACCACGTCCTCGGTGGCCACGTTGCCGGTCGCCCCCTTGGCATAGGGGCAGCCGCCCAGGCCCGCCACGCTGGCGTCGAAGTGGTGGATGCCCATCTCCAGGCAGGCATAGATGTTGCCGATGGCCTGGCCATAGGTGTCGTGGAAATGCCCGCTCACCTCGTGCAGCGGGTAGTGCCGCAAGGCCCGCTCCATCGCGGCACGCACCTTGCGCGGCGTGCCCACGCCGATGGTGTCGGCCACCCCCACGTGCTGCACGCCGATGTCCTTCATCAGGCGCACCACCCGCTCGACCTCGTCGGGCGAGACCTCCCCCTGGTAGGGGCAGCCCACGGCGCACGAGATGGCCCCGCGCACCTTCAGGCCCCGCTCGCGCGCGGCCTGCACGACCGGTCGGAAGCGCTCGATCGACTCCTCGATCGAGCAGTTGATGTTGCGTCGGCTGAACGCCTCGCTGGCGGCGCCGAACACCACGACCTCATCGGGCCGCGTGGGCAAGGCCGCCTCCAGGCCCTTCATGTTGGGCACCAACACCGAGTAGCGCACGCCCGGCTGGCGCTGCAAGCCCGCCATGACCTCGGCGTTGTCGGCCATCTGGGGCACCCATTTGGGGGAGACGAAGCTGGTGACCTCGATCTCACGCAGGCCAGCGGCCTGCAGGCGGTGGACCAGCTCGATCTTGTGGGCCGCCGACACCGGCTGCTTCTCGTTTTGCAGACCATCGCGCGGACCGACGTCCACCAGGGTGACACGTGCAGGCAACATCACCAATCTCCAACCATCGATGTCGATTTTGCCCCCAATTTAGGGGGGGACTGTTCCACCTTTATGGGGATAGCCCTGGGCACGCAAGGGAAGAACAATGCGTCCGTCACGAGGACATCCACCATGGACCGTCGCACCCATCGCCTCCAGATCGCCACCCGCATTCACTTTGCCTTGCTGCGCGAACTGGGCAGCGGCATCGACGTGGGCCTGATGCTCAGCCGCGAGCTCTATGCGCTGGACGTGCTCAACGTCTGCCGCGCCAGCGAGAACGAAGAGCTCGAACGCCTGGCCGAGCAGTTCGTCCAAGCCAGCGCCCCGCGGCCGCTTGTGCCTCCCCCGCCCACCCGCTCCACGCCGGCGCCACGCCCTCGCCGCGCCTGGTGGCGCTCCCTGGGCGCCGCCCTTGGCGCCAGCCGACCTGGTGGCCCGTTGACGCTTGGCGCCCAGTAAGCGCCCTCAAGACACTTTCAGCCTCAGCAGTTCGGCCCCCTCGGCCACCTGGTCGCCCACCCCATAGAGCAAGGCCTCGATCACGCCATCGGCCGGGGCCGCGATCGTGTGCTCCATCTTCATCGCCTCCATCACAGCCAGGGCCTGGCCCTTCTTGACGGCCTGACCGGCGCTTACATGCAAGGCCAGCACCTTGCCGGGCATCGGAGCGGTCAGCCGCCCGCCCTCATGAACGCCCTCGCCTGCATGGGCGATCGCATCGATCCATTGGAGCACGGCCACACCCTCGGGGGCGAACACATGGAAGTGCTCGCCGTGGCGGTACACCGTCAGGCGCCAGCGCGATTCCCCTAGCACCACCTCGTGGACTTCGGCCGAGCGTGCATGCACCTGCAGCGGCTGCCGCTGCCCCCCCAGGTCGAGCACGTGCCGGCCGTCATGCAGGTATTCGAGAAAGGCCACATGGCGCTGGCCTGCGGCTTCGATCTCCATGCGTCGGCGCGCAGTGCCGTGCAGGCGCCAGCCATCGCGCCGGCTCCAGGGGTCGGCATCCTGCAGCGCCGCCTCGTCAGCCAACACCCTCGCGGCCACGCCAGCCACCGCACAGGCCAGGGGCAGTCCGGGCTGACCGAACAGATGAGCGCGCTCGCGCTCGATCAGCGCGGTGTCCAGGTCAGCCCCGGCGAACGACGCGCTGGTCACCACGCGGCGCAGGAAGGCCACGTTGGTGTGCAGACCCACGATATGAGTTTCGGCCAGCGCTGCATCGAGCCGGGCCAGGGCCTGCTCGCGCGTGTCGCCATGCACGATGAGCTTGGCGATCATCGAGTCGTAGTACGGCGAGATCTCATCGCCCTCGCGCACCCCCGCATCCACACGCACCGGCGCCACCGTGAACTCGCTGGCCCGCGTCGGCGGGCGGAAGACCCGCAAGGGCCCCGTGGCGGGCAGGAAGTTGGCCTCGGGGTTTTCCGCGCACAGCCGTGCCTCGATGGCGTGGCCGCGAATGTGCAGATCCTCCTGCCGCGCCGGCAGCGGCTCGCCTGCGGCCACGCGCAGCTGCCATTCCACCAGGTCGTGCCCGGTGATGGCCTCGGTGACCGGGTGCTCCACCTGCAGCCGGGTGTTCATCTCCATGAAGTAGAAGCGGCCGTCCTGCTCGGCAATGAACTCCACCGTGCCCGCGCCCACGTAGCCCACGGCCCGCGCCGCGGCCACGGCCGCCTCGCCCATCTCGCGCCGGCGCTGCGGTGTCATGCCCGGCGCGGGCGCTTCTTCCAGCACCTTCTGGTGACGCCGCTGCACCGAGCAGTCGCGCTCGAAGAGGTAGACGCCGTTGCCGTGGGCATCGCAGAACACTTGAATTTCGATGTGGCGCGGCCGGGTCACGTAGCGCTCCACCAGCACGTGGTCGTCACCGAAGCTCGAACGCGCCTCGCGCTTGCAGGAGGCCAACGCGGCTTCGAACTCCTCGGCCGCCTGCACCGCGCGCATGCCCTTGCCGCCCCCACCGGCACTGGCCTTGATCAGCACCGGAAAGCCGATGGCCTGGGCCTGTGCGAGCAGGAAGTCGCTCTCCTGCCGATCCCCGTGGTAGCCCGGCACCAGCGGCACGCCGGCCTTCTCCATCAGGGCCTTGGCGGCCGCCTTGCTGCCCATCGCGGCGATGGCCGAGGCGGGCGGGCCGATGAAGACGATGCCCGCCTGCTCACAGGCCTGGGCGAAGACCTCGTTCTCGCTGAGGAAGCCATAGCCTGGGTGGATGGCCTGCGCGCCGGTGGCACGCGCCACCTCCAGGATGCGTTCGTGGCGCAGGTAGCTGTCGCGCGGCGCCGGTCCACCGATGTGCACGGCCTCGTCGCACACCTGCACGTGCTTGGCCTGGGCGTCGGCGTCGGAGTACACCGCCACGGTGCGGATGCCCAGGCGTCGGGCGGTGGCCGCCACCCGGCAGGCGATCTCGCCACGATTGGCAATCAGGATCTTCTTGAACATGCACAGACCTTCGTGTCGTTGAATGGGCTTGCGGCTCACGCACCGGCCCAGGGCGGGCTGCGCTTGTCGAGGAAGGAGCGCACCCCGGCGCGGCCTTCGTCGCTGGCGCGGACGTCGGCAATCCGTCGTGCGGTGTCCTCGCGCAGCGCCGCGCTGATCGGCTGGCCCGCCACGTCCTGCACCAGGCGTTTGCAGGCCTTCACCGCCTGCGGGCCGTTGGCCACCAGGGCCGCGACGATCGCATCGACGCGCTCGTCCAGCGCCTGCGCCGAGCACACCTCGTGCACGAAGCCCAGGCGATGGGCCTGAGCGGCATCGAAGCGTTCGGCGGTGAGGAAGTAGCGCCGCGCCGCCTGCTCGCCCATCGCGCGGATCACATAGGGGCTGATGGTGGCCGGCAGCAGGCCCAGCTTCGCTTCCGACAGGCAGAACTGCACGCCCTCGGCCGCCACGAGCACGTCGCACACGGCCGCCAGGCCCACACCGCCGGCATAGCAGTCGCCCTGGATCCGCCCCACCACCGGCAGCGGGCAGCTGTACAGCGTCCACAGCATCTCGGCCAGTCGTGCCGCGTCATCGCGGTTTTGCTCCCAGGTGTAGTCGGCCATCGCGCGCATCCAGTTCAGGTCGGCGCCTGCGCTGAAGGCCTTGCCGTGAGCGCCGAGCACCACCGCGCGCAGCTGCGGATCACGGCCCAGGGCCTGGAACGTCTCGGTCAGCTCGGCGATGGTGGCATCGTTGAAGGCATTGCGCACGTCTGGCCGGTTGAGCCAGACACGGGCCACGGGGCCGTCGATGCGGATGTCGAGGGTGGCGGGCATGGAGCCTCCTGAGGTCAGATACGGAAGACGCCGAAGCGCGTCTCCGGGATGGGGGCATTGAGACTGGCGCTTAGGCCCAGGGCCAGCACGCGGCGTGTGTCGGCCGGGTCGATGACGCCGTCGTCCCACAGCCGGGCCGAGGCGTAGTACGGGTGTCCCTGCTCCTCGTACTGCTGGCGGATCGGGGCCTTGAAGGCCTCTTCCTCCTCGGCGCTCCACTGGCCGCCCTTGGCCTCGATGCCGTCGCGCTTGACGGTGGCCAGCACGCTGGCGGCCTGCTCACCGCCCATCACGCTGATGCGCGCATTCGGCCACATCCACAGAAAGCGGGGCGAATAGGCCCGGCCGCACATGCCGTAGTTGCCCGCGCCGAAGCTGCCCCCGATGATCACGGTGAACTTGGGCACCTGGGCGCAGGCGACCGCCGTCACCATCTTCGCGCCGGCGCGGGCGATGCCCTCGTTCTCGTACTTGCGGCCCACCATGAAGCCGGTGATGTTCTGCAGGAAGACCAGCGGCACCTTGCGCTGGCAGCACAGCTCGATGAAATGCGCCCCCTTGTTGGCACTTTCGCTGAAGAGGATGCCGTTGTTGGCCACGATGCCCACAGGCATGCCCTCGATGTGAGCAAAGCCGCACACCAGAGTGCTGCCGTAGCGTGCCTTGAACTCGTCGAACTCACTGGCGTCGACGATGCGGGCGATGACCTCACGCACATCGAAGGGCTTGCGTGGGTCGGTGGGGATCACGCCGTGCAGCTCTTCGGGCGCGTACTTCGGAGGCCGCGGCGACACACAGGCCAGCGGCTGGGGCTTGCGCCGGTTGAAGCGTGCCACCGCGGCGCGCGCCAGCGCCAGGGCGTGCAGGTCGTTCTCGGCCAGGTGGTCGGCCACGCCCGACAGGCGCGTGTGCACGTCCCCGCCACCCAGATCCTCGGCGCTGACCACCTCGCCGGTGGCGGCCTTCACCAACGGCGGGCCGCCCAGAAAGATGGTGCCCTGGTTCTTCACGATGATGGCCTCGTCGCTCATCGCCGGCACATAGGCCCCGCCAGCGGTGCACGAGCCCATCACCACCGCCAGTTGCGGAATGCCGGCCGCGCTCATCGTGGCCTGGTTGTAGAAGATGCGGCCGAAGTGGTCGCGGTCGGGAAAGACCTCGTCCTGATTGGGCAGGTTGGCACCGCCGCTGTCCACGAGGTAGATGCACGGCAGGCCGTTTTGCTGGGCCACCTCCTGCGCGCGCAGGTGCTTTTTCACCGTCATGGGGTAGTAGGTTCCCCCTTTGACGGTGGCGTCGTTGCAGACGATCACGCAGTCCACGCCCGACACCCGGCCGATGCCGGCGATCAGCCCGGCCCCCGGCGCCTCGTTGCCGTACATGTTCAACGCCGCCAGCGGGGCCAGCTCCAGAAAGGGAGTGCCCGGGTCGAGCAGCATGTCCACCCGTTCGCGCGGCAACAGTTTGCCGCGGGCCAGGTGCTTGGCCCGCGCCGCCTCGCCGCCCCCCTGGGCGATGGTGGCGAGCTGACGGTTCAGGTCGTCCACCAGGGCCCGCATCGCGGCGGCATTGCCTTTGAATTCGTCGGAACGGGGATGGAGTCGGGACTCGAGGACGCTCATGCAGGCTCCCAGCCGGCCGGCCCGTGGCAGGCCGACACTTTATTGACGTTTACGTAAACGTCAATTCTAGGCCGACCCAGGGCCACTTGACTAGCGGGCAGACCCTATCCAGGCCCTATTTCTTCGGCTTGTCGGCCACCGGCGCGCCGGCACTCTTCCAGGCGGAGAAGCCCCCCTCGATGTGGGCCACGCGCGGCAGGCCCATGTCCTGCAGGGTCTTGGTGGCCAGGGCCGAGCGCCAGCCGGCGGCGCAGAACAGAATGAATTCCTTGTCCTCGGCGAACACCGGCCGGTGGTAGGGCGATTCGGGATCGACCCAGAACTCCAACATGCCGCGCGGTGCGTGGACGGCGCCGGGGATGACCCCCTCGCGCTCGAGCTCGCGCACGTCGCGCACATCGACGAAACACACGTCGGGGTCGCCGAGCTTGGCGCGCGCTTGCTCGACGCTGTAGGTCGTCACTTGGGCCATGGCCTCGTCCACCAGGGCCTTGTAGCCTTTTTTCATCCGCACCTCCGGGTCAGAACGGCCCCTGCGAGAGCCAGCGTTCGATCTGGGCCTTGCGGTCATTGCCCCAGAAGGGTTCGCCATCGACCACGATGTACGGCGCACCGAACATGCCGGCGGCCACTGCGGCCTCGTTGGCATGCTTGAGGCGCTCTTTCCACACCGGGTCGTTCCAAACGGCCTCGGCCTGGTCCGCGTCGAGCCCGAACTGCGAGGCCAGCCCTTTCAGGGCCTGTACGTCCGACAGATCGACACCGCGTGCGAAATAGGCCCGCAAACCGGCGCGCGCCCAAGCCACGGCTCGCGCGGGATCGCCGTCGTGCAGCCACCAGAAAACCCGTGCAGCATTCTGGGTCGGGATCGGAAAAACGGCAGGCTGGGTGTAAGGCACCCCCTCGAAACGCGCCGAACGGGCAAAGTCGCGCAGCACGTACTCGCGCTTGAGCGGATGCGCCACCGGCGGTCGCAGTTCGGCGGCCTGGAAGGTCACGCCCAGCAGCACGGCATGCCAGCGCACGGTGCGCCCATGCCGCGCAGCCAGGGCCTCGATCCATTCGGACGCGATGTACGAGTAGGGCGAGGAGAAGTCGAAGTAGAAATCGATCGGCGGCTTGTTCATGCCCTCAACGGTACAGCAATGGTGACACCCCTGGCGACCAATCGAAGACCGTCGATGCGTGGGGCCCACCCATGCTAACCGCGATCGGGCAACGAGCCAACCGTGAACAGCGCCGGGCGACCATCGGGCTGAATCCTGCGGCAACGTCGTCCCGACAGCCGCTCACTTGCGCCAGAACGAAGGGGTCAGCAGCACCATGAAGGACAGCATCTCCAGCCGGCCCAGTAGCATGGCCAGAGTGCACACCCAGGTCTGAAAATCGCTCAGACCGGCGAAGTTGCTCGCGGGCCCCACTGCGCCCAAACCCGGGCCCATGTTGTTGACGCTGGCAGCCACGGCAGTGAAGGCGGTGACCACATCCAGATCGGTGGCCAGCAGCACCATGGTCAGGCCAATGATCGTGGCCCCATAGACGAGCATGAAGCCCAGCACGGCGAAGATGGTGTCATTGTCCACGGTGCTGGTCCCCAGGGTCACGGGCTGGACCGCTCGGGGGTGCACGATGCGAGACATCTCGCGCCGGGCCTGCTTGAGCAGAATGAGCACTCGCACCATCTTGACTCCCGCCCCCGTGGAACCCGCACTGGTGCTCAGGCCCGAGAGCATGAGCATCAGCACCGGGGCCAAGATGGGCCATTGCGCATAGTCGGTGTTGGCGTAGCCCGTGGTGGTAGCGATCGAGATCACGTTGAAGAAAGCCATGCGCACCGCCTGCAGGGGATCCTCGTAGACCCCCTTGCTCCATAACAGCACGGCCACGATGGCCGACGACAGCAGCAACAGGCCGAGCGTGCCGCGGGCTTCCGGATCCACCCACAGGCGCTGCAGACTGCGCTTGCGCATGGCGACGAAGTACATCGCGAAGTTGCAGGCGGCCACCAGCATGAAGAACACACAGACGGCCTCGATCAGGGGCGAATCGAAATGCCCGAAACTGGCGTCGTACGACGAAAGCCCGCCCAGGCTTACCGTGGTGAACATGTGCACCCAGGCGTCGTACCAGCTCATTCCCGCAGCCCGATAGGCCAGCACGCACAGTACCGACAGCACACAGTAGATGCTCCACAGGCCCTTGGCAGTCTCGGTGATGCGCGGCGTCAGCTTGGTGTCCTTCAGCGGGCCGGCCACCTCGGCCCGAAAGAGCTGGCTGCCGCCGACCCCCAACATCGGCAAGATGGCCACCGCCAGCACGAGGATGCCCATGCCCCCCATCCACTGCATGAAGCAGCGCCACAGGTTGATCGATGGCGGCAGAGCGTCCAGACCGCTGAGCACCGTCGCCCCAGTCGTCGTGAGGCCTGACATGGCCTCGAAATACGCATCGGTGAAAGACAGGGGCATGCCCGCCTGCCTGAAATAAACCATCAGCGGCACGCTGGCGAACAGCGGCAGCACCGTCCACACCAGCGAGACGAGCATCACCCCGTCGCGCGGCTGCAGCTCGCGCCGGTGATGCCGTGCCAGCAGGCGCATCACCACGCCCACCCCGAAGGTCAGAGCGATGCCCACATGCCACGACGCCAGGGCCTCGTCCTGTCCGAACCAGGCCACCCCCAGAGGCACGCCCATGGTCAAGGCAAAGGCCATCACGATGGTGCCGAGGATCGACAGGACCGGCAGGAACGATTGCATGGGCCTCGATCAGAAGAAGGTGGCACTGACCTGCAGGAGCTTTTCTACCTCGCGCACCATGCGCTTGCGCGGCAGGAAGACGATCACGTGGTCGTTGGCCTGGACCACCGTGTCGTGATGAGCGATGATGACCTGCGCCTGGCGCAGCGCCTGCTCGCGCGTCTCCTCGTCGACATCGTCTTCCGGCAGGCCGCGCACGATGGCGCCGATCTGCGCTCCCGGCGGCAGCTTGAGCTCGCCGATCGGCCGCCCCACGACCTTGGAAGTCTTGGCGTCCCCGCGCACCACCGCCTCCAGCGCCTCGGCTGCACCGCGCCGCAGCGAATGCACGGCCTCGACGTCGCCACGGCGCACATACGCCAGCAGCTCGCCGATCACCGTCTGGGCCGGCGACAGCGCGATGTCGATCTGGGAGCCCTGCATCAAGTCGGCATAGGCCTTGCGGTTGATCAGCGCCAGCACCCGCTTGGCACCCATGCGCTTGGCCAGCAGACAGGCCATGATGTTGTCCTCGTCGTCGCTGGTCAGTCCGAGGAAAAGGTCCATGTCGTGGACGTTCTCACCCTCGAGCAGTTCCTCGTCGGTGGAATCGCCCTTGAGGATGAGGGTGTCGGCTGGCAGTTGCGAGGCCAAGTACTCGCAGCGCTTGGCGTCGTGCTCGATGATCTTGACGCGGTATTCACCCTTGAGCTCACGCGCCAGGCGCAGGCCGACGCGGCCGCCACCGGCGATCATCACGCGCTTGACCGGGCGGTCGCGCCGCCGAAGCGCCTCCAGCACGGTGCGGATGTGCTGCGTGGCCGCCAGCACGAAGACCTCGTCGCCGGGCTCGATGCGGGTGACGCCGTCGCAGACGATGGCCTGGTCGGGCCCTTCCGGATCGGGCCGGTAGATGGACACGATGCGCATGTCCACGTCAGGCACCAGGCTGGGCAACTCCGAGATGGTGTGACGCACCAGGGGAGCCCCGGCCACGGCGCGCACGGCGATCAGGCTGACCAGCCCCTGCGCGAATTCCAGCACCTGCAGGGCCTCGGGGTAGGCGATGAGCTGGCGCACATAGCGCGTCACCGAGGCCTCCGGGCAGATCACGCGGTCCACCGCAAAGCCGCTCTTGTCCATCAGCGGCGAGCCGTCGGGGAACTCGGGCGAGCGCAGGCGGGCGATCGTCGTGGGGATGTTGAAGACGTCGTGGGCGATCTTGCACGCGACCAGGTTGGTCTCGTCCAGCGGCGCACAGGCGATCATCATGTCGGCATCCTGTGCGCCGGCCTCCTGCAGCACCGAGGGCTGGATACCGTTGCCCGCGACGCCACGCAGATCCAGACGGTCCTGTAGCTCGCGCAGGCGCTGCGGGTTGGTGTCGATCACCGTGATGTCGTTTCTTTCCGACACCAGGCTTTCGGCCACGCTCTCGCCCACCCGCCCGGCGCCGAGGATGATGATGTTCATGGGCCGCGATTATGCGCGGACACCGCAGCGCGACAAGCCCGCCCAGGGCCAGACACGGGCCGCCATCAGCCCAGGGCGCGGCCGATCAGGATGCGCTGCACATCCGAGGTGCCTTCATAGATCTGACACACCCGAACGTCGCGGTAGATGCGCTCGACCGGGAAGTCGCTGACGTAGCCATAGCCCCCGTGGATCTGGATGGCATCGGAGCACACCCGCTCGGCCATCTCGCTGGCAAAGAGCTTGGCCATGGCTGCCTCCTTCAGACAGGGCATGCCCGCATCCTTCAGGCTTGCCGCATGGTGGATCATCTGGCGCGCCACCTCGATCTGCGTGGCCATGTCGGCCAGGCGGAACTGCACCGCCTGGTGGTTGAAGATGGGCTGCCCGAAGGCCACGCGCTCCTTGCTGTAGGCCAGTGCCGCCTCGAAGGCCGCGCGCGCCATACCCAGGCTCTGCGCCGCGATGCCGATGCGACCGCCCTCCAGGCCCGAAAGGGCAATTCTCAGACCCATACCCTCCTCGCCCAACCGATTCGCCACGGGCACGCGGCAGTTCTCGAAGAGGATCTGCGCGGTGTCGCTGCTGTGCTGGCCCATCTTGTCTTCCAGGCGCGCCACGGTGTAGCCGGGCGTGTCGGTGGGCACGACGAAGGCGCTGATGCCCCTCTTGCCCGCGGCCTTGTCGGTCACCGCCATCACGATGGCTACATCGCCATGCTTGCCGCTGGTGATGAACTGCTTGACACCGTTGAGGACGTAGTGGTCCCCTTCACGCACCGCCGTGGTCTTCAAGCCGCCGGCTTCGCTGCCCACATGGGGCTCGGTCAGGCAGAAGGCTCCGAGCATGTCGCCGCGCGCCAGCGGCTTCAGGAAACGCTGCTTCTGCTCCTCGCTGGCGTAGGCCATCAGGATGGAGCACACCGGGCAGTTGTTCACGCTCACCACGGTGCTCGTTCCGCCGTCGCCGGCGGCGATCTCCTCCAGAATCACGGCCAGGGCGAGGTAGTCCAGCCCGGCGCCGTCGTACTCGGCCGGTACCGCCACGCCATAGCAGCCCAGCGCGGCCAGGCCCTTGAGCTCCTCGGCCGGAAAGTGATGCTCCTTGTCCCAGCGCGCCGCGTTGGGGGCGATACAGTCCTGCACATAGGCGCGCACGGCGTCTTGCACCGCGCGGTGGTCTTCGCTCAACAACATGATGTCGATGGGGATGCGCGGCTCACCAGGCGATGGGTGTGCCGTCGTGGTGGAGGAAATGCCCATTGTCGTCGGGCGTCAGTCGCGCGAGCAGCTTGCGAAGGCCGGCCACGCTGTCCTCGGGTGCGAGGCTGGCGTTGGGCCCGCCCATGTCGGTGCGCACCCAGCCCGGATGCACGGCCACGCAGGTGATGCCGCGCGGCCCGAGCGCCAGCGCGGCATCGCGCAGCACCGAATTCAGCGCGGCCTTGGAGGCGCGGTAGAGCCAGCCGGTGCTCGAACTGCGCTGACCGATCGATCCCATCATCGACGACAGCACCATGAGCTTGGCGCC
The DNA here is from genome assembly GCF_046291045.1 of Caldimonas sp. GTDB lineage: Bacteria > Pseudomonadota > Gammaproteobacteria > Burkholderiales > Burkholderiaceae_C > Caldimonas. Next base: position 76,749 of record NZ_JBKBSL010000003.1, on the reverse strand, counting down.
GCTCGCCAATGCCGTCTCGAGCTGGGGCAGCACGCGCATGGGCCCAAGCACGTTGGTGCGCATCACCGCATCGAAATCGTTCTGGGTCGGCGTCTCCAGCCCCTGCGTGCGCGGGCCGTAGATCCCGGCATTGAGGATCACGGCGTCGAAGCGCTCGCCATCCAGGCGCCAGCCCAGGCCGGCCACGCTCGCGGCGTCCAGCAGATCCAGCGGCCAGGACTCGCAGCCCAGCGCACGCAACCGCGCCAGTCCCTCGTCGCTGCGCGCCGTGGCCACCACGCGGTCGCCGGCCGCCCGATACTGGCGGGCGAACTCCAGACCCAGCCCGCGCGAAGCTCCGATCACCAGCACCTGCATGGCGCAGTCCTTCAGAGCAGCTCCACGGCCATGGCCGTGGCTTCACCGCCGCCGATGCACAGCGAGGCCACGCCCTTCTTGAGACCGTGCTTGCGCAGCGCCCCAAGCAGGGTCACGACGATGCGCGCGCCGCTGGCTCCGATGGGGTGGCCCAAGGCCACGGCCCCGCCGTTGACGTTCACCTTCTCATGAGGCAGCTTGTGCTCGGTCATCGCCGCCATGGTCACGGCGGCAAAGGCCTCGTTGATCTCCCACAGGTCCACGTCCTTGGCTGCCCAGCCGGCCTTCTTCAGCACCTTGTCGATGGCACCCACCGGGGCGGTGGTGAACCATTCGGGCGCCTGGGCGTGCAGGCTGTGGGCCACGACGCGCGCCAACGGCATCACACCCAGCTTGGCCGCGGTCGACTGGCGCATCAGCACCAGGGCCGCGGCACCGTCGGAGATGCTCGATGAGGTGGCCGCCGTGATGCTGCCGTCCTTCTTGAACGCCGGCTTCAGGCTGGGAATCTTGTCGAGCTTGGCCTTGGCGGGCTGCTCATCCTTGGTGATGTGAAGCTCGCCGCCCTTGCCGGGCACGGCCACGGGCGCCATCTCCCAGTCGAAGCTGCCATCCTCGTTGGCGCGGCGGGCCCGCTCGGTCGAGGTGATGGCGTAGTGGTCCTGGGCCTCGCGACTGAAGCCATACTTGGCCACACAGCTCTCGGCAAACACGCCCATGGCCTTGCCGCGCTCGTAGGCGTCCTCCAGGCCGTCCAGGGCCATGTGGTCGTAGAAGGCCGTGGCGCCGTACTTCTGCCCCTTGCGGATGAAGGCCAGGTGCGGGGCATTGGTCATGCTCTCCATCCCACCGGCGACCATCACGTCCACACTGCCGGCCGCCAGCATGTCGTGCGCAAACATCATCGCGCGCATGCCAGAGCCGCACATCTTGGACAAGGTGACGGCGCCGGCCGAATCGGGCAGGCCGGCGCGGCGGGCCGCCTGGCGTGCCGGGGCCTGGCCCTGGCCGGCCATCAGGCAATTGCCCATGAGCACTTCGTCAACGGCGGCAGCATCGATGCCAGCACGCTCGACCGCCGCTCGGATGGCGACGGCCCCCAATTCCCAGGCCTGCAGGCCGGCGAAATCACCCAGCAAGCCCCCAATGGGGGTGCGGGCGGCAGAAGCAATGACGATGGGGTCGGACATGATGCTCTCCTTCGGGAAACACGGGCCAGGGGCCAGACGTCAGGACGCCATCGCAGGATGGCCCGCCGCCTGGGGGGGATGGGAAGGCTGCACCTGACGCAGCCGCGGGAAACGCTTGTGGGCGTCGTAAGGAAATACGTCATGGACATGGCCGGCGAGGATGCGCTCCTTGTGCGCCTGCCAGTAGGCTGGGTCGAGCAGGTCGGCGTGATGGCGCATGAACACCTCGCGCACGGCCGCATTGCCCAGCAGGAAGGGCCCGAAGGTTTCCGGGAAGACGTCCTTCGGGCCGACGCTGTACCACACCTCGCCTGACAGCTCCTCTTCCTCGGTGCGCGGCTGCGGCACCTTGCGGAAGTTGCAGTCGGTGAGGTATTCGATCTCGTCGTAGTCGTAGAACACCACCTTGCCGTGGCGCGTCACGCCGAAGTTCTTCCAGAGCATGTCCCCTGGAAAGATGTTGGCCGCCACCAGATCCTTGATGGCATTGCCGTACTCGATCACGGCGTGGGTGATCTGCTCGGGCGAGGCTTCCTGCAGGTAGATGTTGAGCGGGATCATTCGCCGCTCGATGTACAGGTGCCGGATGACGAGGTCGTCGCCGTCCTCCTCGATGAGGCTGCCGCAGAAGTGCTTGAGTTCAGCCACCAGTTCGTCCTCGAAGCGTGCACGGGGGAAGGCCACGTTCGAGTACTCCAGCGTGTCGGCCATCCGCCCGACACGGTCGTGCGTCTTGACCAGCAGGTACTTGCGCTGGATCAGCTCGCGCGAAGTGTCCTTCTGAGGCGGATAGAAATCCTTGATGACCTTGAACACATAGGGGAAGGACGGCAGGTCGAAGACCAGCATGACCATGCCCTTGATGCCTGGCGCAATGCGGAAGCGGTCGCTGGAGTGCTTCAGGTGGTAGAGGAAATCGCGGTAAAAGAGATTCTTGCCCTGCTTGTGCAGGCCCAGTGCGTTGTAGATCTCCGACCGCGGCTTGCGCGGCATCAGTGAGCGCAGGAACTGCACATAAGCCGCCGGGATCTCCATATCCACCATGAAGTAGGCCCGCGCAAAGCTGAAGAGCATCTGCAGGTCGTCCTCGCCAAACAGGGCCGCATCGATGACGAGTTGGCGCCGGGAGGTATGCAGGATCGGCAGCGCGAACGGGATCTCGCGGAAACCGTTGACGATCTTGCCAACGATGTAGGCCCCCTTGTTGCGGAAGAACAGGGACGACAGCACCTGGAGCTGGAAATTGGTGCGCAGCCGCACCTCCCCGAACTCCTTGCGCATGGCCTGCAACACGAAGTCCACGTCGCGCCCCAGATCCTCGAACTCCACCGCGAGCTGGAAGTTGGTCACCACCCTCAGCAAAGTCTCGCGCAGGGTCTCACGTGTCGGGTAATAGGCGCGATAGGTCGGTTGAGAGCCAGGCTCGTCGTTCTCGAGGTACTCCGTCGAGATCGCCGGACGCACGAAGATGAAATCGTTATGGAAGTAGCTGCGGTGCAGGATCTTGGTCGTCACCGAGTTGAAGAAGGTCTCGGCCAGCTCGGGCTGCAGGTGGTTGGTCAGCAATCCGATGTAATGCAGCTTGACCTGGTGCCACACGTCCATGGGCAGCTGATGGGCCCGGAACTGGCTCTGCAGCCGCTCCACCGCCTCATCCACGCGCTTGTCGTAGAACTCGATGCGCTCCCGCTGGGCGCGCTGCTGTCCGTGCCAATCGGCCATCTCGAAGCGCCGCTTGGCCTCGATGCTGGTCTGGCGGAACAGCCGATAGTGCCGATTGAAGCCCTCCAGCAGGGCCGCGGCAATGTCGAAGGCGCGCGGATCGGTGAGCTTTTGGGGAAACATCGTGCCCTCCGCGCCGGTTAAGGCCTGTGAACGCCACGGCGGCGGCTGTGGACCGACTTGATCTGCTGGATCGACATGATGGTGCAGTGCAGTATCCCAGTGCGCAGTGTAGGCGCAGCCGGGCGCAAAGCCCACTGCCATGCTCACATCGTCTCGGCAAACAGCTCCCGCCCGATGAGCATGCGGCGGATCTCCGAGGTACCAGCGCCGATCTCGTAGAGCTTGGCATCTCGCCACAGCCGGCCCAGCGGGTACTCGTTGATGTAGCCGTTGCCGCCAAAGATCTGGATGCCCTCCCCGGCCATCCAGGTGGCCTTTTCAGCGCACCAGAGGATGACGCTCGCGCAGTCCTTGCGCACTTGGCGCACATGCTCGCTGCCCAGCATGTCGAGGTTCTTGCCCACGGTGTAGCAGAAGGCGCGCGCAGCCTGCAGCACGGTGTACATATCGGCCACCTTGCCCTGGATGAGCTGGAACTCGCCGATGCTCTGGCCGAACTGCTTGCGGTCGTGGATGTAGGGCACCACGTTGTCCATCACCGCCTGCATGATGCCGATGGGACCGGCGGCCAGCACGGCACGCTCGTAGTCCAGGCCACTCATCAGCACCTTGGCGCCGCCGTTGACCGCTCCCAGGACGTTCTCGGCCGGCACCTCCACGTCGCGGAAGACCAGCTCACCGGTGTGCGAGCCGCGCATGCCCAGCTTGTCGAGCTTCTGCGCCACCGAGAAGCCCTTCATGCCCTTCTCCACGAGGAAGGCCGTGATGCCGCGCGCGCCCAATTCGGGCTCGGTCTTGGCGTAAACCACCAAGGTGTCGGCATCGGGGCCGTTGGTGATCCACATCTTGCTGCCGTTGAGCACGTAGTAGCCGCCCTTGTCCTGCGCGCGCAGCTTCATCGAGACCACGTCCGAGCCCGCACCGGGCTCGCTCATCGCCAGCGCACCCACATGCTCGCCGCTGATCAGCTTGGGCAGATACTTGCGCTTCTGTGCCTCGGTGCCGTTGCGCCGGATCTGGTTCACGCACAGGTTGGAGTGGGCGCCATAGGACAGGCCCACCGAGGCGCTGGCGCGGCTGATCTCCTCCATGGCCACCATGTGGGCCAGGTAGCCCATGTTGGCTCCGCCGTATTCCTCGGGCACGGTGATGCCCAGCACACCGAGCTCGCCCATCTTGCGCCACAGGTCCATCGGGAACTGGTCGGTGGCATCGATCTCGGCCGCCCGCGGGGCGATCTCGGCCTCGGCGAAGGCGCGTACCGAGTCGCGCAGCGCGTCGATGTCCTCGCCGAGCTGGAAGTTGAGTCCGGGCAGTTGCATGGTCATGGTCCTTCGTCTGCACAACAAGAAACGGATCGCCGCTGCGTCTCAGTGCCGCACGCCGTCGCGGCCAAGCACGGTCATGATCGTGGCCGTCATCGTGGCCACCAGGCGCTCGCCGTCCGGTCCGGCCTCCAGGGCCCGGCCATCGACGACCGAGATGGTGCGCCCGGCCTTGGTGACCTCGGCCACGATGCGGAATCCAGGCCCTCGCGCCGGCGCGAGCAGGTTCACCTTGAACTCGATGGTCAGCACCGCCGCCTCCGGCGGCATCAGGGAAAACGCGGCATAGCCACAAGCCGAGTCCAGCGCGGTGGACACCACCCCGGCATGCAGAAAGCCGTGCTGCTGGGTCAGGTCGTCACGGTGCCGCATCGTCAGCACCACCCGCCCGGCCTGCACCTCTTCGAGCGCAATACCCAGGGTGGCCATCACCGCCTGGCGCGCAAAGGAGGCGCGCACGCGGGCGGCGAAGTCCGGATCGGCCGGGGCCGGTTCGGCGGGACTGGGCATGTGCGACTCCTGGACCGCAAGCGACGAAACCCGCAGCCTAATTGACGTTGACGTAAACGTCAATTCGGACTTGCGCAGATAGCGGTTGCGCGGACGCCAAGCTCAGGCGCGCTTCTTGCGCTCGAACTCGCCCAGCAGGCGCCGCGCCTCGCGTTCGTGGCTGCTCACTTCCTCCAGGGTCACCTGCAGGTCGGCGAGCTGCTGCTCGAGCTGCTCGCGATGCGCCGCCAGCACGACCAGGAACTTCTTCAACTGAGGCACGGTGTCGCGGGGCGACTCGTACATGTCCACCAGCTCCTTGATCTCGGCCAGACTGAGTCCCAGCCGCTTGCCGCGCAGCGTGAGCTTCAGGCGCGTGCGGTCGCGCGCGGTGTAGACGCGGTTGCGGCCGTTGGGGCCGCTGCGCTCGGGGCTGAGCAGGCCGCAGTCCTCGTAGAAGCGGATGGCCCGGGTGGTCAGGTCGAACTCGCGCGCCAGCTCGCTGATGGTGTAGCTGGGCGACGCGGTGGTGACAGCGGAATTGGCCATGGCTGCCTATACTGGGGCGAGTGACGTTTACGTAAAGTGTAGCGAATGAACCCGCAGGAACAGCGTCTCGAATACCCGCTGGGCGATTGCCTGCCGCCACCCGGCACCAGCCTGGAGGTGGCCCCCGGGCTGCGCTGGGTGCGCATGGGCCTGCCCTTCGCGCTCGACCACATCAACCTGTGGCTGCTGCGCGACCGGCTGGACGGCCGCGAAGGCTGGACGCTCGTCGACTGCGGCATCGCCAACGACGCCACGCGCCAGGCCTGGGAGCAAGTCTTCGACCGGGAACTGCACGGGCTGCCCGTGCTGCGCGTGGTGGTCACGCACATGCACCCCGACCACATCGGCCTGGCCCACTGGCTCACCGAGCGCTGGCGCTGCCGGATGTGGATCAGCGCCACCGATTACAACGCCGCCCGGGTGGGCAGCCTGCGCGCCGGCGGGCACGGCGGCGACAGCGCCGCCGCCTTCTTCGCCAGCCATGGCCTCACCGACCCGCAGTCCGTGGAGCGGGTGCGCCAGCGGGGCAACTACTACGCCTCCATGGTGCCCCGGGTGCCCGAACAGTTCCGCCGCCTGATGGACGCCCAGGTGCTGCGCATCGGCGGGCGCGACTGGCGCTGCATCGCCGGCTATGGCCACGCCCCCGAGCACATCTCGCTGTACACCGAAGATGGCGGCCCGCTGCTCATCTCCGGCGACATGCTGCTGCCGCGCATCTCCACCAACGTCAGCGTCTTCGACCTCGAACCCGAGGGCAACCCCCTGCCGCTGTACCTCGCATCGATCCAGGATTTGTGCGGTCTGCACGAGGACACGCTGGTCCTGCCCTCGCATGGGCGCCCCTTCCTCGGGCTGCACGAGCGGGTGCGGCAGTTGCAGGCCCACCATGCCGAGCGCCTGCACGAAGTGCTGCAAGCCTGCAGCACCGCGCCGCGCAGCGCGGCCGATCTGCTGGAGGTGATGTTCAAGCGCCAACTCGACCTGCACCAGACCACCTTCGCCATGGGCGAGGCCCTGGCCCACCTGCACGCCCTGTGGTTCGAGGGCCGGCTCGAACGCCGGCTCGGTGAGGACGGTGTCTGGCGCTTCGCGAGCGCCTGATCAGAACAGCCGCACGCCCGTGAGCCGTTCGTGCTCGCGGATCGCGTAGCGGTCGGTCATGCCGGCGATGTAGTCGGCAATCGCCCGGCGGCCCTTGCGGCCGTCCTGCCAGTGATCGGCCGGCATCTCTCGCGGGTCATGATCGTAGGCGGCAAACAACTCGCGCACGACTCGTTTGCCGCGCTCGGTGGTCTCCACCACCTGCGGGTGGCGGTAGAGGTTGGCGCGCAGGAAACGCTTGAGCTCATCGCTTTGCGCGCGCATGGTCTCGCTGAAGCGAAGCAGCACGGGCAGCCGACGCACCTCATCGACATCCCGCGGCCGATGGGCCTCCAAAGCGGCCTGCGTCGCATCGATGACGTCATACACCTGGTCCGACAGCATGCGGCGGATCGCCTCGGCCAGCACGCGCTTGGCCGGAAGATCCGGGTGCTCGCGCAGCACCGCATGACGATAGCTCGCCACCAGTGGCACCTCGTCGAGCTGTTCGAAACGCAGCAGGCCCGAGCGCACGCCGTCGTCGATATCGTGGGCGTTGTAGGCGATTTCGTCGGCCAGGTTGCACAACTGGGCCTCCAGGCTGGGCCGCGTCCCCTCCAGGAACCGCCGCCCCACCTCCCCCAGTCGCTGGGCGTTCGCACGCGAGCAGTGCTTGAGCACGCCTTCGCGCGTCTCGAAACTGAGGTTGAGCCCGTCGAAGCCGGGGTAGCGCTCCTCCAGCTCGTCGATCACCCGCAGGCTCTGCAGGTTGTGCTCGAAGCCGCCGTCCTCGCGCATGCATTCATGCAGCGCATCCTGGCCTGCATGGCCGAAGGGCGTGTGGCCCAGATCATGCGCCAGCGCGATGGCCTCGACCAGATCCTCATGCAGCCCCAGCACCCGGGCGATGGAGCGCCCCAGCTGGGCCACTTCCAGCGAATGCGTCAGGCGTGTGCGGAACAGGTCGCCCTCGTGGTTCAGAAAGACCTGGGTCTTGTAGACCAGACGTCGGAAAGCCGTGCTGTGCACGATGCGGTCCCGGTCACGCTGGAAGGCGTTGCGGGTGGGTGCCTCGGGCTCGGGATGACGCCGCCCTCGGGAGCGAGCCGGATCACAGGCGTAGGGAGCGAGCATGGACCCCGAATCGGCGTTCAGGCCGTGCAGGCCTCGATCACCTCGGCCACCAGGGCATCGGGCGCCGGACGCAGAGCCGCGCGTCCCAGGGCCTCGATGACCACGAACCGGATCTCGCCGCCCTCGTTCTTCTTGTCCACACGCATCAGGTCGAGGTAGCGCTGCGCCCCCAGCGCCGGGCCGGTCACGGGCAGGCCGGAGCGCTCGACGAGCCGACGCATGCGCTCGACGAAGCTGGCGGGCATCAGGCCCAGCCGGGCCGACAGCTCGCTGGCCATCACCATGCCGCAGCCCACCGCCTCGCCATGCAGCCATTGCCCATACCCCAGGCCCGCCTCGATCGCATGTCCAAAGGTGTGGCCGAAGTTCAGGATCGCGCGCAGGCCGGACTCACGCTCGTCCTGCCCCACCACCCAGGCCTTGATCTCGCAGGAGCGGCGCACCGCATGCGCCAGCGCGGCCTTGTCGCGAGTACGCAGGGCCACGATGTTCGCCTCGATCCAGTCCAGGAAGGACGGATCGGCGATGGGCCCGTACTTGATCACTTCGGCCAGGCCGGCCGAGAGCTCGCGCTCGGGCAGGGTGTCGAGCACGTCGAGGTCGCACACCACCAGTCGCGGCTGATAGAAGGCCCCGATCATGTTCTTGCCGCGCGGGTGGTTGATCGCCGTCTTGCCGCCCACCGAGGAATCGACCTGCGCCAGCAGCGTCGTGGGCACCTGCACGAAGGGCACCCCACGCATGTAGCAGGCGGCGGCAAAGCCGGTCATGTCGCCGACCACCCCGCCGCCCAGCGCGTAGAGCACCGTCTGGCGGTCGCAGCCTTCGGCCAGCAGGGCATCGAAGATGCGGTCGAGCGTATGCCAGTCCTTGTACGCCTCGCCATCGGGCAGCACGATCTGGACGACCCGTTCGTGGCGAGCGGCCAGCGCATCGGCCAGGGCCCGGGCATACAGCGGCGCCACCGTCTCGTTGCTGACGATGGCAGCCATCCGGCTGCGCGGCAGCCCAGCATAGCTGTCCGACGACCCCAGCAGACCGGGGCCGATCAGGATGGGGTAGCTGCGCTCGCCGAGGTCAAGGTCCAGTCGATCCAATTCCACTCCCGCAAGAGGCTCAAGGCTGGCACTCCGCGGGCGTCGCATCGCTGTTAGGGTTCTGCGGCTCGTCCAGGCGCCAGCGGCTGTAGCGGTACAGCGTCATCGAGCAATTGTCGCCGATCTCCAGGTCGAAGACGTGCCAGTACCGTGCACTGCCTTCGCTGGCGGGCGGCGTGAACACTACCGTGCGGCCGGCGTAGTTCAGTTCCACCCTTGCCGGTGACTGGGTCATGCCCGGCGCGAACGTCCCCGAGAAGTTGTGGACGTAGAAGCGATAGATCCCAACGCGCGGACGCCGGATGGTGGTCACCTCGGGGCCGAAGCCGGTCACATCGTCCACATCCAGGTTGGCATAGGGCGCCTGGCCCAACGAGCCGCGGTCCACGTAGTAGACGTGGACACCGCCAGGCAGCCGCAGGTGCGAGTCGAGATCACGGGGAGCCTCTCCCCAGGTCAGCCGAACGGTAGCCGCGTTGACCGTCGGCAGGGTCAGGCAAGGTGACAGATTGGTGCTGCCACCGCTGGTGGTGGCGGTCGCGGAGTTCGTCAGCAGGGCGCCGCGCCGGCCCGACACGATGACCGTGCCAGATGAACGCACTGGCAGTGTGAAGTTGCCCCCCGCGTCAGTGACGTCAACGGCGAGCCCTGTGTAAGAGATGCCCTCGGCCGTAACCGTGACATTGACCGCCGGGTTGCCGTTCTCATCTTGAACACAGCCTGTCACCACGACACCGCCACTCAGCGGAGCACCCACCATCCATTGGCCGAAGCGGTCGGCCTGGAAGCTGTAGTAAGGAGCGTCCCCGCCGGCCAGCGTAGCCGAGGGACCCGCCACCCAGCGGGCAGTCGCCGGATCCAGGTAATATGCCGTCACGGACGCGGGCGGATTCGAAGATCGGGTGCTGACGGGCACGCGCACATCTAGGGACGCGCCGGACGCCACCGTCAGGTCGCGGTTGTTGGTCAGGACCACTCCGCCGAAAGCCTCCAGCGACGTGCCCGAACTGTCCGTGTAGTCGCCACTGGCGAGGTAGGTGTCCGATCCCATGGCCAAGGCCGTCACCCTCACCGTGACCTCCCCGCTAGCGGCAGCCCCCGCCTCCTGAAGGGCGCCAGCCGGCACCACGATCCGGGTGGTCCCATCCTCGGCACCCACGGTCCCGCCATCCGCCGCTTGGAGACTGGCTGACAGCCCGTGCGCGGTCAGTTTGAACAACGTGTAGCTAGGAACATCTGCAACCAGCGGAGTCACACGCACCATGGTCTCGAAGCCCGTCGCCTCACTGCGCAGAATCAAGCGGGGATTTGGCGCATGGCTGGCCAGGGCAAAATCGCCCTGCGCATTGGTGCTCAGCGTCACGCCGTCGACTCGCACGGTGGCATTGGCCAGCGCCCCACCTGTGCCGGCGTTGAGGACAGAACCCTGAATGGCATCGTCGCTGATCGTGACGGTCGGATCGGGACTGGGACGCGGGCCGTCACCAACGGTGCCACCACCTCCCGAACCTTCGCCGAACGGTGGGTTGCCCGCACCATCACTGGAGAAGGGTGGAGCCCCCTTCCCGGTGGATGCAAACGGCCCGTCTCCGGAGCCCCCGCCCCCGCCTCCGCAAGACACGAGCGCTAAAACGAACGCCAGCAGCGCCAGACCTGCGCAGTACCGCCTGGAAATTGCAGTTGTCGTCATCGGATTCCCTCCTGGCCAGACCTCGCACAAGGTCGCCGCAAACTCGTTGGCAAACTCGTTGGTATTGGGCTGCGCATCCTTCAGCCGGATCGAAGTGCCCGGTGCCTTCCCGCCAGTTCCACTTGCATCGCAATCATGTTCACACTGGCGGCTGGCCCGTGGCGTCCCGTCTCGACCACGAACTCGGCCACCTCCCTGTACAGCGGCTCGCGCTCACGTGCCAGGGACTTCAGCCGCCCGAGGGCATCGCCCCCCTGCAACAGCGGCCGCTTGGTGTCATGGCGCAAGCGCCGCCACAGGTCGCTGACCGATGCATGGAGATAGACCACGCAAGTGTGCGAACGCAGCAACTCCCGGTTGGCCGGCTTGAGCACGATGCCTCCTCCCGTGGCGAGGACAAAGGGCCCAGGCCTGCGACAGAGCTCGTCCAGCATAGCCTGTTCGACGTCGCGGAAGGCCGCTTCCCCGTGCGCCTCGAAGTACTGCCTGATGGTCATGCCCAGGCGCTTCTCGATCTCGGCGTCACTGTCGACGAACTCCACGCCGAAACGCTTGGCGAGCTGCCGCCCGATGGTCGACTTGCCGCACCCCGGCAAGCCCACCAGGGCCAGGCGGAGCGCGGGTCGTAAGGCAGACGGCAGGGACTCCGGCCTCACTGCACCCCGCCGCGCTCGGAGACGATGCGGGGCGTGAGAAACACCAGCAGCTCGGTCTTCTCCCGGGACGTGCCGCGCTGCTTGAACAGGTGGCCCAGCACCGGGATGTCACCCAGCAACGGAACCTTGCTGACGTCCTCTCGCTCGCTCATCGTGAAGATGCCGCCGATCACCACCGTGCCGCCATTTTCCACCAGCACCTGGGTCTTCACGTGCTTGGTGTCGATCGCGTAGCCGCCAGGCGTCAGAATGCCCGGGGTGTCCTTGTTGACGTCCACGTCGAGGATGATGCCGCCCTCCGGCGTGATCTGGGGTTTGACCTCGAGCTTGAGGCTCGCCTTGCGGAACTCCACGCTGGTGGCACCGCTGGACGTGGCGTTCTGGTAGGGCAGCTCGGTCCCCTGCTCGATCAGCGCCGTCACCTGGTCCGCCGTGATGACACGTGGGCTCGAGACCACGCGGCCCTTGCCGTCGGCTTCGAGTGCCGAAATCTCCAGGTTCAGGAATCGGTTGGCCGTGGAACTGAACAGCGACAGCGCCAGGGTGGCCGGGTTGGACCCATCGATGGACTGGGCCGGCAGGTTCACGAAGTAGCTGTTCGGGATGTAGCTGCCCCCGGTGACCGCCGCCTGCAAGGTCTGCTCACCGATGCCGAGGTAGGTGCCACCGATGCCGATGCGGTTGTTGCCGCCCAGGCTCCAGCCCGGCGTGCCGCCCCGGATGCCTCGCAGGTCGGTCGCGCCGAGCTTGACGCCCAGCTGGCGGCCGAAGCTGTCGTCGGCCTCGACGATGCGCGCCTCGATCATGACCTGCCGCACCGGGATGTCGATCTTGCTGATGAGCTGCTGCACTTCCTCCAGCTTGGAGGCGATGTCCGTGATGAACAGCTGGTTGGTGCGCGGCTCGGCGATGACGCTGCCACGCGGCGTGAGGATGCGCATGCCACCACCGCCGCCGCCCGGCGCCCCTGGCGAGCCCGCGCCCCCGCCGGAGCCGACCAGGCTGCGCACGACATCGGTGGCCTTGGCGTAGTTGAGCTGGAAGGACTGGGTGCGCAGGGGTTCGAGCTGGGCGATCTGGGCCTTGGCCTCGAGTTCGAGCTTCTCCTTGGCCGCGATCTCGTCCTTCGGTGCGATCCACAGCACGTTACCGGCCTTGCGATAGCCCAGTCCCTTGGCCTGCAGGATGATCTCCAGGGCCTGGTCCCAGGGCACGTCGCGCAGGCGCAGCGTGACGTTGCCGGTCACGGAGTCGCTGGTCACCACGTTGAAGTTGGTGAAGTCGGCGATCACCTGCAGCAGCGAGCGCACCTCGATGTTCTGGAAGTTCAGCGAGAGCTTCTCGCCCTGGAAGGTGGGGCCCTGCACGAGGCGGTTGGGATCTTCCTTCTGCGGACGGACCTCCAATACGAACTGGGTGTCGGTCTGGTAGGCGCTGTGCTCCCAGTTCCCGCGGGGTTCGACCACCATGCGCACCATATCGCCCACCTGCGTGGTGGAGACCGTCTGCACCGGCGTGCCGAAATCGGTCACGTCCAGACGGCGGCGCAGGCTGTCGGGCAGGGTGGTGCGCAGGAACTCCACCACCAGGTTCGCACCCTGCTGCCGGATGTCCACGCCGACCTGGGTGCTGGGCAGATCGACCACCACGCGCCCGGCACCCTCGGCCCCTCGCCGGAAATCCACGCCGCGCAGGGCCTGCACGGTCTCGTTGGTGCTGGGGGCGAAATGCACGGTGCTGCCGGCGGCCGAAGCCGCCGCGCCGGTGTTCTCGAGCACCAGCAGCAAGGCGTTGCCCTGGAGCTGGGCGGTGTAGTTGGCCGGCTGCTTCAGGTTCAGCACGAGACGGGTGCGCTCAGCGGCTTGAGCGATGTTGGCCGAGCGCACATTGCCCTGGTTGATGTCCACACTGGAGCGTGGCAGGTCGCTGGTCACGCCGGGCAGGTCGATGGCGATGCGCGGCGGCGTCTGCACGGTGAAGCCGCTGGGCACGGCCTGCAGCGGCTGGGACAGCTCGATGCGCACGACCTCGGCGCCTGCGCTCTGGCTGGCGCTGATCGAACGGATGGCCGCCTGCGCCAGGGCCAAGGCCGGCGCCACGAACAAGACCAGCCCCAGGGCGCCGATGCGCAGGTTCTTCATCTTGGTGTGTTGCTGCATGGTTCTCATTGGGTCTTCTCCTGAAGCTGCAGGCTGCTGGTGCGCTCGATCCACTCGCCAGCGGCGTCCTGAACGATCTCCCGGAGAGAAACCTCCGTCTCGGTGATGCGGGTGATGCGGCCGTAGTTCTGTCCCAGGTAGTCGCCCACCTTCACCTGGTACAACAAGTTGTCCACACGAAGCAAAGCGTACTGGCGTCCCTGTCTGGCAACGCTGCCCACCATGACCATGCTGTCCAGAGGATAGGCCTCCAGGGGTTCGCGCCGCCGGTTCAGTTCGGCCGCGATCAGCGAGTTCGGCTGACGGGCCTCTTGCTTGAGGGCCACGGTCAGCTTCTGGGCGCTGAAAGGCTCGACGCCATCGGCCGCCACATAGGGCTGAGGATCGAACTTCTTGGGCGGCTCCAGCGGCGTGACGCGGGGCTGGACCTCGCGTTTTTGCTGTTCCATCCAGGCCTGCAGCTCATCCTGCGGCCCCCCACAGCCGGACAAGACGGCCAGCACCGCCAGCGGCAGCACGAGCGACTTCACGGACCGGAAGGTCATTGCTTGCCCCCCTGCTTGGCAGCCTCGGCCTTGGCCTTGCGCTGCGCTTCGATCTCCGACTGATCCAGGTAGCGGTAGGTGCGGGCCGTGGCCTCCATGCCCAAGGCCCCACCGGCCTCGTTGCCCTTGGGCACAGTCACGTTCAGGCCGTGCAAGGTGACGATGCGCGAGAGATTGGCGATGTCGGCCGTGAAGGCGCCAATGTCGTGGTAGCGGCCGGTCACGCGGATCGCGATGGGCAGCTCGGCGTAATAGTCTTTGACGACCACCTGGCCAGGGCGGAACAGCTCGAACTGCAGGGCGCGGCCCAGACCGGCCTGGTTGATGTCCGACAGCAGGGCATCCATCTCGGCCTTGCCGGGCAACTGCTTTTCGAGCTGGGTGACGTACTCCTGGACCTGCAGGCGTTGCTTGCGCAGTTCGCCCAGGTTCACCGCCTGGGCCAGCTTGCTGCGATAGGTCTGCTTCAGTTCGGGCTCTCGGTTGCGTTCGGCCTCCAGCAGGTCGGCCTCGCCGGTCAGCACGAGGAACCAGCCCAGCACCACCACCGCCACGGCCGCCAGCAGCCACACCGCCACCTGCGGGAGGATGGGCCACTGCCCGGGTTCGTTTGGATCCAGCCCCCGGAACTGCGAGGCAATCTCGTCGGACAGCTCGCTCAGATTGAGGTTTGCTTTGGCCATGACGTCTTCCTCAGGAGGGCGAACCCGCCGGCGCACTGGCCGCCGCAGCCGGAGCCGAGGCGTCCTGCGGGCGCTTGAGCGCCACACGCATCGAGAATTCGAAGAGCCGGCGTTGCTCGCGACCGTCGGTGCGCACGTTGGCTGCCTTGATCTCGATGAGCTCCGGACGCTCCAGCCAGGTCGAGTTGTAGGCGGTGTTACGCAGCAGCTCGGATACGCGCTCGTTGGTTTGGGCCACACCGTTGATCGACACGGTCTGCCCGTCTTGGCGGATGGCGGTGAGGTACACGCCTTCAGGCGTCTGGCGCACCAGTTCGTTGAGCAAGTGCACCGGCATGTTGCGATCGGTCTGCAGATCCTCCACGGCCTTCTGACGCGCCTTGAGCGCCTCGATCTCGGCGCGCAGGTTGGCGATGTCCTTGATCTGCTCGTCGAGCTTGCGGATCTCTTGTTGCAAGAAGGCGTTGCGCTCTTGCTGGGTGGAGATCATCTGTTGCAGCACGGCATACCACAGCACCACGATGAGCACCCCACCCAGGGCCGAGAAGCCCAAGACGGCGAAGAAGGCCTGTTTGCGGCGGCGGCGCTTTTCTTCCCGGTGGGGAAGCAGGTTGATGAGGATCATTGCAGGAACCTCCGCATCGCCAGGCCACAGGCCGTGAGGTACGACGGTGCCTCACGGCGCAGCTTGCTCTCGCGCACGCTGGAGCCGAGCTTCATGCCCTCGAAGGGGTTGACGATCATCGAGGCAAAGCCCGTCTGCTCGGTGACGCGCTCCTTCAGTCCGGGCAGGGCCGCGCTGCCGCCGGCCAGCATCACGTAATGCACCTTGTGATGGGGCGTGCTGGTGAAGAAATATTGCAGCGCGCGGCCGACTTCCTGGGCCATGCTGTCGACGAAGGGATTGAGGATGGTCTGTTCGTAGTCCTCGGGCAGGTCGCCGGCCAGCTTCTTCTGCTCGGCCTCCTCGAACGAGAAGCCGTACTGGCGCGAGATCAGCTGGGTGAGCTGGCTGCCGCCGAAGGCCTGATCGCGGTCGTAGAGGAGCTCGTCGTCACGCAACACCTTCAGGCTCGTGGTCTCGGCCCCGATCTCGAACAGCGCCACCAGCGAATCGCGCCCTTCGTTGGGCAGGGCCTGGATCAGGCGGCTGACGGCCAGGCGCGAGGCATGCGACTCGATGTCGAGCACCACCGGCTTGAGCCCGGCCGCCTCGGCCAGCCCCTGGCGATCCTGCACGCGGTCCTTGCGGGAGGCGGCGATCAGCACCTCCACGTCGCCGGCCGAGGTGGGGCTCGGGCCGACCACGCAGAAGTCCAGGCTGACTTCGTCGAGCGAGAAGGGGATGTACTGGTTGGCCTCGGACTCGACCTGCATCTCGAGTTCCTCCTCGCGCAGGCCGGCCGGCAGCATGATCTTCTTGGTGATCACCGAGGACTGGGGCATCGCCATGGCCACGTGCTTGGTGCGCGTGCCGCTCTTGACCACCACGCGGCGCACCGCGTCGGCCACCTCGTCGAACTTCTCGATCTGACCGTCGGCGATCCAGCCCTTCTCGAAACTCTCGGTGGCGAAACGTTCGACGACGTATTCGCCCGAGGCGGTCTGCCCCAGTTCGACCAGCTTCACGCTCGACGAACTGATGTCCAGCCCGACAAGCGGCGGATGCTTGCGGCCCAGCAAAACGTCAAGAAAGCTCACGGGGATCCCCCAACGGCACGGACAGGTGCGCCGGATTGTTAATAAGTTACTTCAATGCTAGCAGTAAACCCTTTGTGCAACAAAGATTTTTTCACGGTTTGAACGTTTGTTTCCGTTGCCGGAAGTTGACGTCGAAGCCCTGTTTCCGGGAGAACCCTGAGCCCCCGCCGGACATTGAAACAAGCTGTGTCCGAACCCCGGTCTGCGGGCCTGATGGGAGGAGGTTGCAAGGGCGCTGTGGGCCCGGTGCGGCATGGGGGCTTCCTATAATCGGAACAGCGATCCACCCACCCCACGGCGCGCGGCGCCGGGGCGTCCGCCGGCGCTGGGCCGGCACGGCCGCGTCCTACGGCGGCCCATCGAAAGCGCATGCATGTCTGATTCCTCCCGCTCGTCTTCGCCCCAGGGTCGCCCCACGGTGCCGCCCTGGGCGCACTGGGCGACCCGTGTGGCCGCCTGGGCGCTGGGACTGCTGGCCGCCGGGGCGGCGGCCGGCGCGATGCTGGTGGCCATGGCGCTGGCCGTGGCCTATCCCAACCTGCCCGACATCGACGGCCTGACCGACTACCGGCCCAAGCTGCCGATGCGCGTATTCTCGGCCGACGGGGTGCTGCTGGGCGAGTTCGGCGAGGAGCGCCGCAAGTTCGTGCCGATCGAGCAGATCCCCGCAGTGATGAAACATGCCGTGCTGGCCATCGAGGACGCGCGCTTCTACGACCACAGCGGCATCGATTACAAGGGCATGCTGCGGGCGGCCTTGGCCAACTTCGGCTCGGTGGGCAGCCAGGGGGCCTCGACGATCACGATGCAGGTGGCGCGCAATTTCTACCTGTCTTCCGAGAAGACCTTCACCCGCAAGGTCTACGAGGTGCTGCTGGCCCTGAAGATCGAGAACATGCTGAGCAAGGACGAGATCCTCGAGCTCTACATGAACCAGATCTACCTGGGCCAGCGGGCCTATGGTTTCGCCGCCGCAGCCGAGATCTATTTCGGCAAGGATCTCAACAACCTCAGCATTGCCGAGGCGGCGATGCTGGCCGGCCTGCCCAAGGCACCGGCCGCTTACAACCCGATCCGTAACCCGCCCCGTGCGCGGGTGCGCCAGCAGTACATCATCGACCGCATGCTGGACAACGGCTTCATCACCGAAGCCCAGCACGCCGCGGCCAAGGCGGAGGTGCTGCGCTACCGCCAGACCCCGTCTCTGCCCGTCCACGCCGAGTACGTGGCCGAGACCGCCCGCCAGCTCATCCACAACCAGTATGGGGAAGAGAGCTATTCGCGGGGGCTGAACGTGTACACCACGATCCGCTCGGACGAGCAGGTTGCGGCCTACCGTGCGCTGCGCAAGGGCATCATGGACTACGAGCGCCGCCAGTGGTACCGCGGCCCCGAGGGTCATGTGGATCTGCCCAAGGATCCGGCCCAGGTCGATGCCCGAGTGGCCGAGGCCCTGGTGGAGCACCCGGACAATGACGAGGTGCGCGCCGCCGTGGTGCTCGAGGTCGACCCGAAGAAGGTCGTCGCGATGCTGGCCGATGGGCAGACGGTCACCCTGGCAGGCGAGGGACTGCGGCCGGCCCAGTCGGGCCTGTCCCCCAAGGCCAAGCCGAACATCCAGATCCGCGTGGGTTCGGTGATCCGGGTCATCGACCTGGGTCGCGCCGGCTGGTCGATCACCCAGCTGCCCGAGGTGGAAGGAGCCTTCGTCTCGCTCGACCCTCGCACCGGCCAGATCCGCGCGCTGGTCGGTGGCTTCGATTACGCCAAGAGCCGCTTCAACCATGTCACCCAGGCCTGGCGCCAGCCCGGTTCGAGCTTCAAACCCTTCATCTACTCGGCCGCGCTGGAGCGCGGGTTCACCCCGGCCACGGTGATCAACGACGCGCCGCTCTTCTATGACGCAACGACCACCGGCAGCAAGCCCTGGGAACCCAAGAACTACGACGGCACCTTCGACGGACCGATGTCGCTGCGCCGGGCCCTGGCCCGTTCGAAGAACATGGTGTCCATCCGCATGCTCGAAGCCATCGGCCCGGCTTATGCGCAGGAGTGGGTGACCCGTTTCGGCTTCGACCCGGAACGCCACCCCCCTTATCTCACCCTGGCGTTGGGCGCGGGCTCGGTCACGCCGCTGCAGATGGCCACCGCCTATGCGGTCTTCGCCAACGGGGGCTACCGGGTGCCGCCGTCGCTGATCACCAAGGTCACCGACAACCGGGGCCGGGTGCTCGTGGAGCACTCCCCCGCGCCGCTGGACGAGTCGATGCGGGCCATCGATCCGCGCAACGCCTTCGTGATGAGCAGCCTGCTGCAGGAGGTCACCCGCAGCGGCACGGCTGCCCGGGCCCAGGCCACGCTCAAGCGACCCGACCTATACGGCAAGACCGGCACCACCAACGATTCGGTGGATGCTTGGTTCGCCGGCTACCAGCCCGAGGTGGTGGCGGTGGTGTGGATCGGTTACGACACCCCGCGCAAGCTGGGAGACCGCGAGACCGGCGGGGGCCTGTCGCTGCCGGTATGGATCGATTACATGGCCACCGCGCTCAAAGGCGTGCCGGTGAACCAGCCCGACCCCCCGGCGGGGCTCATCCAGGTGGGCGGCGAATGGTTCTATGACGAATACGACCACGGCGCGGGTGTCACGAGCCTGGGCCTGGACGCCCCGCCATCACCGGGCGCCTCCACCTCGGAAGAGGAGCGGCGCAGCATCCTGGACCTGTTCAGGCCCTGATGGCCTCCCCGGGACGGCTCAGCCGGCGCGAAACGGCAGGGGCTGTCCGGCCAACTCGCTGGCGCAGCGCGAGAGCCGGTCGAAGAACTCGCCCCCTTCGCGGGTGTCGAGCCAGCGGCCCTGCACGTATTTGTAGTGGTAGCCCCCGGAGCGGGCCGCGAGCCATATCTCGTGCAAGGGCGGCTGGGTGTTGATGACCAGCTTGGCCCCGCCGGGGAAGACGAGCTCGAGCAGCCCGCCGGTGCGGTGGGTGTCGATGTCGATCACGTCGTCCTCGAGCAAGCGGTCCACCCAGGCCTCCACCGAGGCCAGCACGGCCTGCGCGCGTTCGTGGTATTCGCTGTCGCTCAAGGGAGTGGGTTCGAGGGCCATCGCCGATAGAATCCGCGCATGTCGAAACGGGCACTCATTCTAGCGGTCGGCCTGCTGACGCTACTGGCGGTGGGCCTATCGGCCTGTGGCCAGAAGGGGCCGCTGTACCTGCCCGCCGCGTCGCCGGCCGCCGCTGCGGCGGCGGCGCCGGCCTCGGCGCCCACTCCTCCCCCTTCTGCTTCGCGTCCTTGATGAAATTGCCCGGCGCCCCCTTTCTCGCCTACCGGGGCGAGTCGCTCCACCTCGACGGCTGCGAGCTCGACGCTCTGGCCGATCGCTTCGGCACGCCCCTGTACGTTTACTCCCAGGCCGCCATGCTGGCGGCGCTGGCACCGTACCAGCGGGCGCTGGTCGGTCGCAAGCATCTGATCTGCTACGCGATGAAGGCCAACTCCAATCTGGCCGTGCTGCAGACCTTTGCGCGGGCGGGGTGCGGCTTCGACATCGTCTCGGGCGGCGAGCTCGCACGGGTGCTGGCCGCAGGGGTGAGCGCCGATCGCGTGGTGTTCTCCGGCGTGGGCAAGACCCGTGAGGAAATGCGCCTGGCCCTGCGTGCCGGCGTGAAGTGCTTCAACGTGGAAAGCGAAGCCGAGCTGGAGGTGCTGTCGGCGGTGGCGGTGCAGGAGGGACGCCAAGCCCCCGTGAGCCTGCGAGTGAATCCTGACGTGGATGCCGGCACCCACCCTTACATCTCCACAGGGCTCAAGGCCAACAAGTTCGGTGTGGCCCACGACCGCGCCGTGGCCGCCTACCGCCGGGCCGCCGCACTGCCCGGCCTGTCGGTGATCGGCATCGACTGTCACATCGGTTCGCAGATCACCGAGATCGCGCCTTATCTGGATGCCCTGGACCGCGTGCTCGACTTGGTCGAGGCGATCGAGGCCCAGGGCATCGCCCTGCATCACCTGGACCTGGGGGGCGGGCTGGGCATCACCTACACCGACGAGACGCCGCCTGCGGCGGACGAGCTGATCGGCGCCTTGCTGACCCGCCTGGATGCGCGCGGCCATGGCCACCGCATGCTGATGTTCGAGCCCGGACGCTCGCTGGTAGGCAATGCCGGCGTGCTGCTCACCGAGACGCTCTACCTCAAGCCCGGGCAGGAAAAAAACTTCTGCATCGTCGATGCAGCGATGAACGACCTGATGCGCCCGGCGATGTACGAGGCCACGATGGCCATCGTGGCCTGCCGGCGGCGCGACGAGGCGCCGGTCACCTACGACGTGGTGGGGCCGGTGTGCGAGTCGGGCGACTGGCTGGGCCGGGCCCGATCGCTGGCCGTGCAGCCGGGCGACCGGCTTGCGGTGTTGTCGGCCGGGGCCTACGGCATGAGCATGGCCAGCAACTACAACACCCGCGGCCGAGCGGCCGAGGTGCTGGTCGTCGGCGACGAGGCCCACCTGGTGCGCGAGCGCGAGCAGCCGGCCGAGCTCTTCCGCGGCGAGCGGCTGCTGCCCTGACGCTCAGGCCGACTGCTTCAAGATGGCCAGTCCCTTGAGGTACTCGCCCTCGGGAAAGCAGATCGTCATCGGGTGGTCGGGCGCGGCCTCCAGGCGTGACAGGATCATCCCGTCCACACCGGCGTCGATTCCGGCGCCGGCAACGATCTTGTGAAAGAGCTCGGCACCGATGCCGCCGGAGCACGAGAAGGTCAGCAGCAGCCCCCCCGGGGCCAGCAGCTTGAAGGCCAGGCGGTTGATGTCCTTGTAGGCTCGCGCCGCACGCTCGGCATGGGCCGCCGAGGGGGCGAACTTGGGCGGATCGAGCACGATGGCATCGAAGGTCCGGCCTTCGCGGATGAAGCGGCGCAAGGTTTCGTTCACGTCGGCATCGAGGGCCTGGTGGCGTGCCGCCTCGAAGCCGTTGAGCGCCACATGGGCCTGCGCCCGAGCCAGGGCCGGCGCCGAGGAGTCGACGCTCAGCACCTCCTGCGCCCCACCGGCCAGCGCAGCGACGCTGAAGCCCCCTGTGTAGCTGTAGCAGTTGAGCACCCGCCGGCAACCGAAGTGGCGCACCCACTCGGCAAAGCGTCGCCGGTTGTCGCGCTGGTCGAGGTAGTAGCCGGTCTTGTGGCCCTCGTCCACGTCGAGCGTGAGCTGCCAGCCGTGTTCGCGGATGGCGATCTCGGTGGGCCCCTGGCCGCGCAGCCAGCCGCGGGCCGCCGGCAGCCCCTCCAGAGCGCGGACCCCGGAGTCCGACCGCTCGTACAGGCGCGCCAGACCGGTGGCCGCAAGCAGTTGATCGGCGATCACGGCTTTCCAGCGCTCGGTGCCAGCGGAGAGGAACTGGGCGCTGAGCGTGTCGCCATAGCGGTCCACGATGAGGCCGGGCAGGCCATCGGCCTCGCCATGGATCAGGCGCACGGCGTCGCTGGACAACGGCAGACGCGCCCGCAACGCGAGCGCGCGGCCGATG
Organism: Caldimonas sp.; assembly: GCF_046291045.1. Classification (GTDB taxonomy): domain Bacteria; phylum Pseudomonadota; class Gammaproteobacteria; order Burkholderiales; family Burkholderiaceae_C; genus Caldimonas. The sequence goes on along the minus strand of NZ_JBKBSL010000003.1, from coordinate 54,722 downwards.
CGGCGGGCGAAAAAGTCCGCGTCGATGCGCTCGGCCTCATCGAAGCTCCAAGCACGTGCGCGGATCATCGAGGCGGGGCTGTAGGCCGCCCAGGCCAGGAAGCGGCCGTCATGGGCTTGGACACGCACGGTGTCGCCGGCCTCGGCGTTGCCGCGGGCGATGGACCCTTGAAAGACCCAGGGGTGTTGGCGCAGCAGGGAACGCTCCTTGCCTTCGCGCAGGGTGATGACGTTCATGAGGGTTTCGGTGCAACGGCTCAGGACTTGCGACGCGCCCTCGGATGGGCGGCATCGTAAGCCCGGGCGAGGTGCTGGAAGTCCAGCCGGGTGTAGATCTGGGTGGTGGTGATGTGCGCGTGGCCCAGCAGCTCTTGCACCGCGCGCAGATCGCCGCTGGACTGCAACAGATGCGAGGCGAAAGAATGGCGCAGCATATGCGGATGGACCCGCGTGGGCACGCCGACTTGCAGGGCACGCCGGGACAGGCGGACACGGATTTGCTGTGGCGACAGCCTTGCGCCGCGCTCGCTGAGCAGCAGCGCTGCCTCCTCACCGCGCGCCAGCCGGGGCCGCAGGGCCAGCCACTCGCGCAGGGCCGCCAGCGCGGCCCGCCCCACCGGCACGCTGCGCCGCTTGCCCCCCTTGCCCCGCACGTGCAACTCGGCCCCGGCCAAATCGACCCAGCCGCGCGAAGACGGCGTGGCGCACAGATCCAGGCCCGCGAGCTCGCCGATGCGCAGGCCGCAGCCGTACAGCAGCTCGACGATGCAGCGGTCGCGCGCGGCCAGCACGGGATCGTCTCCGGCGCTCGGCCCTTGTTCAGCCAGGGCCACCGCGTGGTCCACCGACAGGGCCTTGGGCAGCGTCCTGGGGGCCTTGGGGGCCTTGATGCCCTCGACGGGGTTGTGGGCGACGTGGCCCTGCCGGCCCCACCAGCGGTAGCAGCCCCGCCAGGCGCTGAGCGTGCGCGCCAGGCTGCGTCCGGACAGCCCTCCCGCATGCAGCCGGCCGAGCCAGCGGCGCACGTGATGGGCCTGCACCGCTTCCAGGGCCACGCCGGTCTCGTCCGCCAGCCGGGCCAGTTGTGCGAGGTCGCGCGCATAGGCTCGCAGCGTGAGCTCGGCCAGGCGCCGCTGCACGCGCAGGTGCTCGAGATAGCCCTCGATTGGCGGCGGCAGCGGCTCGTCCTTCATGGCGTGTTCGGCCTCAGCCTTCCGGCAGCAGGCGCGTGAGGCTGGCGCTGGCCAGGTCGCCCACCCGCATCAGAAACTCGGTGCCCATGTCGGCGGTGTAGCGGGTCGGGTCCGGCGAGCCCAGCACGAGCAGGCCGAAGGCTTGGGCGCCCACGCCGTGACGCAGCGGGATCAGGGCCACCGAGGTCACCGTGGAAGGCTCCTCCAGCCAGCCCACAGCCTCGAAGCCCGCGTTCACGCCGCAATAGGGCTGCGCCAAGCTGCTGGCGAAGGTGCGCGTGTCCTCGCTAGCCCCCAGGGCGAAAGGATGGTCGGCATAGGCCCCCACCACGTCCCAGACGCGAATGCCCGCTTGGGGAATGAGGAACTGGGCCTTGAGTTCGTGCACCAAGGTGCCGGGCAGGTCGGCCGGATCGGCAGTGAGCATCAGGGCGCGCGTCCAACGGTGCAGCTTGTCGGCGATCGCCATGTTCTCCTGGCCGTGGCGGATCATCTCCATCAGACGCATCTCCAGGCCGCGGATCTTCTCGCGCAGCATCTCCATCTGGCGCTCTTGCAGCGAAACGGCGCGGTGGCCATGCGGGCTGGTGAGCTGGATGCTGGCGAGCAGTTCGGCATGGCGCTCGAAGAAGCCGGGCGTGTTGGCGAGGAAATGGGCGATGTCGTCCTCGGTGATGCCCTGAATGCCGGTGGGGGTGCTCACAGTTCGATTTCTCCTTCAAAGACGGTCTGCGCCGGGCCGGTCATGAACACATGCGCGTCCCCGCCCGCCCATTCGATGCGCAGGCGGCCGCCACGGGTATCGACCTCGACCGCGGGGTCGAGCAGGCCCTGGCGGATGCCGGCCACCACAGCCGCGCAGGCCCCGGTGCCGCAAGCCAGGGTTTCGCCCGCATCGCGCTCGTACACGCGCAATGCCACATGGCCGCGGTCGATGATCTGCACAAAGCCGGCGTTGACCTTGCGCGCAAAGCGCCGGTGCCGCTCGATGCGCGGGCCCCACTGGGTCACCGGGGCGCGATCGACATCGTCCACCAGAACGACGGCATGCGGATTGCCCATGGACAGCACCGCCACCTCGACCACCGTGTCGTCCAGGTCGAGGGGCCACAGCGGCAAGGCGGGCGGCGGCCCTGCAAGGCGGGGGGTCAGTCCCGCAGCGTCGAAGGGCACGCGCTCAGGCTCGAAGATCGGGGCATTCATGTCCACCGTCACCCGGCCATCGGGCTGGGCTTGCAACACCAGGCGGTTGTTGACGGTCTCGACCCGCAAGGGGTTGCGGTCGCTCAGGCCCTTCTCGTGCACGAAGCGCACGAAGCAGCGCGCACCGTTGCCGCAGTGCTCGACCTCCTCGCCCGAGGTGCCATTGAAGATGCGGTAGCGGAAATCGGCCTCGCTCGACGAGGCGCGCTCGACGACGAGGATCTGATCGGCCCCCACGCCCAAGCGCCGGTCGCCCAGGCGCTGCAGCTGGGCTGCGGACAGCGACAGCGGCGACGCCGTGGCATCGATGACCACGAAATCATTGCCCGCCCCATGCATCTTGGTGAAGCGCAGTTTCATGGACCGATTATCCCCCGCCGCGCCGACCGCCGGGCGGTCAGTAGAGGCGGGGTTCGCCAGGCGGGCGGGTCTTGAAACGCTTGTGCACCCACAGGTACTGGGCGGGCATGCGCTCGATCTCGTGCTCGATCCACTGGTTCATGCGCCGCGTGTCGGCCAAGGCATCGTCGGTGGGGAAGTCCGTCCAGGGCGGCAAGAAGCGCACCACATAGCCCCGACCGCCCGGCAGCATTTCGGCCACCACCGGCTGCACCACCATGTCCAGGGCGCGGGCCATGCGCGAGGGTGCCAGCAGTGTGGCCGCCGGCACGCCGAAGAAGGGTACGAAGGCCGCGTCCTTGGGGCCAAAGTCCATGTCGGGCAGGTTGAAAAACGGCTGGCCGCGACGAATGCAGCGCATCAGCGGCTTGGCCGACTCCTTGCGGGAGAAGATCTCGGCATTGCCAAAGCGCAGCCGCCCGCGGCGCATCGCCGCGTCGAAGACCTTGTCGCTCTGGGCCTGGTAGATGGAAGTGCCGGTCTTCTTCACATGCAATTGAATGGCCACGCCGGCCACGTCCAGTGCCATGAAATGGGGGGCGAGCCACATCACTGGCTTGTCGCTGCGATCGGCCAGGCCGATGTCGCCTTCGACGCGGATCAGGCGCTCCAGACGGCTGCGCGAGCCGTACCACAGCAGGCCGCGCTCGAGTAGGCTGCGACCCAGCCACCGGAAGTGCTCGCGAGCCAAGGCCTCCCGCTGCGCGGCGCTCCAGTGAGGAAAGCACAGCTCCAGGTTGCGCAGCGCAATACGCCGGCGAGAACGCCCCAGCGCGAACAACGCGCGGCCGAGACTGCGGCCCAGGGCTGCCTGCACCGGCAGCGGCAGCCAGTGCAACAGCCACATCAGGCCGATCGCGGCATGGCTGGCCCACGGCCTCACGGGTGGGCCCCGTCGGCCGGCAGCATCCGCGGCCCTTTGTAGCGGTGATAGCCCCACAGGTACTGGCCGGGGCATTGCAGGATCAGTCGTTCCATCGCACGGTTGATGCACGCGGCCGCCGATTCTGCCTCAAGGGGCAAGGCCTCCTCCAGCGGCGAGAACCGCACCACATACCCGGCCCCGTGGGCCAGGCGCTCGCCCCAAACCAGCAGCACCTGGGCACCGGTCTGGTGGGCCAGACGGGCGGCCAGGGTCATCGTGTAGGCCCGCCGGCCGAAGAAAGGCGCCCAGACCCCCATCCCTTCGGGCGGCACCTGATCGGGCAGCAGGCCCACCGCCTCGCCCGCCTTGAGGGCTCGGATCATCTGCCGCACGCCCGCCAAGTTCGCGGGCGCCGTCTTCAGGCCAGGGCGATGACGCGCGGTGTCCACCAGCTCGCGCAGCACCGCCTTGCGCGGCGGCCGGTACAAGGCGGTGAGCGGCCCGCACAAGGCGCCGAAGTGCTCGGCATAGGCCTGTGCCGTCACCTCGAAACACCCCAGGTGGGGTGTCAGGAAGATCAGTCCGCGCCCCTGCGCATGGGCCGCCCGGATGTGTTCCCCCCCCTCGACGCGCACCCGCGAGCCCAGGAGGCGGTCGTGCGGACGCATCCACAGCCAGGGCAGCTCGGCGACCATGCGCCCGGCCGAGGCCACGGCCGGCCGGGCCTGCGCCCACTCCAGGCCGGCCTGGTCGGCGTTCTCCCGGAAACGGCGCCGGTAGGCAGGGGACAGGCCGAACGCAAGCCATCCCAGGGCGGCCCCGATGTGGTGGAGCAGCCACAAGGGACATCGGGACAGCAGGCGAAAGAGAATCAACATCTGTTTCTATAATGGGCAGGTCGCCGGGTTAAGGAACAACTTGCGGGGCGATGTGCAGGTGGCAAGCATAGCGAGCGCCTGCCGGGTGGGCGCCAGCTTCGGGAGCCTTCCCTACAAATACCGCTAAAGCGTTCGCCGCTCCTCCTTCGCGATCCGGGTCGGCAAACGCCCGAAGTGTCATCGAAACAGGAGGCCCTGCAGTGGCGAACGATTTTCTCTTCACGTCCGAATCCGTGTCCGAAGGCCACCCCGACAAGGTGGCCGACCAGATCTCCGACGCCATCCTCGATGCCATCTTCGAGCAGGATCCGCGCTCGCGCGTGGCCGCCGAGACCCTGTGCAACACCGGGCTGGTGGTGCTGGCCGGCGAGATCACGACCAACGCCCATGTCGACTACATCGAGGTGGCGCGTGAGACCATCAAGCGCATCGGCTACGACAACACCGAGTACGGCATCGACTACAAGGGCTGCGCCGTGCTGGTGGCCTACGACAAGCAGAGCAACGACATCGCCCAGGGTGTGGACCAGGCCAGCGACGACTACCTGAACATGGGCGCCGGCGACCAGGGCCTGATGTTCGGCTACGCCTGCGACGAAACACCCGAGCTGATGCCCGCGCCGATCTATTACGCGCACCGGCTGGTCGAACGCCAGGCCCAGTTGCGCAAGGACGGCCGCCTGCCCTTCCTACGGCCGGACGCCAAGAGCCAGGTGACGATGCGCTACGTCGACGGTCGTCCGCACAGCATCGACACCGTGGTGCTGTCCACCCAGCACAGCCCCGACCAGTCCGAGACGCCCACCAAGATGAAAGCCAGCTTCATCGAGGCGGTGATCGAGGAAATCATCAAGCCAGTGCTGCCCAAAGAGTGGCTGAAGGACACGCGCTACCTGATCAACCCGACCGGGCGCTTCGTCATCGGCGGCCCGCAGGGCGACTGCGGCCTGACGGGCCGCAAGATCATCGTCGATACCTATGGGGGCGCCTGCCCGCACGGCGGCGGGGCCTTCTCGGGCAAGGATCCTTCCAAGGTCGATCGTTCGGCCGCCTACGCCGCACGCTACGTGGCCAAGAACATCGTGGCCGCCGGCCTGGCCCGCCAGTGCCAGATCCAAGTCAGCTACGCCATCGGTGTGGCCCGCCCGATCAACGTCACCGTCTACACCGAAGGCACGGGCGTGATCCCCGACGAGAAGATCGCCGCCCTGGTCAACGAGCACTTCGACCTTCGGCCCAAGGGCATCATCCAGATGCTGGACCTGCTGCGCCCCATCTATTCTCGGACTGCGGCCTACGGCCACTTCGGCCGCGAGGAGCCCGAGTTCACCTGGGAACGCACGGACAAGGCCCAGGCGCTGCGTGCAGCGGCAGGGCTGTAAGCCCTGCAGGCGCGTCAGCGCCTCCCGGGACTTGCGCCACAAGGCCCAGGCGCTGCGTGCAGCGGCAGGGCTGTAAGCCCTGCAGGCGCGTCGGCGCCTGCGGGGACTTGTACGCAAAGGCACTTGCTCGCCTCGGGGGCAACGACAGGCGACGGCAGACGCGCTATAAATCAGCGGGGCATGCGCAATGTGCCACGCATTTACGCGCAAATGGCCGGCACCTCCGCCGTAAGATCGGCCCCGATGCTGAAACGAATCCCGGTAGAACAGGTGCGGCTTGGCATGTACCTGCACAGTCTGTGTGGGTCTTGGTTGGATCACCCGTTTTGGGCCACGTCTTTTGTCATCGAGGACATGGCCACGCTGGACAAGCTGCACAACAGCCCGATCCGGGAGGTTGTGATCGATACTTCGCGCGGTCGTGACGTCGACGCCGCCCCCCTCGCGGGCAGCGCCGACGAAGAGCGTTTGAAAGCCGAGTTGCGTCAAGCAGGGGACTTTCCACACGCGTCGTCGCAGCCGTCGATCGAACAAGTGTCTTTGGACGAAGAGCTGCAGCGGGCCGCACGGATACTGAGTCAGGCCAAGCGCGAGGTGTCGGTCTTGTTCAAGCAAGCCCGACTGGGGCGCGTCGTGCAGGCCGACCACTTCAAGCCGCTGGCGCAAGAAGTCGCGAACTCGGTGCTACGCAACCCGGCAGCCTTGATCAGTCTGGCCCGACTCAAAGCCAAAGACGACTACACCTATTTGCACTCGGTGGCAGTGGGCGCTCTCATGACGAGTCTGGCTCACCAACTTGGGCTGAGTCCCGCCGAGACAGAACATGCGGCCTTGGCTGGCCTGCTGCACGACTTGGGCAAAGCAGCCATTCCACTGGAAATCCTGAACAAACCGGGCCGGCTGACCGAAGCAGAGTTCGACCAGGTCAAAGCCCACCCCAGGGCCGGACGTGATATGTTGGTGCGAGCCGGCGTGCAATCAGACATGGTCTTGGATGTGTGCCTGCATCATCACGAGAAGATCGATGGCAGCGGTTACCCGGACGGACTTTCCGGGCAGGCCATCAGCCTGTACGCCAAGATGGGTGCAGTATGTGACGTCTACGATGCCATCACCTCGGACCGCCCCTACAAGGCCGGTTGGCATCCAGCCGAATCGCTGAAAAAGATGGCGCTGTGGGCCAAACAAGGCCACTTCGATGAGCGCATCTTCCAGGCCTTCGTGAAATGCGTGGGCATCTATCCCACGGGCTCGTTGGTGCGCCTGCAGTCGGGGCGACTGGGGGTAGTGCTCGACCAGAGCGAGCGCTCGCTGCTCCTGCCGCGTGTGAAGGTGTTTTTCTCGACCAAGTCGAACACCTACATCGTGCCCGAGGTGCTGGAACTGGGCACGGCACAGACCAACGACCGCATCGTCGGCCATGAGGATCCCCAGGCCTGGGGCATCGCCAACCTCGACGAGCTGTGGACGGGGATCCCCGGCCGCAGGCCCTGATCAGCGCGCCGCCAGCACACAGCGCGCCACCTCGGCGAAGCCGGCGCCCTGCTCGGATCGCGTGACGTAGCGGGGCAGGTGCTGCATCTGCGGCACGAAGCGCATGATGTTGGCCACGCCCACGCTGTGCTCGAAGCGCTCGAACATGGGCTGGTCGTTGGTGGAGTCGCCCACGTAGGCCCAGCGGTCGAGCTCGCGCTCTAGGTCGATGCCCAGCAGTTCCTTGGCGATCCAGCAGGCGCCGCTCCACTTGCCGTGCGTGCCGAACCAGCCGTTGATATGGATGGAGCTGACGGTGGCCACCATGCCCTCGGACTGCATCAGCGCCACGACCTGGTCGATGCGTTCGGGCGGCAGGTGCGTGAACTCGCTGTGGTCGATCGCGATGTCGGTGAGGCGACCGGCGCTGTCGCGAGCCAGTCGAGCCCCCGGCACTTGCGCCAGGATGCGCTGCGCCACCTCAGCCAGGCGGCGGGCGTTGTGCGCCCGGGTGGCCTCGTCCTGCACATACAGGCGCCGACCGTCGGGCAGCACGGCCAAGGCACCGTTCTCGGGCACGATGGCCGCCACCGGCCACTGGCGTGCCAAGGGCTCGGACCAGCCCAGCGGCCGTCCCGTGATCGGGATGACCACCAAGCCGGCGTCGCGCAGTGCGTGCAGGGCCTGCAAGGCCTCGGGTGTGATCGCGCCCTCGCGGGTGAGCGTGTCGTCGATGTCGGTGAACAGACCGCGCAGGTGCCGGCGCGCCGGCTCCGGCCAGGCCGATAGGGGCTGCATCGGCGTGTGCATCAGGCGGCCTGCTGCAGCGTCAGGCCCGCATGCTCGCGCAGCGGATGGAAGCGGATGTTGGGATGCCGCTCCTGCGTCAGGCGCAGGTCATAGGGCGAGGTCATCAGATAGGCCAAGGTGTCGGCGGCATCCAGCGCCAGCTTGCTGCCATTGAGGTCGGTGAACTTCTTGAGCTCTTCGGGCGAGTCGGCCGTGACCCAGCGGGCCCCGACGAAACGCGAAGGCATCAGGCGCACCTCCACGCCGTACTCAGCCTTCAAGCGGTGCTGCACCACCTCGAACTGCAGTGGGCCCACGGCCCCCAGCAGCATCGCGCCGCCCTCATGCGGACGGAACACCTGGATGGCGCCCTCTTCGCCCAGTTGCATCAAGCCGGCCTGGAGCTGCTTGCTCTTCATGGGGTTGGCCAGCTCCACCGCCTGGAAGAGCTCGGGCGCAAAGAACGGCAGCCCGGTGTACTGCAGGGCTTCGCCCTCGGTGAGGGTGTCGCCCAATTGCACGCCACCGTGGGTGGTGAAACCAATGATGTCGCCGGCGTAAGCCTCGTCCACGGCCTCGCGGCGCTGCGAGAGGAAGGTCACGACGCTGGTGGGGCGCAGCTCCTTGCCGGTGCGCTGCACTTTGAGCTTCATGCCCTGGGTGTAACGGCCCGAATACACACGCACGAAGGCGATGCGGTCGCGGTGCGAGGGGTCCATGTTGGCCTGCACCTTGAACACCACGCCGGAGAACTGTGCCTCCTCCGGGCGCACCAGCCGCGTGGTGCTGCGACGCGGCGCCGGCGGCGGGGCCAGATCGACCAGGGCATCGAGCACTTCCTGCACACCGAAGTTGTTGACGGCCGAGCCGAAGAACACCGGCGTCTGCTTGGCCGCCAGGAAGGCGGCCAAGTCGAAGGCCGGCGCGGCCTCGGCCAGCAGCTCGATGTTCTGCTCGGCCAGCTCGAAGTCGTGGCCGAAGCGCGCGCGCAGGGCCTGCGCCTGCTCGAGCGGCACGACCTCGTCGTCGGTGACGCGGTCCTGCCCCGGCTTGAACAGGCGCATGTTCTTTTGGCGCAGGTTGATGATGCCGGCGAAGGCCTTGCCCTGGCCGACCGGCCAGGTCATGGGCACGCAGGGCATGCCCAGCTCCTGCTCGATCTCGTCGAGCAAAGCGATGGGGTCGCGGCCCTCGCGGTCCATCTTGTTCACGAAGGTGAGGATGGGCGTGTCGCGCTGGCGGCACACCTCGATCAGGCGGCGGGTCTGAGCTTCCACGCCGTTGGCCGCGTCGATGACCATCAGCGCCGAATCCACCGCCGTCAGCACGCGGTAGGTGTCTTCCGAGAAGTCTTTGTGGCCCGGAGTGTCGAGCAGGTTCACCACATGATCGCGGTAGAGCATCTGCATCACCGAGCTGGCCACCGAGATGCCGCGCTGTTTCTCGATCTCCATCCAGTCGGACGTGGCATGGCGGCTGGCCTTGCGCGCTTTGACCGAGCCGGCGATGTGGATCGCGCCCGAGAACAGCAGCAGCTTTTCCGTCAGCGTGGTCTTGCCCGCGTCGGGGTGAGAAATGATGGCGAAGGTCCGGCGGCGCCGGGTTTCGGGGGCGAAAGACACGGAAAACTCTCCATAGTCTCGGCCGATGGGCCGAGGGATCGGACGCCTGGCGGCGTCTGGCACGCTTGGGACCGTGCGCAAAGTGCAAATGCTACCGTTTTTGGCACCCGCGCAGCAGCCCACCGTCACATGCCCCCGCCAGGGCGGCTACAATGTCAGTCTGTCCGAGGAGCGTTGCAAGGCCTCAGGCCCCAGGCTCGGACGGCTTCGATTGCAACGGCGCTCACCCGCATGTGTCTTGCCGGGTGGGTTTCACGACGTTCCCTTCCGGTGCACAGCGGTTTTTCCTCCAGGAGAAACGCATGAACGCTGTCCTCAAGCCCGCCCTGTCGCCCGACCAGTACGTCATCGCCGACCTGTCGCTCGCCGACTGGGGGCGCAAGGAAATTCGGATCGCCGAGACCGAGATGCCCGGCCTGATGGCCATTCGCGAGGAATTCGCGGCCAGTCAGCCCCTGCGCGGCGCGCGCATCGCCGGCAGCCTGCACATGACGATCCAGACGGCCGTGCTGGTCGAGACGCTGCAAGCCCTGGGAGCCAGCGTTCGCTGGGCCTCGTGCAACATCTTCAGCACCCAGGACCATGCCGCCGCCGCACTGGTGGCGCAAGGCACACCCGTGTTTGCCTACAAGGGCGAGTCGCTGAAGGATTATTGGGACTACACCCACCGCATCTTCGAGTTCGGACCTCAGGGCTCCGAGGCCGAAGGCCCGAACATGATCCTGGACGACGGCGGCGACGCCACGCTGCTGATGCACCTGGGCCGGCGTGCCGAGAAGGATCCGTCGGTGCTCGCCAACCCCGGCAGCGAGGAGGAGCGCGAGCTCTTCGCCGCGATCCGGGCCAAGCTGGCCCAGGATCCGACCTGGTACAGCCGCAAGAGCGCGAAGATCATCGGCGTGACCGAGGAAACCACCACCGGCGTGCACCGCCTCAACGAGATGAGCGCGCGCGGCACCTTGCTCTTCCGTGCCATCAACGTCAATGACAGCGTCACCAAGAGCAAGTTCGACAACCTCTACGGCTGCCGCGAGTCCTTGGTGGACGGCATCAAGCGCGCCACCGACGTGATGATCGCCGGCAAGATCGCGGTGGTGTGCGGCTACGGCGACGTGGGCAAGGGTTCGGCCCAGGCGCTGCGTGCCTTGTCGGCCCAGGTGTGGGTGACCGAGATCGACCCCATCTGCGCGCTGCAGGCGGCCATGGAAGGCTACAAGGTCGTCACGATGGACTACGCCTGCGACAAAGCCGACATCTTCGTCACCGCCACCGGCAACAAGCATGTGATCACCCATGACCACATGCTGAAGATGAAGGACCAGGCCATCGTCTGCAACATCGGTCACTTCGACAACGAGATCGACATCGCGTCGATCGAGAAGTACCGCTGGGAGGAAATCAAGCCTCAGGTGGACCATGTGATCTTCCCCGATGGCAAGCGCATCATTTTGCTGGCCAAGGGCCGCCTGGTGAATCTGGGCTGCGCCACGGGCCACCCCAGCTACGTGATGTCGTCGAGCTTTGCCAACCAGACGCTGGCGCAGATCGAGCTCTACACCAAGCCCGGCCAGTACGAAGTGGGCAAGGTCTACGTGCTGCCCAAGCACCTGGACGAAAAGGTGGCGCGTTTGCAGCTGTCCAAGCTCGGAGCCATGCTCACCGAGCTGACGGACGAGCAGGCGGCTTACATCGGCGTCAAGAAGGAAGGCCCTTACAAGTCCGATACCTATCGGTATTGAACCCCCTTCGGCCTGCGATCTCCCCATCGGGGGGCGACGCTGGATGTCCGAGGCATCGATGACGCGTGTGGATCAACTCCTGGTGCTGCGGGGCCTGGCCCCCACGCGCTCGGCCGCTCAGCGGCTGATCGAGCGCGGGGCGGTGCGCTGGCAGGGGCCGCGGGGCTGGCAAGTGCCGAAGAAGGCAGGGGAAGACCTGCCCGAGGGCTGCACGCTCGAGGTGACCGACGACGCCGAGCTGCGCTTCGTCTCCCGCGGGGGGCTCAAGCTGGAGGGAGCCCTGCGTGACAGCGGCTTGGACGTGCGCGGCTGGCGCTGCCTGGACGTGGGACAGAGCACCGGCGGCTTCACCGACGTGCTGTTGCGCGCCGGTGCGGCGGCCGTGGTGGGACTGGATGTGGGCCAGGCGCAACTGCACGAACGCCTGCGCGGCGACCCGCGCGTGACGGTCTACGAAGGCCTCAATGCGCGTTCGCCCGAGGGCACCGCCTTCGCACGCGAACAGGCACCGGCCAGTTTCGACCTGATGGTGGGCGACCTGTCCTTCATCTCGCTGACCCTGGTGCTGCCGGCGCTGGCGCCCTGGCTCAGGCCCGCTGCCCAAGTGCTCATGCTGGTCAAGCCGCAGTTCGAACTCGGCCCGGCGCAGATCGGCAAAGGCGGTCTGGTCAGGGACGTGGCCCTGTATTCGCAGGTAGAGCAACGCCTGCGGGTCGCCTGTGCGGCCCTGCACTGGACGGTGCGGGGCTGGTTCGCCAGCCCCATCACCGGCGGCGACGGCAACCGCGAGTTCTTCCTCTGGGCGCAGACGCCGGGCTGACCCCGACCGAACAGACAAGAGAGGATCCGATGAAAGCCACTGAGAACCGGCTGCCGGTCAGCCTGGAGTTCTTCCCCCCCAAGACCCCGGAAGGGGTGGTCAAGCTCGCTGCCGCGCGCGCGCAGCTCTATGCGCTCAAGCCCGAATACTGCTCGGTGACCTATGGCGCCGGCGGCTCCACCCAGGACGGCACCCTGCAAACGGTGCAGGCCATCCTGTCCGAAGGCGTGGACGCTGCACCGCACTTCTCCTGCATCGGCGCCACCCGCGACAGCGTGCGTGCCCAGCTCGCCGTGTTCCGCCAGACGGGCATCCGCCGCCTCGTGGCGCTGCGCGGCGACCTGCCCAGCGGCTACGGCAGCTTCGGCGAGTTCCGCCATGCCAGCGACCTGGTCGCCTTCATCCGGGCCGAGACCGGCGATCACTTCCACATCGAGGTGGCCGCCTACCCAGAAGTGCACCCGCAAGCCCGCTCGCCCGAGGCCGACCTGCAGGCCTTCGCCACCAAGGTCAGGGCCGGGGCGAACGCGGCGATCACCCAGTACTTCTTCAACAGCGACGCCTACTTCCGCTTCGTCGATGACGTGCACAAGCTCGGCGTGGATGTGCCCATCGTCCCGGGCATCATGCCCATCACCAACTCCTCGCAGCTCATGCGCTTTTCCGACGCCTGCGGGGCCGAGATCCCGCGTTGGATCCGGCTGCGGCTGATGGCCTACGGCGACGACAAGGCCTCGATCCAGGCCTTCGGCCTGGACGTGGTGAGCGATCTGTGCGACCAGTTGCGCACGGCCGGCGCACCGGGCCTGCACTTCTACACGATGAACCAGGCCCAGGCCACGCTGCAGATCTGCGAGCGGCTGGGGTTGGTCTGAGAAGACCTCAGCCGCGCTCCCACATCACCCCTTCTTCGGTGAGAAGGGTGTCGAGGCAGGCCTCGCCGGGCAAGGGCCTGAGCAGCGGCAAGAAACCATGCGCGTAGGCCAGGCCCACCGACCAAGGACGCGGCTGCAGCGCGGCCAGCGTGCGATCGACGAAGCCGCCGCCATAGCCCAGCCGCAGACCTGCCGGCCCGAAACCCACGCAAGGCACGAGCAACAGCTCGGGATCGAAGGCCTCGGTGTCCTTGGGCTTGGGAATGCCATAGGCGTCCTCCTCCATCGGACAGCCCGGAAACCATACATGAAAGCGCAACTGGCCGCTGGCCTTGTCCACCACGGGCAGACCGATCTGGCGGGTCGTGCCTTCGGGGGCCCCTTCCTGCCAGCGGTACAGGGCGGGCAGCGGGTCGAACTCGCCCTTGATGGGCCAGTAGGCGCCGATGCGCGTCTCTCGCCGGCCCACCAGCCAGCCCCGCAGGACCGTCTGCAACTGCACGGCCCGCTCGAGTCGGTCAGGCAGGGCCTGGCGGGCGGCCAGCAGTCGTTCGCGCAGCACGCGGCGATCAGGGTCGAAAGCGGTCATCGGGGCAGTCTCCTGGCCTGGCAGGCCCTGGCGGATGCCAGCGATTGTGCCGGGCCATGGCCATCCTGCCCGCTCGGGCTTGCCCGGTCGCGCACCCCCGTCCATGGCAGGATCAGCCCATGGACACCGCCGTCGTGAGGCGCTGGTTCGAGGACATGCCGCTGGCCCTGGGGCCGGGTGGGTGGGCCTCGCTCGCGCTGTGGCTGCTGGGTCTGCTCTTCATGGCCGCCGCCTTTCGCAGCCTGCTGCGCGCCCGGCCACTGGGCCTGCTGGTCCACACCCTCACGGGGCTCGTGTTGCTGATGAGCGGGGTGGCGATCAGCCTGGTCGGGCTGGGAATGCACGGCTACCGCGCGCTCACGCATGAGCAGGTGGCTGCACACATCCGCATCGAGCCGCTGGGGCCCCAGCACTTCCGCGCCCACTTCACCCTGCCCGACGGCCGCCGCAAGGCTTTCGAGCTGCGCGGCGATGCGCTCTACGTGGATGCCCACGTGCTGAAGTGGAAGCCGATGGCCAACCTGCTGGGCCTGCACACCGCCTACGAATTGGACCGCGTGGCGGGCCGCTATCTCTCGCTCGAGCAGGAGCGCGCAGCCGAGCGCACGGTGCACAGCCTGCGCCTGGACCGGCCGGTGGACTTGTTCACCCTGCGCGAGCGCTTGGGCTGGCTCTCGGGCCTGCTCGACACCGACCATGGTTCGGCCAGCTTCAAGGCCGTGAACGGTGCGAGCGAGATGGAGTTGCGTGTGTCCGCCACCGGACTGCTGCTGCGGGCCGTCCCGCCCGGCGCGCCCTCCCCGGCCGACTGAGAATCGACCGACGGTTTCCCGCCGAATCCCGGCCAAGCGGCTCCCTCGAATCATCCGATGTTCAGGTCGCTGTACGCCAGTTTTGGCGACAATGGCAGGTTGTCGTCCTCGCCAATGAACACCGCCCTGCTCCGCGCCACTTGGCGCCATCCCGAATTCCGCCTCGGCGCCCGCCATATGGTCAGCCTGGCCTTGGGCATCGCGGCCTGGGGGTTGGTCACCGGGGTGGCGATGGTGAAATCAGGCCTGTCGGTGCCGCTGGCGCTGTTCATGACCTTCTTCGTGTTCGCCGGCAGCGCCCAGCTCGCCGCCCTGCCGCTGATGGCCGCCGGCGCGCCGGTGTGGGTGGTGTGGGCCGCGGCCACCTGCGTGAACCTGCGCTTCGTGATCTTCAGCGCCATGTGGCGGCCCTATTTCGCGCGCTTCCCGCTGCGCCAGCGCTGCGTGCTGGGCTATTTCAGCGGCGACCTGAACTATGTGATGTTCATGAAACGTTTTCCCGAACCCGGGCACCGGGTGGAGGATCAGATGCCCTACTACTGGGGTGGCGTGGCGACGAACTGGATCGCCTGGCAAAGCGCTTCGGTGCTGGGCATCGTGCTGGCCAACGTGATCCCGCCGCAGTGGGGCTTGGGCTTTGCCGGCGTGCTCGCGCTGCTGGGCGTGATGTGCTCGCTCCTGAGTGAACGGGCCACCTGGGTGGCCGCCGGCGTGGCTGGTGCCGCCGCGGTGGCGGCCTATGCCCTGCCGCTCAAGCTCAACATCGTGGTGGCCATTGCCGCTGCCGTGGCCGCCGGCCTGGTGATGGAAACCGCCGAGCGCGCCTGGAAACGCACCGGCCGGCCGGGGGCGGGAACGTGAGCCCCTGGGAAGCCGTCCTCACGATCGCCGGGCTGGGCGTGATCACCGTGCTCACGCGCAGCTTCTTCCTGCTGCCCGAGCGCGAGCTGCACCTGCCCGGTCTCGTCAAGCGCGGCCTGAAGTACGCCCCGCTGGCTGCACTGGCCGCAGTGATCGCGCCCGAAGTGCTGATGACCCAGGGCGAACTGATCACCACCTGGCGCGACGCCCGGATCTTCGGGCTGGCGGCCGCCACGGCCTACTACTTCTGGCGCCGCGACATCCTGGGCACCATCGTCGTGGGCATGGCCTTGTACCTGCCGCTGCGGCTGGGGCTGGGGTGGTAGTGAGCGTCGGGCTCCTACAATCGGCGGCGTCCTGAGTCCATGCTGCGGCATGTAGGCCGCGTCCTTCCGCCATGAACGTGCTTCGCTTTTCCGATCTGATCGCCCAAGGCCAGGTGGCTGGGCGCCGCGTTTTCATCCGTGCCGACCTCAACGTCCCGCTGGACGACGCCGGACACATCACCGAGGACACCCGCATCCGCGCCTCGGTGCCCTGCATCGAGATGGCCCTGCAGGCCGGGGCGGCCGTGATGGTGACCTCGCATTTGGGTCGGCCCACCGAAGGCGAGTTCAAGCCGGAGGACTCGCTCGCCCCGGTGGCGCGGCGCCTAGGCGAGCTGCTCGGGCGCGAGGTGCCGCTGCGTGCGAACTGGGTCGATGGCGTGGACGTGCAACCCGGCCAGGTCGTGCTGCTGGAGAACTGCCGCCTGAACAAGGGGGAGAAGAAGAACGACGAGGCGCTGGCGCGCAAGATGGCCGCCCTGTGCGACATCTTCGTGCACGACGCCTTCGGCACCGCCCACCGTGCCGAGGCCTCCACCTACGGCATCGCGCAGTTCGCGAAGGTGGCCTGTGCCGGCCCGCTGCTGGCCGCCGAGATCGACGCCATCACCCGGGCCCTGGCCCAGCCCAAGCGCCCGCTGGTGGCCATCGTGGCCGGCTCCAAGGTCAGCACCAAGCTCACCATCTTGCAAAGCCTCGCCAAGAACGTCGACCAGCTCATCGTGGGCGGCGGCATCGCCAACACCTTCATGCTGGCCGCCGGCCTGCCCATCGGCAAGTCGCTGGCCGAACCCGACCTGGTGGACGAAGCCCGCGCCGTGATGGAAGCGATGCAGGCCCGCGGCGCGGCCGTGCCCATCCCCGTGGACGTGGTGGTGGCCAAGGCGTTCAAGGCCGATGCCGCGGCCACCATCAAGGCGGCCGCCGACGTCGCCGACGACGACCTGATCCTCGACATCGGTCCGAAGACCGCCGCGCTGCTGGCCGAGCAGCTCAAGGCCGCCGGCACCATCGTGTGGAACGGCCCGGTGGGGGTGTTCGAGTTCGAAGCCTTCTCCAAGGGCACCGAAACCCTGGCCCGAGCGATTGCCGAGTCCAGCGCTTTCTCGATCGCCGGTGGCGGCGACACCCTGGCGGCCATCGCCAAGTACGGCATCGAGAAGGACGTGGGCTACATCTCCACCGGCGGCGGCGCCTTCCTGGAGGTGCTCGAAGGCAAGCAGCTGCCGGCCTTCGAGATCTTGGCACGCCGCGCCGCGGCGTGATCGGCGCAGGGTGGCGCTGTAACTCCAAAGGCCTTCTGAAGGCGCTCAAAATGGAATAAAGTTACATCCTCACCGGAGACAAGCTGCCATGAACCGCGCCACCAAGATCGTCGCCACCCTGGGCCCCGCCTCGTCCACTCTCGAGATCTTGGAGCGCATGATCCGCGCTGGGGTCGACGTGGTGCGGTTGAACTTCTCTCACGGCACCGCCCAGGACCACATCGACCGCGCGGCTGTGGTGCGTGAAGCCGCCCAGCGTGCCGGCAAGGAGGTGGCCATCATGGCCGACCTGCAAGGCCCCAAGATCCGGGTGGGCAAGTTCGAAGGTGGGAAGACCCTGCTCGAACCTGGCCAGACCTTCATCCTGGATGCAGGCTGGACGGACCTGGGCAACAACGAACGAGTGGGTCTGGACTACAAGGAACTGCCGCGCGACGTGAAGCCGGGCGATACCCTGCTGCTCAACGACGGTTTGATCGTGCTCGCCGTCGAACGTGTGGCCGGCGATGCGGTGTTCACTCGCGTGAAGATCGGCGGCGAGCTGTCGAACAACAAGGGCATCAACAAGCAAGGCGGCGGGCTCACGGCCCCGGCGCTGACGGCCAAGGACATGGAAGACATCCGCACCGCGATGAGCTTCCAGTGCGAGTACCTGGCGGTGAGCTTCCCCAAGAGCGCCACCGACATGGAAATGGCCCGCCAGCTCGCCAACGTGGCCGGCGAGCCCTGGCGGCACAAGCCCGCGCTGATCGCCAAGATCGAGCGCAGCGAGGCCATCCCGCAGCTCGAGGGCATCCTCAAGGCCAGCGACGGCATCATGGTCGCGCGCGGCGACCTGGCCGTGGAGGTGGGCAATGCCGCCGTGCCGGCGCTGCAAAAGCGCATGATCCGCCTGGCGCGCGAGATGGACAAGGTGGTCATCACCGCCACGCAGATGATGGAGTCGATGATCGTCAACCCCGTGCCCACGCGCGCCGAGGTCAGCGATGTGGCCAACGCGGTGCTCGACGGCACCGATGCGGTGATGCTCAGCGCCGAGACCGCCGCGGGCAAGTACCCGGTGGAGACCATCGAGCACATGGCGCTCATCGCGCTGGAGGCCGAGCGTGCCGAGGAGATCGAGCTCGACTCGGACTTCGTCAACAAGAAGTTCGGCCGCATCGACCAGGCCATCGCCATGGGCGCACTCTTCACCGCCCACCACCTGGGCTGCAAGGCCATCATCGCACTGACCGAGTCGGGCTCGACCGCGCTGTGGATGAGCCGGCACAAGATCCATGTGCCCATCTTCGGCCTGACCTCACAGCCCGTCTCGCAGCGCAAGATGGCGCTGTACCGCAATGTGCGTCCGCTGCTGATGCCGTCCTACCACGACCGCGACGAGGCCCTGCACAAGGCCGAGGCCCTGCTCGTCGAACGGGGAGTGCTCAAGCCGGGCGACACCTATGCCATCACCTGCGGCGAACCCATGGGCTACCCCGGGGGCACCAACATGCTCAAGGTCTGCCGCGTGGGCGGCTGAGCCCCCTTCAGTCCAGGCCGAGCGAGACGCCGGTCACGAACAGCGTGTCCGACTTGCTGAAACCCGCGCCCGGCTGGGTGTCATGGCGATAGGTGAGGCTGGCCGTCAGGCTGAGCCGGGTATCGATGGCCACCGCCAGGCTGGCGGTCAGCTCGGCGCGGAACTCCCCCGATTCACGCAGGCTCGGCAGCAGCCGGGCCTGCTGCTTCAGGCGCGAGGTATCGGACAGGTAGGTGGTGGATTCCTGCGCCAGCACCAGCTCCAGGCGGTCGCGGCTGCGGCGGCTCAGGCCATCGATCACCGTGGCCGCCTCGTAGCGGTCGCGCGTGTAGCCCAGGCCCGCGGACACATCACAGTAGCTGTCCTCGGTGCGCAGCAGGTGATAGCCCAGGCCCGCAGCCACCGACCCGCGTGACTCGACGTTCGCCGCCTCGTCGTGCAAGGCTGCAAGGCTGCCGTAGCCGAACCACAGCAGCGACAGGTCGCGGTCGTACTGGGTCTTGATCTCGGCGCGCTGCGCGGCGGTGTCGCCCTCGGTGCGCGATTGCAGCGCGCTGCCCGTCAGCGACCATTTGTCCTCGTAGGTGGCCCGCACACTGTCCAGGGCGAGGTTCAGGCTGGTGGTGCGCGTGTTGCCCGAGGCCACGCTGGCGCCCAGTCCGATGAGGTGGCGCCATTGTCCATCGGGACGCTGCGTCACCTGCGCCGGGGCCGGCCCGGCGGCCGTCAGCAGGCCCAGGGCCAGGACGAGCCCTGCGCTGCGGTGCAAGAGGGAAAGGGTCGGAAACACGCTTCGGGTCATCTCGGCGTCGGTGGTGGCGTGAACGGGAAAGCGGCCGACTTTAGGACGCCTGGCCGCGCGCCGCCACCCCGGGCCCGGAAACCCCATGCTGCACTGCGGCATCCCTCCCCGGTCCCAGGGGGTGAGGGCCGCCCCGCTCCGGTGGGCTCGGTAGAATCCAAGGGAATTACAGCGCGGTTTCATGCCGCCGCGCCCCCGGCGATTTCCGTTTCCCCGACTTCCGTTTCCCCGACTTCCACGAGGCCCCACCATGCCACTCGTCTCGATGCGCCAGCTGCTGGACCATGCCGCCGAAAACAACTACGGCATCCCGGCCTTCAACGTCAACAACCTCGAGCAGGTGCAGGCCGTGATGGCCGCCGCCGACGAAGTCGGCGCGCCGGTGATCCTGCAGGCCAGCGCCGGCGCCCGCAAGTACGCCGGCGAGAGCTTCATCAAGCACCTGATCCAGGCGGCCGTCGAGGCCTACCCGCACATTCCGCTGGTGATGCACCAGGATCACGGCACCTCGCCCAAGGTCTGCCAGGGCGCCATCGAGCTGGGTTTCGGCTCGGTGATGATGGACGGCTCGCTGATGGAGGACGGCAAGACCCCAGCCTCCTTCGACTACAACGTCAAGGTCACGCGCGAGGTGGTCGAGATGGCTCACAAGGTGGGCGTCACCGTCGAAGGGGAGCTCGGTTGCCTGGGTTCATTGGAGACCGGCATGGCCGGCGAGGAAGACGGCATCGGCGCCGAGGGCAAGCTCGACCATTCCGCCTTGCTGACCGACCCCGAGGAGGCCGCCCAGTTCGTCAAGGCCACGCAGCTCGATGCGCTGGCGATCGCCATCGGCACCAGCCACGGCGCCTACAAGTTCACCCGCAAGCCCACCGGCGACATCCTGGCGATCTCGCGCGTCAAGGAGATCCACGCCCGCATCCCCAACACCCACCTGGTGATGCACGGATCGTCCTCGGTGCCGCAGGAACTGCTGGCCATCATCAACCAGTACGGTGGCAAGATGAAGGAGACCTACGGCGTGCCCATCGAGGAGATCCAGGAAGCGATCAAGCACGGGGTGCGCAAGATCAACATCGACACCGACATCCGACTGGCCATGACCGGCGCGGTGCGCAAATTCCAGGCCGAAAACCCCGACAAGTTCGACATGCGCGAGTGGATGAAGCCTGCGCGCGAGGCGGCCAAGCAGATCTGCAAGGCGCGCTACCTGCAGTTCGGCTGCGAAGGCCAGGCCGGTAAAATCAAGCCCATTGCCCTGTCCGAGATGGCGCGCCGCTACGCGGCCGGCGAACTGGCCCAAGTGGTCCAGTAAGACCCGCAGCCCGATCCGCACCTGCCGAGCCCGCTGGACCAGCGGGCTCGTTTTTTTCCGGAGACCTTCATGACCGCCGCCTTGCTGCACTCCTCGATCACCTCCCTGCCCTTGCTGGCGCGCGGCAAGGTGCGCGACAACTACGCGGTGGGCACCGACCGCATCCTGATGATCGCCACCGACCGGCTTTCGGCCTTCGACGTGGTGATGGGTGAGCCCATCCCCGGCAAAGGGGCCCTGCTCACCGAAGTGGCGCTGTTCTGGTTCGACAAGCTGCGGCATGTGGTGCCCAACCACCTCACCGGCGAAGACCCGGAACGCGTCGTCACCGAGGCCGAGCGTGCCCAGGTGCGCGGCCGGGCGATGCTGGTCAAACGGCTCAAGCCCCTGCCGGTGGAGGCCGTGGTGCGCGGCTATCTGGCCGGCAGCGGCTGGAAGGAATACCAACAGACCGGGGAGGTCTGCGGCGTGAAGCTGCCGGCCGGGCTGAAGAACGCCAGCCGGCTGCCCGAGCCCATCTTCACCCCGGCCACCAAGGCCGAGATGGGCGAGCACGATGAGAACATCTCGTTCGATCGCATGTGCGAGCTCATCGGGCCCGAGCTGGCCGAGCGCG
Organism: Caldimonas sp.; assembly: GCF_046291045.1. Lineage (GTDB taxonomy): Bacteria > Pseudomonadota > Gammaproteobacteria > Burkholderiales > Burkholderiaceae_C > Caldimonas. The sequence continues at coordinate 33,377 of NZ_JBKBSL010000003.1, read as the reverse complement.
TGCGTGCGGTGTCCATCGAGCTCTACCGCACGGCCGCCGACTATGCGCTGTCGCGCGGCATCATCATTGCCGACACCAAGTTCGAGTTCGGCCTGGACGAGCACGGCACCCTCACGCTGATGGACGAGGTGCTCACGCCCGATTCCTCGCGCTTCTGGCCGGTGGAAGGTTATGCCGAAGGCGCCAACCCGCCCAGCTACGACAAGCAGTTCGTGCGCGACTGGCTGGAGCAGGCCACCGTCGACGGCCGGCCCTGGAACAAGCGGGCGCCCGCCCCGGCGCTGCCGGCGGAGGTGATCGAAAAGACGGCGGCCAAGTACCGCGAGGCGCGCGACCGGCTGCTGGGGGTCTGAGCGGCCCCAGGGCCGGCTCGCGCAGCCCTGCGCGGCGTTGACAGGCCCTAGAACAGCGTCATCGACAGCTTGCGGCGGTACTGCTCGACGACCGGATCCGCCGGTGCCACCGCGGTCTTGCCGGTGACCTCCAGCGTGCCCTTGGCTTCGGCCGCGGCCGGCCTGGGCGCGGGCTTGCTCATCATCTCGAGAACGGCCACATAGGTCTTGCGCGCCAAGCCCTCGTTCCAGGCCTTGTCGCGCATCAGGATCTCGAGCAGCTCGTCCATCGCCTGCGTGAACCGGCCGGCGGCAAAGTGCACCTGGGCCAGCTCGTGGCGGGCCTCGAAGTCGCGCTTGTTGGCCGCGATCGCCGCCTCCAGTTCCTGCAGCGAGCGGGCCTGCGGGGCGCGCTCGCAGGCCTCCAGGTACCGCCCCAGGGCGGCCAGGCGGGCGTCCACCGCCGCCTTGGAGGCCACCGGCTCAAAGGCGGCGCGCGCCTCGGCCAGCTGGCCGCGCTCGAGCAGCAGCTTCACATAGTCGAAGCGCGCCACGTCGTTGGCCGGGTCGATGGCCACGGCCTGCTGCAGTTTCTCCAGCGCTGCATCGGTGCGGCCGTCGGCGGCCAGCTCGACGGCCGCCTCGGCTTCCTCCTCGGCCTGCAGTTCGGCTTGGCTGGGCACATGCTTGTCCAGGAACTGCTGGATCTGCGCCTGCGGCAGCGCCCCCACGAAGCCATCGACGGGCTGGCCGTCGCGGAACATCACGCAAAACGGGATGGAACGCACGCCGAACATCTGCGAGAGCTGGCCGGCGATCTCGGGCTGCTCGTCGGAATTGAGCTTGGCCAGCACGAAGCGGCCGCCGTACTGGGTCTCGAGCTTCTCGAGCAGGGGCCCCAGCGTGCGGCACGGGCCGCACCAGGGCGCCCAGATGTCGAGCAGCACGGGACGCGACACCGAGGCTTGCAGCACCTCGGCTTCAAAGTTCTGGAGGGTGATGTCGATCATGGCTAAGCCGTTCAATGGAGGCGGGACGCCGGCACGGACACAGATGGGGACGGCCCCGGCCTTTCCCAGCCCCGCCTAAAATTGCGGTTTCTGCCCAGCCTGGAGCCGTCCTTGTCGAGCGCTTCGCCCCTCATCGGTGTGGTCATGGGTTCCAACAGCGATTGGGACGTCATGCAGCACGCCGCCCAGATTCTCGCCGACTTCGGCGTGCCTTACGAGGCACGGGTGGTTTCCGCCCATCGCATGCCTGACGACATGTTCCGTTATGCCGAGCAGGCCGCGCCGCGCGGCCTCAAGGCCCTCATCGCCGGCGCCGGCGGTGCGGCCCACCTGCCAGGCATGCTGGCCGCCAAGACCGTGGTGCCGGTGCTGGGCGTGCCGGTGCCGAGCAAGCACCTGCAAGGCGTCGATTCCCTGCACTCCATCGTTCAAATGCCCAAGGGCATTCCGGTGGCGACCTTCGCCATCGGGACGGCCGGCGCCGCCAATGCGGCCCTTTTCGCCGTGGCCCTGCTGGCCAACGAGGACGCGACCTTGCGCGAAAAGCTGCTGGACTTCCGCGCCCGCCAGACCGAGGCCGCGCGGGCGATGACGCTGCCGCCCGCAGGAGGCCGGGCATGAACGGCACGGTGCAGCCCGGCGCGACCCTGGGCGTGATGGGCGGTGGCCAGCTCGGCCGCATGTTCGTGCATGCCGCCCAGCAGATGGGCTATTTCACTGCCGTGCTCGACCCGGATGCGAGCAGCCCTGCCGGACTGGTGGCGCACCACCACATCCAGGCCGATTACCTGGACGAGCAAGGCCTGGCACAACTCATGCAGCGCTGCGCCGCGATCACCACCGAGTTCGAGAACGTGCCGTCGGCAGCCTTGACGACGCTGCAAGCCCATCGTCCAGTCGCCCCGGGGGCGCAGGCCGTGGCGATCTGTCAGGACCGCGCCCTGGAAAAGGCGCATTTCAGGCGCTGCGGCGTGCCCTGCGCGCCCCATGTCGTGATCGAAACCGCCGAACAGCTCGCGGCGGTCGATGCCGCCTGGCTGCCGGGCATCCTCAAGACCGCCCGCCTGGGCTACGACGGCAAGGGCCAGGCCATGGTGGAGAACCCGCAGGATCTGGCCGCCGCCTGGGAGCGGCTCGGCCGCGTTCCCTGCGTGCTGGAACAGCGGCTGGACCTGGCCTTCGAGGTGAGCGTGATCGTCGCCCGCAATGCCCAGGGCGAAGTCGTGCATTTCCCCGTGCAGCGCAACCTTCACCGCGACGGCATCCTCGCGGTCACCACCGTACCGGCGCCGGACGTGGGCCCCGAACTGCAGGCCCAGGCCATCGGCGCGGCCGAGCACCTGGCCGCATCGATGCACTACGTGGGCGTGCTGTGCGTGGAGTTCTTCGTGCTGCGCGATGGTCGGCTGCTGGCCAACGAGATGGCACCGCGGCCGCACAACTCGGGCCATTACACGCTGGACGCCTGCGACGTGTCGCAGTTCGAGCTGCAGGTGCGCGCGATGACCGGGCTGCCGCTGGTGGCCCCGCGCCAGCACTCCCCGGCCGTGATGCTCAACCTGCTGGGCGAGCTGTGGTTCGACGCACAGGGACGCGAGCGCGAGCCCGCCTGGGCCGAGGTGCTGGCCCTGCCGGGGGTGCATCTGCACCTGTACGGCAAGCTGGCGGCGCGGCCGGGGCGCAAGATGGGCCACCTGACCGTGACGGCGGCCACCGCAGCCCAGGCCGACGACGTGGCACGGCGTTGTGCCGAGCGGCTCGGCATCGCCCCCTGGTGAAGGAGCCTGTCGCACCATGGCGCGCATCCTCGACGGCGACCCCACCGCCCAGATCGCCGAGGCCCTGGAGGCCCTGGCGGCCGGGCGCCTCGTGGCCTTTCCGACCGAAACGGTCTACGGCCTGGGCGCCGATGCCGGCCGGGACGAGGCCGTGCGCGGCATCTTTGCCGCCAAGGGCCGGCCGGCCGACCACCCGCTGATCGTGCATGTGCCCAATGCCGAAGCCGCCCTGGCCCTGGCCCGGGCCGTGCCGCCGGCGGCCCGCCGGCTGATGGACGCCTTCTGGCCCGGACCGCTCACCGTGATCGTGCCCCGCCGCGAAGGAGTGGCCTCGGCGGCGGCAGGCGGACAGGACACGATCGGCCTGCGCTGCCCGGCCCATCCGGTGGCCCAGGCCCTGCTGCAGGCGGCCAGCCGGCGCGGGCTGCTCGGGCTGGCCGGCCCCAGCGCCAACCGCTTCGGCCGGGTCAGCCCGACCACCGCCGCCCACGTGGCCGCGGAGTTCGGCGACGAGGTGCTGGTGCTCGATGGCGGGCCGTGCCAGGTGGGCATCGAATCGACCATCATCGACTGCTCGCGCAGCCGCCCGGTGTTGCTGCGCCCGGGCACGCTCACCCGCGCACAGATCGAGGCCGCGCTGGGCGAACCCCTGCTCGAGCGCGACGAGCAGGCCCCGCGGGCCCCGGGCACCCTGAAGGCCCACTACGCCCCCCGTGCGGCCGTGCGCCTGATGAGCGCCGACGTGTTGCAGACGGCCTTGCAGGTCCTCGGCGACGCCCCGGGCGGGGTGGCGCTATATTCCCGCACCATTGCCCCGGCCAAGGGCATGCTGCACCGGGCCATGCCCGATGATGCGGCCCGGGCCGCGCGGGAACTGTTTGCCGTCCTGCGCGAGTTCGATGAGCGCGGTGCGCGGATCATCTGGGTCGAAAGCCCGCCCCCCGGCCCCGAATGGGACGGGGTGCGCGACCGGCTGACCCGAGCCGCAGCCGCCTGACCCCCCATGCTTCCTGGAGTGTGCATGTCCCTGTTGTCCCTCGGCGCCCGGTGGCGCTGCAAGCCGCTGGCCGCCTTGGCCACCGTGGTCGCGCTGGCCGGCTGCGGCGGCGACGTCTTCGACCCCTTCCAGCCCGACCGGGTGTATGCCTTCGGCGATGGCCACAGCGCGATGGCCAGCGACGGGCGCAAGTACACCGTCAACGATCCGGCCGACTGCCGGCGCTACCGTCACTGGAACCAAATCGTCGCCGAGAACTACGGTTTTGCCTTCGCGGCCTGCAACCCCAGCAACCTCACCGGCAACCGTGTAGCCCAGCTCTTCGCCGACGAGACCTGGACGCTGGCCGACGTGCGCGCGCAGGTGGAGGCCCAACTGCCCAACCTGGGCCCCGGGGACATGGTGCTGCTGCAAGCCGGCACCCAGGATGTGTGGGCACTGTACGCGCAGGATCCGAACGTCGTGCCCCCAAACTACGAGAACGAGGGCCTGTGCAGCCGGTCCAACCTGCCATCCACCCTGCGCGAGGCCTGCGACCGCGGTGCCGACCTTGGCCGGCTGGTGCAGCAGATCACCGACCGCGATGCGCGCGTGCTGGCCATCGACGTGGTCAACCAGGGCAAGACCCCGCGCGGATTGGCCCAGAGTGTGGCCGGCCAACGCCTGCTCAAGGCCTTGACCGATGCCTTCAACTCCGGCTTCTACAACAGCTTCGGCAGCAACAGCCGCAAGGCGGCCTACGCCCAGGTGAACAACCTGGTGCGCCTGGCCACCGACGACGACAGCAACACCGGGACGCGCTTTCGCAACGAGACCTCACCGGCCTGCACCGTCCAGCCGGCGCTCGATTGCACGTTGTCCACCGTGGATGGCGAGTACCGGGAGAGTCTCAACGACTACCGCTTCGTCTACGCCGACGACCTCTACTTCAGCCCCCAGATGAATCGCCTGATCGGCGACCTCGCCTGGCGGCGGGCCGAGCGGCACCCCTACTGACGGGCGGACACGGGTTCGAGATCACGCACGGCCCACTCGACCAGGGCCTCCAAGGCCGGACGCGCTGCCGATGCGCGCGGGTGGTTGACGAGGGCCACGAAGCTATAGCGCTGCCCACTGTCACCCAGCACGTAGCCGGCCAGGCCGGCCACGTCGCGCAGCGAGCCGGTCTTCAAATGTGCGCGGCCCGGCCCGGCTCGGGCGCGCCGCAGGGTGCCGTCGCGCCCCGTCACCGGCAGCGAGGCCATCAGCTCGGGCATCACCGGGTCGGCCCAGGCCGACTGCAGCAGCCGGGTGAAGAAAGCCGCGCTCGCGCGGGCCTGCCGCGACAGCCCGGCGCCGTTGTCCAGCACCAGCGAGGCATCGAGCTCGCCGTGGCGGCTGCGCAGCCAGTCCTCGACCGCCGCACGCGACGACGCCAGGTTGCCCACACCGCGGCGCTCGCGCCCTAGGGTCAGAAAGAGCTGGCGGGCCATCACGTTGTTGCTGAACTTGTTGATGTCGCGCACCACCTCGGCCAGGGCCGGCGAAGTGGCGGCCACCAAGGGCTGGAGGCCCTCGGGCACCCGCCCCTCACGCACCGTGCCCGACAACTGCCCGCCCAGACTGCGCCACAGCCCCAGCACGGCCTGGGCGTTGTAGCCGCGCGGGTCGGCATGGGCGATGGCCCACTGGTTCTCGCCGCAGCGTGCCGGGTAGGCGCCGCGAAAGCGCAGCCGGGCGGGATCGCCCAGCTCGGCCTTGAGCAGGCCCCTCCAATCGGCGCAGGCGGCGGTGAAGTCCAGCGGCACCCAGGGGTCGACCGCAAAGCCGTGCAGCGGCGGCTCCACCGTGACCCAGGCCCGCGCGCGGGCCGGATCGGGCACGAAGCCCAGCACGAAGGACTTGTAGTTGATCAGCAGCGCGTCGGGCAGGACGTTGTACGGACGCCAGGGCTCTTCATCGAAGGCTCCGGGATCGCCCGGCGGCACTTCAAAGGCCGAGCCGTCGAGCACGATGTCCCCCCGGATCTCGCGGATGCCCAGCTGCTGGACGCGCCGCAGCAGCAGCCACAGTCGCTCGACCACCAGCTTCGGGTCGCCTTGCCCCTGCAGGTACAGCGTGCCTTGCAACACCCCGTCGGCCACCGAGCCCTCGACATAGACCGGCGTGGACCAGGTGTAGGCCGGCCCCAGCAGATCCAGCGCGGCGTAGGTGGTGACGAGCTTCATCAGCGAAGCCGGGTTCATCGGCACTTGGGCCTGGTGGCTCAGGCGCGGCCGGCCACCGCCGACCGGCACCACCTCGACGGCCAGGGCCTCGCGCGGCACCTGCGCCTGCGCCAGCGCCGCCTCCACCGGCGCCGGCAGAGCCGGTGGCGCGGTCTGGGCCTGCGCCGGCCCGCGCGCCAGCACGAGCCCCAGGACGATCGCAGCAAGGGTCCAGGCGCCGGCCCGGGGCAGGGCACGGCGCAGCATCGAAGACAAGGCAGGGCAAGGCATCCCCCGATTATCCCGGCCGCTACACTGTGGGCATGTCCTTTCCTGCGCGAGACCCCCGCCTGCTGGCGATCGAGACCGCCACCGAGACCATGCACCTGGGCCTGCGCTGCAGCGGCCAGGTGCGCGTCTTCACCGGCCCGGGCAGCGCCCACACCTCGGCCACACTGTTGCCGACCGTGCGCCGGCTGCTGGACGAGGCCGGCCTCGCCCCGCGGGACCTCGATGCCATCGCCTTCGGTCGCGGCCCGGGCGCCTTCACCGGCCTGCGCACCGCCTGCTCGGTGGCGCAGGGCTTGGCGCTCGGTGCCGGCTGTCCGGTGATCCCGGTGGACACCCTGCTCGTGGTGGCCGAGGACGTCCACCGCACCCACGGGCATACCGAGGTCTGGGCGGCCCAGGATGCGCGCATGGGCCAGCTGTATGCCGCCCGCTATCGGCACGACGGCGACCGTTGGCACACCCGGTCCGCGCCGGCCCTGCATGAGCCCGAGGCCTTCAACACGCTGCTGCGCGCCGACCCGCAAGCCGCGCTGGCCGGCTCGGCGCTGGCCGCGCTCGGCGCGCGGCTGGACACGGGCTCGCGGCCTGTCCATCCCGAAGCCGCCCCCAGCGCACACGCCCTGCTGGCGCTGGCGCTGGCGGCCTGGCAGCGTGGCGAGGCGGTCGACGCCGCCTTGGCCTTGCCCCTGTACGTGCGCGACAAGGTGGCCCAGACCACCGCCGAACGCGACGCTGTCCGCTCGGCCCTGACATGAACGCCCTGCTGCACCCTGCTGGCCGGCGCCTGGAGCCCCTGCGCGTCGAGGATCTCGATGCGCTGCTGGCCATTGAGGTGCAGGCCTATGAGTTTCCCTGGACACGCGGCAACTTCATCGACTCCCTGGCCGCAGGGCATGTGGCCTGCTGGCTGCGCGAGGGGAACGGCCCCATGATCGGCTACTTCCTGGCCATGCGCGGGGTCGAGGAGATGCACCTGCTCAACCTCACCGTGTCCCCGTCCCAGCAGGGGCGAGGACACGCCGTGTGGATGCTCGACCGCCTGTGCGAGATGGCGCGCGGCGAAGGCGCCGCGCAACTGTGGCTGGAGGTGCGACCGAGCAATCAGCGAGCCCGGCGTCTGTACGAGCGCTACGGTTTTGCCGAGGTGGGCCTGCGCCGCGGCTACTACCCGGCCGCGCGTGGGCTGCGCGAGGACGCGCTGGTCATGAGCCTGCCCCTGTGAGGACGGCCCCGTGAACCTGGACGATCGTCGCCTGGCGGTGCTGCGCGAGATGGGCCTGACCGCCTGGGTGCCGCGCCATGCAGGCGTCGCCCTGGGCGCCCCCCCGGCCGCCGCGGCCGACGGATCGGTCGTCGCGGGCGTGGAGCCGGACCGCATCGTCGCTGCGTCGCCGGTGGCCCTGACGCCGCGCGGCGCGCGCCTCGGCGGCATCGAGCAGATGGATTGGCCGGCGCTGCGCGAAGCGGTGGCCGGCTGCCGAGCCTGTGCGCTGTGCGAGAGCCGCCGCAACACCGTGTTCGGTGTGGGTCATGAGCAGGCGCACTGGATGATCGTCGGCGAAGCCCCGGGCGAGAACGAAGACCGCCATGGCGAGCCCTTCGTCGGCCAGGCCGGCCGCTTGCTCGACAGCATGTTGCGCTCCATCGGCCTGACACGCGAGGCCGCGCCGCCCGAACGGCAGGTCTTCATCTGCAACGTGCTCAAATGCCGCCCGCCGGGCAACCGCAACCCCGAGCCCCAGGAAGTCGCGCAGTGCGAGCCCTTCCTGAAGCGACAGGTGGCCTTGGTGAAGCCGCGCATCATCCTGGCCATGGGGCGCTTTGCGGTGCAGTCGCTGCTGCGCACCACCGAGCCCATCGGCCGGCTGCGCGGGCGGGTGCACGACTACGAAGGCGTGCCGCTCATCGTCACCTACCATCCCGCGTACTTGTTGCGCAACCTGCCCGACAAGGCCAAGGCCTGGGACGACCTTTGCCTGGCACTGGACACACTGCGCTCGCGCCCCTGAGCCGCGGTCAGTCCCTGGTGCCGAGGTAGCGCTTGCGCCAGAAGAACAGTCCCAGCCCCAGGCCGAGCGCGGCCATCAGGCCCAGCGTGATCCACACCCCGGTGGCCTCGTGGATCAGCGGCAGGGTGTCGAAGTTCATGCCGAAGATGCCGGTGATCAGGTTCAGCGGCAGGAAGATGGCTGTCAGCACGGTGAGCGTGCGCATGATGTCGTTGGTGCGGTTGCTCTGCGCTGAGAAGTGCATCTGCACCGCCGTCTCGGCCGAGGACTCCAGCCGGCGCACGTGACCCAGCACCCGTTCGATGTGCTCGAGCACGTCGCGTGAGCGCAGGCGCAGCAGCTCGCGCTCGCGCTGCGCCTGGGGCGTGGTCTCGGGGGGCCATTCCTGCAGGGCGTCGATCCACTCCTGGATCGCGTTGCGCTGGTCCTCGCAGATGTCTTCCAGCAGATGCAGGGTGTTGCGCGAATCGAGCAGCAACTGCCAGCTTCGGAATCTCGAGCGCGGGTTGAACAGCGCCTGCTGCAGCACGCCGAACTGGCGCGTAAGCAGCCGCCGCAGCTCCAGGTAGCCGTCGACGATGTGGTTGACCATGCGCAGCATCTGGTCGGCCGGGCTGGTGGGCAGCCGCACCGCCACCGGCCGCCCTTCGGTGCGGGGATCGGCCTGGCCCTGGGCAATCTGGGTGTAGCGCTGCGCAAAGTGCTCGCGCACCAGGCAGTCGGCCGGGTGCACCGTCAGCAGCACCCGGTCGAAGACCGCAAAGCCCACCGGGCTGGTGTCGATGGCCTCCAGGGCACGGCGGGCGCCGCGGAGGTCTCCACCGGCCTCGTCGAGGAAGAGCGCACTCGTGCCGGGGCCGGCGGCCAGACGCCGGAACACCAGCACGTCGTACCAGGGCGTGTCCTCGAAGTGGGAGGGCAGTTGCGGGTTGAGCAGGTCCGAGACGTGCAGGTCCACCAGCGGCCCGCCGGTCCAGGCCTGCAGGCAGGCCTGCAGGCGGGCGATGTCCGTCTCGAACTCGCTGCGCGTCACCCCCACCCAGAGGTAGCCGGCGTCGGGCAGCGCGGCCGGCAGGGCCGGCCATTCGTCGAAGCCGTCTGGGCGGACGTGGAAGACACGCATCAGGCTTTGAGCCGCGCCGCCGCGTCCAGCGCGAAGTAGCTCAGCACCCCATCCGCGCCGGCGCGCTTGAAGGCCAGCAGCGACTCCATCATCACGGCATCGTGGTCGAGCCAGCCGTTGGCCGCGGCCGCCTTGAGCATCGCGTACTCGCCGCTGACCTGGTAGGCGAACGTGGGCATGCGGAACTCGTCCTTCACGCGGCGCACGATATCCAGGTAGGGCAGGCCGGGTTTGACCATCACCATGTCGGCGCCTTCGGCGATGTCCAGCGCCACCTCGCGCAAGGCCTCGTCGCTGTTGGCCGGATCCATCTGGTAGACCTTCTTGTGGCTCTTGCCCAGGTGGGCTGCCGAGCCCACCGCGTCGCGGAAGGGGCCATAGAAGGCCGAGGCGTACTTGGCGCTATAGGCCATGATGCGGGTGTGGATGAGCCCGCGCGCCTCCAGCGCCTGGCGGATCGCGCCGATGCGCCCGTCCATCATGTCCGAGGGGGCCACGATATCCACGCCGGCCTGCGCCTGCACCAGGGCCTGCTTGACCAGAACCTCGACCGTCTCGTCGTTCAGGATGTAGCCGGTGTCATCGAGCAGCCCGTCCTGGCCGTGGCTCGTGAAGGGGTCGAGCGCGACGTCGGTCATCAGGGCCAGTTCCGGGAAGCGGCGTTTGAGCTCGTGCACCACGCGCGGCACCAGGCCCTCGGGGTTCAGGGCCTCGCGGCCGTCCGGCGTTTTCAGGGCCGGATCGATCACCGGGAAGATCGCCATCGCCGGCACGCCCAGGGCAAGGCAGCGCTCGGCCAGCGGCAGCAGGCGGTCCAGGCTCAGGCGCTGCACGCCCGGCATCGAAGCCACCTCCTGGGTCTGCCCCTGGCCGTCGAGCACGAACACCGGAAGGATCAGGTCGTCGGCACGCAGGGCATGCTCACGCACCAAACGGCGGGTGGCGTCGTCGCGGCGCAGACGGCGGGGACGGGCCGCCGGGAAGGAAGCGGGGAAAACCAAAGCAGGATCCTGTAACAAACGTTCGAAAGCGTGAAAAGCTGGTGTTTTCCATGCCCGAGTGGATCACTGGGGCCCTCCAGCCTGCCACGGATCTGTGATAAGCTCACATCTGAATGATACGTCGCAAGGCGGTCATTCCCTGCTTTCCTCCCTGAGCAGGTGCCTTACCGTGATGACAGCGTTAAGGCTTTGAAGCCCCAGTCCCCGACTGGGGCTCTTTCTTTTGGGCGGTGGCTATCATGCCGCGCATGCTCTACGCCCTGGTCAAATCCCTGCACATCGTCTTCGTGGTCGGCTGGTTCGCCGGCTTGTTCTACCTGCCTCGCATCTTCGTGAACCTGGCGATGGTGAGCCCCGACAGCCATGCCGAGCGCGAACGCCTGCTGCTGATGGCGCGCAAGCTCTACCGCTTCATGTCGCTGCTGATGATCCCGGCCTTGGGGTTTGGCCTGTGGCTGTGGCTGGGCTATGGCATCGGGCGCGGCCCGGGCAGTGGCTGGATGCATGCCAAGCTCGTGCTCGTCCTCGGACTGGTGGGCTACCACCACGGCTGCCGTCGCCTGCTGCGCGACTTCGAGCAGTTGCAGGCCACGCCCCGCTCCCACGTGTGGTACCGCTGGTTCAACGAGGTGCCGGTGGTCGTGCTGCTGGCGGTCGTGCTGCTGGTGGTGTTCAAGCCCTTCTGAGCGGGGCGCCAGTGTCCCGCCATCGCAGCTCGCTGGTGCCGCTGGCACTGCTGTACGCCGCGCTCATCGTCTATGCGAGCCTGTACCCCTTCCGGGGCTGGGTCGCGCCCCACCTGCCGCTGTGGGCCTTCGTGCTCGAGCCCTGGCCGCGCTGGTGGACGGGCTTCGACCTGGTGTCCAACCTGCTGGGCTACATGCCCCTGGGGATCCTGGTGGCCGGTGCGGCGCTGCGCAGCGAACGGCCGCGCGCGCACGCCTTCGCCTTCGCCCTGGGCAGCGGGGCGCTGCTGTCGGGCGCGATGGAGACCTTGCAGAACTTCCTGCCGGCCCGCGTACCGTCCAACCTGGACTGGGCCCTCAACGTGCTGGGCACCGCGGCCGGCGCGCTGGCCATGCTGGCGCTGCAGGCCGTGGGCCTGCTGGGACGCTGGCAGTGGCTGCGCGAGCGCTGGTTCATCGAGCGCAGCGCCGGCGGGCTGACCCTGCTGCTGCTGTGGCCGGCGGCCCTGCTTTTCCCCACCCCGGCGCCGCTGGGTGTGGGCCAGGTGGCCGACCGGGTGGACGACCTGATCGCGCGCGCCCTGCAGGGCACGGTGCTGGAGGGCTGGGTCCAGGCCCCAGTGGCCGGGGCCGTTTCGCGGCTGCCGGCGGTCACCGAGCTGGTGGTGGTAGCGCTGGGCGTGCTGGCACCCTGCCTGCTGGCCTTCTCGATCAGCCCGCCGCGCTGGCCACGCCTGGCGCTGGTGGCCGGGGCGGCGGTCCTGGGCTTTGCCGCCACCACCTTGTCCACGGCCCTGAGCTACGGTCCGCAGCATGCGCTGGCCTGGATCACGCCGGCCACTCCGCTAGGGCTGACGGTGGGCGTGGTCGCCGCCGTCGTGCTGGCCCCGGTGCCCCCGCGCGCGGCCGCCGCGCTGGGGCTGGTGGCCATCACGGCGCTGGCCGGCTTCGTCAACGACGCGCCGGCCGATCCCTACTATGCCCAGAGCCTGGCGGCCTGGGAGCAAGGCCGCTTCATCCGCTTCCACGGTCTGGCCCAGTGGGTGGGCTGGCTGTGGCCGTACGCGGTGCTGGTCTACCTGATCGCTCGCACGGCCTCGCGGGAGCGCGCGCCTTAAAATCCCCCGATGAGCTATTACGAGCGCCACATCTTCTTCTGCCTGAACCAGCGCGACAACGGCGAGGCCTGTTGTGCGAATCAGGGGGCCGAGGCGGCCTTCAACCATTGCAAGTCCCGCGTCAAGGCCGCCGGCTTGGCCGGGCCGGGCCGCGTGCGCGTGAACCGGGCGGGCTGCCTGGACCGCTGCGCCGGCGGCCCGGTGGCGGTCGTCTATCCCGAAGCCACCTGGTACACCTACGTGGACCACACCGACATCGACGAGATCGTCGAGCGCCACCTGCGGCACGGCGAGGTCGTCGAACGGCTGCTGCTCGCGCCCCACGTCGGCCGATGAACGCCCAGACCGAGAAGCGCCTGATCGCCGGTCCGGCCGGCGATCTCGAATGTGCCCTCGACGCGCCGGCGGGCCAGCCCCTCGGCCTGGCCGTCGTGGCCCACCCGCACCCGCTGCATGGCGGCACCCTGGACAACAAGGTGGTGCAGACCCTGGCCCGGGCCTTCGTGCAGCGCGGCTGGCGCGTGGTGCGCTTCAACTTCCGCGGCGTGGGGCGCTCGCAAGGGGCCTGGGATGCCGGGCGCGGCGAGATCGACGACATGATGGCCGTGATCACGCATTGGCGCCAGGGCGGGGAACCTTTGGCCCTGGCCGGGTTCTCTTTCGGGGCCTATGTCGCCTCGCACGCCGCCCAGCGGCTGGGAGACGACGTGGCCCACCTGGTGCTGGTGGGTCCGGCCACCGGCAACTTCGAGGTGGCGCCCGTGCCGGCCCACGCGGTCGTGATCCACGGTGAACACGACGACGTGGTGCCGCTGCAGTCCACGCTGGACTGGGCCCGCCCGCAAAGCCTGCCGGTCGTGGTGGTGCCCGGCGTGGGCCACTTTTTCCATGGGCAGCTGCCGCTGCTGAAGACCCTGGTGCTGCGCGCCCTGGCCTGAGACGGTGCGAAGCACCGCCGCACCCGGGCCTGCTGCACCTCAACCGAACCCGCATCGATGAAACGACTGCTTGCCTTCTTGCTGACCGCCGCCTCGCTGGCGTGGACTCCCCTGTCTTCCGCCCAGCCCCTGCCGCCCCCGGAGGTGGCTGCCAAGTCCTACGTGCTGCTGGACATGAACAGCAACCAGGTGCTCGCCTCGCGCGAGCCCGATGCCCCCTCGGACCCGGCCTCGCTGACCAAGCTGATGACCGCCTACGTGGTCTTCGGCGCCCTGCGCGACAAGCGCCTGTCGCTGGAGCAGGACCTGCCGGTGTCGGTGCGGGCCTGGAACGAGCGCAAGGGCGGCGCCTCGGTGATGTTCATCGAACCGCGCATGCGCGTGAAGGTGGAAGACCTGCTCAAGGGCATGATCGTGCAGTCGGGCAACGACGCCTCGGTGGCCCTGGCCGAGGGCGTGGCCGGCAGCGTCGAGGCCTTCGTGGAGCTGATGAACCGCGAGGCCCAGCGCATGGGCCTGAAGAACACCCGCTTCGCCAACGTGACCGGCATGACCGAGCCCGGGCACCACAGCACCGCGCGCGACCTGTCGGTGCTGGCCTCGCGGCTGATCACCGACTTCCCCGAGTACTACCCGATGTACTCGATCCGCGAGTTCCGCTTCAACAACATCACCCAGCCCAACCGCAACCTGCTGTTGCGCCGCGACCCCAGCGTGGACGGCCTCAAGACCGGCTACACCGAGTCCGCGGGCTACTGCCTGATCGCCTCGGCGCAGCGCGACTTCCCCAACGGCAAACGCCGACTGCTCAGCGTGGTGCTCAACACCACCTCGATGGAGGCACGCGCCAACGAAAGCCAGCGCCTGCTCAACTGGGGCTTCCAGGCCTTCGACACGCTGCGCCTGTTCGAGGGCGGCCAACCGGTGGTCGAGCCCCAGGTGTGGAAAGGCAAGGCGGCCAAGGCCCGGCTGGGGGCCGCAGGCCCGTTGTTCGTGACGGTGCCGCGCGGCGCGGGCGACAAGGTCACCACCAAGATCGAGCGCGTGGACCCGCTGGTGGCCCCGCTCCAGCAGGGCCAGGCCGTGGGCCGCATCAAGGTGCTGCTGGGCGACACCGTGATCGCCGAGACCCCGCTGGTGGTGCAGGAGGCCGTGCCCGAAGCCGGCCTCCTGGGCCGCGCCTGGGATGCCATCCGCCTGTGGATCCAGTAAGCTCGACATCCCCTGCCGTACCGAACCGAAGGACCCGACCATGCAAGCCTTGCCCGACACCCTGTGCTACCTGAATGGCGAGTACCTGCGCCTGTGCGACGCCAAGGTGTCGGTCCTGGACCGCGGCTTCATCTTCGGCGACGGCTGCTACGAGGTGGTGCCGGCGTACGGGCAGCGCCTGTTCCGCTTCGAGGAACACATGGCCCGCCTGGAGCGCTCGCTGGCCAAGCTGCGCATCCCCAATCCGCACTCGCGCATGGAGTGGCTGGAGCGCATGCGCAAGCTCATCGCGGCCCACGCCGAGCAGGAAGGCGCCCAGGACCAGCTCGTCTACCTGCAGCTCACCCGCGGCGTGGCGCTGCGCGACCATGTGATGCCCCCCGACATCACGCCCACGGTCTTCATGATGGTCAGCACGATGAAACCGGCCACGCCCGAGCAGCGTCACTCCGGCGTGGCCTGCACCACCGCGCGCGACTTCCGCTGGGAACGGGGCGACATCAAGTCGATCTCGCTGCTGGGCAACGTGCTGGCGCGTCAGATGTCGGCCGACCAGGGCGCCGCCGAGACCATCATGTTCCGGGACGGCCACCTCACCGAGGCCTCGGCCAGCAACGTCTGGATCGTGCACGAGGGCGCGGTGCTGGGCCCACCCAAGAGCGAGCATGTGCTGGAGGGCATCCGCTACGGCCTGATCGCCGAGCTGTGCGAGGAGCTGGGCATCGGCTTCAACCTGCGCCCCATCAGCGAGGCCGAGGTGTTTGCCGCCGACGAGATCATGCTGTCCTCGGCCACCAAGGAAGTGTTGCCGGTCACCCGCCTGGATGGTGAGCCGGTGGGCCATGGGGCTGGGAAAGGCAAACCCGGCCCCGTCTACGCCCGCCTGTACGAGGCCTACCAGCGCGCCAAGGCGGAGCAGTCGATATGACCCCCGACCGCTCCTTGATCGAATATCCCAGCGCCTTCCCCATCAAGGTGATGGGGCCCAACGTTGACGGGTTCGCCGCTGCGATCGTCGAGGTGGCGCTGCAGTTCGACCCGGGTTTCGATCCCGCGACGGTCGAGATGCGCCCCAGCCGCAGCGCCAACTACCTCGGCCTGACCCTCACGGTGACGGCCACCAGCCGCGAACAGCTCGATGGCCTGTACCGGGCGCTGACCTCACATCCCATGGTGAAAGTGGTGCTGTAGCGGGCCTCACAGCGCCCGCCCCCGCAGCAGCTCGTCCATCTCCTGGACCTTGTAGGGCGCGATCTCGTCGCCGTTGGCGGCCGCGGCTTCGTACCAGTAGCGCGCCAGGCGTGCGTCCCTGGGCACGCCCAGGCCCTTCTCGTACATCGACGCCAGCAGGTACTGCGCCGCCATCTCGCCTTGCAGCGCGGCGCGCCGGTACCACTGGGCTGCCAGGGCCAGGTCCTGGGGCACGCCACGGCCCAGGTAGTAGGCCGTGCCGGCGGCCACCTGGGCATCCACATGGCCATGCTCGGCGGCCTTCAGGTACCACTGCACCGAGCGCACATGGTCGGGCCGGCCGGTCAGGCCGCGCTCGTAGATCTCGCCCAGAGCATGCTCGGAGCGCACGAAGCCCTGGGCGGCCGAGGCCTCGAGCAGTTCGAGCGCTTTGTTCATGTCGGGCCGGGTGGCCTCGCGCCGCACGTGCATCATCGCCAGGTTGTAGCGGCCCACCGGGCTGCCCCGATCGGCCAGAGTGGTGAAAAGGCGCTCGGCCTGCGTCCAGCGGCCCGCCTGATGCTCGGCCAGCGCCTGGTCGATGTCGCGCCGCTCCTGCAGGTAACGCTGCAGGGTCTCAGGTGTGACGAAGACCCCACCCGGTGGCAAGGCCGGCTGCGCCCAGGCGCCGCCCAGCAGGCCCATGCCCACGGCGGCCGCCAGGCCCTGTACTCGTCCGCGCATCCAACGTCGCCAGGTTCGCATGGGCATACTCCCGAAGTCCACCTCGGCGAGGCGGCCTCGCGGTTGGAGTGGCGCCAGCCGTGCCGAGTTTCGCCGGGCCCCACGGATCGCCCTGGAGCTTTCCCTCCCCCGCTAGACTGGCGGGTATGGAGATCCGTTGGCTCGGGCGAGTCGAGTATGCGCCCACCGTCCAGGCCATGCAGGCCTACACCGAAGCCCGCACCCCCGACAGCCCCGACGAGTTGTGGCTGTGCGAGCATCCGCCGGTCTACACCCTGGGCCTGGCCGGCAAGGCCGAGCACCTGCTCGCCCCAGGGGACATCCCGGTCGTGCCCACCAACCGCGGCGGCCAGGTGACCTATCATGGCCCGGGACAAGTGGTCGCTTACCCCCTCGTGGACCTGCGCCGGCTGGGCATCTATGTCAAAGAATACGTGCACCGGCTCGAGCAGGCGGTGATCCAGACACTGGAGGGCTTGGGCGTGACCGGCCACCGCGTCGCAGGAGCCCCGGGCATCTATGTGAACCTGGCCGACCCCTTCGGCCACGCGCGGCTGCCCCCCGACCGACCCGACCCCTTCGCCGGCCTGGGCAAGATCGCTGCCCTGGGCATCAAGGTCAGCCAGCACCGCACCTACCATGGCGTGGCCCTGAACGTGGCGATGGATCTGAGCCCCTATGAGGGCATCAACCCTTGCGGCTACGCCGGCCTGCGCAGCATCGACTTGGCTACACTTGGCGTTTCCACCGACTGGGACACGGTGGCCGCCCGCCTGGGCGAGCGCCTGCAGGCCCACCTGAGTCCCTGACCCCCAGCCTGCCGGCTGAGATGGAGCATCCGCGCATGTCCACCCCGAACGTCGTCCACGAGGCCCAGCCCAGCGGTGCCTATGACGCCACGGCCAAGCAGAAGGCCCAGGCCAAGACCGCGCGCATCCCCATCAAGATCGTGCCGGCGGAAACCCTCAAGAAGCCGGACTGGATCCGCGTGAAGGCCGGCTCGCCCAGCACGCGCTTCTACGAGATCAAGCAGATCCTGCGCGAGCACAAGCTGCACACGGTGTGCGAGGAAGCCTCCTGCCCCAACATCGGCGAATGCTTCGGCAAGGGCACGGCCACCTTCATGATCATGGGCGACAAGTGCACCCGCCGCTGCCCCTTCTGCGACGTGGGCCACGGCCGCCCCGACCCGCTGGACGCCGACGAGCCGCTCAATCTGGCCAAGACGATTGCTGCGCTCAAGCTCAAGTACGTGGTGATCACCAGCGTCGATCGCGACGACCTGCGCGACGGCGGCGCAGCCCACTTCGTGGACTGCATCCGCCGCACGCGCGAGCTGTCGCCCGAGACCAAAATCGAGATCCTCACGCCCGATTTCCGCGGCCGCATGGACCGTGCGCTCGAGATCCTCAAGGCCGCGCCGCCCGACGTGATGAACCACAACCTCGAGACGGTGCCGCGCCTGTACAAGGAAGCCCGTCCGGGCTCCGACTACCAGTACAGCCTGAACCTGCTCAAGCGCTTCAAGGCCTTCGCCCCCCACGTGCCGACCAAGAGCGGCCTGATGGTGGGCCTGGGCGAGACCGACGAGGAAATCCTGCAGGTGATGCGCGACATGCGCGAGCACGACATCGACATGCTCACCATCGGCCAGTATCTCGCGCCCAGCAGCCACCACCTGCCGGTGCGACGCTACGTGCACCCCGACGTCTTCAAGATGTTCGAGGAGAAGGCCTACGAGATGGGCTTCACCCATGCCGCCGTGGGCGCGCTGGTGCGCTCGAGCTACCACGCCGACCAGCAGGCGCACGAAGCGGGCGTGATCCACGCCGTGTGAGCATGGACGCGGTCGCCCGCCTCAGCCGGCGCCGCTATGGCGAATCCAAGGGCAGCCATGCCCACGATCACTTCCAGCTCCTGTGGGGCTGGCAAGGCGCCCTGGAACTGGAGATCGAAGGCCGTGGCACGCGGATGACTGCCGGCCGCCTGGCCGTCATCGCCCCCGGGGATCGTCATGATTTCTGGTCGGTCGGCGGCAGCACCTGTTTCGTGCTCGATACCGACGACACCGCCAGCCCCGTGCTCGCGGCCCTGGCCGGCCGTGTGCTGGATGCCGACGGCTCGGCCCTGCACCTGCTGCGTTTCCTGGCCAGCCGCCACGATCTGGCCGACCTGCAGGGCCCGGCCGCCGCCCTGCTGCTGTCCACCCTGCCCGGCGAGATCACCTTGCCGCGCGGCACGCGGCGCCCCATCGACTGGGGCCGGCTGGACGCCTGGATCGACGCCCATCTGGCCGAACCGCTGGGCGTGGCCGACCTGGCGGCGCAAGCGTGCCTGAGCCCTTCGCAGTTCGCCGCGCGCTGCCTGGCCGAGACCGGCCTGGCCCCGATGGCCTATGTGCGCGAACGCCGCCTGGCCGCCGCCCGCCAACTGCGCGCCCAGGGGCTGCAGGTGCAGCAGGTGGCGCAGCGCTGCGGCTACCGCTCGCCGTCGGCGCTGACGGCGGCGCTGCGGCGACAGGGCTGATTTCGCCAGAACGCCCCAGCCAGACATCACTGGATCTCTTATCTCTTGCCGTCTGTGCCCTGGCATCCTAGGCGGATCAGCTTTGGCGGTGCCTGGCCTGGACGTATCCAGTGGTAAAGCATTGTTTCGAGGCTTGAGCCCCGTCAGACCGTGGTCGCGCGACGATCGACCCGCGTGGCGCGACGATCACGCCGTCCGCCGGCCGATATGCTCCCCGGCCATGAACCCCGCGACCCTGGCCGCCAGCCGCGGCACCCCCTCCTCCCACCTTTACGCCCTGGGCGCGATTGCGCTGTGGGCTCTGCTGGCCACGCTGGGCGTAGCGCTGGCCCACGTCCCGCCCTTCCTGCTCACTGGTGCGGCGCTGGTGATCGGCAGCGTGCCGGCCTGGCCGCTGTGGCGGCAGTGGCGCATTCCGCTGCGCACGCTGGCGCTGGGCGTGTACGGGCTCTTCGGCTTCCACTTCCTGCTCTTCATCGCGCTGCGCCATGCGCCGGCGGTGGAAGCCAACCTGGTGAACTACCTCTGGCCGCTGCTGATCGTGGTGATGGCGCCGCTGTTCCTACCGGGCATGGAGCTGCGCGCCGTGCACGTAGGGGCGGCGCTGGCCGGGTTTGCGGGGGCCGGACTGGCCATTGCCGGGGGCCGCGAGCTGGCGGGCAGCTGGTCCTGGGGCTATGTCGCCGCGCTGGGTTCGGCCTTCATCTGGGCGAGCTATTCGCTGGGGACGCGCCGCGTGGCCCACTTCCCCACGGCGGCCATCGGGCTGTTCGGCCTGGTGTCGGGGGGGCTGTCGCTGGGCTGCCACTGGGTGCTGGAGCCGCGCGTGGCGCTGTCGGCCCAGGACTGGGGATTGCTCGTGCTGACGGGGCTGGGCCCGCTGGGCGCGGCCTTCTTTCTGTGGGACAAGGCGCTCAAGACCGGCGATGCGCGGCGCATCGGCATCCTGAGTTATCTCACGCCGCTGGCCAGCACGGTGCTGCTGGTGCTGGCCACAGGGCGCAGCTTGTCCGGCTGGATCGTGGCGGCCGCCGCGCTCATCGTCGGTGCAGCGGTGGTGGGCGTGCGCGCCCGGGCTTGATCAGGCCTCGGCCAGCAAGCGCTCGATGAGCTGGTGGAGCTGCGCGAAGTCCGGTTCGCCCACGTAGCGTTTGACGATCTGGCCGCGCTTGTTGACGACATAAGTGGTGGGCGTGAGCTTGACGTCGCCGAACTGGCGCGCCACCTCGCCGGTATTGTCGATGGCCACCTTGAAGGGCAGTTGGCGGCTCTGGGCAAAGTTGGACACATAAGCCGGCGGGTCGTAGCTCATCGCCACGGCCACCAGATCGAGCCCGCGCTCATGGTACTTGCGGTAGGTGTCCACGAGGCCGGGCATTTCCTTCACGCAGGTCACGCAGCTGGTGGCCCAGAAATTCACCAGGACCACCTTGCCGCGCAGGTCGGCAAGGTGTTCCTTGCGGCCATCGAGCAGCACGTAGCCCACTGCGGGGGCCTCGTCGCGGGACAGGGCCATCCAGCCGGTGACGGCAACGGCCAGGGCCACCACGGCGGCGGCCAAGACGGCGGGTTTCTTCATCGGGGGGGCTCCATGCGCAAGACACAAGTGTACGGGCCGGGGGCCGGCCCATGCCGCGGCGGGGTGGCGTCCCAGCCGCGCCGATGGAGTCCCGCAGCGCAGGAAAAGTTCGCCAGGGCGCCGGCAGCGGATCACATCGTCTTGGCCAACTCGAACACCAGGGCCGAAGGCAGCGACGCGAGGATGGCGCCGCGCCCCACCCGAGCGATCGAGGCGTGACCGAAGCCGGAGACCTCGAACATGTCGCCCTCCTCGACGATCTCGATGAAGACGAGGTCGGGCGCCTCGCGGGTGAGATCCTCGCGCAATTGGTTGAAGCGCTCACCGCGCAAGATGGACTCGATGATGATGGCGTGCGGCAGCCCTTCACGGCAGAAGGCGGCCGCTTCGTCGACGCTGGAGACGAAGTCGACCACCAGGCCCATGTGCCGGATCGCCTCGCGCACCTGGACCCGGACCTCGCGCCGCGAGGCCACCACCAAGACATGGCTGCCGGCCAGCGGGCGGGAGTTGGCCGAGGACGCCGCAAACCCGGTGTCCTCCTCGACGACGCTCAGGCCGGGCAGCTCGTCGGCGACGGTGCGCGGGAAGAGCAGCGTCACGGCCGTGGCGACCTCGCCGTCGTCGCGGTCCAGCTCCAGGCCCATCGTGGCGGCGGCCTGCTGCACCAGGCACCAGCTCACGTCGTCCAGCCCGGGGCCATCTTGCGGGGCCAGCGTGGCCGCAAAGCCGTTCGAGCCGGCCTCGTCGGGTGGGGTGTGGTGGAAACGGCACAGCAACCGGGCCTGCACCGGCCAGGGCTTGGTGTCCAGGCGCAGCTCGATCGAGCCCTGGGCATGCGTCAGGGCCCACCAGTCCAGCAGCGTGTTGAGCAAGGAAAACAGCAGTGCCGGATCGACGATCACCTCCACCGGCTTGAGCACTTGGCGGATCTCCAACCCGTGGGACTGGGTCTCGCGGCTGCGGTGCGCCAGCACGCTCTGCAGCGTTTGCGTCAGGTGCAGCCTTTCGGCGCTTTGGCGCACGCGGCCGGAAGCAAAACGCACGATCTGCTGGCTGCACATGCCCACGCGGCGCGCCCGTTCGAGTTCGTCGCGCAGGCTGCGCAGGCTGCGCCGGTCGATCTGGCCGGTGGCGATCAGGCTGTGCACACGCTCCAGCGCGCGGCTCAGCGGTGCGGCGATCTCCTCACCGATCTGGGTGAGAAGACGATGCCAGCGCTCGGTGGCCGGTTCGGGCATCACAGAGGAAGCCGGCCGCTGGCGCCCGGCGGGCGTCGGGCCGGAGAGCTCGGACAAATCCATGGGCGCTCCAGCGGCATGGGATCGAAAAGGGTGGCCGCAGTATTCCGAAATGTGACAAATTGCGTCGATCCCCCGATCGAGGGTTCCGGCACCAGCGGTCGGGACCGGCGGATAATCGGGACGATGTCGTCTCGAATCCTTCCCGGCCTGGCGCTTGCGCTGGGCCTGTCGGCCTGCGCCCCGACGCTGGACTGGCGCGAGGTGCGCCCCGAGGGCAGCCCACTGGTCGCCCTGTTCCCCTGCAAGCCCAAGACCCATGCCCGCACCGTCGAGCTGGCCGGCGCGCAGGTGCGCATGAGCCTGTATGCCTGCACGGCCGGCGGGCACACCTACGCCCTGAGCCTGGCCGACATGGGCGACCCAGCCCTGGTGACGCCGGCGCTGCGCTCGCTGCGTGAAGCCACGGCCGCCAACCTCGGGGCGACCTCGCCGGCCGCACAGATCCTGCAGGTGCCGGGCATGACCCCGAACCCGCAAGCGCTGCGCGTGCGCGTGGCCGGCACCCTGCCCGACGGCCAGCCCATCGTGCAGGTGGCCGGCTACTTCGCCCACGCCACGCGCGTCCACCAGGTCAATGTGCTGGGCCCGAACCCGCCGGACGAGGCCGTGCAGACCTTCTTCGACGGGCTGCGTCTGCGATGAGCCCCCCCGGCTCCCACGGCACTCCCCTGGGGGGGCGTCAGGCCCTGGTTCTCTTCCTGGTCTTCGCCTGGGCCTACTTCCTTTCGGCGCTGATCCGCGCGGTCACCGCCACCCTGGCCCCGACGCTGACCGCCGATCTGGGTCTGGGCCCGGGCGACCTGGGCCTGTTGGCGGGTGCTTATTTCCTCGGATTTGCGGCCATGCAGTTGCCTCTGGGCCACTGGTTGGATCGCTTCGGCCCCCGCCGGGTGCTGGCGGCCTTCCTGGCCGTGGCGGTGCTGGGCTGCGCCGCCTTCGCGCTGGCGCAGGGCTTTGCCGGGCTGACGGTGGCGCGCATGCTGATCGGCGCCGGGGTGAGCGCCTGCCTGATGGCACCGCTGACCGGCTTTCGGCGCTGGTTCTCCCCCACCCAGCAATTGCGAGCGAACTCTTGGATGCTGATGACCGGCTCGCTGGGCATGCTCGCCTCCACATTGCCGGTGCAGTGGCTGCTGCCCCTGACCGGCTGGCGCGGGCTGTTCTGGCTGCTGGGAGCATGCTTGACGCTGAGCATCGCCAGCCTGTGGTGGTGGGTGCCGCGCGACCGGCCGGCCTGCGCACCGGCGCCGGCCGGCGGTGCGCAGGCCGGCGAGGGCTATGCAGCGATCTGGCGCCATCCGAGTTTGCGTCGCTATGCGGGACTGGGCTTCGTCAACTACGGCGGCATGATCGCACTGCAGACGCTGTGGATCGGGCCCTGGCTGGTCCAGGTGGCCGGCTGGTCCCCCGCCGAATCGGCCGCCGGCCTGTTCGTCGTCAATGCCGCGATGCTGGTGACCTTCCTTGCCTGGGGGCTGGTGCTGCCGCGCCTGCAAGCCCGGGGCTGGCCCGCCGCCCGGCTGATCACGGCGGGCACCCCTTTCAGCCTGGGTGTGCTGACCCTGAACCTGGTGTTGGGCCCCCAGGCCACCGCGGGACACTGGGCGCTGTTCTGTGTGAGCTGCACCTTCATGGCGCTGGCGCAGCCCCTGGTGGGCCAGGCCTTCCCGACGCATCTGGCCGGCCGGGCCCTGTCGGCTTTCAACCTGGTGATCTTCGCCGGCGTGTTCGCGATGCAATGGAGCATTGGTCTGGCGGTGGACCTGGGCCACGCCCTGGGCCTGGACGTGATCGGCGCCTACCGGCTGGCCCTGGGGCTGTACGGCCTGCTGGCCGTGGCAGCCTACCTCCAGCACTGGCGCGCCAGCCGCCTCGCCCTCCCCCCGACCCGGGTGTCCGCCGAATGACACACCGCCCCGGCACGAACGGCCGATAATCGCGAATCCCCGTCGTCCCCCATGCCCGGCATTTTCATCATCGCCCACGCCCCGCTGGCCAGCGCCCTGCAAGCCTGCGCCCGGCACACCTTTCCCGAGTGTGCGGCCACGCTCGAGGCCCTGGACGTGCCGGCCCAGATGGGCATCGACGAGGTCGAGACGCGTGCGCGCTCCCTGCTGGCGCGCGTGCGCCGGCCCGAGGCGCTGATCCTGACCGACGTGTTCGGGGCCACGCCCTGCAATGTCGCCCAGCGCCTGGCCGACGGGGTCCAGGTCAAGGTGGTGGCCGGCGTCAACGTGCCCATGCTGTGGCGCAGTCTGTGCTATCAGCACGAACCGCTCGATGTACTGGTCGCGCGCGCGGTGGCCGGCGCCAACCAGGGCATCATGCAGGTGGGCCACACCGCCCCGCAGAACCAGGTTCAATCACCCGTCCATGCTCACGACACGAATCACCATCAGCAATAAGCTTGGCCTGCATGCGCGGGCCTCGGCCAAGCTCACCAAGTTGGCCGGCAGTTTCAAGAGCGATGTTCACCTCAGCCGCAACGGCCGGCGGGTCAATGCCAAGAGCATCATGGGTGTGATGATGCTGGCCGCGGGACTGGGCAGCGAGGTCGAGATCGAGACCTCCGGCGAGGACGAACAAGCCGCGATGGAGGCGCTGCGCGCGCTCATCGAGGATAAGTTCGGCGAAGGCGAGTAGGCTTCAACGCCCCAAGAAATGCCGGCGATACTTCGGCGGCAGCTCGTCGATGCGCATGAGCATCGGCAAATCCGCGGTGTTGAAATCGGGATCCCAGGCAGGAGCGCCCAGGATCTTGGCACCACAACGCAAGTAGCCCTTGATCAGCGCCGGGGCCTCCACCGGCAAGTCGCGTTGAAGCTCGTCCACCGGCAACGCCAGGCGGGGCCTCACCTGCAGCTCGATGGGGGCCAAGTGCGTTTGGCGCAGCTGCTCCCACAAGCTCGCCGCGTAGTGGCCGCCGTCGCGCATGCTCACGCTGGCACACCCCACCATGGTGTCCAGGCCGTTGCGCACCATGAACTCGGCCAGTGCCCCCCACAGGGCCAGGATCACTCCCCCGCTGCGATGATCGGGATGGACGCAGGACCGGCCGAGCTCGACCATCCGGGCGCGCAAGGGGCGCAGCCGCGTGAGGTCGAATTCCGTCTCGCTGTAGAGCCCGCCCACGCGACGCGCGGCCTCCGGAGTGAGCACCCGGTAAGTGCCGACGACCGGGCCAGGCTCGCCATCGCGGCCGGGAGCACGCACGAGCAGGTGCTCACAGTAGGCATCGAAGACATCGATGTCATGGCCCGGTGGGGAGCCCTTGGGCACGCTCAGGCGCGCCCCCATCTCCTCGGCGAACACCTGGTACCTCAGCCGCTGAGCCTCGCGAACCTCGTCCTCATGGCGTGCCCAAACCACCTCCAGCCGCGCGCGGACAGTGTCCTCAGCCGCGGGAAGCGCCGCGCCGAGGCGGTGAAGAGACCTCCGCGGCGCACGGATCTCGGCGATGGGCAGGGTGGGCAGCGGCAGATCCCTCATGACGTTCTCCGGCGTGACATGGCGATGAAGCCTAGGGACGGGGCATGACGCCGGCGTGACCCCCCGATGACGTTCGCATGACGGGCACCCCCCGGGCCCCGTCGTCCCCGGGTGTGCCATGCGCCGCGAGGGCAGGGGCCTTCCCGGAGGCGCGTCCGTCGGCGGACGTGCTACTGTGACGGAGCCTGCTTTCCGTCCACCTCACCACGCACGCATGAACCGGCCGCTCCCAGCTCCAGACTCGCTGCCCGAGCAGGCGCGGGCCCGCTGGCGAGCCTGGCTGGCCTGGTTTGGAGAGCCGGCCCCGGCCTTGCCCGACGAAGACCTGTGCGAACTCACCTCGCGCATCCTGCTGCTCCTGAGCCTGGGCGGGATGGTGCTGGCGACTTTGACGTGGTGGGTCATCCCGGGGGCCGATCGGCGCAGCCTCCTCAGCGCCTATTTGTTGTGCGGCGCGATCTGGCTTTTGCGGATGGGGGTGATTCGGCGTCGCAGCCGCCGCGCGGTGGTCGCCGCCGTAGCCCTGACGCTGCTGGGGGGTCTGGCCTGGGTGATCGACTTGGGCACCGTACAAGCCACGCAACTGCTGTTGTTGGCGCTGCCCGTGATGTACATCAGCTTCCTGTTCGGACCCTGGCCCGGTCTGGGGGCGGCGCTGGTGACCGCTGGAGCCATCTATGGGCTGGCGTATTTGCAGGTCTCAGGCCTGTACGGCTCTGCGCAAGTGCTGCCCCCATACAAGCAGGCCTGGGTCTTTCTATTGATGATCGTACTGACGAGCCTGCTGGCGCTCGTTTTGCGCTCTCATCTGATACGCGCTTATTGGCACCGCGAACGCGACCGGCTGGTCCACGAGCAGATCGTCCAGCTACGCGACATCCACCAAAAGTTGGCCATGGCCGTGCGCGTCGGCCGCTTCGGCGTGTGGGAGTACGACCTCGCGCGCGGCGAATTCGTCATCGATGCGCGCGAGCGCGAGCTGTATGGCGCCGCCCCCGATCTCGAACGCCCTCGCCTGGACGACTGGCTGTGTGCCGTGCACATCGAAGATCTGGAGCGGGTGCGCGCTACGTTCACTCAGGCGCTGGCGGGCGAGTCCGTCTACGAATGCCGCTACCGCATCGTGCGCCCCGACCAAACGGTGCGTTGGGTGCACTCGGTGGGAGAAGTCGAGCGCGGACCCGATGGCCGCGCCGTTCGCATCTTCGGCCTGGACCAGGACATCACGGCCGACGCCCAGGCCCAGGCCCAGCTGCAATCGGTCCTGCAGCGCCTGCGCATCGCCTTGTCGGCCGTGCAGGCCTCGGTCTGGGTCTACGATGCCCGCACCCGCAAGCTGCAATGGGACGAACGCGGCCAAGACCTCTATGGCATCGACGTCAATGCCCACCGACAAGCCTGGGAGTCCCTACTGTCCCCCTCGCTGGCCGCCCGCACCCGCGAAAGGATCTACGCCCACCTGAAAGATCCCGCCTGCCAGGAATTCGACATCACCTACACCATCGAACACCCCCAGCGGGGTCAGCGGCACATCCGCTCGGTGGCGCGCAACGAACGCGACGCCGCCGGCCGCCTGGTGCGCACCATCGGCCTGGACATGGACATCACGGCGCAGGTGGAGACGACCTCACGCGCCGAAGCGCTCGCCGAGCGGCTGCAGCTGGCCATCACCGCCGCCGGCATCGGCGTGTGGAGCCACCGCCTGTCCGACGGATCGGTCGAATGGAACGAACAGCAGTACCAGATCTACGGCCTCGACCCGCTCGACGTCACGGTGTCGCGGGCGGCCTGGCTGGAGCGCGTGCATCCGGACGACCGCGAGCGGCTGGCCCACGAGGTGGCCCACGTCCACGACCACCTCGATGGCAGCACCTCGGAGTTCCGCATCGTGCGTCCCGGCGGCGAGGTGCGCCATGTGCGCGTGGTGGCCCGCAGCACACGCGACGAGGCCGGTCGCCCCACCGGCACGGTGGGGCTGACCTTCGACATCACCACCGAACGCCAGGCCACCGAGGCCATCCAGCACGCGCGCGCGGCAGCCGAAGAGGCCAACCGCCTCAAGAGCGAGTTCCTGGCCAACGTCAGCCACGAGATCCGCACCCCGATGAACGCCATCATCGGCATGACCGAGCTGGCCCTGGGCGCGACCTTGCCCGAGCGCGAGCACGACCTGGTCGCCAAGGCCAATGCCGCCGCGCGCAAGCTGCTGACCGTGCTCAACGACATCCTGGATTTCTCCAAGATCGAAGCGGGCAAACTCGACGTGGACCACACCGCCTTCTCGCTGCCGGCCCTCGTCGGCACCGCCCTCGACATGGTGCGGCTGCAGGCGCATTCCAAAGGATTGGGGCTGAACGTCACGATCGCGCCAGACGTGCCCGAGCGCTGCCTGGGCGATCCGACCCGGCTGGCCCAAGTGCTCACCAACCTGCTGTCCAACGCGGTGAAGTTCACCGAACGCGGTCAGGTCCAGTTGCGCATCGGCCTGGCCGATCCCCTGCCGGCCGAGCGGCCCACCGTGCGCTTCGAGGTCGAGGACACCGGCATCGGTCTGAGCGAGGAACAGCAGGCGCGGCTGTTCGAGGCCTTCACCCAGGCCGATGCGTCCACCACGCGCCGCTTCGGGGGCACGGGCCTGGGTCTGGTGATCTCGCGCCGGCTGCTCGACCTGATGGGCGGGCGCATCGGGGTGCGCTCCACCCTGGGTGGCGGCTCGCTTTTTTGGTTCCAGTTGCCGCTGGAACGGGAGGCCTGCGGATCGGTCAGCACCGGCGACGGCTCGCATCAAGGCGTTCCCCGGCTGGACGGTCTGCACGTCTTGCTGGCCGAGGACAACCCGATCAACCGCGAACTCGCCATGGCCTTGCTCGAGCAAGCCGGCGCTCAGGTGACGGCCGTCGAGCATGGTGCCCAAGCCGTCGCCGAGGTGCAGCGGCACGGCTTCGACGTCGTCCTGATGGATGTGCAGATGCCCGAGATGGACGGCTACGAAGCCACCCGTCGCATCCGCGCCTTGCCGGGCGATGCCGCCCATGTGCCCATCGTTGCAATGACGGCCAACGCCATGTCCGGAGACCGCGAACGCTCGCTGGCCGTGGGCATGAACGAGCACCTGACCAAGCCCATCGACACCGTCACCCTGCGCCACACGCTGGCCCGGCTGCGACCGTCCCAGACGAAAACTGCCCCCGCCCCGACCGGCCCGCAAGCCCCGGACCGCTGCGCGCTGCCATCCGACCAGGACCTGGCCCTGCTGGACGTGGCGCTGGGCGTGCGTCTGTGCGCCCAGCGCGAGGACATCCATCGCCGAGCCCTGCAGCAATTCTTGCGACTCTACGAAGCAGGAGGCCGCTTCCCGCCCGACGCCTCCCCTTTGGCGGTGCAGCGTGAAGCGCACAGCCTCAAGGGCGCGTCGGCCAGCTTGGGCCTGGTGCGGCTGCATCACCAGGCCGCGCGAGTGGAGGCCCGCTGCAAATCGGGGCTGCCCGTGCAGGCCACCGACCTGGCCCAACTGAACGATCTCCTGACGGCCAGCTGCCAAGCCGTGCGCGTCCACCTCGACACCGCCCCCGCCCCAGAGCCGCCCTGAGGAATGGGCTTGGCCCCTCATCCCCCGGGGACAGACCCGGGCCGATACACTGTGGGCTGCCATTCCACGATGCGGCCCCCGCCGCCCGCCCCACCATGAACGACGTTCAGCAACGCATCGACGACCTCGTCAAATCGCACCGTGTGGTGCTTTTCATGAAGGGCACTGCACAATTCCCGATGTGTGGCTTTTCGGGCCGCGCCGTGCAGATCCTCAAGGCCTGCGGCGTCAGCGACCTGACCACCGTCAACGTCCTGGAAGACGAAGCCATCCGCCAAGGCGTCAAGGAATACGCCAACTGGCCCACCATCCCGCAGCTCTACGTCAACGGCGAATTCATCGGCGGCTCGGACATCATGATGGAGATGTACCAATCCGGCGAACTCCAGCAGGTGCTGGGCACCGCCCGATAAGGCCGCTCGCGTGGGCGCCCCCCAGATCGTCGTCGGGCTCACCGGGGCGACCGGCGCCATCTACGGCGTGCGCCTGCTCCAGCGGCTGCGCACGCTGGGCGCACGCACCCATCTGGTGGTCTCGTCGGCCGGGGTGCTCAATGCCCATCACGAGCTGGGCCTGGACCGCCGCGCGCTCGAAGCCCTGGCCGACGTGGCCTATGCGCCCGGCGACGTGGGCGCGGCCATCGCCAGCGGCAGCTTCCCCACCGCCGGCATGGTGATCGCGCCGTGCTCGATGAAGACCTTGGCCGCCGTGGCGCTGGGCCTGTCGGACAACCTGCTCAGTCGCGCGGCCGACGTCACCCTCAAAGAACGCCGGCGCCTGGTGCTGATGGTGCGCGAGACCCCTTTCAACCTGGCTCACCTGCGCAACATGACGGCCGTCACCGAGATGGGCGGCATCGTCTTTCCGCCGCTGCCGGCCTTCTACCACCGCCCCGACAGCATCGACGCACTCGTCAACGACAGCATCGAGCGCGTGCTCGCCCTGCTGGGCTTCGGCGAAGCTGCGCCCCGCGCCTGGCAGGGTCTCTAGCCTGCGGCCCGTCACCCGCTCGTGGCCTGGGGGCTGCCCGACGGCCCGGCCGGCGGGTCGTAGACCCAATGTGCGCGCGCGGCAAAAACCGCGTTCGGATACTCGGCGCGGCCGCGGCTGCCGTTATAGCGCCCCAGGGCCATGAAGAGGTTGCCCTTCTCCATGTCCAGGTAGTGGCGCAAGATCACGCAGCCGAAGCGCAGATTGGTTTGCATGTGAAAGAGCTTGGCCGGATCGCCATCGCCGATCAGGCGGCTCCAAAAAGGCATGACCTGCATGTAGCCGCGCGCACCCACCCGGCTCACCGCGTGCTTGCGGAACGCGCTTTCCACCTGGATCAGGCCAAGCACCAGCGCCTTTTCCAGGCCGGCGCGGGTGGTCTCGTACCACAGCGTCTCCAGGAACTCCAGGCGTGTGGTGAGGTCCGGTTTGCGCCGGCGAAGGCGGTCGCTCATCTCGCCCAGCCAGCGCAGGTAGGCCAAGCGTTCCTCGATGCGGGTGAAGCTGGGCTTGGGGGGGGCACTGTTGGCGATCGCTGCCGACAGGGCCGAGCGCACCGAGTCGGCCAGCGGTTCCTCGATCTGGCCGCCGGCCTGCGCGGGCGCGGCGGGCACGATCAGGCCGGCCGCGCCGGCCAGCATCAGCCGGCGCCGCAAGGGATGGACCGTCCGCCCGGGCCTCATGCCCCCAGGCGCTGGCGCAGGAAAGCCAGCACCTCGGCCTGCGCCACCGGGGTGGCCTGGGCGTCGCGCCGGCCCTGGTACTCGACCTGGCCCTCCTTGAGGCCGCGATCGGACAGCACCACGCGGTGCGGCACGCCGATCAGCTCCCAGTCCGCGAACATCGCGCCGGGGCGTTCACCGCGGTCGTCGAGCATCACGTCCACGCCCAGCGCGGCCAGTTCGTCATGCAAGCGATCGGCCGCGGCCTTGACCTGCGCCGAACGGTCGTAACCGATGGGGCACAGCACCACCGTGAACGGCGCGATGGCATCGGGCCAGACGATGCCGCGCTCGTCATGGTTCTGCTCGATCGCCGCACCCAAGATGCGCGTCACACCGATGCCGTAGCAGCCCATCACCATCAGTTGGGGCTTGCCGTTCTCGTCCAGGTAGGTCGCGTTCATCGCAGCGCTGTACTTCGTGCCCAGCAGGAAGACATGGCCCACTTCGATGCCGCGCTGTATGGCGAGAAGCCCCTTGCCATCGGGTGACGGGTCGCCCTCGACCACGTTGCGGATGTCGGCCACCAGATCGGGCTCGGGCAGGTCGCGGCCCCAGTTCACGCCGGTGTAGTGGAAGCCCACCTCGTTGGCGCCGCAGACGAAGTCACTCATGTTCGCCACCGTGCGGTCGGCCACCACCTTGACCGGCTGCTTCAGCCCGATGGGGCCCAGGTAGCCGGGCTGGCAGCCGAAGTGCGCCTCGATCTCGGCCGCAGTGGCAAAGCGGAAGCCCGCCTTCAGGCCCTCGAGCTTGCCGGCCTTGACCTCGTTGAGGTCGTGATCGCCGCGCACCAACAGCAACCACACCTGGGTGCGCACCACCTCGCCGGCCTCGTTCTTCTCGTCGGTGGCCAGCACCAAGGACTTCACCGTGCGCGAAAGCTCCAGACCCAGCAGCTCGGCCACGTCGGCGCAGGTGCTCTTGCCCGGCGTGGGCGTCTTGGCCAAGGCCTGCGACGGCGCGGCGCGCTCGGCCGTCAGCGCCACCGCCTCGGCCAGCTCGATGTTGGCGGCGTAGTCGGACTGCGGGCAGTAGACGATCGCGTCCTCGCCGGTCTCTGCGATCACCTGGAACTCGTGCGAAGCATCGCCACCGATCGCGCCGGTGTCGGCCGCCACCGCACGGAACTGCAGCCCCAAGCGCTCGAAGATGCGCACATAGGCGTCATACATCTGCTGATAACTCTTTCGCGCCGAGGCGAGATCGCGATCGAAGGAATAGGCATCCTTCATCGTGAACTCTCGTCCGCGCATGATCCCAAAGCGCGGTCGGCGTTCGTCGCGAAACTTGGTCTGGATGTGATAGAAGTTCTTCGGGAGCTGACGGTAGCTGCGCAGCTCCTGTCGGGCGATGTCGGTGATGACCTCCTCCGAGGTCGGCTGAATGACGAAGTCGCGGTCGTGCCGATCCTTCACGCGCAGCAGTTCGGGGCCCATCTTGTCCCAGCGGCCGGTCTCCTGCCACAGCTCGGCCGGCTGCACCACCGGCATCAGCAGTTCGATGGCCCCGGCCCGGTCCATCTCCTCGCGGATGATGCCCTCCACCTTGCGGATGGTGCGCAGGCCCATCGGCATGTAGCTGTAGATGCCCGCGCCCAGCCGCTTGATCAGACCGGCACGCATCATGAGCTTGTGGCTGACGATCTCCGCGTCGGCGGGCGCTTCCTTCAGGGTGGAGATGAAGAACTGGGAGGCTTTCATGAATGGGGATGGAGGCTAGGGGCGGACCAGGCCGTGAACGACGTCACACCGGCGCGCCTTGGGTGCAGCCCGGTAGGCAGCCACGCAAGCCGGTGCAATAATGAATTCAACTGAAAAATCCGAGGTCCGATTATGCTCGACCGTGACGGCTTCCGGCCCAACGTCGGCATCATCCTGCTCAACCACAAGAACCAGGTCTTCTGGGGCAAACGCATCCGTACCCATTCGTGGCAGTTTCCCCAGGGCGGCATCAAACACGGCGAGAACCCCGAGCAGGCGATGTACCGAGAGCTCCACGAGGAAGTGGGGCTGCGTCCCGAACATGTGCGCATCGTCGCGCGCACCCGCGACTGGCTGCGCTACGAGGTGCCCGAGCACTACATCCGCCGCGATGCGCGTGGTCACTACAAAGGCCAGAAGCAGATCTGGTTCCTGCTGCAGCTCGTGGGCCGCGACAGTGACATGAACCTGCGCGCCACCGACCACCCGGAGTTCGACGCCTGGCGCTGGAACGACTACTGGGTGCCGCTGGACGCGGTGATCGAGTTCAAACGCGGCGTCTACCAGATGGCACTGACCGAGCTGGCACGCTACCTGCCCCGCCTGCCTCACCACCACAACCGCTACCTGCGCTCCGGGCTGCGGCCGCCTGCCCGCGAGGAGCCGCGCACGCCTTCTGCGGCACCGGCGGCCGAGCATCCGCAGCCTGACGAAGGGTGAAGGTGCGCGATGTGCTCGTGACACGAGCACGCCAAACAGTCGTTGTGGCGCCGGCCCGGCGCTGCGCG
The DNA here is from genome assembly GCF_046291045.1 of Caldimonas sp. Classification (GTDB taxonomy): domain Bacteria; phylum Pseudomonadota; class Gammaproteobacteria; order Burkholderiales; family Burkholderiaceae_C; genus Caldimonas. The sequence continues at coordinate 92 of NZ_JBKBSL010000003.1, read as the reverse complement.
CCTTCACATCGCTGCGCGATATGAGCCTGCGCCGCAACCTGGTGCTCGTTACACGAGCACCAGGTTGTCCCGGTGGATCAGTTCGGATTCGC
>NZ_JBKBSL010000081.1:0-3002 GCF_046291045.1 Caldimonas sp. | reverse complement strand
GCGCCGCTGGTGAACACGCCGCTCTTCTTGGTCTCCTTGAAGTGCTGTTCGTGCACGCTCTCGGTGGCAGCCTCGATCGTCACGTCGCGTGCGGCGGCCAGGGTGGTGCCGGAGCTGGAGACGACATCGGAGCCGCGCACGGTGAGGTCGCGCCCGGCCTGGGCGAACACGCTGCCTTGTTCGCTGCTTACGCGTCGTCGGTGATGTAAGGCGGCCACTGCAACGTGGGAATGACCATGACGAAGTAGCCTGTATCGAAACCATCAGGCGTGTGAATGCCGACGGGTTTGCCCTCATAGCGTGCCCAGTGCTCACGCAAGGTCTGCATGATCTGGTCCATCGGAGCTAACCAATAGTGCTTTGTTGCAGGCTTGAGCCAGCCCAGATCGTCTGAGTGCGGGAAGAGCCGACACCGATCCTCACGCAGCATGCGCTCGATCATGTGCAGGCACAGCTCCTTGCGCCATTGGTATGGACGATCCTTGAACGTGTACCGAATGCTCCCCCAGAACCTCTCGAAACTTCCGCTCTGGATGCCGGCAATCTCCTCAAACTCTTCCTGGATAAAGCTTTCGACTTCTGCTGTGGTTTCCACATGGCCTCCTATCGCAAGAACTTGAACTCAACTGCTTTTCCGGGCTTCTTGTGGTAAACGGAAGCAGACTCAATCTCCACCGTCCAATGCGGCCCGAGCTGCTGGGTAGAGCTTGCCTGAGATCTCAGCGTTATCTTGCTGCCATCGCTCAGTGACCAAGTCTGGCCCGCGTTCGGGACGCCGTTCACGCCAAACGTGTGGCTCGGCTGCGCCCCACCCGTGATGCTGTTGACGAAGTTCAACACCTCGGCATCGGACACACCCGAGTAGACCGGCTGATTCTTGCTCAAGGCGGGGGCGGGGGTGAGGGTTCGCCCGCCGATCTGCACGGTCCACTGGCTGGGGTGTTGAGCGGTGGTGTTGACCAGATTGCGGATCTGCTCGCCCGGGGCGCCAGAGACCACTGGGGTGGTCAGGTCGGCATCGCGATAAACGTTATTCTCGATCGTCTGCTGCTTGATCTGCGCCGTGTCGGCGGAGGGGGCCTTGCCCTCCGCTCTACCTGCCACCTTGCTCCCCGCAGCCGCCTCCACCTGCCTGGCGACACCGGCGTAACCTGCTTGCGTCAGCTTGCCCGTGAGCGCGGTGGTGCCGGCACCCAGCGCCAGCGTGTCCACCAGGGCCTCACCGCGCACGGTGGGGTCCGGGCTGTTCAGGCGGTTGCGCAGGTCGGTGGGGATGTCGGCGATGCCCTGGGCGATCTGGATCGCGGTGTCGAGAGCGCCGTTGTCCACGATCGCCTTGACCAGTTCGTAGGCCCCTACACCCGTTCCGACCACCAGCCCCGGCGGGCTGAGCTTCAACAAGCCCTTGCCCACGCCATGCAGCAGCGGGTTGGCGTTGGCCTGCTGATACTTGAACGCATCGTTGAGCACGCTGGAGCGCTCGGCGTTGATCAGAGTGTTGCTGCTGCCTTGCCCGAGGTAGCTGCCCGCGGCGCTCTGGATGTCGGCCACCCAGGCGCTGCACAGCGCACTGCCGGGGCTCTGGCAAGCTTCGGCGATCTGCTGGTCGCGCCAGGCATCCAGGGCATTGAGCCGGTCGATCTCCTGCTGCAAAGCGGCGGCGCAGGCAGCGTCTTTGCAGGCGAGCTTTTGCTCCATGAGCTGGGCGCGCCGAGCCGCCTCCTCGTGCCGAAGGTAGTTGTTGGCCGTCTGGTTGAAGCCGGTGGTTGCCCCGGTGGTGTCGCCGGTGAGGGCGCCCACGGCGGTGCCTGCGGCGGCGACGACGGCCTGGCGCACCGGCTCGGGCAGGCCGGCGGCGTTGATCGCCTCGGCCAGGTGGGGCACGGCCGCGGCCGACGAGCCCGACCCCAAGGCCCCTTCGAGCCCCCCGCTCAAGCCGCCCACGGCGATGTGCGCGGCCACGCGGTAGGCGCCGCCTTCGTCCCACTTGCGGGCTTCTTCCTCGTTGCCCTGCTGGCGCAGTTCACGCGCCTTGTTGGTGGCATAGTCCCCCACCGCCTTGGACGCCTGTTGCCCAAACGTCGCCACGATCTGGGCGCCGGCCTGCACCTGCTTTTGCAGCTCCTGCCCGTCCCAGCGTTTGCTCAGGGCCCCGCTGTCGTCCCCGGTGAGCACCTCGCGGTTCAAGGCGGCCAGGGTCTGTTGCGTCGTCTGCCCGGTGCGCTCCTGCTGGGCCGGCGAGTCGGTGATGACGATCTCCCCCCCACTGATGCCGCTGCGCGTGGTGCTGCTTTGCTGGCCGTCCACGCTGGCATGCCCGGCGCTGGCGCCGCTGGTGCCCGCACTCACGCCCGTGCTGCTGGCCTTGTAAACGTCCTTGTTCTGGAGGTCACCGGTGCGCAGCGTGCCGGTGGCCAGCCGGTTGCGGCCCTCGTCCACGGCGGCCTGGGTGCTGGCGATCACCGCGCCTTGCAGCTCGGTGTGGCCCTTGACCTCCACCTGGAAGCCTTGGTCACCGGCGCGAAGGCCGCTTTGCTGGCTCACGCTGGCGTGGTCGGCCTCCACCCGGGCATTGCTGTAACTCGCGCTGGCCGCAAAACCGTACCCGATGGTGACACTGCCGCCGGCACTGCGGTGCTGGCTGTCGTAGGTGGCGGTGTCTTGCACGCTGTGGATGGTGAGGTCGCCCCCCACCTGGGCCACGATGCGCTCGCCGCTCACCTGCGCGCCGCTGAGCGTGGTGTCGCGCCCGGAGATGAGGGTGGCGCTCTGGCCGGCGTTTATCTCGGTGTGGCGGTGGTTCAATCGCCCGGGTGCCGGTCACGAAAGAGGAAGGCCCTCAGGCGACGAACAGCTTTTTGAAGGGCTAGCTCGCCCGGTTCGCCCAAACCAATCATCTTGGCCTGGGCATCGTAACCAGCATAAGCCACCATAAGGCCACCACCCAACGATACCCAGTACCATCCTTTGGATGGATTATCCAAAAACAACCAAGGGCCTAG
>NZ_JBKBSL010000049.1:0-15820 GCF_046291045.1 Caldimonas sp. | reverse complement strand
CAGAACTTCATCGCCATCGCCTACCTACGCATGTCCAAGCTCAAGCACCTGCCGGCCAGTCCGTTCGCGCCAGCCATGCCGACATGACGCGAAGCGTTTCCACACAAAACGGCATAGAGCCCCTTTCAGAACGACCTACAAGCGATTTTTCAAGAGTGGGTAAGGGGTGAGGCACCCCCGAAATCACCATTTTTTGAACCCGCATCGACTTTTTCAACGGCCTGCTAGCTAGCTAAGCTACGCCGCCAAGACCTCCGGCCGCAACACCGTGGTGGGGGACACCGAGGCCGGCCACCCGCGCGACGCTTGAAGACCGGGCTTCACGGTCGGGGCGACGGGCAGGCCGGGGGCGCTACAGTCCCGCCCATGTCCCCTTCCGTCTGACACCTCGCGGTGACCTCGTTCCTTGCCCTCTTGCTGGTGCCCGGCTGGGCCATCGGCCTGACCCAGCCCCCGTTCTCGTCGTTCTACAACGTCACCCTGGCCATGGCGGGCTGGGGGGCGGTGCTGGGCTTGGGGGCGTGGCGGATGGGCCGTGACGACGGGGCAGTGCCCCATGCGGCCTGGGGCTGGGCGCTGGCCGCCCTGGTGCTGGGGGGCTGGGCGGCCGTGCAGGGTTCTCGCGCCGGGGCCGGCCTGGCCGCGGCGCTGGCGGTGGCCGCTTTCGGCCGCTGGCTGGGCGGGCCGGTGTGGCGGGGGCCGGCGGCCCGGACGGTGCTGGGCGCGTTGGCCTGGGGCCTGCTGCTGGCGGCGCTGCTGAACGTGGGCGTCGCGCTGGTGCAGTACTTCGCCCCCGCCTGGGCCGACGGGGTCTGGGTCGCCCGGCCCACCACCCCGGGACGGGCCTTCGGCAACCTGCGCCAGCCCAACCACCTGGCCTCGCTGATGCTGATGGGGTTGTGCGTGCTGCCCGTGCTGGCGACGGGCAGGCGGGGCCGTTGGGCCTGGGCGGCCCTGGCAGCCCTGACGCTGGGGGTGGCGCTGAGCAGCTCGCGCACCGGGCTGCTGGGCCTGGGGGGGCTGGCGCTGTGGGCGGCGATCGACCGCGGCTTGCCCGCTGGGGCGCGACGTCTGTTCTGGGCGGCCCCGGCGGTGGCGGTGGCGTGGTGGCTGGGGCTATGGGCCTGGGGCGAGGTGGGCGGCACGGCCTATTACGGCGAGACGCGGCTGGAGGGGGGCGGCGATCTCAGCAGTTCGCGCTTTGCGATCTGGTCGAACACGCTGGCGCTGATCGCGGCGCATCCGTGGACCGGCGTGGGCTGGGGGAACTTCAACGCGGCCTGGACCTTCACGCCTTTCCCCGACCGGCCGGTGGCCTTTTTCGATCACAGCCACAACCTGGTGCTGCAGTTGATGGTGGAGCTCGGCATCCCGGCCGCGCTGGCCCTGCTGGGCGCGCTGGCCTGGGTGTTGTGGCGGGCGCGCGGTGCCTTGTCGCTGCCGGGGGAGGCTGGCCTCGCCGCGCGCTCGGCGCTGATGATGCTGGCGGTGCTGGGCTGGCACAGCCTGCTGGAGTACCCGCTGTGGTACGCCTACTTCCTGCTGCCGGCAGCCTTTGCGCTGGGTCTTCTCCTCGGGCTGGGGGCGCCGCCACGGCCCAGTGCATCCGCTCCTGCGCCGGCATGGACGCGCTGGCTCTTCCCCGTCGCGGGCGGCCTGATGGTGGCCGGCTCACTGCATGCCATGGTGGACTACCAGCGGGTGGTGCAGATCTTCACGCCCTCGGGCGAGGCGGGGCGGGCCTCGCTCAGTGAGCGCATCCGCATCGGTCAGGGCAGCCACTGGTTCGCCGTGCATGCCGACTATGCCGCCGTGACCACGGCGCCGCGACCGTCGGAGGTGTTCGAGCAGTTTGAGCGGCCGCTGCGGCATCTGATCGACGCGCGGCTGATGATCGCCTATGCCAAGGCCTTGCACGAACGTGGCGAAGACGACCGGGCCCTTTACGTGGTGCACCGGCTGCGCGAGTTCCGGCACCGGCTGGGCCGCGACTTCCTGGCGGTGTGCGCTCAGCCCGATCCGCCGCAATTCCCGTGTGGGCCGCAGCCGCAGGGCCTGAGCTGGCGGGAGCTTGCGACGCCTTGATGTTTCGCACGATCGTGCTGGCCTGCAAACATGGACGCCAAGACCAATCGCAGCGAAGCTTACGCGCGCGGCCATCCTCGACACCGCCTTGCTGATGGCGGCGCAAGAGGGCCTGGAGAGCGCGATCACTGGCCGTCGGCCGCGCGGTGGGGGGCGTGACCGCGACGACCTGACGGTTCCCGTCGCCGACGGCGAGCGGCTGGCCGCCGCGCTGCCAGGGTCCAGGTTGATGCTCACTTCCGGTCTGGGCCACCGCCGCACCTTGCAGGACCCGGCCGTGGTGGCCGAGGTGGTGCGCACGGTGCACGCATGGCGCACTGCACCATGACACAGACTGCACGGTCGCGCGGCCTGGGGTGACAATCCTTGTCAGCGGAGGGCGGCCGGGCGTGTGATATCTCCGCATCCGGCGCAGGTGGCCATATTTCGTTACGTTCCGGGGGTTGGCATGAAAGCTGCCATGGGACAGACACTGCTGTTTCACCGGAAGTCCAGACATGGCCTTGCTCAGCTTCAAGCGTCGCGCGGCAAGCCGCTCCCAGGCGGGTGACATCGCGCGCCGCGGCCGTCAACAATCGCCTGCCAGCCTGGCGCCGCGCCGGCCGGGCGGTTGGTCGTCGATGCTGCGGCTCACGCCGCTGCAGGGCGAGACCTCGCCGTCGCAGTGCTGGCCCAGCCTGGCGCTGGCCCGGCTGGGCAAGCCCGTGCCCAGCGCGCCGGCCTTTTTGTGTACCGACTTCGCGCCCAGCCAGTGGCTGACGAAATCATGATCCGCGCCAGCACTGCCGCCATTGCCTCCACCGTGCTGGCTCGGCACCTGGCCAGCACGCAGACGCCGCAGGCTGTGCCTGCAAGGCCGTCGGCGCCGCCGGCCCAGGCCGGCCATGCCGGGCTGCGCCAGTACCAGGTGCTGCAGTCGCGCACCGAGCCGGCCCAGCTCACGCTGCGGCTGGGTCGCCGCTGAACCGCTGTTTTCCAGGGACGTCGGGGGAAGAGGGGGCGGCCGGGGTCTGAGAGAGCGAGAGCCCCGGCCGCCTTTCCTTAACGGAGTCCACCGCCCGCCGTGCATTGCATGGCGGGCTCTTTTTTTGTGGTGCGCCGCAACGCCCCCCTGGTCTTCGCGTGCAGCCTGCTCCTACACTCGCGCACGACCGTGCCCACTCGAGGCGCGGCGTCCCGGTGCAACAACACACAACACGGAGCTTCCTTCCATGAGCCTTTTTCCGACATGGCGCGAGACCACGCAGGAGGTCGTCGCCCCCGACGAGCGCCTGCCCTGGCCCCAGACGGTGGCGATGGGCGTCCAGCATGTGGTGGCGATGTTCGGCGCTACCGTGCTGGCGCCGCTGTTGATGGGCTTCGACCCGAACGTCGCCATCCTGATGAGCGGCATCGGCACCTTGATCTTCTTTTTCGTGGTCGGCGGCAAGGTGCCGAGCTACCTCGGCTCGAGCTTTGCCTTCATCGGCGTGGTGATCGCCGCCAGCGGCTATGCCGGCAGCGGCCCCAATACCAACCTCGGGGTGGCGCTGGGCGGCATCGTCATCTGCGGCCTGGTCTACGCGATCATCGGCTTCATCGTGATGGGGGCGGGCACGGGCTGGATCGAACGCTTCATGCCGCCGGTGGTCACCGGCTCGGTGGTGGCCGTGATCGGCCTGAACCTGGCGCACATCCCGGTGAAGAACATGGCGCCCACGCCGTTCGACGCGTGGATGCAGGCCCTCACCTTCGTCTGCGTGGGCCTGGTGGCCGTCTTCACGCGGGGCATGGTGCAGCGCCTGCTCATCCTGGTGGGCCTGATCGTCGCGTCCATCGTCTACGCCATCCTCACCAACGGGTTGGGCCTGGGCAAGCCGCTCGACCTGTCGGGCATCGCCAACGCGCCCTGGTTCGGCATGCCGGGCTTTGCCGCGCCGGTGTTCGAGCTCAACGCCATCTTGCTGATCGCCCCGGTGGCCGTGATCCTGGTGGCCGAGAATCTCGGTCACATCAAGGCGGTGAGCGCGATGACCGGCCGGGACATGAACCCGTACATGGGCCGGGCCTTCGTCGGTGACGGCCTTGCGACGATGGTGAGCGGCGCCTCGGGGGGCACGGGGGTGACCACCTATGCCGAGAACATCGGCGTGATGGCGGCCACGAAGATCTACTCGACGGCCATCTTCGTCGTGGCCGGGTTGATCGCCATCGTGCTGGGCTTCAGCCCCAAGTTCGGTGCGCTGATCCAGGCCGTGCCGCTGGCCGTGATGGGCGGCGTGTCCATCGTGGTCTTCGGCCTGATCGCCGTGGCCGGCGCCAAGATCTGGGTCGACAACAAGGTCGACTTCTCCGACAACACCAACCTGATCGTGGCCGCCATCACCCTGGTGCTGGGCACGGGCGACTTCACGCTGAAGATCGGCGACTTCGCCCTGGGCGGCATCGGCACCGCCACCTTCGGCGCGATCGCGCTGTACGCGCTGCTGAAGAAGCGGGGCTGATCAACCGCCGAACTCGTCGCCCAGCTCGCGTGCGCGCTGCTGGGCGGCCTTCAGCGCCCGCACGAACGCCGCGGCCACCCCGTCGGCCTGCAGCGACTGCAGCGCCGCCTGGGTGGTGCCACCCTTGGAGGTGACGCGCTCGCGCAGCACCGAGGGTGGGTCTTCCGAGCGGCGGGCCAGCTCGGCCGCTCCGGCAAAGGTGGCCAGTGCGAGCTGCCGGCCTTGCTCGGCGCTCAGGCCCATCTCCTGCGCGGCGGCCATCATCGCCTCGACGAAGTAGAAGACATAGGCGGGGCCGGAGCCCGACAGCGCGGTCACGGCATCCAGGTCGGCCTCCTGCGTCACCCACAGCGTGGCGCCGGTGGGGGCCAGGAGCCGCTCGACCCGGTGGCGCTCGTCGCTGCTCACCTCGGGCCGCGCATACAGGCCCGAGATGCCCTGACCGATCAGGGCCGGGGTGTTGGGCATGGCGCGCACGATCCGCACGCTGCCGGTGGCCTGCACCAGGGCCTCGGTGCGGATGCCGGCCATCACGCTCAGGTGTAGGGCTTGGCCCACATGGGCGGCGCAGGGAGCTGCCGCTTCTTTGAACAGCTGGGGCTTGACCGCCCACACGACCGTGTCGGCCTGCGCCAGCACCGCGTCGGCGGCGGCCAGCGCCGACACGCCCAGCTCATGGCGCAGGCGTTCGCGTTGCTCGGCCCAGGGTTCGACGACGAGCAACTGCTCGCGGGGGTGCCCGGCGCGGATCAGGCCGCCCAGGACGGCCTGGGCCATGTTGCCCCCGCCGATGAAGGCCAGGGTGGAGGTGGTGCTCATGGAAGCTGCCGTGTCAGGAGGCTTGGAACAAGGTGGTGGCGAACAGCGCCAGGCTGCGTGCCAGCGCCAGCGCGGCCGAGGGCGGATGATAGGTCCCGCGTGCCCAGCAATTGAAGCCGTGGCCGGCACCGGGGTAGACATGCACCTGGGCACGCGAGGGCGCCAGCGCCTGGCGCACGCGCTCCACCGCCTCGGGCGGGATGTGGGCGTCGGTCTGGCCGTAGTGCAGCAACAGCGGACAGCGCACGCGGCCGGCCAGGTCGAGCTGGTCCTGGATGCCGCCGCCGTAATAAGCCACGGCGGCGTCCACGTCGGTCGTGGCCGCCGCGAGATAGGCCAGCCGTCCGCCCATGCAGTAGCCCAAGGCCCCGACCCGGCCCGTGACCTCCGGGCGTCGGCGCAGCGCGTCTACCACCGCGGCGACGTCCCCGACCAGTTGCTGCCGGTCGGCGCCGGCCAGCAGCTCGCGGGCGCGCTGCAGGTCGGCGCCCTCGTAGCCCAGTTCCACCCGCGGGGCCTGCCGCCAGAAGACGTCCGGGGCGAGCACCACGTAGCCCGCCAGCGCGTACTGCTCGGCCACGGCGCGGATGTGGGCGTTGACGCCGAAGATTTCCTGGAACAGCACCAGCCCTGGGCCGCGGCCGGCCGGTGGCAGGGCGAGGTAGGCCGCCTGTGGCCCGTCGGGTCGGGACAGCTCGATCCAGCAGGTGTGCACGGGGGAGGTCATGGGCGGTCTCTCCTAGAGCGCTAGGCGTTCTTATGGATTGTCAGTATGAACCGAAATCCATAGGATGAATATTCACGAAAGTTCGAGAATCTAGAGAATCGTCCAGCATGAAAACCGACTCCGAGGGCGCGCGCAGCCTGGACAAGATCGATCGCAAGATCCTGCGCATCTTGCAGGAGGACGGGCGCATCGCCAACCTCAAGCTGGCCGAGGCGGTGCACCTGTCGCCCACGGCGGTGCTCGAGCGGGTCAAGCGCCTGACGCGCGATGGCTACATCCTGGGCTACGAGGCGCGGCTCAACCCGCACTTGCTGGGCGCGGGCATGATGGTCTTCGTCGAGGTGGTGCTCGACCGCACCACGCCCGACGTCATGAACGCCTTCAAGGCGGCGGTGCAGACCCGGCCCGAGATCCTCGAATGCCATCTCGTGGCTGGCGGCTTCGACTACCTCATCAAGACCCGTGTGGCGGACATGCAGGCCTACCGCGAACTGATCGGCACGGTGGTGTGGTCGCTGCCGGGCGTGCGCGAGACCCACACCTATGCGGTGATGGAGGAGGTGAAGAACACCGCCCGCCTGCCGATCTGATCATCGCTGGCCGAAGATGGCCGTGCCCACGCGGACGATCGTGGCGCCTTCGACGACGGCAGCCTCCAGGTCGGCGCTCATGCCCATGGACAGGGTGTCCAGGTCGAGGCCCTGGGCGCGAAGGGTGTCCAGCAGTTCGCGCAGGGCGCGGTGCGGCTGGCGCTGGGCGTGCGGGTCGTCGGCGGGCTCGGGGATGGCCATCAGGCCGCGCAAGCGCAGCCGGGGCAGGGCGGCCACGGCGTGGGCCAAGGCGCTCACTTCGGCCGGGGCCAGGCCGCTCTTGCTGGCCTCGCCGCTGATGTTGACCTGCAGGCACACTTGCAGCGGCGGCAGGTGCGCAGGGCGCTGATCGGACAGACGCTGTGCGATTTTCAGGCGGTCCACCGAATGCACCCAGTCGAAATGCTCGGCCACCGCGCGGGTCTTGTTGCTCTGCAGCGGACCGATCAGGTGCCACTCGAGGCGAGGGCGCACGTCGGCCAGCGTGGCCATTTTCTCCAGCGCCTCTTGCACGTAGTTCTCACCGAAACGCTGTTGACCCGCGGCCAGGGCTTCGCGGATCGCCGGCGCACCGAAGGTCTTGCTCACCGCCAGCAGCGTGACACTTTGCACGTCGCGTTGCGCGCGTGCACAGGCCGCCGCGATGCGGTCCTTCACTTGTTGTATGTTCCGAGCGATCGTCGCCATAATGGCGCGAGCTTACGGCACATCGTCACTTCCTCGCACAACCGCGCGCCGCGCACCACCTTGGGGGCCTGAAGGGCAGACATGGACATCACGCAACTGCTGGCGTTCTCGGTCAAGAACAAGGCATCGGACCTGCACCTGTCCGCCGGCTTGCCCCCCATGATCCGAGTGCACGGCGACGTGCGTCGCATCAATGTCGACCCGCTCGAGCACAAGCAGGTTCACGACATGGTGTACGACATCATGAACGATGCCCAGCGCAAGGCCTACGAGGAAACGCTGGAGTGCGACTTCTCGTTCGAGATCCAGGGCTTGGCGCGTTTTCGCGTCAATGCTTTCAACCAGAACCGCGGCGCCGGCGCGGTGTTCCGGACCATCCCCTCGAAGATCCTCACGCTCGAGCAGCTCAACGCGCCCAAGGTGTTCGCCGAGCTGTCCCTCAAGCCCCGCGGCCTGATCCTCGTGACCGGGCCCACCGGCTCGGGCAAATCGACCACTCTGGCGGCGATGGTCAACCACCTCAACGAGAACGAGTACGGACACATCCTCACGGTCGAGGATCCGATCGAGTTCGTCCACGAGTCCAAAAAGTGCCTGGTCAACCAGCGCGAGGTCGGGCCGCACACGCTGAGCTTCAACAACGCGTTGCGCTCGGCGCTGCGCGAGGATCCCGATGCCATCCTCGTGGGCGAGATGCGTGACCTGGAGACCATCCGCCTGGCGCTCACGGCCGCCGAGACCGGCCACCTGGTGTTCGGCACGCTGCACACCTCGAGCGCGGCCAAGACCATCGACCGCATCGTCGATGTCTTTCCCGCCGCCGAGAAGGAGATGGTGCGCGCGATGTTGTCTGAATCGCTGGTCGCGGTGATCTCGCAGACGTTGTGCAAGCTCAAGGACGGCTCGGGCCGTGTGGCCGCGCATGAAATCATGCTGGGCACTTCGGCCATCCGCAACCTGATCCGCGAGAACAAGATCGCCCAGATGTACTCGGCCATCCAAACGGGCAACAGCATGGGCATGATGACCCTGGACCAGTGTCTGACCGACCTCGTGCGCCGCAACGTGATCTCCCCGGCCGAAGCGCGCAGCAAGGCCAAGTTCCCCGAGAACTTCCCAGGTTGAAGGCCGCACGCGCCGCCGGGACTCGACCGCCGTCACCGCCATGAAGAAACTCATCGAAAAGCTCAAGGGAGGGGCCAGTGCGGTCCCCGAAGGCAGCGGCGCCGATTCCGACGAGGACTCGCGTTTTTTCTCGACGATGTTCCAGGAGCGTGCCGACGATAACCTGCCCCAGGCCACCTGGCGCGAGCGCGCGGCCCGCATCGGCGCGCGGGCCTATGACCGCGAGCGCGGGGCGCAGACATTCGCGCAGCTTTGGGGTGCGGACCGCTACGTGGCAGCGCTGGGCCCACAGGACTTGCAGCGCATGAGCCAGTACCTCGAGTTCGTCGAGGTGGGCGCCGACCAGGAGATCATCGGCCAGGATGAGCTGGGCGACTACATGCTCATCGTGCTCGAGGGCACGATCGCCGTGGACCGCATCCAACCTTGGGGTGCGCGTGCGCGCCTGGCCGAAGCGCGTCCCGGCGACATGCTGGGCGAGATGTCGCTGCTGGACGCCGGCTCGCGCTTTTCGGCTTGCACCACGCTCACCCCCTGCGTGCTCGCGGTGGTCGATGCCGAGGGGCTCGACCGCATGATCATGCAGGAGCCGCGCCTGGGCTTGGCCTTGCTGGCCTCGCTGGCACGTCGTTTGTCTTTGCGGTTGCGGCATGTCAGTGCACGGCTGAGTGCCCTGCTGTCGCGCGGCTGAGGATCCATCATGGAAAGAGACCAGGCTTCCAAGTTCGTCAACGACCTGCTGCGCTTGATGGTGGCGCGCAATGGCTCGGATCTTTTCCTCACGGCCGAATTCCCGCCGGCGATCAAGGTGGACGGCAAGATCACCAAGGTGTCGCCCCAGCCCTTGACCGGCCAGCACACGATGGCCCTGGCGCGGGCCATCATGAACGACAAGCAAGCGGCTGAGTTCGAGCGCACGAAGGAGTGCAACTTCGCCATCGCTCCGCAGGGTATTGGGCGCTTCCGTGTCAATGCCTTCGTGCAGCAAGGCCATGTGGGCCTGGTGCTGCGGGTCATTCCTCAAACCCTGCCCACCATCGACGCACTGGGTTTGCCGACGATCCTCAAGGACGTGGCCATGACCAAGCGTGGCTTGGTGATCATGGTCGGGGCCACGGGCTCGGGCAAGAGCACCACCCTGGCGGCCATGGTCGACTACCGCAACGAAAACTCGTACGGCCACATCATCACCATCGAGGATCCGGTGGAGTTCGTGCATCCGCACAAAAACTGCATCGTCACCCAGCGCGAGGTGGGCCTGGACACCGACGGCTGGGAGGCGGCGCTGAAGAACACGCTGCGCCAGGCTCCCGACGTGATCCTGATGGGCGAGATCCGCGACCGCGAGACGATGGAACACGCCGTGGCTTTCGCCGAAACCGGCCACCTGTGCATGGCCACGCTGCACGCCAACAGCGCCAACCAGGCCCTGGATCGCATCATCAATTTCTTCCCAGAAGATCGCCGCGTGCAGTTGCTGATGGACCTGTCGCTCAACCTCAAGGCCATGGTCTCGCAGCGCTTGCTGCCGCGCCAGGAAGGCAAGGGTCGCATTGCCGCCGTCGAGATCTTGCTGAACACCCCGCTGATCTCCGAGCTGATCTTCAAGGGCGAGGTGGCCGAGATCAAGGAGATCATGAAGAAAAGCCGCGAGCTGGGCATGCAGACCTTCGATCAGTCCTTGTTCGACTTGTACGAAGGCAACTTCATCACCTACGAGGACGCCTTGCGCAACGCCGATTCGGTCAACGATCTGCGGTTGCAGATCAAGCTCAGCAGCAACCGGGCACGCAACGCCGATCTGGCCGCGGGCACCGAACACCTCACGATCGTGTGACCATGAGCACTCCCAAGACCTACGCTCCCATTGCCTCCCACACCGTGGCCTTCCTGGGCCTGGGGGTGATGGGCTACCCCATGGCTGGGCACCTGGCCCGCGCCGGGCACCGTGTGACGGTGTACAACCGCACGGCGGCCAAGGCGCAGCAGTGGGTGGCCGAGTATGGCGGGGCCAGTGCGCCCACGCCGCGCGAGGCCGCGCGGGGGGCCGACATCGTCTTTGCCTGCGTCGGCAATGACGACGACCTGCGTTCGGTGGTGCTGGGCGAGGACGGGGCGTTTGCGGGCATGCCACCCGGGGCGATCTTCATGGACCACACCACCGCCTCGGCCGAGGTGGCGCGTGAGCTGGGCCAGGCGGCGCGCCAGCGTGGCCTGGCCTTCATCGACGCCCCGGTCTCGGGCGGCAATCTTGGCGCGATCCATGGCACCCTGACGGTGATGTGCGGGGGCGATGCCGCCGCCTTCGCGCAGGCCCAGCCGGTGGCGATGGCCTTTGCCAAGGCCGTGACGCTGCTGGGCGAGCAGGGGGCCGGCCAACTGGCCAAGATGGTCAACCAGATCGCGATCGCCGGTGTGCTGCAGGGGCTGTCCGAGGCCATTGCCTTCGGACAGAAGGCCGGCCTGGACATGAAAGCCGTGCTCGAGGTCATCGGCAAGGGCGCCGCCCAGAGCTGGCAGATGGACAACCGCGGCCCCACGATGATCGAGGACCGCTTCGACTTTGGCTTTGCCGTGGACTGGATGCGCAAGGATCTGGGCCTGTGCCTGGAAGAGGCGCGTCGCAATGGTGCGCGTCTGCCGGTCACGGCCCTGGTGGACCAGTTCTACGCCGACCTCCAGGCCCAAGGCGGCGGTCGCTGGGACACCTCCAGCCTGATCCGCCGGCTCCAATGACTCACTGACCCGGCGAGGCGCCTGCCGGCGAGGGCCGGTTGGGTTGCAGCCGTGCCAGCTCTTCCTCGGTGATCAGCTCGAACACCGTCACCACCTTGTTCACGCCACTGACGCTGCGTGCCAGTTCGGCCGCTCGCTTGGCTTCGCGCTCGGTGACCCGTCCCATCAGGTAGACGGTACCCCGTTCGGCCACGACCTTCACGGCTTGGGCTTGCAGGTCGCGCGCGTCGACGAAGGTGGCCTTGACCTTGCCGCCCAGGATCACGTCGTTGGAACGCGAGGTCAGGGAGCTCACCCCCATGACCGCCAACTCGTTGACGATGGAGCGCACGTTGTCCACGCCGGCCACGATGCGCTCGACGCGCTGCTTGTCTTCTTCGCTGGCCACCTCACCGGTGAGCAGCACCATGCGGTTGTAGCTCGTCACGTTGACATGCACGCGCTGCTCGTTGAAGGTTTCGCGCAGGCGGTTCATGGCCTTCAGTTCGATGGCCTGGTCATCGAGCTGGGCGCCGGAGCTGCGCCGGTCGGTGGCGACCATCACGGTGCCCACCACGGCCCCGCCCACCAGCAAGGGGGCACAGGCCGACAGTGCGCTGAGCAGGCCGGCGGCGGCCAGCACGGCCGCCAGCGGGCGCAGCAAACGGGGACGGGAAGCAAGTGGCGTCATGGGTGATCCTGTTCTCCAAGCAGTTGAGTGTCCACCGCGTCGCACAGGCAGTGCAGCGTCAGCAGGTGAACTTCCTGGACGCGCGAGAGCCGCTCATGCGGCACGGCGATGTGCACGTCGGTTTCGGCCAGCAGGTCCTTGAGCTTGCCGCCGCCCTTGCCGGTGAGGGCGATGACGGTCATCTCCTTGTCATGGGCCGCCTGCACGGCTGCCAGCGCGGTGGCCGAACCGCCGCTGCCCGACAGAACCAGCAGGATGTCGCCGGGCTGGCCCAGCGCTTGCACCTGCTTGGCATAGACGAGGGCGGGGTCGGCCCCGAAGCCACCGAGGTGCACAGCGTCCGCGCTCAGCGCCAGCGCGGCCAGGCCGGGGCGCTCGCGCTCGAAACGCCCCACGAGCAGGGAGGCGACGTGCCGGGCCAGGCCTGCCGCACCGCCGTTGCCGCAGGCGAGCACCTTGCCGCCGGCAGTCAGGCAGCCCACCACGGCCTGCGCGGCCTCGGCGATCGGCCGGGCGAGCTGGTCGGCACACTGGTACATCAGGTCGGCACTTTCGAAGAATTGCTGCTGGATGCGGGGTTCAAGCATGGGCGGCATCATAAGTCAGCGTCATGGGACGCCCGCGCGGGGGCGAAGGTTCCGCGGTCGCAGGACAGACGGCACGGGCCGAGGCGCGCCAGGTCTCACGAGGCCTCGAACGCGGCCTTCAGCCACTGCAGCTGCCCCGCCTCGATGGCCACCACATCGAAGCGGCACGGCGGTGGCGAACCCAGGCGCTGCAGGTAGTGGCGGGCGGCCAGGACGATGGCGCGCCGCTTGGCTGCCCCGATGCTGGCAGCGGCGCCGCCATGGGCGGCGCTGGCGCGCTCGCGTACCTCGACGAAGACCAGCGTGCCGTCACGATCGCGCATGATGAGATCCACCTCGCCCGCGTGGGCGCGCGGGCCGCGCGCCACCCGATAATTGCGTTCGACGAGTGCCAGGCCGGCGCGCTGCAGGTGTGCCAGCGCCCGTTGCTCGGCGGCGTCCCCCTTGTACTTGGTCGTGAACACTTCCTCCTCCTCCTCCTCCTGGTCCGATGCTGCGCTGTGGCGCGAGGCGGCCGCACGCGCGGCCGGGGCTCAGCAGTATCCTGCGGGCGCACTGTATGTGGTGGCCACGCCGATCGGCAACCTGGCGGACCTGAGCCTGCGCGCCCTGCAGGTGCTGCACACCGTTGAGGCGGTGGCCTGCGAGGACACGCGCCATACCGCACCGCTGCTGCGCCACTATGGCATCGACAAGCCGATGCTGGCGGTGCACGAGCACAACGAGCGCGAGGCGGCGCAGGCCGTGATCGCGCGGCTTCGCGCGGGCGAGCGTGTGGCCTATGTCAGCGATGCCGGCACGCCGGCCGTCTCGGACCCGGGCGCCCGCCTCGTGGCGGCCGTGCGGGAGGCGGGCTGCGGCGTGGTCCCCGTCCCGGGCCCCAGCAGTGCCACGGCGGCCCTGAGCGTGGCCGGCGATGTGCGCTCGACGGGCTTTTGTTTCGTGGGTTTCCTACCGGCCAGGCCGCGCGAGCTCGAGCAGGCCGTGCGCGCGATGGCAGCGCGGCCGACGAGTCAGGTGATTTTCGAGTCGCCGCATCGCATCGAGACGCTGGCGCGCGTGTTGGCGCAGGCTTGCCCTCAACGCCTGCTCACCGTGGCGCGCGAGCTGACGAAGCAGTTCGAAACCATCGTCACTTTGCCCACCGCCGCATTTGCAGACTGGCTGGCCGGCGACCCGCACCGCCGCCGTGGCGAATTCGTGCTCGTGCTGCATGCCCCGGAGCCGGCGGCCGGCGAGGACGAGAACGCGCTCGCACGCGCCGAGCCGCTGCTACGGGCCCTGGTCGAGGTGCTGCCGCTCAAGCAGGCCGTGGCCCTGGCCGCCGAGCACACCGGCGCGGCGCGCAATGCGCTGTACACGCGTGCACTGGCGCTGCGCGGATCGGCGAAGTGAGTCAGCGCTGCACGATGGCGGGCACCAACTGCAAGGCCTCGCGGATGCGCTCGGCGGCCGCGCCGGCCTCGCTGCGGCTGGCATAGGGGCCGACCTGCAGGCGGTGCAGAGCGTCCTCGGTGACGAGAACGAGCTGCGGGGCCAGCCACTGCACCTGGGCGCGCACTTGGCTCATGAAGGACTCGGCGCCTTCGCGCTGACGGAACGCTCCAAGTTGCACCCAGTAGTTGGGTGCTTCGACCGCAGGCGACGGGCTCGGACGGACGGGCGTCGTTGCCGGCCCGAGAGCCGGTGCATGCGCGTCTGGCCAGCGTCCGGCGCGGATGTCGGCATGGGTGATGCGTTCGATCTCGACCAACGCATGGCCCTGCTGGATGAAGCCCAGGCGGTGCGCGGCGGCGTAGCTCAGGTCGATGATGCGTTCGCCGATGAAAGGGCCGCGATCGTTCACACGCACGATCACCTCACGGCCGTTGCCCAAGTGGCGCACCCGCACGTAGCTGGGGATGGGCAGCACGGGGTGGGCGGCCGTCATGGCGTACATGTCGTACGGTTCACCGCTGGATGTCGGCCGACCGTGATACTGCCGGCCGTACCACGATGCCAGGCCGCGTTCTCGGAAGGGTTGATCGGTCGTCAAAGGCACATACTGTCGCCCGTTCACCGCGTAGGGACGGTTGGGACCGCGGGCCAGCGGTTCGAGGCGGGGCACGGCATCGGGGATGCGATCGAGCTCAGCGGCCGGGCGCGAGCCTGGTCCATCGTTTTGGAAGTATCCGCCGCTGCGCGGCGTGTGCGAGCACCCGGCCAAGACCGCCAGCAGCAGGCAAGTCAGCAGCCGATGGCGCCCCAAGAGGGCGGGCGGCGCGAGGACGCAAGTGGCATGCATGGAGGCCAAGGGTACCGCACCCGGCGACCGCAGCGTGGGGCGAGGAGGACTGACCTCCATGCGCGGCGTGAGCGACGTCACAGGCCAGACCCGTCATGCGGTATCGGCTGGCGCGCCCGGCTGGAATCGAACCAGCGACCCTTGGCTTCGGAGGCCAATACTCTATCCACTGAGCTACGGGCGCGTGAAACATACATTCTAGCAGCCCCGTCGCTTTGCCAGTGACGCCTTGGCTTGCTCGCTTATAATCGACGGGTTTTGCGCTGCCCACCGCTGGGGCGCTTTGACGTCCGGTTCGAAGCCGAGGAATTCCTTTCATGAGCGACAACGCACACTCCCACGACGAACACGACGCACCGCACGAAGGACCGGTCAAGACGCCCAAGCAACTGGTCCTGGCGGTGATCTTCTCGTTCCTGGTGCCCATCGTGGGCATCATCTTGTTGGTCAACTTCGTCGCGTCGGGCAGCAAGACGGGAGCGGGCAGCGAAGGGTTTTCCGAGGAAGCGATCGCTGCGCGCATCCAGCCCGTCGGCACGGTCGAGCTGCGTGATGCCTCGGCGCCGCGCGTGCTCAAGAGCGGCCAGGAGGTCTACCAGGCCCAGTGTGCGGTCTGCCACGCCGCCGGCGTGGCCGGGGCGCCCAAGCTGGGCGATGCCGCGGCCTGGGCGCCGCGCGTGGCCACGGGCTACGAGGCCCTGCTCAACTCGGCCCTGAAGGGCAAGGGCGCCATGGGCGCCCAGGGCGGCGGTGAGTTCAGCGACCTGGAGATCGGTCGTGCGGTGGTCTACCTGACCAACAACTCCGGGGCCAACCTGCCCGAGCCGAAGGCTCCGGCGGCCGAGACGGCCGCCTCGCAGTGAGGAGGGGCTCGAGCCCTGTCTGGACGAGCCGGCCGCGGGCCGGCTTTTTCATGTGCGCCCAGCATGGGCGCGATCTTCGGGGTGTGAGTCCCCGGCCGAGTTGGCCACAGCGAGGCGAGCGAAGCGCAACTGCGTGAGGGTGACCGAACGTGGGGAGGAAGCGT
>NZ_JBKBSL010000002.1:7862-133119 GCF_046291045.1 Caldimonas sp. | reverse complement strand
GGCGGCCGCATGACGGTCTTCACCCTCCAAGATCGATCCCACCCCGGCCGGGAGGGGACCCCGCTTGCGGGGGGGGGCTGCCCGGGCGGGGTGGGGCGGGACGTGCTAGTAACACGTCCCGAAAGTCTCACCGGTGAGACTCACGCCCGTCTTTTCCCGCGATATCTCAAGCCCGTTGCCCGCGTCTTTCCCGGTCAGCCCCTGCCCTTTTTCGTGGACTGGCTCTCGATTTCGCAGGTGCATCCTCAGGGCGGTCTT
This sequence comes from Caldimonas sp., assembly GCF_046291045.1. Lineage (GTDB taxonomy): Bacteria > Pseudomonadota > Gammaproteobacteria > Burkholderiales > Burkholderiaceae_C > Caldimonas. The sequence goes on along the minus strand of NZ_JBKBSL010000002.1, from coordinate 132,861 downwards.
CCTCAGGTGGACGCCGGGTGTGTCGCGGGCTTCACCGCCGACGGTGAACTGGATTGGAAAACCGTGCGGGCCGTGAAGCACGAGGGCAGCTTTGAAACTAGCCTCAACGTGCGATGCGACGGGTACCGGGTCACCTTCTCTGGCAACGTCAGCCGGTTCGGCCGTCCCGACAACCTGTTCGGCTTCGACTTTTGGACGTGCCTCGACCGCGTTAATCGCGTCCTCGCTCACTATGGGCTTCCCCCGTTCACTCCCGGTGAGCGCATCGAGCGCATCGTGAAGGGTCAGGTTCGGTACGAATGGACCGGCGCGCGCATCAGCCGAATCGACGTCACCGCCAACTTCGAGGCCGGGAGCGAGGCCGACGCCCACGCCGTCATGCAGTACCTGGGCAGCCAACACGCCGGACGGCACGAGGGGCGCGTTCTCGGTCAAGGCGAGACCGTCGCCTGGGGAACGGGCAGCCGTCGGCAGTACTGGAAAGCCTACATCAAGCACCTGGAGCTTCGCCGCCACGCCAGCCTGCCTGATGAGCACCTCTCACGAGTCATTGAGCACTGCGCCACGCGCGGCGTCGTGCGCTTCGAAGGAACCCTCCGGTCAAACGCCCTGACCGATACGGGGGCTGCGTTCCTGGGCGATTACGAAAGCGGCTGGGCCATGGGTCAACTGCTGAGGCTCTTTCAAGAGCACACCGAAGTGATGCAGCGCGCCGAGAAATCCACGGACGACCTCGACGACCTGCCCAAGCACCTTCGCGCCACCGCGCGCGACTACATGGCAGGTATGGACGTGTCGCGTTCTCTCAGCCGCGCGACCTTCTATCGCCATCGTCGCGAGCTTCTCCCCTACGGCATTGACATCGCCGTTCGCAATGTCAAGCCGTTCACTCCTCGTGTCCGGGTGATCGAGTTGCGCCCGGCCGAGATTCCCTCCTGGTACCAACTCGCAGCATGAGGTCAACATGGCACGTTTCAAAGTCGTCGGTTTCAAGCGCTTTCAGGGGTCGATGGACGGCAAGCCCATCGATAGCGGCAAGCTCTACATCGAAATCAAGCTCGATGATTCCCGCAACGGCCCACAGCAGTTCGCCAAGGGCGTGTTCACTGAGGAATTGCGTCTTCCCAGTTCCGAACTCGTCAAGCGCATCGAGCACCTGCCTTTGCCGTTCCTGGCCGACATCGACACCGAGCGTGTCGGCAACGGCCGCGAAAGCCGTGAGGTCGTCCTCGACGTGCGCCCTTTCGATGTGGTCAAGGCTCAACCCGTGAAGTCGGTGGCGTGATGGTCTCGGCGTTCCCCCTTCTTTCCTTCGCAGGCTTCCTGGTCGTCCCTCTCCTCGTGCACTGCATCGCGCGATGGGTGGCCTGGGAGCTTTCGGAGTGATCCATGAGATACGAGTGCTTGTGTCAAGCGTGTGGCTCGGTCGTCGATCTCTATCACGAGCTTTCGGACGACGGCGATGGGCCCTGCTGTCCCTGGTGCGGCACGTCCGCATCGGAGGCATTCCCGGATGTCGATCTGGACGACGTTGAGGGGTGAGTCATGCCGTCCATCCTGACCTGCACCACGGATGCGCAGCCGTGTCCTCCGGAGGCTCAATCCTGGGTCGCCATCGAGGAACTGCTTGCACCTGCGGACCTCGGCGTGACGCCCGCCGCGATTTTCGAGGTGTGGGGCTGGGGCTTCGCCGTCGTCATCCTGTTCTGGTTCTTCGGCTACTGCACCGGCATCGTGGTTGATGCCGTGCGAAAGGCGTAGGGGCCTTCTCCCCGCCCGCTGCCGGGGCGGTTCCCCGGTTTCATTTCAGAAAGGAAATTCACATGGAAGCTATCTTCGGTGCTGTTGACTTCTCGACCGTCGCCACCTGGGTCGGCACGCTCGGCGTGGCCATCGTCGGCATCGCGCTGGCGTTCAAGGCCGTGGATCTCGGCAAGCGTGGCGTGAAGAAAGCCTAAGCCATGCTGAGCGGCGCGCTCATCGTCGTCTTTTGGGGGCTCATCGCCATCATCGGCGCGATGAGCGCGTTCGCCTTCCTGCTCGCTCTCGGCAAGGGTCGCTGATGTTCTCCTCACTCAGACTCTCCACGGCGGCACTGTTGGCCGCCGTTTCGCTTGTCGCCCCCGATGCTGAAGCCGTCACGTGGAGGCGCGGCTACACCTACACCTTCGATCACCGTGGCAACGTCATCGAGGCCATCGCTGGCGCTGCTCAGGTCGGCGGCGTTGCTGCTGATGTCGTCGTCAACGACAACCCTGGCGGCGACGGCGTTGCCGTGCGAGGCAACTACACCCCCCGAATTGGTTTTGAGCCTGCCCCTACCTTCACCGCCACAACCCGATTCCCTTGGTCGTCCATGGTTGGCGCTATCGGCCGCTTGTCCCAAATCGGAGCGCTCGTCAGCGGAGCCCAGGCACTTTCCGAATATTTCTCATCGCGCGGTCTTCAGCCTACTCCCTGCCCCCAAGAGGGTCACGCAATGTGTCACGGTGACACTCTTTGGCAGGTGTATACCCCAGGTGAGACTTACGGAACCACAGTCTGGCGCACCGCCCAGGATTCTTCGCTCCCTCCATATGCCACCCCAGAATCCGCGTGTCGTGCTTGGGCGGAACAGGCCAGGGCCCGTTATCTCGCCGAGCCTGGCTATACAGACTGGCGTTTCGAGCTACAGCGCGTTGAGAATCGAGATTTTAGCCTCCCCTCATGCATTGGCCTTCAGCAAGCCGTCTGGAACGGTTCTACTTTCACCAACGACAACTTCCGTTTCAACATTTATCGCTTCGACGAAGATTGGTGCTATGACAACCAAGGTCGTGGCACTGTGCGTCCGACCAACGGCGCTTGTCCTTCCGGCTCCTACCGCCCCGGTACCTGGCACACCGACGTGGAGCCCAAGCTTCAGGCTTCTCCTCCTGCGCCCAACAATATGCCGCCCATCTTTGACGACATCGTCAACAGGGGCGGCGAAGTCACCAGCGATCAACGCGGCACTCAAATGACCGGCCCCTCGTCTTCTCCTGGGCCTTCCACGACCACCACCACGCCGCAGGGCACCACGACCACCAACACCACCTACAACTACACCTACAACAACAGCCGTGTCGTGATCACTCAGACCACGACCACGACCAACCCTGACGGCTCTCAGTCGTCGACCGAAACCGATGACGTGCGCCCCGATCCTGAGGTCTCGCTTCCGCAAGACCCTGCGCTTCCTCCCGTGCCCGATCTCTATGAGCGGCGGTATCCCGATGGCATGGCCGGGGTGTGGGCTGAGAAGCGCGCCGCTTTTCTTGAGTCCCCGCTGTTTGCCATCATCCCCGCTCTTACTCCCTCCCTCGGTTCCACCGGCTGCCCTGTCTGGACCCTGCCCCTAGGCCCATGGGGCACCCACGACATCAGCATCCCGTGTTGGGTCTGGGCCGCCATCCGGCTCATCTTCATCTGCACGGCGTTGTTCACCGCTCGCAAGCTCATCTTCGGAGGTTGAGGCATGCAAGCCATCGTCACAGCCATCGGCTACGTGCTCGGAAAGATCGTGGCCGCCCTACAGTGGATCGGCCAGCTTTTCATCAAGGTCTTTCAGGCCGCGTCTGATCTCCTCTCCGACATCGCCTGCTGGGTCTTCGAGCAGGTCCTCGACATCGCCCTGGGCGTCGTGCAGGTACTCGACTTCAGCGCCATTACCCACTACGCGGCGAGTTTCGGGCAGCTTCCCGCCCAGGTGGCTGAAGTGCTGGCCGCCTGCGGTCTCGGGTCCGCCATGGTGATCATCGGCAGCGCCATCACCACCCGCCTGCTCTTGCAGTTGATCCCCTTCACGAGGCTCGGCTCATGATCAATTTGCTTCTGGGCGCGCCCGGCGGCGGCAAAAGCTACGAGGCCAACGTCTTTCACATCCTCGAAGCCTTGAAGCAAGGCCGCAAGGTCATCACGAACCTACCGGTCAACCTCGATGCCTACGCCGCCATCGACCCCTCTTTTCGCGGTCTTCTTGAGCTTCGCGTTCGCCCGCAGCCCATCCTTGGCCGTTGGGACCCCGGTTCCGATTCCGGCGCCTTCCAGCTATTCGCCGACGGGCACCAGGAACCGCCACCTGAAGGCGCCCGCGTCTTCGGCGGCGTGTGGGACTACTACGACACCTGGCGCCACCCCGACAAGGGCATCGGCCCGCTGTACGTCATCGACGAGTGCCACCTCGCTCTGCCTGTCCGCTTCACCGATCGCGCTGTAGAGGAGTGGTACAGCCTGCATCGGCACTTCAACGCGGATGTCCTCCTCATCACCCAGAGCTACGGTAAGATCAGCGCGGCAGTTCGGGACCTTGTGCAGGTCGTCTATCGAGTGCGCAAGAACATCGCTTTCGGCAGCGCCAACACCTACACGCGCAAGGTCCAAGACGGCATTCGCGGCGAGGTCATGAACGAGTCGATCCGCCGCTACAAGCCGGAGTATTTCAAGCTCTACCGCTCCCACACGCAGGGCCAAGCTGCCCAGGAACTCAACGCCTCTGATGTCAAGCCGCTCTGGAAGCACTGGAGCGTGTACGGAGCCATCGGTTGCTTCGCCATCGTCGCCTTCATGTTCTCCACCGGTCAGGCCACCAGTCCTATGTCCCAGGCGCAGCAGGCGATCAAGGGTCAGCCTGCCGGCAAAGTGCAGCACTTCTCTCACGCGCCTTTACGTCCTTCTACGGCGAGCCCGTCGTCGCCCCCTTCATCTCCCGCTTCGTCTGGTCAGCCATCGGCAGAGCTGCCGAGTCCTGCCAACGATGCTCCCTCGATGCCGTACCCCGAGCCCTACGGCGACAAGACGCTGCATCTCACTGGCATGCTCGAGATGCGAGGCCGCAAGGTCTGGACGCTCGTCGTCTCTCAAAGCGGGGTTGTCGTCGAGCGCCTGACCTCCGATGAGCTACAGCAGGCCGGGTACCGGTGGCAGGGTCTCACCGCCTGCGCCGGTGTCGCCACCTTCGGCCCCCGCCAGGTGGCCGTCACCTGCGATGCTCCTGCGATTCAAGCCAATGTTCCCTCTCCTGGCCGCAGGTCGCCGAAGGAAGGTGACGCCCCACCTCAGCCCGTGGCGTCCAGCGCGTAGCGTCAGGGGGTACTGGGGGCGTAGCCCCCGGTCGCCGGAGGCCCGTGCTTCAAGGCACGCCCGCAGGGCGGCAGCCTCTCCTCATCGACGCCGGTTCCTCGCGTGCTCCAGGGCTTCGCACGCACCAGCCAGACCCCTGCGCGCTCTCAACAGCTTCGCATCTTGATCCCTCCGAAGGGGGATCAAGATGCACCACGGCGTGACGTAGTACAGACAATGCTTTTCGGTTACGCCCGGGTCTCCACAGACGATCAGGAAACGGCCTTGCAGCGCGACGCCTTGCACCGGGCAGGCGTCGATCGGCTTTTCGAGGAAAAACGCAGTGGGGCGGCCCATAGGCCCCTTCTTGAGGCCCTGTTGTACTGTCTCAGGCCCGGCGATGTCGTCTTGGTGTACAAGGTCGATCGTCTCGCCCGCAGCCTCGTCGACCTTCTGCGCATTCTCGCCAGAATCGAACACGCTGGCGCTTCCTTCCGGTCTTTGACCGAGCCCCTGGATACAGCAACGCCGGTCGGTCGCATGCTTCTGCACATGCTCGGCAGCTTTGCCGAGTTCGAGCGAGCCGTGATCCGCGAGCGCTGTCAAGCCGGCCGCGAGGCTGCCCGCCGGCGAGGTGTCCGCTTTGGCCGCCCGCCTAAGCTCGACCTGGTCGCAGTGCGACGCCTCGCCTCTGCCGGGCATAATCAGTCCGAGATCGCCAGGCGCTTCGGGTGTCATCCCTCCAGCGTCAACAAGGCTTTACGAAGGATCGGGGGAACTCGTGGGATACCAGGACAGGGATTGGTACAGGGACCACTACAAGGACAAGGACAAGCAGCGCGGTCATCAGGACGCTAGGGCCTGGAATTGGAGATGGACACGCCCCCGCTTCTTCCGCGCCCGGCGTGCCCGAATCGGCGTCCCCAGGCTCCCCCTCGTTGTACGGGCTTTCCTTTTCTGGATCGCACTGGGCGGCGCGTTCGTTGTCCTGTTCTCATTTTTGCGCCCCTGAAACAGAAACCCCGGCCAGTGCCGGGGTTTCGTGGGCGAAATGTGCAAAATACATAATTTAACCACAGCCCTGCCCCGGATCGCCCTCGGCGGCGAGCCTCCATCCTGCTGACGCTCCCGCGTCGTTCTCGCCGTGAAACTGCAACCCGACCGCGCCGATTCATCCCTGAACATCATCACGGCCCACACGGCACGCGGCATCGCCGTCAACGCCGTGGTGCATGCCAGCAGCCTGCTGGTGCCCTGGCGTGGGCCGGTGCAGGCCTGGTCCTGCCAGGCCGTGGCCGACTTGACGGTCGAGGACTTCGCCCGGGCCGCCGAGCTCGCGCCGGAGGTCGTGCTGCTGGGCACCGGTTCAAGACTGCAGTTCGCCCGACCGCAACTGCTGCAGCCACTGATGGCGCGGCGCATCGGCGTGGAAACGATGGACACGGCCGCCGCCTGCCGCACCTACAACATCTTGGCCGGCGAAGGCCGCAGCGTGGTGGCCCTGCTGATGCTGTCCCCCCTCAGTGCGACGACTGAATGACCAGCTCGCGCCATCCTTGGTGAGCCGGTCATTAGCTGGGGATATCGACAGGGGTAGAGCTATAATTTGAAGCTAGGCCTGAACGGGCGCAACCCTCTTCAACACCTACATGACGCCAGCCCTCAATAAACCTCTCCCGGACTTTGAAGCGCTTGCCACGAACGGGGTGAAGTTCACGCCCCAGGCCTATGCGGGTCAGATCGTCGTGCTGTACTTCTATCCCAAGGACAATACCCCGGGCTGCACCACCGAGGCCATGCAGTTTCGCGACAAGCACAAGGATTTCGTGAAATCCGGCGCGGTGGTCTTCGGCGTGTCGCGTGACAACATGGCCTCGCACGACAAGTTCAAGCAGAACCTGGAGCTGCCCTTCGAACTGATCGCCGACACCGAGGAGAAGCTCTGCCACATGTTCGGTGTGGTCAAGAACAAGATCATGTACGGCAAGAAGGTCAAGGGCATCGAGCGCAGCACCTTCGTGATCGACGGCGAAGGCATCCTGCGCCACGAGTGGCGCGGCATCAAGGTGGCCGGCCACGTGGACGAAGTCCTCAAGGCCGTCAAGGCGCTGAAGAAGGCCGCCTGAGCCTGCAGCCGGCGCGCAACGCGGCGGCGTTGCGCCGCCCGACCGGCTGTGCATAATGAGGCCATGCCGTCGAGCCGATCCGAGAGTCGTCACCGCCGCATCCCCGCGAAGCCGCCCAGCTTGCTGTGCGGCTTTTTTGTTTCCGCCGCCTGAACCCGTCTGACGATGCCCCTGCCCAAGCCGCCCACGAAAAAAGCCACCCTGCTGACTCCGTCCGACATCGACGCGCAGAGCGCGCCCCGCAAGACCCCCCGATCGCAGAAGGCCGAACCGGCCTCCCACAGCCTGCTGGAACTGCGCGCCGATGCCCCGGCAGCGCTGGCGCCCGCGGCCCCCCGCCCTGCGGCGCCTGCCCCGGCCGCGCCCGCTGCCCCGAAGGCGCAGGCCCATGCCCGCCCGAAGCGGCCGCACCGAGAAGGCCCTCCCAAGCTCTTCGTGCTCGACACCAACGTGCTGATGCACGACCCGATGTCGATCTACCGCTTCGAAGAGCACGACATCTACCTGCCGATGATCACGCTGGAGGAGCTCGACAGCCACAAGCGCGGGATGTCCGAGGTGGCTCGCAATGCCCGCCAGGTCAGCCGCGAGCTCGACGCCCTGGTGGCGCAGACGCCTGCCAGCTTCCCCGAAGGCGTGGCCTTGTCAAAGACCGGCCATCGCGAGGCCGGCGGCCGCCTGTTTTTCCAGACTCAGCTCGTCGATGTGCAACTGCCCGTCGGCCTGCCTCAGGGCAAAGCCGACAACCAGATCCTCGGCGTGGTGCAGTCACTGCGCCAAAAGTACCCGGAACGCGACGTGGTGCTGGTGTCCAAGGACATCAACATGCGCATCAAGGCGCGCGCCCTGGGCCTGCCGGCCGAGGACTATTACAACGACAAGACGCTCGAAGACGGCGACCTGCTCTACACCGGTGTGCTGCCGCTGCCCAGCGATTTCTGGGAGCGGCATGGCAAAACCATGGAGAGCTGGCAGCAGGGCGGGTTCACTTTCTACCGCATCAGTGGCCCGCTGGTGCCGGCATTGCTGATCAACCAGTTCGTTTATCTCGAAGCCCCCGGCGTGACGCCGCTGTACGCCAAGGTCACCGAGATCACCGGCAAGACGGCCGTGCTGCGCACCTGCAAGGAATACATGCACCAGAAGAACGCCGTGTGGGGCGTCACCGCGCGCAACCGGGAACAGAACTTCGCCTTGAACTTGCTGATGGATCCGGAATGTGACTTCGTCACGCTCACCGGCACGGCCGGCACCGGCAAGACGCTGATGACGCTGGCCGCCGCCTTGAGCCAGGTGCTCGACGAGCGGCGCTACACCGAGATCATCGTGACCCGGGTTACCGTGCCTGTGGGCGAGGACATCGGCTACCTGCCCGGCACCGAGGAAGAAAAGATGTCGCCGTGGATGGGTGCACTCGATGACAACCTCGAAGTGCTGGCGCGCACCGATTCGGGCGCCGGAGAATGGGGGCGCGCCGCCACGAACGAGTTGGTGCGCTCGAAGGTGAAGATCAAGAGCATGAACTTCATGCGCGGGCGCACCTTTCTGAACAAGTTCGTGATCATTGACGAGGCCCAGAACCTGACGCCCAAGCAGATGAAGACGCTGATCACACGCGCCGGCCCCGGCACGAAGATCGTCTGCCTGGGCAACCTCGCGCAGATCGACACGCCCTACCTCACCGAAGGCAGCTCCGGACTGACCTATGCCGTGGATCGGTTCAAGGGATGGCCGCACAGCGGCCATGTGACCCTGGCGCGCGGCGAACGCTCGCGCCTGGCGGATTTCGCAAGCGAAGTACTCTGAACGCGGCCGCCTCGGTTCAGTAATCGCCGCCGCCCAGTGCACCGGGCGCCAGGTTCTCGAACTTGGTCAATGGTTTCAGGAAGGTCAGCTTGACGGTCCCGACGGGACCGTTACGCTGCTTGCCGATGATGATCTCCGCCACGCCGGGCTCCTTGCAGGCGTCCTTGGTGTAGTACTCGTCGCGGTAGATGAACATGATGACGTCGGCATCTTGCTCGATCGCGCCCGATTCGCGCAGGTCGCTCATCATGGGGCGCTTGTCGGTGCGCGTCTCGACGCTGCGGTTGAGCTGCGACAGCGCGATCACGGGGCAGCGCAGCTCTTTGGCCAAGGCCTTGAGGCCGCGCGAGATCTCGCCGATCACGGTGGCGCGGTTTTCGTCGCTGCTGCCGGCGCTGCCGCTCATCAACTGCAGGTAGTCGACGATGATCAGGCCGAGCTGGCCGCACTGGCGGGCCTGGCGGCGGGCCCGTGCGCGCAGCTCGCTGGGGGACAGCCCCGGGGTTTCATCGATGAAGATGCTGGCGTTGCGCAGCTTCTCCACCGCCTCGGACAGACGCGACCACTCATCGTCGCGCAGCGCCCCGGTGCGCAAGTGGCTCTGATCGATCCGGCCGAGCGAGCCCACCACGCGCAGCGCGAGCTGAGCCGCCCCCATCTCCATCGAGAAGATCACCACCGGCAGGCCCTCATGGACGGCGACGTGCTCGCCGATGTTCAGCGCAAAGGCCGTCTTGCCCATGGAAGGGCGAGCCGCCAAGATGATGAGGTCGCCTGGCTGCAAGCCCGAGGTCATGCGGTCGAGGTCGAAGAAGCCGGTGCGCACCCCGGTGACGTCCTCGGCCCCGTTCTCGGCGAGCTCTTGTACGCGATCGAGCAGTTGCACGACCAGGGACTCCATCGAGTGGAAGCCTTGCTTGCCACGATGGCCCTCCTCCCCGATCTGGAAGATGCGCCCCTCGGCCTCGTCGAGGATCTGGGACACCGGGCGACCTTGCGGGTTGAAGGCGGCGGTGGCGATCTCGTCGCTGGCCGAGACGAGCTTGCGCAGGATGGCGCGCTCGCGCACGATCTCGGCGTAGCGGCGCAGGTTGGCTGCGCTGGGCACGCTCTGCGCCAGCGCATTGAGGTAGCTCAGGCCGCCGCACTCCTCGGCCTTGCCCAGGCTTTGCAACTGCTCAAAGACGGTGATGACGTCGGCCGGCTTGCTGGCGTTGATCAGGTGGCCGATGGCCGCATAGATGAGGCGATGCTCATGGCGGTAGAAGTCGCTCTCGGTGAGGAGGTCGCCCGCGCGGTCCCAGGCCCCGTTGTCGAGCAGCAGCCCGCCCAGCACGCTCTGCTCGGCTTCGATGGAATGCGGGGGGATGCGCAGGCGCGCCACCTCGTCTTCCTGGCGACGGGGGGTCTCTGGAAAGGTGGAACCGGAGACGATGGCAGACATAAGTCGGGAAGGTTAAGCCGAGCCCAGGCGCGGGGCAAGGAACAAGTCTGTGGATATCTCGGGGACAGCCTGTGCCTTTTGTGGGACAAGCTGTGCGGAAAACGAAAAAGGCCGGTGCGGGGCACCGGCCTGCGCGAGGAAGGCTTGCAGGGTCAGGCGGTTTCGCCGACCACCGAGACGACCACCTCCACGACCACATCGGTGTGCAGGCCCAGGGTAACCGGATGCTCGCCCACGGTCTTGATCGGGCCATTGGGCAGGCGGATCTGGGACTTGTGCACCTCGAAACCCATCTTGCCCAGGGCTTCGGCGATGTCGATGTTGGTGACCGAGCCGAACAGGCGGCCGTCCACGCCAGCCTTCTGGGTGACCTGCACGGTCTTGCCGTTGATCTTCTCGCCCAGGGCCTGGGCGGCGGCTAGCTTCTCTGCCGCAGCCTTCTCGAGCTCGGCGCGCTTGGCCTCGAACTCCTTGACCGCCGCTTCGGTGGCACGGCGGGCCGCCCCGGTGGGAATCAGGAAGTTGCGGGCGTAGCCGTCCTTGACCTTGACCACATCGCCAAGGTTGCCCAGGTTGGCGACTTTCTCCAGCAGGATGATTTGCATGTCTCGACTCCTCAGACCTTGTGCTGATCGGTGTACGGCAGCAGGGCCAGGAACCGGGCACGCTTGATGGCCGTCGTCAGCTGACGCTGGTAGATGGCGCGGGTGCCCGTCAGGCGGGCGGGCGTGATCTTGCCGTTCTCGCCAATGAAATCACGCAGAGTGTCGACATCTTTGTAGTCGATCTCCTCGACGCCGGCGACGGTGAAGCGGCAGAAGCGCTTGCGCTTGAAGAGCAGCGACTGCTGGTTGCGCTTGGACTTGCGATCTTTCGAAAACTTGCTACGAGGCGGGGGCATGATGACCTCTCCTATCTGATCAATCCGAATACAAACAATGCACTAGGGCAAGCTGGTGATGTGCAGCACCACACCGCGGCCGTTGCGCTGGGCAGCGAGGAAGCCGGCGAAGCGATGGGCACTGCCCATCTCGACGCGGTTCAACCGCTCCGCCAGAGCCCCGATCACCACCGCCTTGAGGTCCACGCGGACCTTGCGCGGGGCTCCGGCCTCCGTCACCGTCGACTCGTGCGACAGCACCAGATCGAGGGCGGGCAGTCCGGCTGGGGTGTAGCGCAGAACGCCTCGCTCGACGACTCGGGCGTCCAGAACCACCTGGTTCATGCGGGGCGGCCGGCAGCGCGCGGCGGCACGTCACTCAGGCAGCAGCTTCCTGGTGCGACTTGCGGGCTTCTTCCTTCTCGACCGCCTTCATCATGATGGACGGGGCGGTCTCGGCCTTGCTCTTCTGCACGGTGAGGTGGCGCAGCACGGCGTCGTTGAAGCGGAAGCCCGTCTCCAGCTCGGCCAGGGTTTCCTTGCTGCACTCGATGTTCAGGCACAGATAGTGGGCCTTCGCGAGCTTCTGGATCATGTAGGCCAGCTGGCGGCGGCCCCAGTCCTCGACGCGGTGGACCTTGCCACCGGCGGCGGTGACCATGCCCTTGTAGCGCTCGAGCATGGCATTGACCTGCTCGCTTTGATCCGGATGGATCAACAGGACGATTTCATAGTGACGCATTGACACTCCTTGTGGATTCCCATCGGGATGGGTGGGTAAGCCGCCCCGGGCGTCAAGGCTGGCTCTGACGAGCCGGCCCACGGGTGCGGCAAGGAAGGAAAGCGCAAGATTGTAGCCGAAAAAGCGAAAAGGCCCCGCTTGACAGCGGGGCCCCGGGTGGGAGCCGCCCAGCGGCCCCCGGGCCGATCGCAGTCGATCAGGCCGACTTCAGGTTCGGATAGCGCACGTGCTCGACGAGTTCCTGCACTTCCTTCTTGGGGGCCGGCGTGATCAGGCTGACCAGGATGATGACCGCAAAGCCCACCGGCACACCGAACAGGCCGGCCGAGATGGGCTGGATGTCCCACCAGAGCTGCACCGGCGAGGTCACGCCGAAGACGCCGCGCAGCCAGGGCTGGGTGGTGGCCATGTAGTAGAAGGTCAGGCCCAGGCCTGCGATCATGCCGCACACGGCACCGATGCTCGACGCACGCTTCCAGAAGATCCCGAGCACGAGGGCCGGGAAGAAGGCCGCTGCCGCGAACGAGAAGGCCGCCGACACCAAGAAGAGGATGTCCGCCGGTTTCTGGGCCGCGACGTAGGCCGCCAAGAGGGCCACGATCAGCAGCAGGGACTTCGAGATCATCACCCGGCGCGAGGTGGGCGCGTTGGGGTCGATCATCTTGTAGTACAGGTCGTGCGACAGCGCGTTGGCGATGGTCAGCAGCAGGCCGTCAGCCGTGGACAGCGCCGCAGCCAGGCCACCGGCGGCCACCATGCCCGAGATCACGTATGGCAGGCCCGCGATGGCCGGAGTGGCCAGCACGATGATGTCCCCGCCGATACGCATCTCGCCGAGCTGGAAGATGCCGTCACCGTTGATGTCCTGCACCGTCAGCAACGCCGGATCGACCCGGTTCCAGGCCGCGATCCATCCTGGGAGCTGATCGAACGGCGTGCCCACCAGCACCGTCATCACCTCGTATTTGACCAGCACAGCCAGGGCCGGTGCGGTGAAGTACAGCAGGAAGATGAAGAACAGCGACCAGAACACCGACTCGCGCGCCTCCTTCACCGAGGGCGTGGTGTAGTAACGCATCAGGATGTGCGGCAGCGCTGCCGTGCCCACCATCAGGCAGAAGATCAGCGCCAGGAAGTTACGCCTGGAGGTGTCGAAGGCCTTCTTGGCCGCCTCGTCGCCATTGGGGTCGCCGGCGAAGATCTGGGCGTGTGCAGGCATGCCGGCCAGCGGTTTGGCGCGCGCTTCGTTGGCGGCCTTGGCTGCCGCGTAAGCCTTGCGAGCGTCAGCCTCGGTGGCCGGCAAGGCGGCCAGGGCCTTCTCGGCGGCCTGGATCTCAGCCAGCGGGGCGTTGCGGGCCTTCAGGTCGGCGATCTTCTGCTCGGCCGCTGCCTTGTCGGCCGCCATGGCCGCGGGTACGTCCTTGAGTTTGGCGTCAGCCTCGGCCGCGCGCTTCTTGAAGATCTCGATGACCTCGAGCTCCTTCGGATCGTTGCGCAGCTCCTTTTCCTTGGCTGTCACCTTCTCCAGTTGCGAGCCGTAGATGACCTGCGGGATGGGCACGCCGGTCTGCTTGACCGACAGCCAGACCACAGGGATCAGGTAGGCGATGATCAGGATGATGTACTGGGCCACCTGGGTCCAGGTCACCGCGCGCATGCCCCCGAGGAAGGAGCACACGAGGATGCCGCCCAGACCCACGAAGATGCCGATCTCGAAGGCCAGACCCGACAGGCGCGAAGTGATCAGACCCACGCCGTAGATCTGTGCCACCACGTACGTGAAGGAGCACAGGATCGCAGCCAGGATGCCGATCAGGCGCGCCAGGTTGCCACCGTAGCGGGCGCCCAGAAAGTCGGGGATGGTGAACTGGCCGAACTTGCGCAGGTAAGGCGCCAGGAAGAGTGCGACCAGGCAGTAGCCGCCCGTCCAGCCCATGATGAAGGCCAGACCACCGTAACCGGTGAGGTACAGCGTGCCGGCCATGCCGATGAACGACGCGGCCGACATCCAGTCGGCGCCGGTGGCCATGCCGTTGTAAATGGCCGGCACGCGCCGACCCGCCACGTAGTACTCGGCCGCATCGGTGGTGCGGCTCATGATGCCGATTCCGGCGTACAAGGCCACGGTGGCGAGCAGGAAGATCAGGCCGATCCAGCTGGGCGGCAGGCCCATCTGCTCGAGCAAGCCCAGCACGAGGATGAAGATGATGAAGCCGCCGGTGTACCAGCCGTACACCTTGTTGAGCTGCTTCTTGAAGGCCGCATTGGCGGCGGCGCCGGACGTGCCGGACGCAGGGGTGAATCCCGCCATGGTGTTACTCCTCCTCCGCGACGTCGTGCTCCTGGTCCAGCCGGTTCATGTACCGGGCGTAGTACCAGATGATGGCCACGTAGACGATGAGGGCGCCTTGCGCCCCCACCCAGAAGCTGAAAGGCCATCCGAAGAAATTGAAACTCAGGTCCCGGGCGAAATACCCGATGACGAAGGTGACGAAGAACCAGATCGCCAGCAGGATGCTGGTGATCCGCAGGTTCTTGCGCCAGTACTCCTCGTGCTTGCGCGTCAACTGCATGGCAGTGGTCTCCTCGTTGCTGCGCCCCGGGGCCCTCCCCGACAGCGCGAAACGACAGCCTCCCGCCCGTCTCCAAAGGCAGGCTTGCAGCCTAGGCTGTCCCCCTGGCGCAGGCCCGGCCGTCCGAGCCCTACGCCGCCACCGTCACACGGCCAAGCCGGTTTCGCGCTCGAGTTGAGCGGCGACCTTGGGCTCGAAGCCCTTGAGGTGGCGGATGATCCGCCGCGCCTCTTCGGGCTCGTGACGATCCACATGCACCCGCGCGAGCTGGTACCAGCCGTACGGACTCATGGGCTGCAATTCTGTGTTGCGCTTGAGGGCTTCGACGGCCTCGTCGAAGCGGTGTGTCTTGATCAGCACGAGGCCCAGCCCGTACCAGGCGCGATCGAGCCGGGGGTCGAGCGCCAGGGCGCGCCGGAAGGCCTGCTCGGCTTGAGCATGTTCGCCCGCTTCTTCCAGCAGGTAGCCGTAGTTGAACCACGAGGCGGCCGCGTGATCGGGGTGCGTGTCCAGCAGCTGGCGATAGTCGGCCCGCGCCGCTTCAGGCTGGCCCAGTTGGGCACGCAAGTGGGCCCGGCTGGCCAGGGCATAGGCATCGCCCGGGTGGCGCGCCAGCATCTCGTCGAACACGGCCAGGGCTGCAGCGTGCCGCCCGAACAGGATCATGGCCTGAGCACGCCAGCGCAGCCAGCGGTAGGTCAGGGATCTGCGGGCGCTCGGGTTCATCGGCACAGGTGCACCCCGATCTCGACGCAGATGGCGATGCGCGCCACGGTGGAGGCGACGTAGGCCATCACCAGCAGCGCGAAGGTGGCCAACGGAATGTGCCGGTCCAGCACGACGCGCGGCGTGATCAGCCGGGTCAGGCGGGTGAAGGGTCGGGTCAGGATGCCCAGAAGCTGGTAGAAAAGATTGCTGTCGCGCCCCGCGCCGGCCAGCAAGCCGAGCACCCACTGCCCCAGCAGTGACAACAGCGCGATGGCCGATACGGTCTGGACGATGGTGACGAACAGCAGCATGGCCGGTGGTGAAAGTCGATGGCCCCATTCTTGGCCCGCGGCTTACGCGTTTCTGACACGGGGGGCAGCCTGCTCGTAAGTCCGATCAGGGCTTACCCTGCCCCGGCGGAGGCTCCATGAAGAACGGCCCCGCAGGGCCGTTCGGAGATGCCGCGATGCGGCAGTGCGACATGGGGGGGAGGCTCAGCCTCGCGCGGCCAGCAGCTTCCAGGTGTCGATCACGGTGTCGGGGTTCAGCGAGATCGAGACGATGCCTTCTTGCGCGAGCCATTGTGCGAAGTCGGGATGGTCGCTGGGCCCCTGGCCGCAAATGCCGATGTATTTGCCATGGGCGCGGCAAGCGGCGATCGCCCGCGAGATCAGGGCCTTGACGGCCGGGTCGCGCTCGTCGAAGTCGTGCGCCAGAAGTTCCAGGCCGGAGTCGCGATCCAGGCCCAGCGTGAGCTGGGTCAGGTCGTTGGAGCCGATGGACATGCCGTCGAAGTGCTCGAGGAACTGCTCGGCCAAGATGGCATTGCTCGGGATCTCGCACATCATGATGACGCGCAGCCCGTCTTGGCCGCGCTTGAGGCCCCGCTCGGCCAGCATGGCGTTGACCTTCTCGGCCTGGGCCAAGGTGCGCACGAAAGGCACCATGATCTCGACATTGGTCAGGCCCATGTCGTTGCGCACGCGCTTGAGGGCCTCGCATTCCATCGCGAAGGCCTCGCCAAAGGCTTCGCTCACGTAGCGCGAAGCGCCGCGGAAGCCGAGCATGGGGTTCTCTTCCTCGGGCTCGTAGCGCGAGCCGCCGATGAGCTTGCGGTACTCGTTGGACTTGAAGTCGGACAAGCGCACGATCACCGGCTTGGGCCAAAAGGCTGCGGCGATCGTCGCCACGCCTTCGGCGAGCTTGTCCACGTAGAAGGCCCGCGGGCTGGCATGACCGCGTGCGACCGACTCGACGGCCTTTTTCAGGTCGGAATCGACATTGGGGTAGTCGAGGATGGCCTTGGGGTGCACGCCGATGTTGTTGTTGATGATGAACTCCAGCCGAGCCAGCCCCACCCCAGCGTTGGGCATCTGGGCGAAGTCGAAGGCGAGCTGAGGATTGCCCACGTTCATCATGATCTTGACCGGCGAATACGGCATCTCGCCACGCTCGACCTCGGTGACCTCGGTCTCCAGCAGGCCGTCGTAGATGTAGCCGGTGTCGCCCTCGGAGCAAGCCACGGTCACCAGCGCGCCGTCCTTGAGCACCTCGGTGGCGTTGCCGCAGCCCACCACGGCGGGAATACCCAGCTCGCGCGCGATGATGGCCGCGTGGCAGGTGCGCCCGCCGCGGTTGGTGACGATGGCGCTGGCGCGCTTCATCACCGGCTCCCAGTTGGGGTCGGTCATGTCGGTGACGAGCACGTCGCCGGGCTGCACCTTGTCCATCTCGGCAATGGAGTGGACGATGCGCACCGGGCCGGTACCGATCTTCTGACCGATCGCGCGACCTTCGGCCAGCACCGTGCTGTGACCCTTGAGCTTGTAGCGGTGCTCGACCTTGCCCTCGCCCTGGCTCTTCACCGTCTCGGGGCGGGCCTGCAGGATGTAGAGGCGGCCGTCCTGGCCGTCCTTGCCCCACTCGATGTCCATCGGGCGGCCGTAGTGCTCCTCGATGATGAGGGCGTAGCGCGCCAGTTCGACGACGTCGGCATCGGTCAGGGAGTAGCGGTTGCGCTGCTCGGGCGCGGTGTCCACCGTCTTGACCAGCTTGCCGCTGGCCTGCTTCTCCGCCGGGGTGGCGAACTCCATCTTGATGAGCTTGGAGCCCAGGTTGCGGCGGATGATCGGGAACTTGCCGTTCTTCAGCGCAGGCTTGTGGACGTAGAACTCGTCGGGGTTGACGGCGCCTTGCACCACGGTCTCGCCCAGGCCATAGCTGGAGGTGATGAAGACCACGTCGGGAAAGCCCGATTCGGTGTCGATGGTGAACATCACACCGGCGGCGCCGAGGTCGGAACGCACCATGCGCTGCACGCCGGCCGACAGGGCGACGTCGCTGTGGGCGAAGCCCTTGTGCACGCGGTAGCTGATCGCGCGGTCGTTGTAGAGCGAGGCGAAGACCTCCTTCATCTTGTGCAGCACCTCGTCGATGCCCACGACGTTGAGGAAGGTCTCCTGCTGACCGGCGAAGGAGGCATCAGGCAGATCCTCGGCCGTGGCCGAGGAGCGCACGGCGAACGAGGCGCCGGGGTGGTCCGCCGTCAGCTTCTCGAACTCGGCGCGGATGGCCGCCTCCAGCGCCGGCGGAAAAGGCGTGCCCTGCACCCACGCACGAATCTCGGCGCCGGCCTGCGCCAAGGCGCGCACGTCGTCGGTGTCCAACGCGGCCAAGCGTGCGTTGATGCGCTCGACCAGCCCGCCGTGCTTCAGGAACTCACGGAAGGCGTGCGCCGTGGTGGCAAAGCCACCGGGCACCCGCACCCCCGAGGCGGACAACTGGCTGATCATTTCGCCGAGGGAGGCGTTCTTGCCGCCCACCACCTCGACGTCGGTCATCCTTAGTTGTTCGAACGGCACGACCAGGGCGGTCGCCAGATGGGATGAAGACATGGGAAAGCTCCGTGATGTTGAGAAACCGGTGCTCCCCTGCCGGCGCCCCTGGACGAATCGGGGCAGGCTGCGCCCCACCACTTTGTGGATTCTGGTTCGTGCGGTGGGGTGGACATGCGGGCGCGGGCAAGCGATATTGGCGAGGATTTTACGGCGCTTTGGCCGCGCTTTCGCCCCCCGACCTGCACGCCTCATGTCCAATCGAACCGTCTTTTTCATCTCCGATGGCACCGGCATCACCGCCGAGACCTTCGGCAACTCCATCTTGAAGCAGTTCGCTCTGCAGCCGCGGCATGTGCGCCGCCCCTTCATCGACACCGAGGACAAGGCCCATCAGGTGGTACGCGAGATCAACCACACGGCTGAGATCGAGGGCAAGCGGCCGATCGTCTTCACCACCCTGGTCAACGAGGAGGTGCTGGCCATCGTCAAGCAAGGCTGCCGGGCGCTGGTGCTGGATATGTTCTCGACCTTCGTCGAGCCGTTGGAGACCGAACTGGGCATGAAGTCCAACCACCGCATCGGGCGGTTCTCGGATGTGGCGGCCAGCCAGCAGTATCACGACCGCATCGAGGCCATCAACTTTTCGCTGGCCCATGACGATGGTCAGTCGGCCCGCAACCTGGCAGAGGCCGACGTGATCCTGATCGGGGTGAGCCGCAGCGGCAAGACGCCTACCTCGCTGTACCTGGCCATGCAGCACGGCATCAAAGCGGCCAATTACCCCCTGATCCCGGAGGACTTCGAACGGCGCACCCTGCCCTCCAGCCTGGTGCCTCACAAGAACAAGTGCTTCGGCCTGACCATCGCCCCCGAGCGGCTGAGCGAGATCCGCAACGAGCGCCGTCCGAACAGCAAGTACGCCAGCCTGGAGAACTGCCGCTACGAGGTGGCCGAAGCCGAAGCCATGATGCGCCGCGAGGGGATCGCCTGGTTGTCCTCGACGCACAAGTCCATCGAGGAGATCGCCACGACCATCCTGCGCGACATCCGACCGGACCGACTGGTGTATTGAGCTCCGGCCCTGCCTGGGCGGACAGAGTCGCACGGTCTGTCGTGCAACGCGGTGCCGCCCCCATCCCCCTTCTTTTGGGGGATGTCGGGATCTGTGACGAACTGTAAAAGGGAAAGCATTCCATTTCGGTCGCTCGTCGATCATGTTTCCCCTGAACAGTGCCGTTTCCGAACCGCAGCGCATCCTAGCGACGACGCGTCAGAAAGGGTTCATCCTGCAAACGGGCGACCCAGGAGCGGCGGGGGCGTCCCATCGTCCGGCGTGGGAAGGGACTCTTTCGCCTCCGCCGCGCACGCCAGCCCCACCCGCAGCGCCCAGCCCCGCGCCCGCACCGGCGGCCCAAGAGGATCTGCTGCGATGCATGGCCGGCTTGAGAGCTTTGCTGGTGCTCATGTGCATGCTGCGCCTGTTCTCTGTCGGTGCCCCGCTGGCCACGGATCTTTCGGCCGCGCTACTCGTGGCCAGCCTGTACGCGGCAGGCCTGCTGTGGATGGTGACCCGGGGCGCGCCAGGCTCCGGTTCCAGCCTGTGGCACTGGGTCGACTCGGCGCTACTGTTGTGGTTGGGCCAACTCGATCTGCCGGCACCATCCCTGTTCACGGTGCTGCTGGTCGTCCCGGTGGTGATGGCAAGCCTGCAACAGGGCATCGCCCATGGTGTCACGCTGGCCGGCGCCAGCGGCCTGGCTCTGCTATGGATCACTGGCCAAGGCCAGGCGGCGGCCGGCTTGTCATGGCAGACGCTCGTCTTTCCGGCTGGGTTGCTGGCGCTAGGGCCAGCCGCTGCGATGTTGGTGCGCCCCGAGCAGGCACAGCGACAGCGCCGAGCGCTCCTGGACGAGCTGGCCCGCCGCACGCCCCCCCGTCATGGGCTGGCCGCCACGGTCGATGTCCTGCTCGAGGTGTTTGCAGCGCATGCGCGCTGCGGCACGTTGCTACTGAGCCTGTCGGGACCGCAGCCCCGAGTGTTTGTGCGTTGGGCGAACAAATCGGGTGTCCAAGCCTTGCCGCCCGCGGAGGCAGACGCGCTGCGGTCATGGCTGCGCACCCTTCCGTCTGGTCAGGCCGCGTGGCTGCGACTGGCCTCTCCTACAGGACTGGAGACTCGAGCCCTGGCCCTGGACGGCGGGCCGGCGGGGGGCGCGCTGGTGCTGACACCGGAGGTAGCCCGCCAATTGCGGCGGTCCGTCGGCCCAGGGGCCGTCGTGCTCCCACTCGTCAGCTATGGTCAGGCCCATGGCCATTTGGTCGTGGGTGGATTGAAGCGTCGGCACTCGGTGGCGATGTGGCGCCAGTGGCAGGCGATGGCCCAGGAGGCGCTGCCGCTGGTGGAGCGGGCGGACCTGCTCGAGCAATTGGAGAATGAGGCGGCGGCCCATGAACGGGTCCGCATCGGCCGGGATCTGCACGACAGTGCCGTGCAGCCCTACCTGGGCCTGAAGTACGGCATCGAGGCGCTGCTGCGCCGCACTGCGCCCGACAACCCGGTGGCGGCTGACGTGCGCGGCCTGCTGGAGATGGCCAGCGCCGAACTCGAGGGCCTTCGCCAATTGGTGAGCGGATTGCGCAGCGGTCATCGGCCCTGCGATGGCGAAGATCCCCTGCGGCCGGCGCTGGAGCGACAGGCGCGACGGCTGCGCACGCTGTTCGGGATCGACGTGGCGGTGCGTGTGGCCGAGGTTCCGGCGCTCAGGCGGTCACTCGCCCAAGCGCTGTTCCACATGGTCAACGAGGCCTTGAACAATGCTCGCCGACACACGCAGGCGCGGCATGTGGAGATCGATCTGCGGGTGATCGACGGGCACTTGCGCCTGAGCGTATGCAACGACCATGGAGCGGTCCCGGCGGCTCCTCGCCGCTTTCATCCCCGTTCGCTGTCGGAGCGTGCACAGGCCCTCGGCGGCCGTGTGGAGGTGCACGAACGGCCGGGGCAGACCGACGTCGTGATCACCGTGCCCCTGGACCACAACGCCCCGATGGACTGACACTTTGGAGGAAGTCGCCATGCCGTGCCACCGCTCATCTGACGTGTCGCCGATCCGCGTGCTCCTGGTCGACGACCACCGCCTGACCTTGTGGGGGCTGGAGCGTCTCATCGAGAGCGCGCATCCGCGCATGGCGGTGTGCGGCACGGCCCGCTCCCGCCGCGAGCTGATGGCCCACAAGGCCATCGCAGAGGCCGACGTCATCGTGCTCGACCTGGATCTGGGTGACGATAGCGGGGCCGACGCGATGCCCGATCTCGTGCGCGAATGCCAGGCCCGTGTGCTGGTGCTCACCGGCGATGGCGACCGTGAGCATCATCGACAGGCCGTGCTGCGGGGCGCGTGCGGGGTCGTGCACAAGTCGCAGCCCGCCGACGTCATCCTCAACGCCATCGAAAAGGTGCATGAGGGCGAGATCTGGCTGGAGCGCAGCCTCGTGGCCTCGGTGCTGGGCCATCTGGTCGGCGACCGCCGGCCTGCAAGGGATGCCCATGCCGAACGCATCGCTCGCCTGACGCCGAAGGAACGCGAGATCGTGAGCGCCGTGGTGCGCCATCGGGGTGCCAAGAACTTCGTGGTGGCCGATGAGCTGCACATCAGCGAGCACACTCTGCGCAACCACCTGACCACCATCTACGACAAGCTCGGTGTGCACGGCCGGCTGGAGTTGTACCTGTACGCCACCGAACACGGCTTGGTGCACTGAGTGCCTCGGGCCAAGTGGCCCGTGACATTCCTCCTAGCCGATGTCACTGCATCGTCCCGTCTCAAGGGCGCAGGTGCGGCCTAGCATGGGTTCATGAACGACCGACCTCCCGTGCGCGTGCTGGTGGTGGACGACCACGCGTCCATCCGCACCGGCATCAGCCGCCTCATCGACGGTGAGGCCCCTCGCATGCGTGCGGTGGGCTGCGCCGCCACGGCCGACGAGGCCCTGGAAAGCGTGGAGCACCTGCAGCCTGACGTGGTGGTACTGGACGTGAACCTGGCCGGCGAAGATGGCCTGGTGCTCATTCCGGCTCTGCGCCGGCTGGCCCCCTGCCACGTGGTGGTGCTCACCAGCCTGAGCGACCCGGCGGTGGAACGCATGGCCCTGGCGTTGGGAGCCTGCGCCCATGTGCACAAGACGGCACCGGCGCAGGTTCTGCTCGACCGCATCGAGGCAGCACGTGAGCACCCCCCCGTAAACGATGAGGCAGGACAAATGTCCCAGCCCTCCCGGGAGGAAGCGCCCCGTCAGGACAGTCGCATGCGCTGATCTCAGCCGGCGTCGCGCTTTCTACAGTGAACTCAAGATCCCGGCTCGAGAGGCCCCCGATGCACAAGCAGCTTCGCGAATGGATGAGCGCCTGGTGGCGCGACGAACAGGGCGTGACGGCCATCGAGTACGGCTTGCTGGCAGCGTTGATCGTGGTGACCTGCATCGGGGCCTTCGGCGCGACGGGCACGAGCCTGACCGAGATCTATGAGTTCTGGACCCAAACCGTCGTCGCTGCCCTGGGCGGCGGGTGATGGGGTGGACCAGCGAAGGATTCAGCAGGGCCCCGGCCTTGCTGATGTTTGGGAGCCGGCAACGGCATTGCATTGTGTCAAGGAGAAGAGCATGCAAGTGGTTCAGTACTTCAAGGACTTCCTGCGGGAAGAGGACGGTGTGACGGCGATCGAGTACGGGCTCATCGCAGCGTTGATTGCGGTGGTCATCATTGGATCGCTTCAGCTGGTTGGAACCAACCTCGATGCGGTGTTCAACTTCATCGCCGGTGAACTGGGGGGTGCTCTGGCACCGTAACCAGCATTTCAGGGGATCCAGGACAGGTTGGAGTTGGGATGAGCCTGCTTCTCACCGCCGTCGCCCTTGCCGTGCTTCTGGGCATGGCCATGCGTTTCGATCTGTCCACCCGACGGATTCCCAACCGCCTCGTGGCGGCGGGAATCCTCATTGGATTGTCTTGGCCGGTGGGTCTCATGGCCAGCGGTGCAACCGTCTCGTCGATGGTAGGCCCTGGGTCTGCCGTGCTCGGGCTGCTCACCGGCTTGTTCATCTTCTTGCCTTTCCATGCGCTGCGCGTTCTCGGCGCCGGAGACGTGAAGTTGATGGCGATGGTGGGCACCTGGCTCGGCCCCGCGGCCACCTTGCAAGCGGCGGTGTACATCGTCCTGGCGGGCGGTGTCTTGGCGGTCGTCACGGCCTGTTGGACAGGCACCGTGCGACAGGTGCTCCGCAACGTGCTGGGGATGATTCTTGCCCGTACCGCGGTGCCCGTACCTGGATCGCGTGAATCCCCTGCACTGTCCGCTCGCCCAATGCCCCGGACGAACGGTCGGCTGCCCTACGCCGTGGCCATTGCGGCTGGTACGGCCACCCAATTGGTCGTGATGTTCACGACCCATCCTCTCTGAGGAGTGATCATGAACCCGCGCGTCCTCGACTTTCCTCTCCTGCAGGAGGAGATGTCAGAGCGGCCTCGCGCCGGCGTGCTGCCGCATGCACCGAGAACGCCGCAGGCCACGGGGCTGCCGCCCACGGCGCTGGCCGAACTGGCGCTCAAGGTCATGCTCCAGCACGGGCTGGCCCACCTGACAGAACTGTCGCTGCACCTGCGGCTGTCACCTTCGGTGCTGGAGGCGATCTTCCTCTTCCTGCGCAAGGAGACGCTGGTAGAGGTGCTGCGCCGCGGCGCCACCGACGGTGACGTCTCCTTCGCCCTCACACAGGCGGGCCGCAAGCGCGCCCACGAGGCGCTGGAGCGCAACCTCTACACGGGCCCCGCCCCGGTGACGTTGCCAGCCTATGTGGCCCAGGTGCAGGCGCAGTCCGTCTTCGACATGGGGATCACCGAGACCCGGCTGGCGCAAGGGCTGCAGGGTGTGGTTCTTGGGCAGAGCATCCGCGAGCAGCTCGGCGCAGCGATGAATTCGCGACGCGCGATCATGCTCTACGGGCCCGCCGGCTCGGGCAAGACTTTCATCGCCGAGCAGATGGGACGCCTACTGCACGGCCACGTGGCCATTCCGCACGCGATCTGGGTCGATGGGGAAATCGTGCGCGTGTTCGACCCGCTGGTGCACCACGCTGCCGACGAAGACCCCGACGGTCCGCGCAGCCTGGACAACCGGGGCCGCAGCGATGCCCGCTGGGTGCTGTGCGAACGACCAATGGTGGTGTCGGGGGGGGAATTGACGATGGAGATGCTCGACCTGGTCTTCGACCCGCGTGCGGGCTACTACCAGGCCCCGCCGCATGTGAAGGCCAACAACGGACTGTTCCTCGTGGACGACCTGGGTCGCCAGATCGTCACGCCGCGTCAGTTGATGAACCGCTGGATCGTGCCGATGGAGCGCCGCCACGACTACCTCATGCTGCGCAACGGGGGCAAGTTCTGCATCCCCTTCGATGTAATGTTGGTCTTCTCGACCAACCTCGCCCCGGCCGACGTGGCCGACGAGGCCTTCCTGCGGCGCATCGGCTACAAGATCTTCGTCGGCCCGGTGGGCCGCGACGACTATCGCCAGATTCTGCGCGATGTGTGCGCCGACCAGGGCGTGGCCTTCGACGAAGCCACCTTCGAACGCCTGCTGGCCGACTACCACGTGCCTCATCAGCGTCCGCTGCTGGCGTGCTATCCGCGCGACCTCATCAACCAGATCGCCGACTTCGCCGCCTACCACGGCCGCCGGCCCGAGTTCACGCCGCAGATGCTGCACTGGGCCTGGCACAACTATTTCGCCTCGCATTCGCTGCACCCAGCAGCAGCGCACGACTGAAGGAGAACCGCCATGAGAAGTTCCAAGGGTTTGCTGATGCTGCTGATCGCTGGCTTGGCCGGCCTGGGTGCCGTCGTGTTCGCCACACGCTGGGTGCAGGCCCAGGCGGCAGGCGACGGCAAGATCGCCGTGGCGGGCACCGACCTCGAACTCGGTTCGCGGCTCTCGCCCGAGATGTTGCGCATGGTCGACTGGCCTGCCGGCAGCGTGCCTCCCGGTGCCTTCCTGGACCTGAAGCTCCTGGAAGGGCGGGTGGTCAAGACCTCGCTGCAGCGCGGCGAACCGGTGCTGGAATCGAAACTCGCGCCCGAAGGGACCAAGGGCGGCCTGTCTGCCGTGGTGGCCGAGGGCAAGCGGGCCATGACCGTGCGGGTCAACGACGTCGTGGGGGTGGCCGGGTTCGCGCTGCCGGGCAACTACGTGGACATCATGGTCAACACGCAGGAGGAAGGCGCCAACCGCAGCGACCGCGACCGGGCGATCAGCAAGATCGTGCTCGAGCGCATCCTCGTGCTGGCCGTGGCGCAGGAGGCCAACCGCGACACCACCAAGCCCCGGGTCGTCAATGCCGTCACCCTGGAGGTGACGCCCGAGGAGGCCGAGAAGCTCGACCTGGCGCGCAGCGTGGGCAGCTTGTCGCTGGTGCTGCGCAACCAGATCGACCCGAAGATGGCCGAGACCGAGGGCGCCACCAAGACCAGCCTGCTCAACGGGGTGGCCGTCGCGCCGCCCGCACCGGCACCCAAGCCAGCCGCGCGCACGGTGGTTCGCCGCGGCAAGCCTGCCGCGCCGGTGGCCACCGTGGCGGCGGCTCCCACGGAACCCCGCAGTTGTGTCGAAGTGATCAAGGGCGTGATCAAGGTCACCGAGTGCTTCTGACAGACCCCGCCCCAGCTCAGAACAACCCCACCAGGAGGCCCCATGCGTCATCCCCTGTTACTGCGCGCCCGGCCTGCAGCCCTGGCGCTGGCCATGATGGCCCCCTGGGCCGCTACGGCCCAGACTGGCGCAGCCCCCCCTGCAGCCGCCGCACCTGTGATGGCTGCCGCCCCCTGCGGACGCGTCGACATCGCTCCGGTGGTGCAGATCCCGGTGGGCAAGTCCACGGTGATCAAGCCGGCCACGGCCGTCACGCGCATCCTGCTGGGCAACCCCGAACGGGCGCGCGCCGCGCGGCCCGCCGAGAAGGACGACGGCAAGCCCCGGCGCGACGAGGACGATAGCGATGTGAACGACCGCATGCGCCCGGGCGTGGCCGACGTGGACGTGCTGCTGCTCAGCCCGAACGAGATCTACCTGCTGGGCAAAACCATCGGCTCGACCAACGTGGTGATGCTCGACCGCAACGGCGCTTGCACCGCTTTCGATGTCGTGGTGGGCATGGACACGACAGCGCTGCAGACGGTGCTGCAGCAGTTGCTGCCCGATGAAAAGGACATCAAGGTCACGTCGGCGTTCGACTCGATCGTGTTGACCGGCACGGTCACCGACAGCGGCGCGCTCGGCCGCATCACGGACCTGGCCACCGCCTACGTGCGCGGCACGGGCGGGGGCGGCAGTGCCTCGGCCCAGCGCAACCCGCGTATCGTGAACATGCTCGCCGTCGGCGCCCCGCAGCAGGTGATGCTGGAGGTGAAGGTGGCCGAGGTATCCAAGACGCTGCTGGACAAGCTCGGGGCGCAAGGCGTCCTGGCGCCCCAAACCAACGGGGGCTACACCTACTCGCTGCTGGCCAACTTCTTGACCGGCAGCGCCGGCGCGCTCACGGGCGGGCGGCGCACCGGATCGTTCCAGGCCACGCTGGATGCGGAAAAGCGCGATGGCATGGTGAAGATCCTGGCCGAGCCCAACGTGATGGCCATCAGCGGGCAGGAGGGCAGCTTCCTGGCCGGTGGCAAGGTCTTCATCCCGGTGGCCCAGGACAACCAGAGCGGCCGCACCACGATCACGCTGGAAGAAAAGGAGTTCGGCGTTGCGCTGAAGTTCACCCCCACGGTGCTGGACGGAGGCCGCATCAATCTCAAGGTGGCCCCCGAAGTCTCGGAACTGAACCGCGAGGGCATCGGCATCTCGCTGTCGGGCTCGACCCAGCAGGCCATCCTGCCGTCGTTCACCACCCGGCGGGCCGCCACCACGGTGCAGTTGATGGATGGCCAGAGCTTCGCGATCGGCGGACTGATCAAGAACAACTCGGTGGCCAACATCCGGGCCTTCCCCATCCTGGGCGAGCTGCCCATCATCGGTGCGCTGTTCCGCAGTTCAGACTTCCAGGCCGACCGCTCCGAGCTGGTCTTCGTCGTCACCCCGCGCCTGGTCAAGCCCCTGCCTGCGAACTACACCTTGCCGACGGACCATTACATCGAACCCAACCGGGTGGATCTCTTCCTCAACGGGCGACTCGAAGGCCGGCCACCCGCGCCCTCCGAGGCCCCTGCGACCGAAGGGCCCGCATCCGCGCCCCCGCCAGCGGGCAGCGGCGGCTTCATCACACGCTGACCGAGGAGTTTGCGATGCGTCTCCTGCTCAAGATCTCGCTGCCTCTGGGCGCGCTGGTGACCCTTGCGGCCTGTTCCTCCCTGGCACCGAACTGGGAACGCCGGATGGGGGATGCGGTCCGCCAGACCCGGGCGTTGCAGACCCTCCACCCGGATGCGCCCGCGCAGAACACGGCCTCCCCCCGGATGGATGGCAAGGCCGCCCAGGAAGCCAACCAGCGCTACGTGGACAGTTTCAAGGCACCGGCGCCCCAGAACGTGATCAACATCGGTGTGGGCAGCAGCGCCACGGGTGGTGGCAACCGCTAGACGTGCTGCGAAGAGGCCGCCATGCGCCATCGACACGCCCCTCCTGGATTCGCACGACGCCCCGCCCGCCAGCGCGGCGTCGTGGCCATCATCGTCGGCCTGGCCATCGCCGTGCTGCTGGGCTTCGCCGGCCTCGCGCTCGATGGCGGTCGCCTGTACATCAACAAGACCGAGCTGCAAAACGCCGCCGATGCCTGCGCGCTGGCCGCCTCGCGCGAACTGACCTGCGACCCGGCGGTGGCGTCCTGCGGCACCTCGCACCTGGAAGCCGCTCAGGCAGCCGGCATCGCGGTGGCGGCCCGCAACGTCAACGACTTTCAGCGCAATACGGTGGCGATCGCGCCAGCGGACGTGCGCTTCCACACCGAGCTCGCGCCGAATGAGGCCTACCGCTCCATCGCCGAGGGCGCCGATCCGGCCTCGCGCTACGTGATGTGCATCGCGCGCCAAGAGGGCCTGCTGCCCTGGTTCATGCAGGTGCTGGGCTTGGGCGCGCAGACCGTAGGCGCCCATGCCGTGGCCACGCTGGCGCCAGCGCAGACCAACTGCGGCATCCCGCTGGCCATGTGCTCGCAGGGGCCGGCCACCGCCTCGCCGCCTTTCGGGCTGGTGCCTGGCCGCTGGTACGACGGGCGTTTCGACGCGGGGGGAGGCCTCACCGGCAACTTCAACTGGATCGACTTCACCCCTCCGGCCGGCGGCCAGAGCGAGCTGGCGGCCCTGCTCACCGGCTCAGGGGTGTGCAACATGAACGTGCCCAATCCGGTGGGCCAGACCGGCGTGCTGGGCAACGCCGCCGCGCGGGCCTGGAACTCGCGCTTCGGCCTGTACCAGAGCGGCCCGACCAACCTGAACACGGCCCCCCCGGACCGCACCGGCTATGCCTACACCAACGTCAACTGGGATGCGGCGGCCGGCAATGCGCTGGGCGACTTCCTGTCCCGCCGCGCCACGGGCGACAACTACGGCAGCACCGTGCAGGCCGGCAACACGCTCACCGGCCTGTCGATCAGCAATGCCTACAACCCCACCACCACGCCGGCGCAGCATCTCGCCTCCGGGGCCGACCGGCGCCTGGTCACCGCGCCGATCGTGAACTGCGGCGAATGGGCCGGCAGCAACACGGTGCCCATCCGCGCCTGGGCCTGCGTGCTGATGCTGCATCCCATCGGTCATCCCAGCGACATCGTCTACATGGAATACCTCGGCCTGTCCAGCGACCCCGCCAGCCCCTGCGCCACCAGCGGCTCGGTGGGCGGGCCCGGCAGCGTCGGCCCCCTGGTGCCGGCCCTCGTGCAATGAAGACCCTCGCCCACCGGCCCCCGACCAGCGAGCGCCGCCTGCGCGGCGTCGCGGCGGTCGAACTCGGCTTCCTGGTGATTCCGCTGGCCCTGCTCACCTTCGGCATCGCCGAGTACGGCCGGGCCATGGTGCAGTACAACACCCTGGCCAAGGCGGTGCGCGACGCCACGCGCCACTTGTCCCAGCATGCCGCCGGCGACAGCGACGAGATCGCCGCCGCAACCTGCCTGGCCGTGCACGGCAACCCCTCGTGCACCGGCCCCGCCCTGGTGCCGGGGCTCACCCCGGCGATGGTCCAGGTCTGCGACGCGGTGTCGTGCGCAGACACGCATCAGAACCAGGCCACCGGCCTGGGCGTGATCAATCTCGTCACCGTCTCGATCGAGGGTGCGCCCTTCCAGACGGTGGTGCCTTTCGTCGTGCCCGACAGCTTCCAGAGCTTCGGCACGATCCGGGTCACCATGCGACAGGTGCTGTGATGACTGCTCCCGTCCGCCCCGTCCTGCCCTGGCGCCAGCGGGGCGCCACGGCCGTGGAGTTCGCCATCATCGCCGCGGTCTTCCTGATGCTGCTGATCGGTGCGATGGAGATGGGCCGGCTGCTGTGGACCTGGAACGCCGCAGCCGAGGCCACCCGGCTGGGGGCGCGGCTGGCCGTGGTATGCGACCCCGGCGATGCCGACATCGTCGCGCGCATGCAGCGCATGCTGCCCGGACTCCCCGCGGGCAATGTGTCCATCGCCTACGTCCCGAGCGGCTGCACGGTGGCGAACTGCCAGTCCGTGACGGTCAGCATCGTGGGCTACCAGCACACCCTAGTGATCCCCTTCGTGCCGATGACCCTGGCCCTGCCGCCCTTCTCCACGAGGCTACCGCGCGAAAGCATGTCCAGTACGAACAACCCGGTCTGTAGCGCCGCCTGAAGGCCTGCCATGAAGATCAAGGTCGTCTCCTCCCACCCCCAGCAGGCCGAGTCCCTGGCCGAACTGGTGCGGCAAAGCGATCCCGGCCTGGACGTCGTGAGCACCAGCGGCACGCTGGGCGAGCTGCCGCTGGTGGTCAACGGCAGCCGGCCCGGCCTGCTTGTGGTCGATGGTGTGGACCTGGCCGGGTTGGAGGTGATCGAGCGGCTTGCGCTCAGCCATCCGGACGTGGACACCATCATCATCTCCGACGACGCCTCTGCCGCTTTCTTGCTGCAGGCCATGCGCGCAGGCGTGCGCGAGGTGCTGCCCGCGCCGATCAATGCCCAGGCCGTGCAGGCTGCCGTGCGACGCATCGCCCGCAAGCGCGCCGCCCCGGCCCAGGCACGCCTGGGACAGGTCCTGGCCTTCGTGGCCAGCAAGGGCGGCAGCGGCGCGACCTTCCTGGCCACCAGCCTGGCGAGCTGCCTGGCCGCCCGCGGTGACCTGCAGGTGGCCGTCATCGACCTGAACCTGCAGTTCGGCGACGCCGCGCTGTTCCTGTCCGACACGCGGCCCGCCAGCAACGTGGCCGAGGTGGCTCGCAACATGGCGCGGCTGGATGCCGACCTGCTGCGCTCGGCCATGCTGCCGGTGCGCGACAACCTCATGGTGCTGCCCTCCCCGGACGACCTGGCCCATGCCTTCGAGGTGAAGGCGGCGCACGTGGGGGCCATCATCAAGCAGGCCCGCGCGGGCTTCGACTTCGTCGTCATCGACGTGGGACGCTCGATGGATGCCCTGACACTGCAGGCCCTGGACCAGGCCGACCGGATCTTCCCAGTGGTGCAGCTCACCCTGCCCTACATCCGCGACGCCAAGCGGCTGCGCGACCTGTTCCGCTCGCTCGACTATCCCGCCAGCAAGATCCACTGGCTTGTCAACCGCCACGAGAAGGGCGGCGAGATCACCATCGAGGCGCTCGAGGCCACTTTGGGGGCCGGCGTCTTCAAGGCGATTCCGAACCACTACGACGCGGTGGCCGCCGCCGTGAACCAAGGCATCCCGATCGACCAGCTGGCACGCCACAGCCCCGTGACCAAGGCCCTGCAGGACATCGCCCGCCAACTCGCCCCCCCGCCGGCCGCGGCGGCCCACAAGGAACGCTGGCTCGGCCTGTTCGGGGGACGCTGAGCCGCCATCCGCATCCCTGCCCGGAGATCGACCATGAACCTGCTGCGCGAACGACTGACCATGCCGGGCGACCTCGACGCCCTGCCCCCCGAGACCACGGCCCAGACCGAGCGCCACAGCCGCGCCTACCAGAGCCTGAAGATGCAGGTGCACCAGTTGCTGCTGTCGCGCATCGACCTGGAGGCGATGGAGAACCTCAGCGACGAGCGCCTGCGCGAGGAGCTGGGCCTGATGGTCGAGCGGCTGCTGGCCGAGGAGAACCTCGTCGTCAACGCGGCCGAGCGGCGCAACCTCGTGCGCGACATCCAGCACGAGATGCTGGGACTGGGCCCCCTGGAGCCCCTGCTGGCCGATGCCAGCATCTCCGACATCCTCGTCAACGGGTCCCAGCAGGTGTATGTCGAACGCCGCGGCCGGCTGGTGCGCACCGACGTGAGCTTCGTCGACGACGACCATCTGATGAAGATCATCGACAAGATCGTCTCGCGCGTGGGTCGGCGCGTGGACGAATCCAGTCCCATGGCCGACGCCCGCCTGCCCGACGGCTCCCGCGTCAACGTCATCATCCCGCCGCTGGCGCTAGACGGCCCGGTGATGTCCATCCGACGCTTCGCCGCCGTGCCGCTGACGATGACCAACCTCATCGACTACCACACCCTCACCGCCGAGATGGCCGAGGTGCTGTCGGCCCTGGCGCGCGCCGAGGTGAACCTGCTCATCTCCGGTGGCACCGGCAGCGGCAAGACCACCTTGCTCAACATCCTGTCAGGCTACATCGATCATGCCGAACGCATCGTCACCATCGAGGATGCCGCCGAGCTGCAGCTCCAGCAGCCCCATGTGGTGCGCCTGGAGACACGGCCGCCCAACATCGAGGGCCGCGGCGAGATCACCCAGCGCGCGCTGGTGCGCAATGCCTTGCGCATGCGCCCCGACCACATCATCCTCGGCGAAGTGCGCGGCGCCGAGGCCATGGACATGCTGCAGGCCATGAACACCGGCCACGAAGGCTCGATGACCACCATCCATGCCAACAGCCCGCGCGACGCCCTCAGCCGCCTGGAGAACATGCTGGCCATGGGCGGCATGAACCTGCCCACCAAGGTGGCTCGCCATCAGATCAGCTCGGCCATCGGCGTGATCATCCAGGCCAACCGCCTCACCGACGGACGCCGCAAGATCACCAGCATCCAGGAGATCACCGGCATGGAAGGCGAGGTCATCACACTGCAGGAGATCTTCAGCTTCCGCCAGACGGGGGTGGCCGACGACGGCACCGTTCAGGGGTACTTCCAGGCCAGCGGCGTGCGCCCGCGCTTCCAGGAGCGGCTGCGCTCGCGCGGCATCCACGTGGCCGACCACCTCTTCGATCCCGGCCGCCGCATGGAGTGAACCGCCAGGAGCCCGCCATGGACATGACCTACCTCCTTTTTGCGCTGGCGGTGTTCATCGCCGTCGTGCTGGGCCTGGAAGGCCTCTACCTCGTCTGGGCTTCCAAGCGCAGCGCGCAGGCTCGGCGCATCAGCGCGCGGCTGCAAAGCCTTGAATCCGTCCTCCAGGATGTGCCGCTGTCCATCGAGCGGCGCACGCCGCAAGGCCGCTGGCCCTGGCTGGACCGTCTGGTCGGCCGGGTGCCCACCGGAGAGGCCCTGTCCGAGTTCGTGCGCACCTCGGGCGTGGAGACCACCGCCGGCCAGGTCTTCCTGACCAGCGCTGCGCTGGCGCTGGGCGGTGCCATCGCGCCCGCGCTGCTCGGCCAGCCCTGGACCTTCTCGGCGGCCGGCGCCGTGCTGGCAGGGTCCATCCCCTGGCTGCGCGTGTCGCGCGCGCGCACGCAGCGCTTGCGCCTGCTGGAGCGCCAGATTCCAGAGGCCCTGGACCTCATGGCCCGCGCGCTGCGCGCCGGCCATGCCTTCCCGACGGCCGTCAAGATGGTCGGCGAGGAGATGGCCGACCCGATCGCACGCGAGTTCCGCATCCTCTTCGACGAGACCAACTACGGCGTCCCACAGAACGAGGCGCTGGTCCGCTTGGCCGAGCGGGTGCCGATCACCGACCTGAGCTATTTCGTCATCGCGGTGACGATCCAGCGCGAGACCGGCGGCAACCTGGCCGAACTGCTGGACAACATCGCGGGCATCGTGCGGGCCCGGCTGAAGCTGCTGGGCGAGATCCGGACGCTGTCGGCCGAGGGCCGCCTGTCGGCTTGGATCCTCGGAGTCCTGCCCTTCGGCGTGGCTGCGGTCGTGCAGGTCATCAACCCGAAGTTCATGAACGTGCTGTGGACCGATCCGGTCGGCATCCGGCTGGTGGGGGCGGCCCTGTTGATGATGATCTTCGGCGTGTGGTGGATGCGCCGCATTATCCGCATCCGGGTCTGAACCGGCACGCCCCAAAGACCGACGCGAGGAGACCGCCATGACCGTGCTGCAGATCGCCTTCCTGACCCTGGTCTTCATCGCCACCTTCGCCCTGGTGCTGTGGGCCCTGGGCCGGCTGTCTCCCACGGCCGCCGACCAGCGGCTGCGCAAGATGGTCGGTGAGGCCGCGCCCACGTCGGGGGCCGCTGCCGACCGTTGGGTCGACCGCGTCGCACGGCTGACCCGCCCCCTGGGCAAGCTGTCCATGCCCGAGGAGGGCTACGAGCAGTCGGCCCTCAAGACCCGCTTCGTGCATGCCGGCATCCGCAACCCGGCCGCCCCGGTGGCATATTTCGGGGCCAAGACCGTGCTCGCACTGGCACTGCCCTTCCTGGCCTTTGCGGTCTTCACCGTGGCCAAGGCCCCGATCAAGGGCCACGGCCTGCTCGTGGTGCTGCTGGCCGTGGCCGCCATCGGCTACTACCTGCCCAACGCCGTGCTGTCGCGCCTGGTCTTCGTGCGCCAGCGCGAGATCTTCGAAACCTTCCCTGACGCGCTCGACCTGATGACCGTGTGCATGGAGGCCGGGCTGGGCACCGAAGCCGCACTCCACCGCGTGGCCGAGGACATGCAGCTCAAGAGCCGCGCGCTCAGCGAGGAGCTGCATCTGGTCACGCTGGAACTGCGGGCCGGCGCACCGCGCGAGCGGGCCTTGCGCAATCTCGCCATCCGCACCGGCGTGGAGGAGGTCGACGGCTTCGTCTCGATGATCATCCAGGCCGAGCGCTTCGGCACCAGCATCGCCCAGTCGCTGCGCATCCACGCCGACATGCTGCGCACGCGCCGGCGCCAGAAGGCCGAGGAAGCCGCCGCGAAGATCGCCCTGAAGCTGCTCTTCCCACTGATCTTCTGCATCTTCCCCTCGCTGATGCTGGTGCTGATGGGCCCGGCGATGATCCAGATCTACCGCGTGCTGCTGCCCACCATGGCCGGCTCACCATGACCCCTGCCGAAAGGAGCGCAACCATGACCCCGCCCCGCATGCACGTGCTCGCGCTGCTGGCCGCCGCCGGCCTGGGGGCCTGCGCCACCCACGGGCCCGATCCGCGGGCCTGGCGGGTCCAGCCGGTCTACCGCATCCAGCACGCGCAGGCCCAGTTCGACGGACACTACGCCTCGGGCCGCTACCTCGAAGGGCAGCAGCGCTGGGCCCCGGCCGAGCAGGCCTATCGCCGTGCCCTGGAACTGCAGCCCACCCATGTGGAAGCGCACAACCGCCTGGCGCTGGTGCTGGCCGAGCAAGGCCGCCTGAGCGCGGCCATCGCGGCCCTGGAACAGGGGCTGGCGCTCGACCCGCAGGCCGCCCACCTGTTGAACAACCTGGGCTACCTGCAATGGCGCGCCGGTCAACGCGAGGCGGCCGCGGCCACGCTGCACCGGGCCCTGGCGCTCGACCCACACAGCCTCACTGCCCGGCGCAACCTCGAAGCGGTGCTGGCCGCCGTCGCCGGCGCCGCCACACCGACACCGGCCGGCCAGGTCGAGGCCCGCGCGGTGACGTCCGGTGCCGTCCACACCCAAGCCCTCACCCCGGCCCCGCCGCCCCTGCCGCTGTCGACCGCCGCCCCTGCGCCGCTGGTCCTGCAGTCCCCCACGGTACCAGCCCTGCCGCTGCAGGTGGGCGAGCCGCGCGGCCCAAGGGATGATGCAGCCGAGCCTGCGCCCACGGCGGCCGCGGCTTCACCCCCGTCGGTCCCGGTGCCTGCCGCACGGATCGAGCTGTCCAACGGCAATGGGGCGAGAGGCTTCGCCTCGCGGGTGCGCGGCTGGCTCGCCTGGCTGGGTGTGAAAGTCGATCGCCTCACCAACCACCGGCCCTACCGCGAGGCCCACACCCTGGTGCAGTACCGCGAGGGCTACGAAACCCAGGCCCGCGAACTGGCCCGTCAGTTGCCCCTGCCGGCCCTCGTCGAAGCCCGCAACGACCTCGACCCGCGTGCCGACCTGCGCGTGGTGATCGGCCATGACTTCCGTGCGCAGGCCGCCTGCCTGGACACGCGGCGCTGCCCACCGCCGGCCGTGGCCGTCACCTCAGGCGAGTCGCTGCCGCAGTGACTCGTACAGGCAGATCGACGCCGCCGCTGCAACGTTGAGCGACTCCTCGCCACCCGGCTGGGGGATGCGCACCACGAGCTCGCAGCGCGAGGCCAGGGCCGGATCCATGCCCTGGCCCTCGTGGCCGAAGACCCAGGCCACCGGCGACGGGAGCCGGCAACGATGCAGTTCCAGCGCCGTGTGCGAGCTGGTGCCCACCAGGGGCACGCCCAGCGCCTCCAGCCCCTGGTGAGCGGCCATCTCCACCAGATGCAGCGCGAAATGCGCGCCCATGCCGGCACGCAGCACCTTGGGCGACCACAGCGCCGCCGTGCCCTTCAAAGCCACCACCTGGCCCACGCCCAGGGCCGCGGCACTGCGAAGGATGGCCCCCACGTTGCCGGCATCTTGCAGGCGGTCGAGCACCACGGTGTTGATCCCCGGACGGCCCTCGCCGGGCCCCGGCCAAGGAACCACGAAGCCGCAATCCGGCGGGGACTCGAGAGCGCTGAGTTCGCGCATCAGGACGTCAGTCACCACAGCCACCCGCGCGGCCCCCTGTGCCAGCGCTCGCCGCTCGGGACGGGCCCAGGCCGCCTCGGTGAACACCGCCTCGCCCCCCATGCCGCCCCGGGCACGCCAGGCCGCCGCCAGGTGATCGCCCTCCAGCCACACGCAGCCCAGCTTGCGGTAGGCCCCCGGGTCGCGCAGCAGCTTGCGCACCTTCACGCACAGCGGGTTGTCGCGGGAATGCAGGGCCTCGACCTTCATGCCCGGCCCTCCAGGGCCTGGCGCACTGGCGCGAAACTGCGGCGATGCTCAGGACAGGGCCCATGTTCCCGCAGGGCCGCCAGATGTTCGGGCGTGGGATAGCCCTTGTGCGTGGCAAACCCGTACTGCGGATGGGCCTCGTCCAGCGCCAGGCACAGGCGGTCACGGTGCACCTTGGCCAGGATCGATGCCGCCGAGATCGCCGGCACCTTGGCATCGCCCTTCGGAATCGCTTCGGCCGGCACCTTCAGCACCGGCAGGCGGTTGCCGTCCACCAGCACGCGAGCCGGTCGCAGCCGCAGGCCTTCGACCGCCCGGCGCATCGCCAGCATCGTGGCCTGCAGAATGTTCAGCCGGTCGATCTCCTCCGGCGTGGCCATCGCGATGCAGCAGCACAGCGCCTTGGCGCGGATCTCGTCGTACAGGCGCTCGCGCCGCAAGGCCGTGAGCTGCTTGGAATCCGCCAGGCCGGACACCGGCTGCTGGTCGTCCAGGATCACCGCAGCGGCCACCACGGGCCCGGCCAGCGGGCCGCGCCCGGCCTCATCGACCCCGGCCACCAGGCCCGGGCCCTCCCAGCACAGCGGGAGTTGTTCAATGCCCGAGGACTTGCGCGATCGCATCGGTGGCGGCCTGCGCCGTGTTGCGACGCAGGAGATGGTGCAGTTCCACGAAACGCTGCTGCACACGCTCGCAGCGCGCCGGATCGTCCAGCCAAGCCAGCGCTGCATCGGCCAGGGCCTGCGGCGTGGCGCGGTCCTGCAGCAGCTCGGGCACGACGAAGTCGCGGCACAGGATGTTGGGCAGGCCCACCCAGGGCAGGTAGCCCATGCGCTTCATGAGCTGCCAGCTCAGCCAGTGCATGTGATACGTGATGACCATCGGCCGCTTGAAGAGCGCCGCCTCCAGCGTGGCCGTCCCGCTGGCGATGAGGGTCAGGTCGCAGGCGGCCAGCGCCTCGTGCGAGCGGCCATCCAGCACCTGCAAGGGCAGCTCGGCGGCCCATCGAGCCACCAGCGGGTCGATCAACTCGCGCAGCCCCGGCACCGCGGGCAGCACGAAGCGCAGGGCCGGGCGCCTGCGATGCAGCAAGACCGCCGCGGCCAGCAGGTGCGGAGCGATGTACTGGATCTCGCTGCGACGGCTACCCGGCAGCAGGGCCACCACGGGTTCATCGGCCCCCAGCCCCAGCGCCTCGCGCGCCGCCTGGCGGGGCACCTCCAGCGGGATCGTGTCGGCCAGCGGGTGACCCACGTAGCTCGCCGCGATGCCATGACGCGCCAGCAGCTCGGGCTCGAAAGGGAACAAGCACAGCACATGGTCGGCCGCCCGCGCGATCTTGGTGACGCGGCTCGCGCGCCAGGCCCAGATCGACGGGCAGACGAAGTGCACGGTCCTGAGGCCGGCCTCGCGCAGCCAGGTTTCCAGCCCGAGATTGAAGTCCGGGGCGTCCACACCGATGAAGACGTCGGGTCGGTCGTCCAGCAAGCGGCGAGCGAGCTGCCGTCGGATGCCCGCGATCTCGCGGTAGTGCCGCAGCACCTCGGCATAGCCCCGCACGGCCAGCTTGTGGTGCGGCCACCAGGCCGTGAACCCCTGTTCGGCCATGCGCGGGCCCCCGATGCCCTGGGCGGTCAGATCGGGCCAGCGCTGGCGCAAGCCGCCCATCAGCAGTCCGGCCAGCAAATCCCCCGATGCCTCGCCGGCCACCAGGGCCAGGCGGGGCGCATGCGTCGCCCCCTTCATGGTCAGCGCACGATACCGCGTTCGGCGGTGGCCAGGAACTCCAGCATGAGCCGGACATCCTCCTCGGCCTGGACTTCAGCCGCGCAAGCCCGCATCGATTCGAGCTCCTCCCGGGCCTGGGCCAAGGTCAGACCCTTACGATAGAGCGCGCGATGCATCTGCTTGACGACCGAGATGCGCTCGGGCGTGTAGCCCCGCCGGCGCAGGCCTTCTTGGTTGATGCCTTGCGCCTGTGCCGGGTTTCCGGCGGCCGTCACGAAGGGCGGCAGATCCTGCGACAGGCGAGTCTGAAAGCCCGTCATCGCGTGCGCGCCCACACGCACGAACTGGTGCACGCCCGACAGTCCGCCCAGAAAGACCCAGTCGCCCAGATGCACGTGCCCGGCCAGTTGCACGGCGTTGGCCAGGATGATGTGGCTGCCCAGCACACAGTCGTGCGCCACGTGGACATAGGCCATGATCCAGTTGTCGTCGCCGATGCGCGTCACGCCGGCATCCTGCACCGTGCCAGTGTTGAAGGTGCAGAACTCGCGGATGGTGTTGCCGTCGCCGATCACTAGTTCCGTGGGCTCACCGGCGTACTTCTTGTCCTGAGGGGCCGCACCCAACGAGCAGAATTGGAAGATGCGATTGTGGCGGCCGATCGTCGTGCGACCCTCGATGACGCAATGGGCCCCGATGCTCGTGCCCTCACCGATGCGCACCTGTGGTCCGATCACGGCGAACGGCCCCACGCTGACGTCGGCCGCCAGCTCGGCCTTCGGATCGACCAGGGCGGTGGGATGGATCTGGGCCATGGCGTTGTCGCCCTCTCAGGCATCCACCAGGCGCTGGGTGCACATGATCTCGGCCTCCACCGCGACCTCCTCGCCCACCCGGGCCTGGCACTTGAACTTGTAGATGCCGGCACGCGCGCGATCGATCGTCACATCGAGCAACAACTGGTCGCCCGGCTCCACCGGCCGCTTGAAACGGGCCCCATCGATGCCGACGAAATAATAGACCGCACGCGGATCGCGTTCCACCGAGGCCGAGGTGAAAGCCAGCAGCGCCGAGGCCTGGGCCAGCGCCTCGAGCATCAGCACGCCCGGCATCACCGGCCGGTTGGGGAAGTGACCCTGGAAGAAGGGCTCGTTGGCGCTGACGTTCTTCAACGCCAGGATGCGCTTGCCAGGCTCCACCTCCAGCACCCGGTCCACCAGGAGGATGGGGTAGCGATGCGGAAGCTGCTTGAGGATCGAATGGATGTCCATCATGGTGTCGTCTTCTTTTCGAGGGCGCGCACGCGCTCGCGCAGCCGATGAAGCTGGCGCAACGTCGCGGCGTTCTTTTCCCAGGCGGCGTTCTCATCGATGGGAAACACGCCGCTGTAGAGCCCGGGCTGCAGCAGCGAACGCGTCACCAGCGACATCGAGGAGATGTGCACATGGTCGGCGATCGTGAGGTGGCCCAGGATGCCGGCGCCGCCCCCGACCGTGCAGTGCCGGCCGATGCGTGCGCTGCCGGCCACTCCTACGCAACCGGCCATCGCAGTGTGCGCCCCGATGTGCACGTTGTGGGCGATCTGCACCAGATTGTCCAGCTTCACCCCGTCCTCGATCACGGTGTCGTCCAGGGCGCCTCGGTCCACACAACTGTTGGCGCCGATCTCCACGTCGTTGCCGATGGACACTCCGCCGAGCTGCTCGATTTTCTCCCATCGGCCTTCGTTCGGTGCAAAGCCGAAACCGTCGGCACCGATCACGACGCCGCTGTGCAGCACACAGCGCTCGCCCAGCCGCGTGCCCGGCATCAGCGTCACTCGCGGGGCCAGCCGCGTGCCGCGCCCGATCACGACACCGGCGCCAACGAAACAGTGCGCGCCGATCACCACGCCGTCGCCAAGCACCGCCCCCTCCTCCACCACGGCATGCGCCTCGATACGCACCGCCTGACCGATGCAGGCCTGCTCGCTCACCACAGCCGTGGGGTGCCGTCCAGCCGGCCGGGCCGCACGGGTGCGGGCCGCCCACCACTGAGTCAGACGGGCGAAGTAGAGGTAAGGATCGGGGGTGACGATGGCCGCGCCCCGAGCGGCCGCGGCCTCACGGAAGGCCGGCGCGACGATCACGCAGCCTGCCGCCGTCGATTGCAACTGCGACTGATAGCGTGCGTGCGCCAGGAAGCTGAGGGTGGATGAGTCCGCCCCCTCGAGCGGTCCGATCCGGCTGATACGCAGCTCACCCGAGCCGAGGAGTTCCCCTCCCAGCTCGGCGACGATCTGGCTCAGTCGGACATCGCTCACTTGCCACCGTTGGCGTTGAGGGCCTTGATCACCTTGTCGGTGATGTCCACGCGCGGGCTGAAGTGCACCGCATCCTGCACGATGAGGTCGTACTTCTCTGCCTCGGCGATCTGCTTGATGACCCGGTTGGCCCGCTCGACGATCGCCGCCAGCTCCTCGTTGCGACGCTGGTTGAAGTCCTCCTGCAGCTCGCGGCGGCGACGCTGGAACTCGCGGTCCTGCTCGACCAGTTCACGCTGACGGCGGGCCCGCTCCGATTCGGACAAGGTCGGGGCATCCTTTTCGAGGCGCTCGGAGCTGGCCTTCAGGCGGGCGCCGAGCTCGTTGAGTTCCTTGTCACGCCGCGTGAACTCAGCCTCCAGCCGGCTCGTGGCCGCCTTGGCCGGAGCCGAGTCGCGCATCACGCGGTCACTGTTCACATAGCCGATCTTCAGTTCCTGGGCCTGCGCGACTGAGGCCGTCCCAAAGGAGACGAGGACGGCCGTCACGGCAGCCAATGCGAGTTTCTTCATCAGAATGCGGTCCCGATCTGGAATTGAATGCGTTCGATTCTATCGCCCGGCTGCTTGCGCAGCGGGATGCCATAGGCCAGCTTCAAAGGGCCCACCGGAGAGATCCAACTCAACCCGATGCCGCTGGACACGCGCAGCTCGTCGAAGCGGATGCGGTCGTCCTCGCCGAAGACGTTGCCCGCATCGACGAAGCCGAACAGTCGCAGCGTGCGATCGTTACCCGAGCCGGGGAACGGCACGTAGAGTTCGCCGTTGAGGTTCAGCCGCTTGGCGCCTCCCACATAGGCGCCGGTGGCGTCCACCGGACCGAGCGACCCTTGGCCAAAGCCGCGCACCGTACCTAGGCCGCCGCTGTAGAAGTTCTTGAACACCGGGAACGGACGCCCCTGCAGGCCCTTGCCCCAACCCACCTCGGTGTTGAACGCCAGCGTGAAATCCCGGGTGAGGGAGAGGTACTGCTGGAACTGGTAGTTCGTTCGCAGATAGCGCGTGTCGCCCGCGATGCTCCATTCCGCATTGACGCGCTGGTAGCGTCCTCGCGTGGGCACGAGCGCGCTATCACGGTCGTCGCGCGTCCAACCCAAGGTCAGTGGCACGCTCAGACTCGCAGGGCCGAAGCGTTCGCGGTAGCGGAAATAGCTGTTGGGCAGGGCCCCGGGTTCGCCACGGATCTCCGTGCGCTCCACGCCGATACCGACGAACACGCGGTCGTACTCCGTCACCGGGATGCCGAAGCGGACCGAGGCGCCCGGGGTGACGAGCTTGTAGTCGCTGCCCTGGCTGGACAGCGGCTGGGTCGTTCGGTAGTACACATCGATGGAGCGCGAAACACCATCCATCGTGAAGTACGGATCGACCGTGCTGACCACGAGCGTGCGGTTGTAGCGCCCCGTGTTGAACTCCACCCCCAGGTAGTTACCCGTGCCGAAGATGTTCTCCTGCTTGATCGCCGCCGTCAGCGTGAGCTTCTCGGCACTGGAGAAGCCTGCCCCCAGCAGCAAGTTGCCCGTGGGCTTTTCTACCACGCGCAGGTTCAGGTCCACCTGATCGAGCGATCCCGGCACTTCCTCCGAATCGATGCTGACCTCGCTGAAGAAGCCCAGACGGTCGACACGGT
This sequence comes from Caldimonas sp., assembly GCF_046291045.1. Classification (GTDB taxonomy): domain Bacteria; phylum Pseudomonadota; class Gammaproteobacteria; order Burkholderiales; family Burkholderiaceae_C; genus Caldimonas. The sequence continues at coordinate 90,760 of NZ_JBKBSL010000002.1, read as the reverse complement.
CGCGCGACAGGCGGATGCGCTCACCGTCGTACCAGGCCGACTCGAACTGTCGGAACTCGCGCCGGATGACTTCGTCGCGGGTGCGGGCGTTGCCACTGATGTTGATCCGCCGCACATAGACCCGGCGTTGAGGGCTGGCCACCAGCGCGATGGCCACACGCCCGGTCGCGCGATCGATGTCGGTACGCGGCTCGATGCGCGCGAAGGCATAACCGAAGGCACCGAAGCGCTCGGTGAAGGCGCGCACCGTCTCGGCCACTGCCTCCGCACGATAGGGCTGGCCGGGCTGAATGCGCACCAGGGCCTTGAAGTCGTCTTCCTTGCCCAGGTAATCGCCCTCCAACTGCACGCCGGTGACCACGTAGGGCTGGCCTTCGCGCACGTTGATGGTGATCGTGATGTCCTGCTTGTCAGGCGAGATCGCCACTTGGGTCGACTCGATCGCGAATTCCAGGTAGCCGCGGTTCAGGTAGTGGGAACGCAGCTTCTCCAGATCAGCATTGAGCTTGGCGCGCGAGTAGCGGTCGGACTTGGTGTACCAGCTCATCCAGCCACCGGTGTTCAGATCGAACAGGCCTCTGAGCTCACGCTCGGAAAAGGCTCGGTTACCGGTGATGCGGATCTCACGGATGCGGGCCTGTCCGCCCTCAGTCACGGTGAATGTGACATTGACGCGGTTGCGCTCCAGCGGCGTCACGGTGGTGATCACCTCCACGCCATAGAGACTGCGCGAGAGGTACTGGCGCTTGAGTTCCTGCTCGGCCCGGTCGATCAATGCCTGGTCATAAGGGCGGCCATCGGTGATGCCCACTTCGCGAAGGGCCTTGATGAGTGTCTCGCGGTCGAACTCCTTGGTTCCCACGAACTCGACACCCGCGATGATCGGGCGCTCTTCGACCACCACCACGACCACATCGCCCTCGACTTCGATGCGCACGTCCTTGAACAGGCCGGTGGCGAACAGCGCACGCAGCGCGGCCGCACCCTTGTCATCGTTGTAGGTGTCGCCGATGCGAAACGGCAGGGACCCGAAGATCGTCCCCGGCTCGATGCGCTGCAGCCCTTCGACACGGATGTCGCGCAGCACGAAGGGCTCGGCAGCCCAGGCAAGCGCGCCATGCATGGTGGCCAGGGCAGCCGCCGCCAGGACGCGGAACCGGGGAGAAAAACGAGGCTTGAAAGATATTGTGGAGTTCTTGCGCAGCATGCGGTCAATGCAGACCCAGAAGACGGGCGACGTCGTTGTAGAGCGCGAGTGACATCAGCATGAGCATGATGGCTACGCCGCCGCGTTGCAGCCGTTCGAGCCACACCTCGGAGACCGGCCGCCCCGTCACTGCTTCGAAAAGATAATACATCAGGTGCCCTCCATCGAGGACGGGCAAGGGAAGCAGGTTGAGCACACCCAAGCTCACGCTCACCAGCGCAAGGAATCCCAGATAGTAGGCCACGCCCAACTGCACCGATTGGCCCGCGAAGTCGGCAATGGTCAGCGGCCCGCTCAAGTTCTTCAGCGAGGCATCGCCCACCACCATCTTGCCCAGCATCCGCAGGCTCAGGACCGAGACCTCCCAGGTGCGGCCCAGCGCATAGCCCAGGCCGTCGAAAAAGCCATAACGGACGGTCACGAACTCGACCGGCTGGCCCACGAAGGCTTCGATGCGTCCGAGAACCTGATCGCCCTGGCGATGCACCGAGGGCGTCACTTGCAGTTCGAGCACCTGTCCGGCGCGCTCGATGCGCCACTGCATCGGCACCGGTTCGCCGTTGCGCACGGCCTGCCGGATACGCTCGCGCAGGCGCGCGGCATCCTGGATGGCCTGGCCGTCCACGCTGAGCACGCGGTCGCCCCGGTGCAGACCCGCGCGCGAGGCCGGACCACCGGCCAGGATCTCGCCGAGGACGGGTTCGCTGTAGGGAGCCCCGAGGCCCACCTTCGTCATGAGCTGGGCATCCACCTCGCGCGCGCCCAGGCTGGCCAGCGGCAGCCGGACGGTGCGAGGATGGCGCCCCTGTGGGTCGGTCACTTCGAGATCGAGATCGTTCTCGTCCACGGCCGCTTCAGTGATCCGCCAGCGCAGGTCACTGAACGAGCGCACCGGCTCGACCTGCCCGTCGGACCTGCGCACGCCGTGCACCCAGTCGCCCGCCCGCAGGCCCGCCCGCTCGGCCAGACTGCCGACGGCCGGCGCCCCCAACACTGCCTTGGGCTCGTCCGTGCCGATCCAGCCGACGGCCGCGTACAGCAGCACGGCCAGCACGAGATTCGCCGCCGGACCCGCCGCGACAATGGCCGCCCGAGCCTTGAGCGGCTGACGGTTGAAGGCTTGATGCACCTGTTCCGGCGGAACCACGCCCTCGCGTTCGTCGAGCATGCGCACGTATCCGCCGAAAGGCAGCGCACACACCACGAACTCGGTGGCATCGAGGTGGCGTTGGCGGCGCCAGAGAACCCGGCCAAACCCCACAGAGAAGCGCAGCACCTTCACCCCGCAGGCCCTCGCCATGCGGTAGTGTCCCCACTCGTGCACCACGATGAGGATGCCCAGCGTGACCAGAAAGGCCAAGACGGTGGTGATCATGCCGACAACTCCGAGACGATGCCGCGCGCCTGGCGCCGGGCCCGGGCATCCAGCGCCAGCAAGGCGTCGAGCGAGTCGCGCACGCCGGTGTCGGGCAGCACCGTTTCGAGGGTGCGCAGGTTCACCGTGTGAATCTGGTCGAAGCGGATGGTTCCGTCGAGGAAGGCGGCCACGGCCTCCTCGTTGGCCGCATTGAGCACGGCGGTGGTGCCATGCCGGGCCGACAGAGCCTGCCAGGCCAGGCCCAGCCCGGGAAAGCGTCGAGGATCGGGGGCCTCGAAGCTCAGCGCCGCCGTGCGCGTGAGGTCCAACAGGTCGGCACCCGAGGCGATGCGCTCGGGGTAGGCCAAGCCGTAGGCGATCGGCACCTTCATGTCGGGCGTGCCCAACTGGGCCAGCACCGAATGGTCCTTGCACACCACCATCGAGTGCACGATGCTTTGCGGATGGATCAGCACCTCGATGCGCTCGGGCGGCAGGTCGAAGAGCCAGCGCGCCTCGATCACCTCCAGCGCCTTGTTCATCATCGTGGCCGAATCCACGGAGATCTTGCGTCCCATCACCCAGTTCGGATGGGCGCAGGCCTCTTGCGGCGTCACGGTGGCCAGTGTGGCCGGGTCGCGTTCGCGAAAGGGCCCGCCGGAAGCGGTCAGCACGATGCGCTCGATCCTTTCAGGCCAGGTCGATGCGTCCTCGGGCAGGCACTGGAAGATGGCCGAGTGCTCACTGTCGATCGGCAACAGCGGACCTCCACCGGCACGCACCGCCTCCATGAACAGCGCGCCGCCGACGACCAGTGCCTCCTTGTTCGCCAGCATCAGCTTCTTGCCCGCACGAGCTGCGGCCAGGCAGGGGCGCAGGCCAGCCGCCCCGACGATGGCCGCCATGACGGCATCCACGTCCGGGTGGGCCGCCACATCCTCCAGGGCCTGGCCACCGTCGAGCACCTCGGTGCGCAGCCCCGCCTCGCGCACCGCCTGGCGCAAGGCACGTGCCGCGAGGGCATCGGTCATCACGGCAAAACGCGGCTTCCAGCGCAGGCATTGCTCCAGCAGGATCTGCACGCGCGCGTGCGCCGTCAGCGCCACGACCTCGAAGCGATCGGGATGCAGGGCCACCACGTCCAGCGTGCTCGTCCCGATCGAGCCGGTCGAGCCCAGAATGCAAAGACGCTGAACCATGGTCACAGGCTCCCCAGGGCCATCGCGATCGGAAAGACGGGCAGCAAGGCGTCGATGCGGTCGAGCACGCCACCATGGCCCGGCAGCAAGCGGCTGCTGTCCTTGACGCCCGCCGCGCGCTTGACCAGGGACTCGAACAGATCCCCCACCACACTCATGGCCGTCAGGAACACACACACCATCACCAGGCCGGTCAGGCCCCATCGCGTCTGCAGCGACGTGTAAAGGCTGGGGCCGTCGGCCAGGCCGCTGCGGTCGAAGACGATCCAGGCGCCCGCCAGTACGAGCACGGCGGCCACCCCGCTCCACACGCCCTCCCAGCTCTTGCCCGGGCTGATCGCCGGAGCCAGTTTACGCCGGCCGAAGGCCCGCCCGCCGAAGTAGGCGGCGACGTCGGCCACCCACACCAGACACAGGATCGACAGCAGATGGTTGACTCCCGCCGCCTTGGACTGGTTGAGTGCCAGCCAGGCCAGCCACAGCAATAACACGCCCAGCAGCCAGCGCAGGCCGGCCGGCGCGGTCGACCAGCCCGGCACCCCCCCCTTGAGCACCCAGGCACCGCCCAGCACCCACAGCGTCAAGGCCAGCCACCACAGCGGCGCCAGGCCCGAGACAGGCCATCCGGCCCACCACAGCGCCGCACACCCCAGGGCCATCAGGCCGCCGGTGGCGTAAGCCCCCTTCGTCGACGGCAGGTTCAGGCGTGACCATTCCCAGCCAGCAGCGGCCAGCAGCACGGCGCTGAACAGCGCGAACGGACCGGGATGGGAGGCCAGCAGCGCGGGCAGGGCCAGCAGCAGCAGCACGACGGCCGTGATCACACGTTGCTTGAGCATGATCAGGCCTCGCGAACGGCGCTGCCAGCCTCGGACACACGGCCGAAACGCCGGTCCCGCCGCGCGTAGGACTGCAGCGCGCGGTCGAGTTCCACTTCGTTGAAATCGGGCCAGAGGCAGTCTGTGAAGTGCAGCTCGGTGTAGGCCGACTGCCACAGCAGGAAATTGCTGATGCGCATCTCCCCGCCGGTGCGAATCAGCAGGTCCGGGTCCGGGGCATAGGACAGCGATAGATGGCGCGCGACGGCCGCCTCGTCCAGGTCTTCCGGGCGCACCCCTGCAGCCAGCGCGCGGCGGCAGGCCTGCACCACGTCCCAGCGCCCGCCGTAGTTGAACGCCACCGTCAGTGTGAGGCCCTGATTGTGCTGGGTGGCCTGCTCGGCTCGCGTCCACGCCTCATTGACCTTGTCCGACACCGCCGTGCGGTCGCCGACGATGCGCACCCTCACCCCCTTGCGGGCCAGCTCACCGAGGTGATGCCCCACGGTGCTGAGCACCAACGACATCAGGCCACTGACCTCCTCCTGGGGGCGCTGCCAGTTCTCGGACGAGAAGGCGAAAACCGTCAGGTAGGGAATGCCGCGGCGCGCGCAGGCCTCGACCGTGCGCACCAGGGCATCGACACCGGCCTTGTGACCCATGCTGCGGGGCATCAGCCTGCGGCTGGCCCAGCGCCCATTGCCATCCATGATGATCGCCACGTGGCGCGGCATCATGGTCGTGGCTCCGGACAGGCGAAGGTCAAGCGAGCGCGCGCGATCAAGCGGGCCCTCAGACGGCCATGATCTCGGCTTCCTTGGCTGCGATCAGCTTGTCGATCTCGGCCACGGTGCGATCGGTGAGCTTCTGGATCTCGTCCTGGGAGCGGCGCTCCTCGTCCTCAGTGATCTGTTTGTCTTTGAGCAGCTTCTTGGCATGCTCGTTGGCGTCGCGGCGCAAGTTGCGCACGGCCACCTTGGCCTCCTCGCCGGCATGACGCACGACCTTGGTCAGCTCCTTGCGGCGCTCCTCGGTGAGCGGGGGCATCGGCACGCGCAGCAGATCGCCCTGCGCCGCGGGGTTCAGGCCGAGGTCGGACTCGCGGATGGCCTTCTCGATCTTGGGGCCCATGCCCTTTTCCCAGGGCTGCACGCTGATCGTGCGGGCGTCCAGCAGCGTGACGTTGGCCACCTGGCTGATGGGCACCATCGAGCCGTAGTACTCGACGTGCACCTGATCGAGCAGGCCCGGATGGGCTCGGCCGGTGCGGATCTTCGCGAGCTCGTGCTTGAAGGCCTCGACCGACTTGGCCATCTTCTGCTCGGCAGTCTTCTTGATGTCAGCGATGCTCATGGAAAACGTGCTCCTCAAACATGGACCAGAGTGCCCTCGTCCTCGCCCAGCACCACCCGCTTGAGCGCGCCGGGCTTGAAGATGCTGAACACCTTGATCGGCAGCTTCTGGTCGCGGCACAGCGCAAAGGCTGTGGCGTCCAGCACCTGCAGGTTCTTCACGATGGCTTCGTCGAAGCTGATGCTGGTATAGCGCGTGGCTTCGGGATCCTTCTTCGGGTCGGCGGTGTACACCCCATCGACCTTGGTGGCCTTGAGCATGATCTGCGCACCGATCTCCGCGCCGCGCAGCGCGGCAGCGGTGTCGGTGGTGAAGAAGGGATTGCCCGTGCCGGCGGCAAAGACCACCAGCTTGCCCTCCTCGAGGTACTGCAGGGCCTTGGGGCGGACGTAGGGCTCGACGATTTGCTCGATGCCGATGGCCGACATCACACGGGCGGTCATGCCCTCCTGGCGCATCGTGTCGGCCAGGGCCAGGGCATTCATCACCGTGGCCAGCATGCCCATGTAGTCCGCTGTGGCCCGGTCCATGCCGACCGAGCCGCCGGCCACGCCACGGAAGATGTTGCCGCCGCCGATCACCACGGCCACCTCACAGCCCAGGGCGGTGACCTCCTGGATCTCGCGCACGATGCGCACGATGGTGGCGCGGTTGATGCCGTACGCATCGTCGCCCATCAGGGCTTCACCCGAGAGCTTGAGCAGGACGCGTTTGTAGGTCGGCATGCAGATCCTCCGATCGTGGGCAGCGCGTGGAAAGTGTATCGGTTCGGCGGACGGCGGGACTCACTGGCCCTTGGCGGCGGCGACCTGGGCAGCCACCTCGGCGGCGAAGTCGTCCTGCTTCTTCTCGATGCCCTCACCCACGACATACAGGGTGAAGCCCTTGACGGTGGTACCGGCGCCCTTGAGATACTGGCCCACGGTCTGCTTGCCATCGGCGGCTTTGACGAACACTTGGTCGAGCAGCGAGACCTCCTTGAGGAACTTTTGCACCGAACCCTCGACCATCTTGGCGACGATGTCGGCCGGCTTGCCGCTCTCGGCGGCCTTCTCGGCAGCGATCTTGCGCTCCTTGTCCACCAGTTCGGCGCTCACCTCGGCAGCCGACAGGGCGGCCGGCTTCATCGCCGCCACGTGCATGGCCACGTCCTTGGCAGCCACGTCATCCCCGTCGAACTCGACGATCACGCCGATGCGGGTGCCGTGCAGGTAGTGGGCCAGCTTGCCACCCCCTGCGTAGCGCTTGAAGCGGCGGATCGACATGTTCTCGCCGATCTTGCCGATCAGACCCTTGCGCACGTCCTCGACGGTCGGTCCAAAGCCTTCCATCGACAGCGGCAGCGCCGACAGGGCTGCGACGTCGGCCGGGGCGTGCTCGACCACCAACCCGGCCACGGCCTTGGCGAAGGCCAAGAAGGCGTCGTTCTTGGACACGAAGTCCGTCTCGCAGTTGACTTCCACCAGCGCACCGGTGGAGCCATTGATCGAGGCGGCCACCACACCCTCGGCGGTCACGCGCGAGGCGGCCTTGCCGGCCTTGTTGCCGAGCTTGACGCGCAGGATCTCCTCCGCGCGGACCATGTCGCCATCGGCCTCGGTCAGCGCCTTCTTGCATTCCATCATCGGCGCGTCGGTCTTGGCACGCAGTTCGGCCACCATGCTTGCGGTAATTGCGGGCATCTTTGCTCTCCTGTGTCGCAGGCCGCGCACATCACGCTGCGCGGCCGGGGTCGGGTACGTTTCGCGTTGAAAAAAAGGGGCTGAATCAGCCCCCGGACGAGTGCGTGGGCGGGCCTCAAGCCGTCTCGTCGACTTCCACGAACTCGTCTTCGCCGGCGGTGGCCTGGACCACCTCGCTCACGGCATTGGCGCGGCCTTCGAGCACGGCATCGGCCACGGCGCGGGCATACAGGGCCACCGCCTTGGCGGAGTCATCGTTGCCGGGAATCACATAGTCGATCTCGGCCGGCGAGTGGTTGGTGTCGACCACGCCGATCACCGGGATGCCCAGCTTCTTGGCCTCGGCCACGGCGATCTTGTGGTAGCCCACATCGATGACGAACAGCGCATCGGGCAGCGCGGTCATGTCCTGGATGCCGCCGATGTCCTTCTCGAGCTTGGCCAACTCGCGCTGGAACAGCAAGGCTTCCTTCTTGCTGAGCTGGTCCAGGCCGGCCTCGACCTGGGCCTGCATGTCCTTGAGCTTTTTCAGCGAAGCCTTGACGGTCTTGAAGTTGGTGAGCATGCCGCCCAGCCAACGCTGGTCGACGTAGGGCATGCCAGCACGCTGGGCTTCCTGGGCGACGATCTCACGAGCCTGGCGCTTGGTGCCCACCATGAGAATGGTCCCGCGACGGCTGCTGAGTTGGCGGATGAACTTCATCGCCTCCTCGAACATCGGCAGCGTCTTCTCGAGGTTGATGATGTGGATCTTGTTGCGATGGCCAAAGATGTACGGGGCCATCTTGGGGTTCCAGAAGCGGGTCTGGTGTCCGAAATGGACGCCGGCTTCCAGCATTTCACGCATGGTGACGGGCATGTGAGCACTCCAAAAGGTTGGGTCTAGAATCCGGCGCCAATCGCTGGGCGACTCACGCCCTGGCGACACCTTTTTGCATCTCTCGAGGCCGTTCGATGGCCGGATTCGCGTTTTTCGTCCCCTGCCGCCGCACGCCTTGGCCCTTCATGCCTTGGCCACTTGGTGGCAGGTAAACCTAAAGAGTATAGCACCACGGGCCATGTTCGAAGACCTCTTTACCCTGCGCTCACAACTGCATGAAGGCCGGTGCCGTGCCGTCGAGCTGGTCGAGTCGGCGCTGACAGCTGCCCATGGGCCGGCGCGCTCGGCGTTCCTTCGCCTTTTCGAGGCCCAGGCCAGGGCGGCAGCCTGGGCTGCGGACCAGGCCCGGGCCGCCGGCGCACCCTCAGGGCCGCTGGCTGGGCTGCCGGTGAGCATCAAAGATTTGTTCGACGTGGCGGGCCACCCCACCACCGCGGGCTCGCGAGTGCTCGCCGAGCAAGCTCCCGCGACCTGCGACGCCGCCGCCGTGGCCCGCTTGCGTCGCGCTGGGGCGGCGCTCATCGGACACACCCACATGACGGAGTTCGCCTACTCAGGAGTGGGCTGGAACCCGCACCATCCCACCCCAGCCAATCCGGCCACAGCCGCACTCGACCCAGCCACCCCCCGCATCCCCGGCGGCTCTTCGTCGGGGGCGGCCGTCTCGGTAGCCGCCGGCGCCGCCTGGGCCGCCCTGGGGTCGGACACCGGCGGCTCCATCCGCATCCCTGCGGCGCTGCAAGGGCTGGTGGGTTTCAAATGCACGGCGCGGCTGGTCCCCCTGGACGGCTGCCTGCCACTGTCGACCACTCTCGACACGGCATGTGCCATCACCCGTTCGGTGCGCGACGCGGTGCTGCTGCACGAAATTCTGGCCGACCGCACGGTCCGGCGGCTCCCCCGTCCGCCGGGGCGCTGGCGCCTGGGGGTGCCGAGCACACTGATGCTCGAGGCGCTGGAGCCCCTGGTGGCGCGTCGGTTCGAAGCCGCACTGTCCAGACTGAGCGCGGCGGGCTACCCGATCGAAGAGTTCGACCTGCCGGAGCTGAGCGAACTGCCGGTCCTGCAAACGCGCTGCAACTTTCCCGCCGCCGAGAGCTGGGCTTGGCACCGCACGCTGATCGAGGCGCACGAAGCACAGTACGATCCCCGCGTGGCCCGCCGCATCCGCAGCGGCCAGGACATGCGAGCGGCCGACTATCTGGACCTGCAGCGCGCACGCGCCCAGTGGATCGAACGCGTGCAGGCCCGCATCGCCGGCTTCGACGCCCTGCTCTCTCCCACCGTGCCATGCGTGGCTCCGCCAATCGCCCAGATCGCCGCGGACGACGAGGCTTTCTTCCGCGTCAATGCCTTGCTGCTGCGCAACCCTTCGGTGGTGAACTTCCTGGACGGCTGTGCCCTGTCGTTACCCTGCCCGCCCGCAGGCGACTGGCCGGTCGGGTTGATGCTGTGGGCTGCGGCCGGCCACGACGACACGCTGCTGAGTCTGGCGCTGGCGGTGGAAGCCACGCTGTGGCCTGAGCATGCAAGCCGTCCCGCCTGAGCCGGCGGCCGGTCGGTGTCGGTATGGACCAGCTTTGCAGGTCGGCCCAGGCGCGATATCGTGCCAGTCTCCACACTTCTGCGTCGTACCTTGTCCTTCTCACTGCCAGCCCCGCAGCCGGTCCTGTCCTGTGACCAGGCTTGGCCTCTGTACCGCGCCGCCACCAGCCGCGAGATCGAGGCGGCCGCGCAAGCACGCCTGCCGGCCCACACTCTGATGGCCCGCGCGGGCCGCTCGGTGGCGCGCCTGGCCATGGCCATCGCGCCCCATGCACCGTCGGCGTGGATCGCCGCAGGCCCGGGCAACAACGGCGGCGACGGTCTCCAAGCCGCCGTCCATCTGAAGGCTGCCGGATGGGCCGTGCAGGTCCACCTCTGGGCCGATCCCCAGCACCTGCCAGCCGACGCCGCCTGGGCCTTCGAACAGGCCCGGCAAGCTGGGGTGCCCCTGGTCGCGGGGCCTGCCCTGGCGGCCCCGACCGACCTGCCGGCCGGCTGTGTGGCCATCGACGCCTTGCTCGGGCTGGGCAGCCGCCGCGCCCCGCAAGGCCCGATCGCCCAGGCCGTGCAGGCCCTGCGCCAGCACCGCGGCCCAGTGCTGTCGGTGGACCTGCCCACCGGCTTGGACGCCGACACCGGCCGCTGCCTGGGCACTGGCCCCGATGACGCAGTGCGTGCCGACCACACCCTGAGCCTGTTGACACTCAAACCGGGCCTGTTTACCGCCGAAGGACGAGACCTGGCGGGACGGGTGTGGTTCGACGACCTGGGGGTGCCCCCCGAGGGGCCGGCAGACGCTTGGCTCGGCAGCCGCAACTGGCAGCGACCCGCACGGCGCCACGCACAGCACAAGGGCAGCTTCGGCGAGGTGCTGGCCATCGGCGGCGCAGCGGGCATGACCGGCGCGCTGTGGTTGGCCGCGCAGGCAGCGCTGGCGGCGGGCGCAGGCAGGGTCTATGTCCAGCCGCTGGACCCGCAGGCGCCCCTGTTGGACCCCACCCATCCCGAGCTGATGGGGCGGCGGGCCGAGACTGCCGCCCAGCTGCCCACCGACACGCTGACGGTGGTGTGCGGCTGCGGCGCAGGAACGGCCGTTGCCGCCATACTGCCGTGGTGGATCGGACGGGCTCCCCGTCTGGTACTCGACGCCGATGCCCTCAATGCGGTGGCCGCCGACGCCGGTCTGCAGCTTCAGCTGCAACGCCGGCCGGCCCGCGGACAGACCACGGTGCTGACCCCCCATCCGCTGGAAGCCGCTCGACTGCTCGGTGTGGCATCGGCCCATGAGGTGCAGGTCGACCGCCTGGCCGCCGCCCAGGCCTTGGCGGCGCGCCTGGGCTGCACCGTGGTGCTCAAGGGATCCGGCACCGTGATTGCTCAGGCCTCGCGCGCCCCGTGGATCAACCGCAGCGGCAACGCCGCCTTGGCCACGGCCGGCACCGGCGATGTACTGGCCGGCTGGCTTGCCGGCCTGTGGGCCCAGGGGTTGGACGCCTGGGACGCCGCCACCCTGGCGGCCCACGAGCACGGCGCAGCAGCCGACCGTTGGGTGACTCAGGGACACCGCGGTGCGCTGCGCGCCAGCGCGCTCGTCGAGGCCTTGCAAGGCTAGCTAGCGACGCAGGCTGCCGCGGTGAGCCGGACTACCGGCCGCGCCGGGAGCCGCGCGGCTTGAGGGACTTGGCGGCTGCCTTTTTCGCCCCGGCGCGTGCGCCGCGAGGGTTGGCGGTCGCGCCGGTCTTGGCCGCACGGGCCCGGGACTTGGCCTGGCGATCGGCCGCTTCGACTTCGGCCAGCCGCACCTGTCGGCTCGCCCCCCCGGTCTTGCCCGCACGGGGGCCGGCGCGCTCATCGCCGGTTTCGTGCACCATGCGAAAGTCGATCTTGCGCCCGTCCAGGTCCACCCGAATGACCTGCACTCGCACGCGGGCCCCAACCGTGTAGCGCACCCCAGTACGCTCGCCGCGCAGTTCCTGGCGCACTTCGTCGAAGCGGTAGTACTCCCCGCCCAGCTCGGTGATGTGCACCAGACCTTCGACATAGAGCGCATCGAGTTGCACGAACAGACCAAAACTCGTGACCGCGCTGACCGTGCCGCTGTATTCCTCGCCGAGGTGGTCACGCATGAAACGGCACTTCAGCCAGGCCTCGACGTCGCGCGAAGCCTCGTCGGCGCGACGCTCGCAAGCGCTGCAATGGATGCCCGCGGCCTCCCATTGCGCCATCTCGACCGCCGGGATCTTGCGCTGTGCTCCCCGCCGGGCCGGCGTTGGCTCCTCGAGCAGTCCACCCAGGCGGTAGCGCTGCCCCTGCAGCAAGGCCTTGATCACCCGGTGCACGAGCAAGTCGGGATAGCGCCGGATCGGGCTCGTGAAATGCGTGTAGGCCTCATAGGCCAATCCAAAGTGCCCCGAGTTCACCGGGGTATAGATGGCCTGCTGCATCGAGCGCAGCAGCATCGAGTGGATTTGCGCCGCATCGGGCCGGTCTTTCGTGGCCTGGGCGATGGCCTGGAACTCCCGAGGATGCGGATCGTCGCCGATGGTCAGCCCCAAGCCTAGCGCGCGCAGGTAGTTCTGCAGGATCGCGCGCTTCTCCGGCGTGGGGCCCTCGTGCACACGGTACAGCGCTGCGTGGTTGGCCCGCGCGATGAAGTCGGCCGAGCAAACGTTGGCGGCCAGCATCGCCTCCTCGATGAGCCGGTGGGCCTCGGTGCGCACACGCGGCACGATCTTCTCGATGCGGCCGTTGTCGTCGCACACGATCTGCGTCTCCACCGTTTCGAAGTCCACCGCGCCACGCTCGGTGCGCTCGCGCAGCAGCGCGCGGTAGACCTCGTGCAGATGCAGCAGGTGCGGCACCAGGGCCTGCCGGCGCATCGCCTCGGGGCCGCGCGTGTTGGCCAGGATGGCCGCCACCTCGGTGTAGGTGAGCCGCGCATGCGAGCAGATCACCGCCGGGAAGAACTGGTAGGCATGGATCTCGCCCTTGGCATTGATGAGCATGTCGCACACCATCGCCAGCCGGTCCTCATCCGGGTTGAGCGAGCACAGCCCGTTGGACAGCTTCTCCGGCAGCATCGGGATGACGCGGCGGGGGAAATAGACCGAGGTGGCACGTTCGTAGGCATCGGCATCCAGCGGCTCGCCGGGCCTGACGTAGTGACTGACGTCGGCGATCGCCACCACCAGGCGCCAGCCCTTGCCGCGGCCCACGCGGGCGGGCTCGCAGTAGACGGCATCGTCGAAGTCACGCGCATCCTCGCCATCGATGGTCACCAGCGGCACATCGGTCAGGTCGATGCGGTGCTTGCGGTCGGCCGCGCGGATCTTGTCGGGCAGCTTGGCCGTCTGGGCCAGTGTCTCGGGCGAGAACTGGTGCGGCACCTCGTACTTGCGCACGGCGATCTCGATCTCCATGCCCGGATCGTCGATCTCGCCGAGCACCTCGGTGACGCGGCCCACGGGCTGCGAGTACATCGAGGGCGGCTCGGTCAGTTCCACCGCCACCACCTGCCCCGGCTGGGCTTTGGCGATGGCGTTCTTCGGGATCAGGATGTCCTGGCCATAGCGCTTGTCCTCCGGCGCGACCAGCCACACCCCTCCTTCGTGCAGCAGACGGCCGATGATGGGGGATTTCTTGCGCTCGATGATCTCGAGCACGCGCCCTTCGGGTCGGCCCTTGCGATCGTGCCGCACGACGCGCACGCGCACGCGGTCACGGTGCAGCACGGCGCGCATCTCCTGCGGCGAGAGATAGATATCGGCCTGGCCGTCGTCACGGCGCACGAAGCCATGGCCGTCGCGGTGGCCGATGACGGTTCCCTCGACTTCGCTGAGCAACATCGCGGTCGCGGCGGGGCTTGCAGTGTTTGAATTATTGATGATAGAATCTCCGTCTGTTCTGACACACCAGCGCTTCATTCAATCAAAGCGCGACGTGAGTTGAGAGCATGAGCCCAGGTGGCGGAATTGGTAGACGCACTAGTTTCAGGTACTAGCGGGTAACACCGTGGAGGTTCGAGTCCTCTCCTGGGCACCAAATACACAAGCCTCGCATCCATGATGCGGGGCTTTTTCTTTTCCCGCGCGCAGCGCACTGGGGAGTGTGCCACCCCCTTTGAGGCCCCAAGGCAAACGGGCCAGCGGCCGCCTTGCGGCCACCGGCCCGCGACGCCTGGGTCCGGGTGGATCGAGGGAGGGGACGCGCTCAAACCTGGTACTTCTTCGCCAGACCTTCGGGGCGCAGCGTGTCGTACTCCTCGAAAGGCTGGTGGATCCACGGGCTCGTGGGCAGCAGTTCCACATGATAGTCCGGCATGTAACTGGACACGCCCTTGACCCAGATGACCGCCGAGCGCAGCTCGCTGATGGCCGGCATGCCACGCAGTCGTTCGACCACGGCCTTGAGGGTCACGCCGGAATCGGCCAGATCGTCGACCAGCAGCACTCGGCCGGCCAACTCGCCCTTGGGCATCGTGATGTACTTGGCCATGTCCAGCCGCCCCTGGATGGTACCGCCTTCGGCGCGGTACGAACTGGTGGACATGATGGCCAACGGCTTGTCGAAGACACGCGAGAGCACATCGCCAGGCCGCATTCCGCCTCGCGCCAGGCACAGGATCTGGTCGAAGGCCCAGCCCGAGTTGTGCACCTTCAGTGCCAAGCGCTCGATGAGCATGTGGTATTCGTCCCAGGACACGTAGAGGTGTTTGCCGTCGTCGGTCAGCATGCAGGCTCCTTGCGCTTGCTTGTCGTATCGGTCATGCGGGTGGGTATCTTGATTGGGGCCAACCTGCGGGGTCAGGCTTTGTATGGGTGGCGCAGCAAGATGGTGTGCTCCCGGTCCGGTCCGGTGGACACCATGTCGATGGGCGCGCCGATGCAAGCCTGCATGCGCTCGAGGTAGGCCCGTGCGTTGGCCGGCAGGCGGTCCCACTCCGTGATGCCGGCGGTACTGTCCTTCCACCCCGGCAAGGTCTCATACAGAGGCCGGCAGTGGACGATGTCGTCGGCATCCAGCGGCAAGATGTCGATGCGCCGGCCGTCGAGTTCATAGCCAACGCAGATTTTGATCTCGTCCAGGCCGTCGAGCACGTCGAGCTTGGTGATGCACAGACCCGAAATGCCGTTGATCAAGACCGAGCGCTTGAGCGCGGCCGCATCCAGCCAGCCGCAGCGCCGGGCCCGGCCGGTGACGGTGCCACGCTCCTGACCCACGGTGGACAGGTGATGGCCCACCGTGCCCGGCTCGTCGATGGGCAGTTCGGTGGGGAACGGGCCCGAACCCACGCGGGTGGTGTAGGCCTTCGTGATGCCCAAAATGTAATGCAGCTTGTCCGGCCCCACGCCCGAGCCCGCAGCGGCGTTGCCGGCCACGCAGTTGCTCGAGGTCACGTAGGGATAGGTGCCGTGGTCGATGTCCAGCAACGTGCCCTGGGCGCCCTCGAAGAGGACATGACCGCCCTGCAGATTGGTCTGGTGGATGCGCACCCCCACATCGGCCATCATGGGCTTGAGCTGCTCGGCCACCTTCATCGCATGCTCGAAGATGGGCTCGAAGGCCAGTACACTGGACTTGAGGTAGCCCTGCAGCACGAAGTTGTGCAGATCCAGCAGTTCGCGCAGCTTGACCGCGAAGCGCTCGGGATGCTTGAGATCCTGCACGCGCAACGCCCGGCGCGCCACCTTGTCCTCATAGGCCGGGCCGATGCCTTTGCCGGTGGTGCCGATCTTGCCGGCGCCGCTGGACTCGCGCAAAGCCTCGCGGGCACGGTCCACCTCCACATGGAAAGGCAGGATCAGCGGGCAGGACTCGCTGATGTACAGGCGCGAGCGCACCTCCAGGCCGGCCGACTCCAGGCGTTCGATCTCGGAGAGCAGATGGGTCGGGTCGACCACCACGCCGTTGCCGATGTAGCAGGCCACGCCCTCGCGCATGATGCCCGAGGGAATGAGTTGCAGGGCCGTCTTCTTGCCCTTGATGACCAGGGTATGGCCGGCGTTGTGCCCGCCCTGGAAGCGCACCACGGCACTGGCATGGTCGGTGAGCCAGTCCACCACCTTGCCCTTGCCTTCGTCGCCCCACTGCGTTCCGACCACAACGACGTTGCGGCCCCGGGTGTGCTCAGTCATGTCAAACGGTCCCAATCGAAAAGATGTCTGTCGGCGCCCACCACTGCGTTCACAGCGGGCGGACGACCCAGCGCTCGCCCTCGGCCACGAGTTCGCGATCGCATTCGAATTCCTGCACCTCGTGCTCGTGCCCAGGCAGCACGCACACGACGATCTCGCCTTGCTCGCGCAGGCGCCGCACTGCCTCGCGCAGGCTGGCCTGCTCTCCCCAGGGCGCGCGCACGGCCGCCCGTGTGCCCTCCACGCGCGCCAGGGCCACCACTTCCTTGAGGTCGGTGCTGAAGCCCACGGCCGGACGGTTGCGACCGAAGACCGCTCCGACCTCGTCGTAGCGTCCTCCTCGCACCAAGGCGTCGGGGTGGCCGGCGGCGTAGATCGCAAAGCGCGCCCCGCTGTAGTACGCATAACCGCTCAGGTCGGCCAGGTCCAGGCCCAGGGCCACGTCGGGGAAGGCCCGGGCGAGATGGTCGGTCAGCCAGACTAAATCGTCGAGTGCTGCCATGATGGCCCCGCGCTGCGGCAGGCGGCGACGGGCCTCGGCCAGGATCTCCAGCCCGCCGTAGAGTTGCGTCAGCGCCAACAGCCCCTCGCGGGACTCCGCCGGGAAACCGGCCGTGAGCTGCAGCAGCGTGGCCGTGTCCTTGGCGGCCAGGCTGCGGTAGACCTCCTCCAGCATCGCGGCATCCACCGGCACGCCGGCCAGCAGCGCGCGCACGACGCGGGCGTCGGCGAGGTCCAGCGTCAGGCCCTGCACGCCCACGCGTTGCAGCGCGGTCAGCGCCAGTTCCTGCACCTCGAGGTCGGCCTCCAGGCCCGCATGACCGTAAATTTCGGCGCCAAACTGCAGCGGCTCGCGAGTGGAGCGCAGGCCGGCTGGACGGGTGTGCAGCACCGGAGCGCAGTAGCACAGGCGCGTCACGCCCTCGCGGTTGAGCAGGTGGGCATCGATGCGGGCGACCTGCGGCGTGGCGTCGGCCCGTATGCCCAGCGTGCGGCCGCTGAGCTGGTCCACGAGCTTGAAGGTGCGCAGGTCCAACTCGCCGCCTGCACCGGTGAGCAGGGATTCGAGGTGTTCGAGCAGGGGGGGCATGACCAGCTCGTAGCCGCAGCAACGCGCAGCGTCGAGCAAGACCCGCCGCAACTCCTCGATGCGCCGCGCCTGCGAGGGCAAGACATCGGCAATGTGCTCGGGCAGCAGCCAAGCAGAAGACATGGGGAAAGCGCCAGGGGATTGAAAACGCGATTGTACCGGCGTCGCCGACCGTGGCCTGCGACGCGATGCGCAGCCTTTGGCTGTCGACTGCCGGATCAACCCGTCAGGACGAGCAGCAACAAGCCCGCCCCGACACTGAGCAAGCCCAGGAAACGCAGCTGGCCGTCGGTGAGTCGCAGGGCCTGCTCGAACACCCGGCGCCAGGTGCCCGGACTGACGAACGGCAGCAGGCCCTCGAAGACCAGCACCAGCGCCAGCGCGACGAGGATCACCTCCCCCATGCGTTCAGCGGCGGCCCGGGGTGGTTCCCGTGCCGCTGCCCTGCATGGCACGGAAGAAATCGCCGTTGGGGTCGATGACCATCACGTCGGACTTGCTGCGGAAGCTCTGGCGGTACGCCTCCAGGCTGCGGTAGAACTGCGCGAACTGCGGGTCGCGCCCGAAGGCAGCGGCATAGATGGCCGAAGCCTGGGCATCGCCCTGACCCTTGATTTTCTGGGCCTCACGGTAGGCCTCGGCGACAATGATCTCGCGCTGGCGGTCGGCATCGGCCCGGATGCTCTCGCCCTCGGCGGCACCGGTGGAGCGGCGCTCGTTGGCCACGCGGCGGCGCTCGGACTCCATGCGACGGTACACGGCATCGGTGATGCTGGCAGAGAAGTCCACACGCTTGATCCGCACGTCGACGATCTCGATGCCGAAGCTCTTGGCGTCTTCCTTCAGGCGGGCCTGCACGGCTTGCATCACGCGGTCGCGTTCGGTCGCGAGCACCGCCCGCACGGTGCGCCGCGTGACCTCCTCATTGAACGCGGCCTGCACGATGGGGGCCAGACGCACCTCAGCGTTGCGCACGTCTGCACCGTTGTTGTTGCGGATGAATTGGCGCGGATCGGTGATGCGCCATTTGACCAACCAGTCGATCACCAGGCTCTGTTTCTCCGCGGTGAAGATCGGGCGAGATTCCGGGCTGTCGAGGGACTGGATGCGCTTGTCCAGGAAAACGACGTTCTGGAAGGGCGGCGGCAGCTTGAACTTCAGGCCGGGCTCGCTGATGACTTCCTTGATCTCACCCAGGGCATACACCGCGGCGAATTGGCGCTGGTCGACGACGAACAGCATCGACCCAGCCAGGACGACGGCCAGCAACAGGGTCGAGACGATCATTCCGATGCGATTCATGGGATCCTCGTGGTCTCGGCTCGGCGGTCAGCGCGCGTCGCGCTCTCGGCTGCGCTGGGGGTCGCGCAGGCGGTTGTCACTAGACAGGGGCAGCGGCTGCTGAGTCTGAGTCTCCGCCGACGGGGCCGCCTGAGCCGGTGCCGGTGCCGCCCCGGCCTGCATGAGCTTGTCCAGCGGCAGGTACAGCAGGCTGTTATTGCGTGTGTCGACCATGATCTTACTGACGTTGCTGTAGATCTGCTGCATGGTCTCGATATAGAGGCGGTCGCGTGTGACGGCCGGCGCTTTCTGGTATTCGGCCAGCACGCTGCGGAAGCGGTCGGCATCACCCTCGGCCTGCGCGATGACGCGGGCACGATAGGCCTCAGCCTCTTCCCGCAGGCGGGCCGCCGTGCCTTGGGCGCGGGGGATCACGTCGTTGGCATAGGCCTGACCCTCGTTCTTCAGGCGCTCGCGGTCGGCGCTGGCCTTGAGCGCGTCATCGAAGGCTGCCTGCACCTGTTCAGGCGCCTGCACGCTCTGGATGTTCACATTGGAGATCACGATGCCGGCGCGCAGCCGGTCGAGCTGAGCCTGCACCGACTTGACGAGCTCGGCCGCAATCGCGTCACGCTGCTCGTACAGCACGGCATCCATCGCACTGCGGCCAACGATCTCACGCACGGCCGACTCGGCCGCCTGGACCACGGCGTCATCGGGCCGGCGGTTTTCGAACAAGTAGTCCTTGACGTCTTTGAGGCGGTATTGCACGGTGAAGCGGATGTCCACGATGTTCTCGTCCTGAGTCAGCATGGACGAATCGCGAAGGCCGGTGGCCTGGACGACCGACATGCTGCCCACGTCCACGGAGCGAAGCTGCGTGACCGGAACGGTCTCGTGGGACTGGAAGGGATAGGGCAGGCGCCACTTGAAGCCGGCCTCGGCGGTGTGGCTATAGCGGCCAAAGGTCATGACCACGGCCTGCTGACCTTCCTGGACGATGAAGAAACCACTGCCCAACCAGATCAGCGCCACCACGCCGACGATCAAGCCCGCACCGATGCCCGCCCCTTTCATGTCCGGCGGCTGAAAGCCGCCGCCCGAGCCGTTGCCATTGGGCCGCTGCGGCCCTCCCGGCCGACCGCCGAACAGTCCGCTGAGCTTGCGGTTGAAGTCGCGCCAGAGCTCGTCGAGATCGGGGGGGCCATCGTTGCGCCCCCCCCCTCCCCCACCCGACCCCTGGTTGCGCGTGGGCTCGTTGCCCTGGGGATCGAGGTGACGTCCCCAGCGCGGATCATTCAGATTGAACAGCCCGCGCAGCGGGCGTATCACGGTCGCCAGCAGGGCCCTGAACAGCGCCAGCCCCACACCGGACAGGCGCTGGACGACGCCGGCCCGCGCGGCAGAGGATTCGGGAAAAGAGCGAATGTTCATGCTCATGCAACAAGGACGGTGTTTCGGGGAGCGTCCGGCGGGACCGCTCCGGGTTCGGTGGAAGAGTCGGCGGCCGGCGACATGGACAGCTGCGCCCCAAGGGCCGACTCGGCCACGGCGCGGCGCAGGATGTCCAGCCCCTCCCCGGTGGCCGCGCTGACGAACACGCGCGGCACCGAGCGGTGAGGCGCCAGTTCGAAACGATCGGCCATCTCCCGGGGACGCTGGTTGGCCTCCAGCCGGTCCAGCTTGTTGAAGACCAGGATCTGAGGGAGTTCCGCCGCCCCGATCTCACCCAGCACGCGCTGCACCTCGTCGACCTGCTCGCGCCAGACGGGACTGGCCGCATCCACGACGTGCAGCAGGAGATCGGCATCGGCCGCTTCCTGGAGCGTGGCTTGGAAGGCTTCAACCAGGCCATGAGGCAAGTCGCGGATGAAGCCCACCGTGTCGGACAGGCTGACCGCGCAGCCGGCATCGGCCAGGTAAAGCTGGCGCGTGGTGGTGTCCAGCGTGGCGAAGAGCTGATCGGCCGCATAGGCGCGCGCCTTGACCAGCGCGTTGAACAGCGTGGATTTGCCGGCGTTGGTGTACCCCACCAGCGAGACCTTGAAGGTGCCGCTGCGCTCGCGTGAGCGGCGCTGCGTTTGGCGCTGGCGCTTGACGCGGTCGAGCTGGGCCTTGAGCGACTTGATGCGCTGGCCGATCATGCGCCGGTCGAGCTCGATCTGGGTCTCGCCCGGCCCTCCCCGGTGGCCAACCCCGCCGCGCTGGCGCTCCAGGTGACTCCAGCGGCGCACCAGGCGGGTGGAGAGGTATTGCAGCCGGGCCAGTTCGACCTGCAGTTTGCCTTCGTGGCTGCGCGCGCGCTGAGCGAAGATCTCCAGAATGAGCATCGTGCGGTCGGCCACAGGCACCCCGAGGAAGCGCTCGAGATTGCGCTGCTGAGCCGGGGACAAAGCCTGATCGAACAGCACGCCAGCGGCCCCGTGCTGGCTGACCAGGGCCTTGATCTCCTCGGCCTTGCCCTGCCCAACGAACAGCGCGGCATCTGGGGCCTTGCGCCGCGCCGTCAGCCGCGCCACGGGGGCGTCGCCGGCCGACTCGGCCAGCAAGGCGAGCTCGTCCAGGGTCGGATCGAACGAGGAGCCAGGGCCAAGGTCCACCCCCACCAGGATGGTGGGCTGGGGCACATCCGAGGCCGGGGCATTCAAGGTCTGTGTCACCTCAGGCGGGTGGCGAACACCGCCCGGCCAGGCCGGGCGGACTTTCGCGCATCAGTGGGATTCGGTCTGCTCGTTGGGATGGAAATTCACCGCACGACCGGGCACGACCGTCGAGATGGCGTGCTTGTAGACCATCTGGGTGACGGTGTTGCGCAAGAGCACCACATATTGATCAAAAGACTCAATATGGCCCTGCAGCTTGATGCCGTTGACCAGGTAGATCGAGACCGGCACGTGCTCTTTACGAAGCAGGTTCAGAAACGGGTCTTGGAGGAGTTGCCCTTTGTTGCTCACGATATTCTCCGTGTTGGATATATGGAGGACGCACGTTAACACACCACCGTGCGCATTCCGGGGAGTAGTCAGGAATCCTTGTCTGAGAAGGGGTTGCGGGACGAGCGCATTTCCACCCTCAGGGGGGTGCCCACGAGTTTGAAATGATCCCGGATGCGCCCTTCGAGGTAGCGCTTGTAGGCATCGGTGACGTGTTCGAGCGAATTGCCGTGCACGACGACCACCGGCGGATTCATGCCCCCCTGGTGCGCGTAACGCAGCTTCGGGCGGAACATCCCGGATCGCTTGGGAGCCTGGTGCTGCACGGCCTCGTGCACCAGCCGGGTCAGCACCGGGGTGCTCATCTTCTTGAAGGCCGATTCATGGGCCTGGGCGATCGCCTTCCACAACGGCCCCAGCCCCTGCCGTCGCAGAGCAGAGATGTGCACCCGTGGGGCAAAGCGCAGGAAGGCCAGCCGCTGCTCGATGGAGCGCTCGAGCATTTGGCGTTGGTAGTCGTCGACCGCGTCCCATTTATTGATCGCGATCACCACCGAGCGGCCGCTGTCGAGGACGTAGCCGGCGATGTGCGCATCCTGGTCGCTCACCCCCTGGGTGGCGTCGAGCAGGAGCACCACCACGTGGGCCTCCGAAATCGCTTGCAGGGTCTTGACCACCGAGAACTTCTCGATCGCCTCGAACACCCTCCCCTTGCGGCGCAGACCGGCGGTGTCGATGATCTCGAAGCGGCGGCCGTCGCGCTCCAGCGGGACGCGGATGGCATCGCGCGTCGTGCCGGGCAGGTCGAAGGCCACCAGGCGCTCCTCGCCCAGCCAGGTGTTGATCAGCGTGGATTTGCCCACATTGGGCCGGCCCGCAACCGCCAGACGGATGACGCGGTCCTCCGGCTCCTGCGCCTGGGCCTCCTCATCGTCCTCGGGCTGCGGCGGCAGGTGATCGAACACCGCATCGACCAGGCTGCGGATGCCTTGGCCGTGCGCGGCGGAGACCGGCCTCGGTTCGCCCAGTCCGAGCTCGAAGAACTCGGCCAGCTGGGGGCCGTCCTGCATGCCTTCGGCCTTGTTCGCCGCCAGCACCACGGGCTTGCCGGTGGTGCGCAGGTAGCGGGCGATGTCGTGGTCCTGGGCTGACAGGCCGGCTCGCACGTCGACGACGAAGACGATGGCATCGGCCTCGGCCACGGCCTGGCGGGTCTGCTTGGCCATCTCGCGCACGATACCGCTCTCGGCATCGGGCTCGAAGCCGCCGGTGTCGATGACGATGTAGTCCCGTCCGCCGAGCTTGCCATCGCCGTAGTGGCGATCGCGGGTCAGGCCGGCGAAGTCGGCGACGATGGCATCGCGCGACTTCGTCAGGCGGTTGAACAGCGTGGACTTGCCCACGTTGGGCCGCCCGACCAGGGCGATCACGGGTTTCACGACGAGATCCCTCGCGCAGCGGTTCATTCGGGACGCAATGCGATGAGGCTGCCCGCGCGGGTCAGCACCACCAGGCGATCGCCCACCTGAAGGGGGACAGCAGCAATCCCGCTGCCGTCGGTGGCGGTACGGCCCACCAACCGTCCGTCCCGGCGTGACAGGAAGTGCACATACCCCTGCCCATCCCCCACGACCAGGCTGTCACCGGCGGCCAGCGGGGCGGTCAGGCCCCGGAAGCGCAGCGCCTCCAGGGTCCAGGCCACCTCCCCGTCGCGGGCCCGATAGGCGGTGATGCGGTCGGTGCCGTCCACGCCGTAGACCTGCTCGGCGTCCATGGCCAGCCCCACCGAGCCGTTGGAGGCCTTGCTCCACAGCAATCCCGCGCGGCGCGTGTCCACGCAACCCACGGCCGCCTGGAAGGCCCGCACGCACACGGTCTGGCCCGAGCGCGCCGCCGGTCCGACCAGATCGGCCAGCCGTTCGACCTCGTTGGTGCCGCGCGGTGTAGCCACCGGCACCTCCCAGCGCACGCTGCCGCGCAGCGGGTCCAGCCCCGCCAGCCGCGGCCCCTGCCCGACCAGCAAGGTGTCGCCCACCGGGAGCAGCACGCCCTGCTGGGCCAGGGTGAGCGGTTCGCCGGGACGCTGCTGCATCCACAGCCGCGCTCCGCTGGCCGCATCGAAGGCATGGACGGAGCGGTCCTGGGCGTAGACGAACACCCGTTCGCCGGCCACCAGGGGGGCGGTCAGTGAACGTGCCGTGAGGCGCTGGCGCCACAGAACCTCCCCCTCGCGCAAGGCGACCACCTCGTTATCGCGCGTGAGCACCGCCACGTACCGGCCATCGCTGCCTACCCCAGCCGACAGGGGCGTGTCGAGCGAGGCCCGCCAGCGCCACTGTCCCGTTGCGGCATCGAGCAGGCCCACCGCCCCATCGTCCGAGGCGACCGCCACCATGCCACCGGCAGCCTGAAGCCGAATCGGCATGCGAACGGGGCCGACCGCTTGCTGCCAAGCCACCGTCACCCGCACGACGTTCGGCGCAGGCTGGGCCAGCGGCGTCGGGTCCGGCCGTTGAGGAGCGCTCGAGCAGGCTGCCAGCAGGAACGAGACGGCCCAAGCGGATGCCAGTCGCCGCATCAGCGCACCTCCCCAGCCGGATTCGTCGGGGCGGCCCCCAGTGCCGTCAGCTTGGCCTCGACCACGCGCCGGTAGTCCAGGCTGGCATCGAGCGCGCGATAGGCTTTGTCATACTCCTGGCGAGCAGCGTCGGTGCGCCCCTGGGCCAAAAGGATGTCGCCGCGGCGGTCGGCCGCGAGCCCCTCGTAGGCGGCGGGGATGTCCTTGCTGACCAGGGCCAGGGCCTCGTCGTATGCCTTCTCGTCCAGCAGCAGGCCGGCCAGGCGCAGACGGGCGATGGTGCGCAGATCCGGCTCCGAGGCCTTGTCGGCCACCCAGCGCAGCATGTCGCGGGCGGCCGGGAGCTGGTCGCGATCGGCCAGAACCCGGGCAGCCACCAACCCGGCCTGGCCGGCATAGGCCGTGCGGGGATGGCGCGAGCGAAGATCCTCGAACGCCTGCCGCACCTTGTCGATCTCGCCGGTCTGGGCCGCCTGCTCCAGGGCGTCGTACAGCGCGCTGGCCTTGGCACCTTGGTCGCGCTGCCAGTAGTTCCAGCCGTTCCAGGCGGCAAAGGCCCCGAGCACGAGGACGAGCGTCCAGGTGATCAGATTGCCGTACTGGCGCCAGAAGTGCTTGAGTCGTTCGACTTGCTCTTGTTCTTCGAGATCGAGATGGGTGGCCATGGGGTGGGATGGGTCCAACGGCGGCCGCAGCGGCCGCCAAACAGGGGATTATGCGTCGAGCAGTTCGGCTGCCCAGGCGGCCGGATCGTCCAGGGGGCGCAGCACCTGGGGTTGTTGGGCATCGCGCAAGGCCTTGACGGCCACCTGCCCTTGCGCCAGCTCGTCCTCACCGAAGACCAGCGCAAAACGTGCGCCGCTGGCATCGGCCTTCTTGAACTGACTCTTCATGCTGCCCGGCCCCTCCTTGCCGGCCGCGTGCATCAGCACGGAGACCCCGGCAGCGCGCAGGCCCTCGATCAGCTGCAAGGCGCGCGGCAGGGCGCCGGCCTGCGGGATGACGGCGTAGGCGTGAGGGGCCGGGGTGTCAGGCTGCACGCCCAGTTCCTTGAGCAGCTCCAGCACTCGCTCCACCCCCAGGGCCCACCCCACTGCCGGCGCCGGCTTGCCGCCGATCTGCTCGATGAGGTAGTCGTAACGGCCCCCGCCGCACACGGTGCCCTGCGATCCGAGTCGGTCGGTGACCCACTCGAAGACGGTGAGGTTGTAGTAGTCCATCCCGCGCACCAAGCGCGGATTGATGCGGTAGGACAGGCCGTTGGCGTCGAGCACCGCCTTCACGGCGTCGAGATGCTTGAGCGAGGCTTCGCCGAGAAAGTCCATCAGCTTCGGCGCCGCTTCGACGAGCGATTGCATGGCGGGGTTCTTGGTGTCCAGGATGCGCAGCGGGTTGCTGTGCAGCCGGCGCTGCGCATCGGTGTCGAGCTGGTCGCGATGACGCTCGAAGTAGGCGATCAGCGCCTGGCGATGGGCGCGGCGCTCCTCGGGCTGCCCGAGGCTGTTGAGCTCCAGACGCACGTCGCTCAGGCCGATGTCGCGCCACAGGCTGCGGCACATCAGAATCAGCTCGGCATCCACGTCCGGGCCGGCAAAGCCCAGGGCCTCGGCACCGATCTGGTGGAACTGGCGGTAGCGGCCGCGCTGAGGCCGCTCGTGTCGGAACATCGGGCCCATGTAGTAGACGCGCTTGCCGCCGTCATACAACAGCGAGTGTTCCGCCACGGCACGCACCACGCCAGCGGTATTCTCCGGGCGCAGCGTGAGCTGGTCGCCGTTCATGCGGTCCTCGAAGGAGTACATCTCCTTCTCGACGATGTCGGTCACCTCTCCGAGCCCGCGCACGAACAACGCGGTGGGCTCCACGATGGGCGTACGGATGTTGGCATAGCCATAGCGCGCCATCAGGGTGCGCACCTTGTCCTCGAGCCATTCCCAGCGCGCCGAATCCGGCGGCAGGATGTCGTTCATGCCTTTGATGGCCTTCAATGCTTGTGCCATGGATGCTTGGTGGGTGATGCGGTGCGGGGATCTGAGCCCCCTTCATGCGCGGTGCTTCAAGTTCGTGGGGTGGATTCGGCCCGCGAGGCCTGTCCGAAGCGCCGCTCGACGTACTCCTCGACCAGGCGCTGGAAGTCCTGCGCAATGCCTTCCCCGCGCAGGGTGAGGGCTTTCTCTCCGTCGATGTAGACCGGAGCGGCTGGCGCCTCGCCAGTGCCGGGCAGACTGATCCCGATGTCGGCATGCTTGCTCTCGCCAGGCCCGTTGACGATGCACCCCATCACCGCCACTTTCATCGCCTCCACGCCCGGGTAACGAGCCTTCCACACTGGCATCTGCGAGCGCAGGTAATCGTCGATCTGTTTGGCCAGTTCCTGGAACACGGTGCTGGTGGTGCGACCGCAGCCCGGGCAGGCCGTCACGCTGGGCACGAAGACGCGCAGGCCCAGGGCCTGCAGGATCTCCATGGCCACGACCACCTCCTGGGTGCGCGCTTCACCGGGCTGCGGCGTCAGGGACACCCGGATCGTGTCGCCGATGCCTTCTTGCAGCAGCACCGACAGGGCCGCCGCCGACGCCACGGTGCCCTTGGTGCCCATGCCGGCCTCGGTGAGGCCCAGGTGCAGCGGATGGTCGCAACGGGCGGCCAGGGCCCGGTACACGCTGATCAGATCCTGGACCCCACTGACCTTGCACGACAGGATGATCTGCTCGCGGGGCATGCCCAATTCCTGCGCGCGGCGCGCCGACCCCAGGGCCGAAGCCACGAGCGCCTGGTACATCACCTGCCGTGCATCCCAGGGTTGCCGACGCCGGCCGTTGTCGTCCATCAGCTGCGCCAGCAGTTCCTGGTCGAGGCTGCCCCAGTTGACGCCAATGCGCACCGGACGGTCGTGCCGCAGGGCGACTTCGATCATCTGCGCGAACTGGCGGTCGCGCTTGTCTCCCTTGCCCACGTTGCCGGGGTTGATGCGGTACTTCGACAGGGCTTCGGCGCAGCCGGGGAACTCCGTGAGCAGTTTGTGGCCGTTGTAGTGAAAGTCCCCAACCAAAGGCACGTCGATGCCCATGCGGTCGAGTTGCTCACGGATGGCCGGCACGGCCTGCGCCGCCTCGGGGGTATTGACCGTGATGCGCACCATCTCGGAGCCGGCCAGGGCCAGTTCCTTGACTTGGATGGCCGTACCGATGACATCGACGGTGTCGGTGTTGGTCATCGACTGGACACGCACCGGCGCATCCCCGCCGACGGTGACGACCCGCGAACCCCAGACCACGCGGGCCTGCAGGGAGCGCCGCGGCGCGGCTCGTGCGGCCTCGATGGGGAATTCATGGTCGAAGGACGGCTCACTTGCGGGGCTCATCGTGCTCACCGGATGTCGAAACGGGCGACGTTCTCGCGCCGGAAGGGGGTCATGTCGAAGACCTCGCCACGCACGCGAAGTTCGGTGGCACCGGCATTGCCCACGCGCACGCGCATCGGGAACACGCCGTCCAGGGCCACTTCCTCACCGGGGGCGAGCAGCCTGGACAGCAGGGTGCGACCGCTGGCATCCTGGATCTCCACCCAGCTCTCGGCCCGAGTGCGCACCACCACCGCCGCCGTCGAAAGGGTGTCCGTCGCGGGCTGGGACGCAGCAGACGGCGCGGACGCGGGCAGCTGAGGCGCCGCATCGGCACTGGAAGCGGGTGCCTCCAGACCGGCTGCCGGCTCCACCGGCACCACCTCCACGGCCACACCAGGTGCGGCCGAAGCAGCATCGCGGCCGAGCCAGGCCTGCCAGGTGCTCGTGGGAATCCACCACAACACCATCGCGCCGGCGACCAGGAGCGCCGCCCCCCAGGCCGCCGGGCGCCGCAGCCAGCCCAGGCCGGGAAAGCCCTCGCGCGGCTGCGCCGGATCCCGGAAGGGCTGGTTCAGCCCCTGCGCCACCTCCTCGAGCTGCGACAGCGTGCCCGGCGAAGGCAGCAGGGCCAGGACCGGCACCGGATCGATCTTGAGCGAGCGGCACACGGTCTGGGCCAGGGCGCGGGCGAAGGTCGCGTCGGGCAACTCGTCCAGGCGGTCGGCCTCGAGCGCCTCGAGCTTGCGCACCGAGACCTTGATGGACGCAGCAAGCTGGGCAATGTGCACGCCCTGCGCCTGGCGCGCAGCCCGGATCATCGCGCCCGCGCTGGGCTCGGCCGAGGCCTGCGGGGATCGCTCCTCAGTCATCGAAACGCCCCCGCTCGAAGTTGGCGGCCTCGCGCGACTGGGGGAAACGCTGGCGCAGTTCACGCCCCAATTCGTTGGCGCCGCCCCGGTTGCCCAGGCGGTGTTCGATGCGCGCGGCCAGCCACAGGCTCTCGGCGTTGACCAGTTCGGGAACCGCATTGACCCGCCGTACGTAAAAGCGCGCACGCTCGTACTCGCCCTCGCGATAGAGCACCATGGCAAGGTTCATCGCGGCCACCGGATTGCCAGGGTCGAGTTCGTAGGCCCGCGCCAGCGTCTTCTCGGCCTCGGCCACCTGGCCGGCATTGGCTTGGCACACGCCCTTGGCGACCAGGGTGCGCGGGATCTCGCGATACTCCGGCATCGCCAAGACCCGGTTGAACTGCGCAAAGGCATCGGCATAGCGCCGCTGCTGGCACAGGAACCAGCCGTAGTTGTGCACCGCCCCCCCATCGCGCGGGTCGAGCTGCATGGCTCGGCGGAAGCTCTCTTCGGCCGGGGCCACTTGCCCCAGGGCGGCATGGATCAGCCCGGCCAGGTTGTGGGCATCGGCCATGTTGGGCTGCAAGGCCAGCGCCTGGCGCACTTCGTTGAGGGCCGTGGCATGCTGGCCCTGGCCGAAATAGGCCACGGCCAAGTCGAAGCGGATGCGCGCGCGGCGCTGGATCTCACTGTCGTCGAGCCGCCCGGAGGGATTGCCGCCGCCCCCGGCCGCCGGCGGTGCGGAGGCACAGCCTCCCAGCGTGAGCACCAGAGCCAGCCCCGCGGCCAGCCAGACACACATGGGGCGTTTGCACACGCTCATGAACGGGTCTCCTTCGCGGGGGTGCCTCCCGGTGCCGCTCGCGCTTGGATGCGGATGGGCTGGCGGGTCAGGCGTCGCTGGACATTGGTGCGGTCTTGCACCTCGCCGGCCAGTTGCCCACAGGCCGCGTCGATGTCGTCACCCCGGGTCTTTCGCACGGTAGTGACCAGGCCCGCGTCGGCCAGGACGCGGGCGAAGGACTGCACCCGCTCGCGCCCCGAGCGCTTCAGGCCCGAGGCCGGGAACGGGTTGAAGGGAATGAGGTTGAACTTGCAACGCACCCGATCGCGCACCAACGCCACCAACTCGCGTGCATGAGCCTCGGTGTCGTTCACGCCGTCGAGCATGCAGTACTCAAAGGTGATGAAGTCCCGGGGCGCCGCATCGAGGTAGCGCCGGCAGGCGTCGAGCAGCTCGGCCAGCGGGTACTTGCGGTTCAGGGGCACCAGCTCGTCACGCAGGGCATCGTTGGGGGCGTGCAGCGAGACGGCCAGGGCCACAGGGCAATCCTCTCGCAGACGGTCCATCATCGGCACCACACCAGAGGTGGACACCGTGACGCGCCGCCGCGACAGGCCGTAGCCATGGTCGTCGAGCATGGTGCGCAGCGCCGGCACCAGGGCGTGGTAGTTCTGTAACGGCTCACCCATGCCCATCATGACCACGTTGGTGATGGCACGTTCCCCAGCCGGCAGGCCCAGGCGCTGGCGCAGATGGTGCTCGGCAAACCACAGCTGGGCGAGGATCTCACCCGTGCCGAGATTGCGGCTGAAGCCTTGGTGGCCGGTAGAGCAGAAGCGGCAGCCCACGGCACAACCCGCCTGGGAGGACACGCACAGGGTGCCGCGATCGTCCTCAGGAATGAAGACGGCCTCGACGGCATCGCCGCCGCCCACGTCGAACAACCACTTGATGGTGCCGTCGGATGAGGCCTGCTCGGTCAGCACCGGCAGCGGCCGCACTTCTGCCGCGCCGATGAGCTTGTCGCGCAAGGACTTGGCCAGATCGCTCATCTGGGCGAAATCACGCACGCCCTTTTGGTGGATCCAGCGGAACAGCTGGACGGCGCGAAAGCGCTTCTCGCCCAGCCCTTCGCAGTAGGCAGCCAGCCCGTCGAGATCGAAATCGAGGAGGTTGACCGCCATGGGCATGCCCTGCGCGCGGTTGCGAACGTCTGCGGCCGCGTTCAGCGGCTGTAGACGTTCATGCCGGGGAAGAAGAACGCCACTTCCACGGCGGCGGTTTCAGGGGCGTCCGAGCCGTGCACCGCATTGGCGTCGATGCTTTCCGCGAAGTCGGCGCGGATGGTGCCCTTTTCGGCCTTCTTCGGGTCGGTGGCGCCCATCAGCTCGCGGTTCTTCGCGATGGCGTTCTCGCCCTCCAGAACCTGGACCATCACCGGGCCCGAGATCATGAACTCGACCAAATCCTTGAAGAAGGGACGCTCCTTGTGCACGGCGTAGAAGGCCTCGGCCTCGCCACGCGACAGATGCACCATCTTGGCCGCGACGATCTTCAGGCCAGCCGCCTCGAAGCGGCTGAGGATCTGGCCGATCACGTTCTTGGCCACGGCATCGGGTTTGATGATCGACAGGGTGCGTTCGATCGCCATGAAATTTCTCCTGAATCAAGGACTTGGCAAAACCTTGGATTGTAACTCTTGCAGTGCTTCCACTGATACGGCGAGGCCATACGCCGGGCCTCAGCGCCCGCGCCCGCCACGCTTGCCACCGCCGGGGCCGGCCTTGTGACGGCCGCCCTTGCCGCGTCCGAGGTAGGCATCGGCGCCGATGTAGCCCACGCTGGTCTGCATGGGGTCGGGCTGGCGCGGGGCGCCCTGACGGGCCTTGGTCGATTGCGCGAAGCGCTTGTCGTAGGTCTGCTCCAGCGGATCAGGCATGCCCGGGCGCCCCCCGCCGGGACGCCCGCCCGCGCCACCGCCGCCACGCCGTTTGCCGGGCTTGCCGTTCTTCCCGCCGCCGGACGCCGAGCCCCGCGGCTGGTCGGTCCCGGTCAGGCGGCGGATCGTGCGCACGTCCTGGTCGCCGAGTTCCACCCACACCCCGCGTTTGAGCCCGCGGGGCAGCACGATGTGGCCGTAGCGGATGCGGATCAGACGGCTGACCGTCAAGCCCACGGCGTCGAACAACTTGCGCACCTCCCGGTTGCGGCCTTCGGTGATGACGACGCGGTACCAGCGGTTGACCCCCTCGCCGCCGCCGTCTTCGATGGATTTGAAACTGGCGAGCTGGCCGTCGATCTTCACGCCCTCGAGCAGTTTCTGGCGCGCTTCGGGCTCGAGCGTGCCCAGCACACGCACGGCGTACTCGCGTTCGATGCCGAAGCGCGGGTGCATGAGCTGGTTGGCCAGTTCCCCCGAGCTGGTGAACAGCAGCAGGCCTTCGGTGTTGAGGTCCAGCCGCCCCACCGACTGCCACTTGCCCTGTTTGAGCTTGGGCAGGCGACGAAATACCGTGGGACGGTTCTGCGGGTCGTCGTGGGTGACCACCTCGCCCGCCGGCTTGTGGTAGGCGAGCACCCGCGGGGCCGGCGGCGCGATCTGCACCTTGATGGGCTTGCCGTTGACGCGCACCTGGTCGCCGTAGGAGATGCGTTGGCCGATGTGAGCCGGCTCGCCGTTGACCGAGATGCGGCCTTCCAGAATGAGCTGCTCCATGTCGCGGCGCGAGCCAATACCGGCCTGGGCCAACACCTTGTGCAGCTTGGGCGCATCGGGCTCGGGCGCCAGCACGCGTTTGGCCGCCGTCTCGAGCTCCAGAGGCTCTTCGTCGCCCTCGGCCTCGTCATAGCGGCCTGCAACGACGTCGGCAAAACGCTCGGCGACTTCGCGCTGGGCGTCCTGACCGGGCGCCTTGCCAGGCTCGGACGGCTTGCGAGCCTCAGCCGAGGCCGCGGGCACCCCTTCGCCCGCGCGCTCTGCCCCGCGACGGCCGCGCCGGTTGCGGCGACGGCGGCCACCACCTTCTGGCCGCCCCTCGGGATCCTCGGACGGCCGGCCGACCACCTCCCGTGCCGCCGGCTCGGGGTCATGGGAGGTCGAGCCGGAAGCGGGCGCTGGGTCGTCAGGCGCGACGGGCCGGGCCGGGTCAGGCGCGCCCGGCAGCCCTTCGGCCGAGGGCGGGGCACTTTTGCGCCGGCGGGTCGGCCTGGGCGCCGGCTCCGAGGTCTCGGCCACATCGGGCAAACCGCTTTCAGCGGCCGCACCGCCCGTCTCGACGGACACCTCGGTCTTGGGTTTGCGGGGGCTACGCCGCTTGGGCTTGCCGGTGGTCACGGGGGCCGGCGCCGAGGCATCGGCCGGCACGGCCGGGGCAGACTCGGGCGACGGGGTTTCGGTGGCTTCAGGGTTCATGGCGCGACAGAGATTCAGCGTCGGGTTCGGAATCAGACTCAGCCGGAGCCGAGGCCAGGATGTCGTCTGGGCGCTCCCAGGAAGTGCCCGACTCTTGCCCGGCCGCCCCCGGGAGGAAGGCTTCGTGCATCAGGACTTCGGCCGCGTCCTTCTGAGCGTGCGCGACCGGGTCGGCTGCATCGGTCCGCACGGGCGCGTCAGTCTGCGCGGCCGGTGCCGATGGCGAGGGCGGTGGCGCCGGCTCGATCGAGGCAAATTCTGCCGTGGGGTCGCCCCCCGCGGCAGCGGCTTCGATCGCCTCGAGCAGTGAGGACTGCTGGGGCCGCTCCTCGCCTCCCGCAGCGCTCGGTGAGGCGCCGTCGAGTGCAGGCAACTGGTCCAGCGAGGACAGTCCCAGATCGTCGAGGAACTGTTTGGTGGTAGCGTACAACGCGGGTCGGCCGGGCGCGTCGCGGTAGCCGATGGTGTCGATCCAGCCGCGATCCTCGAGCTGCTTGATGATCTGGCTGCTGACTGTTACGCCCCGGATGTCCTCGATGTCGCCGCGCGTGACCGGCTGGCGGTAGGCGATGATCGCCAGCGTCTCCATCGTCGCGCGAGAGTATTTGGGCGGCTTCTCAGGGTTCAGACGGTCCAGGTACTCGCGCATCTCGGGCCGGCTCTGGAAGCGCCAGCCCGTGGACACCGCCACCAACTCCACGCCGCGGCCTTCCCAGTCGCGCGCCAGTTCGTCGAGCAGCATGCGCAGGGTGTCGGGGCCGAGCTCGTCGTTGAAGAGCGCACGCATGTCGCGCAGCGGCAGAGGCTGGTGCGCGCAGATCAGCGCGGTCTCGAGGACGCGCTTTGCATCCTGTGTGTTCATTGGCCGTTTGTCGTCCTCGTCCGGGACCGGGCGGTCTGTCTGCATGGGGCAGGCCGGCAGTGCCATCTCGCCGCGACGCTGCGGATTCAGCCATGCATGTGATCGCCGCGGGGATCGCCACGCCGGGTGCGCGGCCGCCCTCCTCGCCCGGCACAGCCCCCTGGAGGAGGCTCCGGGGCGGCGGGCAGCGGTATGTGCGTCGAACTATTGTAGCCCGGTGAGCGGCCCGTTCCGTGGCCCGCCTGCCACGCTGTGCCAAGCCTGGGCGAAATCATCTGGCGCGGGCGCCTCGAAGGCCAGCGGTCGGGCCAGCACGGGGTGGTCCAAGCACAGGCGCCAGGCGTGCAGGGCCTGGCGTCGCAGGCCCAGGGCCTCATGCCCCCCGTACAGGCTGTCAGCGACCAGCGGAAACCCCCGAAAGGCCAGGTGCACCCGGATCTGATGGGTGCGGCCGGTGTGCAGCGTGCAGCGCACCGCCGAACAGCCCGCCCTCACGGCCACCAGGGCCACGTCGGTGCGCGCAGGCCGCCCTCCGGCCACCACCGCCATGCGCACGCGCGAGCGTGGGTCGCGCGCGATCGGCGCGTCGATGGTGGCCAGCGCCTGCGGCTGCCGGATCTCGCCATGCACCAGCGCGAGGTATTCGCGATGGACGTTGCGCGCAGCGATGGCCCGCGTGAGCGCCGTCACGGCCTCCAGGGTCTTGCCTACCACGAGCAGGCCACTGGTGTCCTTGTCCAAGCGGTGCACGATGCCCGCGCGCGGCAGAGCCGACGCCCCCTGATGGTGGGCCAGCAAGGCATTGAGCAGCGTGCCAGACCAATGGCCCGCCGCCGGGTGCACGACCAGGCCGGCGGGCTTGTCGATGACCAGCAGGTGCTCGTCCTCGTAGACGACGGACAGGGCAATGGCCTCGGGCCGGAAGGCCTGACTCTGCGGCGTGGGGCGCAGCTCGAGCCGCAGCCGCTGGCCGGCCTTGAGCTTGCGGCTGGGCTGGCGCGCGGGCTGCCCGTCGAGCTGCACCGCCCCCTGTTCTACCAACTGCTGCAGCCAGGTGCGCGAGAACTCCGGCGCCAAGGCCACGAGCAGCCTGTCCAGCCGCTGGCCATGGGCGGCGGCGTCGATCGAGGTCTCGCGGATCTCGATCCGCTCGTCGTCGTGCAGCTCGTCTGGGAGTTCTGCCGGGCCCGTCTCGCGCGAGCGCTCGGCACAGGCGTCCGTCTCGGGCGGGGGGATGGCATGCGCCATATAGAATCCGTGCCTTGTCTGGATTAGGAAGGGGCGCGGGCTTGCGGCCTGCGCCGGATGGAACCGGGATGCACACTCACTTTGCCTCGTTGGCCCGGCGCTGCGCGCTGGCTTTTGCCGGTGCAGCCCTGCTGGCAGCTTGCAGCTCGACCCCAAAGGACGAGACGGCCGGCATGAGCGTTGAGCGAGTGTACTCAGAGGCTCGGGCCGATGCCGCCTCCGGCAATTACGAGCGAGCGATCCGCTTGTACGAACGCCTCGAAGGACGCGCCGCAGGCACTGTGCTGGCCCAACAAGCCCTGCTCGAGCTGGCCCACACCTACTACCGCAGCGGCGAACGTGCCCAGGCCTTGGCCACGATCGAGCGTTTCATGAAACTCTACCCGGCCAGCCCGGCGTCGGACTATGCCCTCTACCTCAAGGGGCTGATCAACTTCAACGACAACCTCGGCCTGTTCGGCCGCTTCTCGCGGCAGAGCCTGTCCGAGCGCGACCAGCAGGCCTCGAAGGAGGCCTACCAGGCCTTGCGCCAACTCGTCGAGCTTTATCCCGAGTCGGTCTACGCCGCCGATGCCCAGGCCCGCATGAACTTCATCGTGAATTCGCTCGCCCAGTATGAGGTGCATGTCGCGCGGTACTACTTCCGCCGCGGCGCCTATCTGGCCGCGGCCAACCGCGCGCAGATCGCGGTGCGCGAGTATCAGCAGTCGCCCGCGGTCGAGGAGGCCCTGCACCTGATGGCGCAAAGCTACGATCGCCTGGGCTTGCCCGAGCTGCGCGATGATGCGCTGCGCGTGCTGCAGCGCAACTTCCCGCAGAGCATCTATCTGGGCCAGGCCGGTACCCGCCGCCTGAACTGAGCCCCGCCATGCCGGCCCCGGCGCACAGTCTCAGCCGGCCGGGGCCGAAGCGGCCAGCTCCGTCAGCCAGGCCAGGGCATCGTCTTCGCTGTCCAGCCAGCGCATCGGCGGCAGGGCCGAACGCAGCCGGCGGCCGTAGGCCATGGTGGACAGGCGCGGATCACACACGACCAGCAGACCCCGGTCGCTTTCGGTGCGGATCAGGCGGCCCGCCCCCTGCTTGAGCGCCACAGCCGCCTCGGCCACGAACAGATCGTTGAAGGCACTGCGGCCTTCGGCCTCGAGGCGGCGCACCCGGGCCTCGATGAGGGGATCGTTCGGCGGCGGAAATGGAAGCTTGTCGATCACCACGCATTGCAAGGCGTCGCCAGGTACGTCGATGCCTTCCCAGAAGCTCTGGGATCCGACCAGCACGGATCGTGGACGGGCCAGGAAGTCCTGGATGAGCTGGCGCTTGGGAGCGTCACCCTGGCGCAACACGGTGATGGCCCGGTTCTCGGCTTCGAACCGCGCACGCAGTGCCTCGGCGATCGGCTGCAGGGCCTTGAGGGTGGTCGTCAGCACGAAGCTGCGCCCGCCGAGGGCAGCGGCGAGCCGTCCGGCCAGTGCGGCCACAGCCGCCGGATGCCCCGGCTCGTTGGGCCGGGGAAAGCGGCGCGGCACGTAGACGCAGGCATGGGACGGGTAGTCGAAGGGACTGCCCACGCGCAGCACGGTCGCCTCCTCCAGGCCGGCCGGTTCGGTGAACCAGCTCAGCCGCTCGTCGTCGCCCAGCGTGGCCGAGGTGAAGATCCAGGCCTTGGGCGAGGAGGCGAGTTGCTCGCGCATGGTCTCGCGGATGTCGAGCGGCGACTCCACCAGCCGCACCTGCTGGGCGCCGAGGTCGATCCAGCGCACGCGCCCGGTCGGTGCAGGCTGTGCAAAAGCCTGCGCACGCTCGGCAAGGAGATCCAGCCGCTCGGCCAGTCGTGTGAAGTCCGGCGCCGCAGCGGCCACCGCCAGCACCGCCTCGTGGCCGGCGTGGGCCGCCTGCGCCAGGCCGTACAGGGCCCCGGTGAAGGCGTCGCGCCCGGCCCGCTCCTGCCAGCGCAGCTTGACGGGGCCCCGCAGATCGTGCAGAGGCCCGGCGGCGGCCAGCCGCAATTCGCGCGCTGCACGCTCGATCCCGCCCGCCAGGGTGTGCCAGTCGCGCAGGCCGCGCGCATGCTGCAAGCCGGCGGCCAGCAGGTCGCGGGCCAGGTCGATGAGCGCTCCCGTGCCCAGGGTGATCCCGAGGAACTGCACACCGGCCTCGCCCAACTGATGGGCCTCATCGAAGACCACGACATCCACCGTCGGCAGGAGTTCGGCCATGCCCGTCTCACGCAGGGCCAGGTCGGCAAAGAACAGATGGTGGTTGACGACCACCACGTCCGCAGCCATGGCCTGGCGGCGCGCATTCATCACATGGCAGCTTCGGTAGCTCGGGCAATCGCTGCCCAGACAGTTGTCGCGGGTGGAGGTGACCAGGGGAATCACCGACGACCGATCGTCCAGCCCGGGCAGTTCAGCCAGGTCGCCGGTGGACGAGCCCTGGGCCCACTGCTCGATGCGCGCCAGGGTGCGTACCGCGCCGCGGTCGGGCAATTGGGCGGTGTGCCGGGCCTGCTGCAGCCGATGCAGGCACAGGTAGCTGCCCCGGCCTTTGAGCAGCGCCGTGCGCAGCGGCAAACCGAGGGCGTCGCGCACATGGGGCAGGTCGCGCAGGAAGAGCTGATCCTGCAGGCTCTTGGTGGCCGTGCTCACCAGCACCCGTCCGCCGCTCAGCAAGGCGGGCACCAGGTAGGCATAGGTCTTGCCTACCCCGGTGCCGGCCTCAGCCACCAGAACCCGGCGGTGCGAGACGGCCTCAGCGATGGCCGCGGCCAGTTGCGTCTGGATTTCTCGTTCGCGATAGCGAACATCGGCGCGGGCCAGCGGCCCCTGGGGCCCGAAGGCCTCACGGGTGGCAATGACGAGCGCATCCTCGGAGGGCGCACCGGATAGGCTCATCGCCACCCTTCCCGGGGGATGCCCCGATGCGCCCTCCACGGCTCAGGCCGGTTCCCGCGGGTCGAGTTCAGCCTCGAGGCGGGCAATCTGGTCGCGCAGCAAGAGCCGGCGTTTCTTGAGGCGTCGCAGCGCGAGTTCGTCACGGGGGGTCTGGAATTCGGCGCCGTCGATGAGGCTGTCGAGGTCGGCATGCTCCATGCGCAACTCGATCAGCCGACGCTGAGGCGAGTGCAGGTTTTCATCCATGGCTCATCACCGGTCAAATTTCTCGGCGCAACGCGAGATGCCTGGATTATAGTTTTGGTCTATCCACGCCCTTTTCCCATGAGCACATCTTCCAAGGGATACCGCCTGAGCGCGGCCACCGGCATCCACCGGGGAGACCGCATGTACCAGCAGGATCAGGTGGACATCCTGGTCCACGCACGTGTACCCGGCTGCGTGCTGGCGGTGGTGGCCGATGGCATGGGGGGCAAGAGCGGCGGCCGCAAGGCCTCCGATCAAGTCATCCTCACCGCCCGGCAGCTCTTCGACCGCTATTCGCCCACGACGGAGGACGCGCGTGACGTGCTCAAGCAGCTCGTGCTGGAATCCCACCTGATGATCAAGCTCACAGCCATCACGGCCGAAGAGGAGCCGCACAGCACGGTGGCCGCTTTCCTCGTGAGCCCGAACCGCGAGTGCGACGTGATCCATGCCGGCGATTCGCGCGTCTACCACTTCCGAGGGGCGGACATGGTCAGCCGCACCAAGGATCATTCCTACGTGCAGCGCCTGGTCGACGAGGGGCAGATCACCGAGGAAGAGGCCAACACCCACCCGCAGTCGAACCTGCTCACGGGCTGCCTGGGCACCTTCCAAGACCCGCCCATCACGCTGCACCACATCGACCGGCTCGAGATCGGCGATTCACTGCTGGCTTGCAGCGACGGACTGTGGCATTACTTCACTCCGCGTGAGCTCGGGGCCATCGTCAACACCCTGCCCCCGCGCGAGGCCAGCGAGATGTTGGTGAGCAAGGCTCGACAGCGCGCCCGTGGCGGCGGGGACAACCTCTCGCTGGCGCTGGTACGCGTAGATCTGCTGACCTGAGACGCACAGTGCCCGCTCGCACGGCTGCGCCGTCGCAGGTTCAGGTCAGGCGCGTGTCGACCTCGCGCCGCTGCTGCGACAGGAATTCGCGGGACTGCATCTCGTTCAGCCGCGAGACCGTACGCGGGAACTCGTGCGCCAGCGGGCCTTCGGTGTAAAGTTGTTCCGGCGGCACCTCGGCTGACATGATCAGTTTCACCCGGCGGTCGTAGAGCACGTCCACCAGCCAGGTGAAACGCCGGGCTTCCGAGGCCATGCGCACCGGCATGTGCGGCACATTGGACAGCAGCACGGTATGGAACTGCGTGGCCAGCTCCAGGTAGTCGTTCTGTGAACGCGGGCCGCCGCACAGCTCCTGGAAGTCGAACCACACCACCCCACCGGCGCGCCGTCGCGCGCGGATCTCGCGCTGCTCGATGTGCAAAATGGGGCTCTCGTCGCGCGCCTCGGCCAACTCCTCGAAGGCCTGGGCCATCTGCGCATCGGCCTGCTCCCCCAGCGGGCAGTGGTAGAGCTTGACATGCTCCAGCGTACGTTGCCGGTAGTCGGTGCCGTTGTCGACGTTGATGACCTCGAGATGCTGTTTGAGCAACTCGATGGCCGGCAGAATGCGGTCGCGATGCAGCCCGTTGGGGTAGAGCCCATCGGGGTGGAAGTTCGAGGTGGTGACGATGCTGACGCGGTGCTTGAAGAGCGCTTCGAGCAGGCGATGCAGGATCATCGCATCGGTCACGTCAGCCACATGGAACTCGTCGAAGCAGATCAGGCGGTGGCGCCGGGCGATGCGGCGCCCCAGTTCGTCCAGCGGGTTGACCGTGCCCTTGAGGTCTTGCAGTTCGCGGTGCACCTCACGCATGAACTCGTGGAAGTGCAGCCGGGTCTTGCGCGTCAGCGGCACGGCCTGGAAAAAGCAGTCCATCAGGAAGCTCTTGCCCCGCCCCACCCCGCCGTACATGTACACGCCCCGTGGAATGGGGGGATGACGCAGCAATTTGGTCAGGGCGTTCGAGCGTCGGGCCTTGTAGTCTGCCCATTCGTCTTGACAGCGCTGCAAGGCGGCCACGGCGCGCAACTGCG
Organism: Caldimonas sp.; assembly: GCF_046291045.1. Lineage (GTDB taxonomy): Bacteria > Pseudomonadota > Gammaproteobacteria > Burkholderiales > Burkholderiaceae_C > Caldimonas. The sequence continues at coordinate 51,140 of NZ_JBKBSL010000002.1, read as the reverse complement.
CCGGGTCGCTGCGGTAGCCGCGCGCCTTCAGAGTGTCTTCGTACAACTGGGTGACGCTCGTCATGGCGGTCCTGCGTGTTCAAGAAAAAGGGCGACGTTGACGTCGCCCCGGTCCATGCCTGTGCTTCGATGTCAGAAGTTCAGGGTGCGCTTGTCCACCGCGAGGGCCGCCTCCTTCGTGGCCTCGGACAACGTGGGATGCGCATGGCAGATGCGGGCGATGTCCTCGGCGCTGGCCTTGAACTCCATCGCCACCACGGCTTCGGCGATCAGTTCAGAGGCGAACGGACCGACGATGTGCACGCCCAGGATCTCGTCCGTCTTGGCGTCGGCGAGGAACTTGACCATGCCGGTGGTGTCGCCCAGGGCCCGCGCGCGGCCGTTGGCCATGAAGGGGAAGGTGCCGGCCTTGTAGGCTCGGCCGGCGGCCTTGAGCTGCTGCTCGGTCTGGCCCACCCAGGCGATCTCGGGGCTGGTGTAGATGACCCAGGGAATGGTGTTGAAGTTGACGTGCCCATGCTGGCCGGCGATGCGTTCGGCCACGGCCACGCCCTCTTCCTCGGCCTTGTGCGCCAGCATGGGGCCGCGCACCACGTCGCCCACCGCCCAGACGTTGGGCAGGTTGGTGCGGCACTCGTCGTCCACCACGATGGCTCCACGCTCGTCGAGTTTCAGCCCCACGGCCTCAGGGTTGAGTCCTGTGGTGTTGGGCACCCGACCGATCGAGACGATGAGCTTGTCCACCTGCAACACCTGGGCCTGGCCCTTGGCATCGGTGTAGGCGACGCTCACACCCTTCTTGCCGGCCTGGACCTCGCCGATCTTCACGCCCAGCTCGATCTTCAGCCCTTGCTTGTCGAAGGCCTTGCGGGCTTCCTTGGCGATCTGTTCGTCAGCGGCCCCCAGGAAGGTGGGCAGGGCTTCGAGGATGGTCACCTGGGCGCCGAGGCGGCGCCACACCGAGCCCATCTCCAGGCCGATCACTCCGGCACCGATGACGCCCAGCGTCTTGGGCACCGCCGGAATGCGCAGCGCACCGTCGTTGGAGAGGATGGCTTCCTCATCGAAGGCCGCCCCGGGCAGCGCGCGGGCGCTGGAGCCGGTGGCCACGATGACGTGCTTGCCGGTGAGCGTCTCGGGCTTCTCGCCGGTCACCTGGATCTCGTAGCCGCCTTCGACGGCCTTGGTGAAGGCCCCACGCCCGTGGAAGAAGCTGACCTTGTTCTTCTTGAACAGGTAGAGGATGCCGTCGTTGTTTTGCTTCACGACGTTGTCCTTGCGCGCCAGCATCTTCGCCACGTCGATGCTGAGGTTGCTCAGCCCGATGCCGTGGTCGGCGAAGTGGTGCGCCGCGTGCTCGTAGTGCTCGGACGACTGCAGCAGAGCCTTGGAGGGGATGCAGCCGACGTTGGTGCAGGTGCCGCCCGGAGCCGGACCGCCCTTGCCGTTCTTCCACTCGTCGATACAGGCCACCTTGAAGCCCAGTTGAGCCGCCCGGATGGCGGCGATATAGCCGCCAGGGCCGGCGCCGATGACGATGACGTCGAAGGATTGGCTCATCGTCGCTTCCTCAGATGTCGAACAGCAGGCGGGCCGGATCTTCCAGCGCTTCTTTCATCGCCACCAGGCCGAGCACGGCCTCGCGGCCGTCGATGATGCGATGGTCGTAGCTCATGGCCAGGTAGTTGATCGGGCGGATGACGATCTGCCCGTTCTCGACCACCGGACGATCCTTGGTGGCATGCACGCCCAGGATGGCCGACTGCGGGGGGTTGATGATGGGCGTGGACAGCATCGAGCCGAACACGCCGCCGTTGGAGATGGAGAAGGTGCCGCCGGTGAGTTCTTCCAGACCGAGCTTGCCGTCCTTGGCCTTCTGGCCGAACTCGGCGATCTTCTTCTCGATCTCGGCAAAGGTCATCTGGTCAGCATTGCGCAAGATGGGCACCACCAGGCCGCGCGGCGAACCCACCGCGATGCCGATGTCGAAGTAGCCGTGGTAGACGATGTCGTTGCCGTCGACCGAGGCGTTCAGGATGGGGTACTTCTTGAGCGCATGTACCGCCGCCTTCACGAAGAAGCTCATGAAGCCGAGCTTGACGCCATGCTCCTTCTCGAACTTCTCCTGGAACTTCTTGCGCATCTCCATCACCGGGGCCATGTTGACCTCGTTGAAGGTGGTGAGGATGGCATTGGTGGCCTGGGATTGCAGCAGACGCTCGGCGATGCGGGCGCGCAGCCGGCTCATCGGCACACGCTGTTCCGGGCGATCGCCCAGGTTGAGGCCGCCGGGAGCGTTGACCTGCGGCAGCGGCTTGGCCACGGCCGGCGCGGCAGGGGCCTGCACCGCCGCGGGCTTTACGCCGGCCTCGATGGCGCCGAGCACGTCACCCTTGGTGATGCGGCCGTCTTTGCCGGTGCCGCTGACCTGAGCGGCCGTGAGCTGGTGCTCGGCCATGAGTTTGGCCGCGGCCGGCATCGCCACATCGGACTTGGCTCCACCGGCGGCTGCGGGCGCCGGCGCGGGCGCGGCCACGGGGGCGGCAGCCGGCGCAGCCTTGACCTCCAACGGGCTGACCTGGGCCTGTCCTTCGGTGTCGATCTTGGCGATGACCTCGTCGCTGACGACCGTGTCGCCGTCGTTCTTGACGAGCTGGACGATCACGCCGGCCGCCGGTGCGGGCACTTCGAGGACGACCTTGTCGGTCTCGATCTCGATGAGGATCTCGTCGGCGCTGACGGCTTCGCCCAGACGCTTCTTCCAAGACAGCAGGGTGGCTTCGGCCACCGATTCGGACAGTTGAGGAACCTTGACTTCGATGATTGCCATGATCGTTCTTTCGCTATGCGTAGTCGCCGCGCACAGGGGCTAGCGCCTCCTGTCGACGCGTCCGGGCGACGCGGCGCGGCGCCGTCGTCGGCCCGGGACCGGGACTTACTTGGTGAGCACGAACCCCTTGAGCTTGGCAAAGGCCTGTTCGAGCAGGGCCTTTTGCTGCTCCTGGTGGAGGTGGGCATAGCCCACGGCCGGCGAGGCCGAAGCAGGACGGCCCGCATAGCCGAGCTTCTGGCCTTCAAGCATGTTCTCGTGGATGTAGTGCTGCACGAAGAACCAAGCGCCCTGATTCTGGGGTTCGTCCTGGCACCACACGACGTCAGTGGCGTTGGGGTACTTCTTGAGCTCGGCAGCGAAGGCCTTGTGCGGGAAGGGGTAGAGCTGCTCGACCCGAACGATCGCCACATCGAGCGCCTTCTTCTCCTCGCGCTTCTTGACGAGGTCGTAATAGACCTTGCCGGAGCAGGCGATCACGCGCTTGACCTTGGCCGCGTCGATCTCGGCGTTGATCTCGCCGATCACGGTACGGAATTCGCCCTTGGTGAATTCCGACAGCGGCGAGGTGGCGTCCTTGTTGCGCAGCAGCGACTTGGGCGTCATCAGCACCAGCGGTTTGCGGAACATGCGCACCATCTGGCGGCGCAGCACATGGAAGATCTGGCTGGCCGTGGTCGGCTGGCAGATCTGCATGTTGTTGTCAGCGGCGAGCTGCATGAAGCGCTCCAGGCGCGCCGAACTGTGCTCGGGGCCCTGGCCCTCGTAGCCGTGCGGCAGCATCAGCGTCAGGCCGTTGGCACGCCCCCACTTGACCTCACCGGAGGCGATGAACTGGTCGATCACCACCTGGGCGCCGTTGGCGAAGTCGCCGAACTGGGCCTCCCAGATCACCAGCGTGTTGGGGTCGGCCGAGGCATAGCCGTACTCGAAGCCCAGCACCGCCTCTTCCGACAGGATCGAGTCGATCACGACGAACGGGGCCTGGTTGTCGGCCACGTTCTGCAGCGGGATGTAGGTGCCCTCGTCCCACTTCTCACGGTTTTGGTCGTGCAGCACGGCATGGCGATGGGTGAAGGTGCCGCGCCCGCAATCCTCGCCCGACAGGCGCACCGGATAGCCGCTGGCCACCAGCGAGGCGAAGGCCAGGTGCTCGCCCATGCCCCAGTCGACGTTGATCTCGCCGCGACCCATGGCGGCACGGTCTGCGATGACCTTCTCGACCAGCGGGTGGAGCTTGAAGTTGCTCGGAATGGTGGTGATGCGCTCGGCCAAGCGCTTGATCTCGGCCAACGGCAGCGCGGTGTCGGCCGCATCCGTCCATTTCTTGCCGAGGAAGGGCGTCCAGTCGACGGCGTACTTGCTCTTGTAGTTGGTCAGCACAGGGTCGACGGTGTGCTTGCCCGCGTCCATCGCGGCACGGTAGGCCTTGACCATCTCCTCGGGGCCGTCTTCGGACAGCACGCCCTGGGCCACCAGTTTGTCGGCATAGAGCTTGCGAGTGCCGGGGTGCTTGGCGATCTTCTTGTACATCAGCGGCTGGGTGAGCGAGGGGGTGTCCTGCTCGTTGTGGCCCAGCTTGCGGAAGCACACGATGTCGACGACGACGTCCTTGTTGAACTCCTGGCGGTAGTCCAGCGCCAGCTGAGTACAGAACACCACCGCCTCGGGGTCGTCGCCGTTGACGTGCAGCACCGGCGCTTCGATCATCTTGACGACGTCGGTGCAGTACAGCGTCGAGCGGGCGTCGCGCGGGTCGCTGGTCGTGAAGCCGATCTGGTTGTTGATGACGATGTGGACCGTGCCGCCTGTGTAGTAGCCGCGCGTTTGCGCCAGCGCCAAGGTCTCCATCACGACCCCCTGGCCGGCGAAGGCGGCGTCGCCGTGGACCAGCACGGGCAGCACCTGGTCGCCTTCTTTGTCGCCACGGCGGTCCATGCGGGCCTTGACGGAACCCTCCACCACCGGGTTGACGATCTCCAGGTGCGAGGGGTTGAAGGCCAGGCTCAGGTGCACCGGGCCGCCAGGCGTGGACACGTCGCTGGAGAAGCCTTGGTGATACTTCACGTCGCCGGCAGGCAGGTCTTCCTTGGCCGTGTGTTCGAACTCAGCGAACAAATCCTTGGGCATCTTGCCCAGGGTGTTGACCAGCACGTTCAGGCGGCCACGGTGAGCCATGCCGATCACGATCTCCTGCACGCCCTTCTCGCCAGCGCGCTTGATGAGCTCGTCCATCGCAGCGATGAAGCTCTCGCCGCCTTCCAGCGAAAAGCGCTTCTGCCCCACATACTTGGTGTGCAGGAAGCGCTCCAGGCCCTCGGCCGCCGTCAGGCGCTCCAAGATGGCTTTCTTTTTCTCGCCGGTGAACACCGGCTTGGAGCGGGTGCTCTCCAGGCGTTCTTGCCACCACCGCTTCTCGGCCGGCTCGGTGATGTGCATGAACTCGGCACCGATGGTGCCGCAGTAGGTCTCGCGAAGCGCCTGCAGGATCTCCCGCAGGGTCATTTGCTCGGCCTTGGTGAAGTAGGTGTTGGTCGCACTGAAAGTGATGTCCATGTCACTTTCGGTGAGGTCGTAAAAGGCCGGCTCGAGCTCGGGGATGCGCGGACGCTCCTGGCGCTTGAGGGGGTCGAGGTCGGCCCAGCGGGAGCCGAGGAAGCGATAGGCAGCGATCAGGGACTGGACGTGCACCTGCTTGCGCGCCACGGCCAGGTCGGCACTGCTGGCCTTGACCGCGAAGGCATTGGACTTGGCGCGTTGGGCGAAGGATTCGATGACCGGCGCGTGCGGCACGTCGCGCGAATCGCTGCCGTCGACGGCAGGCACGTTCTGCAGGGCATCGAAGTAGGCGCGCCAGTTGTCGGGCACCGACCCGGGGTTGTCGAGGTAGGCCTCGTACATCTCCTCGACATAGGGGGCGTTGCCCCCGAACAGGTACGAGTTGGACCTGTATTGCTGCATCATTTCGCTCACCTCATGCCCCGGTTTCCAGGGCTGTTGGCTGGTTGATCAACCTTCCGCGACACGGCTTGACCGGTTGGCGGATTGCGACCCGCCTTCACTGTGGATTCACTCAGAAACCAGCAAAGGGGACGGGAAGGACCGAAAGTCTCAAGCCGAGACTCTAACATTCCTGCCCCCGGACGACCAGTGCGCAATTCCCACAACGGCCGCCGCTGATCGCCGCCTCAGCCGGCGACACAGCGGCCCGGCGCGTGTCCTGCCTCGTCGCGTAGCCTGTCGAACGCCTCGGGGTCGACCGCCGGGGCAAAGAGGTAGCCCTGGAACTGGTCGCAGCCCGCGGCACACAGGAACTGCCGCTGCAAGTCGGTCTCGACCCCCTCGGCGATCACTTTGATGTGCAGGGCCCGCGCCATGCTGACGATCGCGCGCACGATGCCGGCATCGCTCTCGTCGGCCGGCAGCCCCGCGATGAAGGAGCGGTCGATCTTGAGCTTGCCGATAGGGAAGCGCTTGAGGTAGCCCAGGCTGGAATAGCCGGTGCCGAAGTCGTCGATCGCCAGGCGCACGCCGATCTGTGCGAGCTGCTGCAAACGGCTGAGCGCCTCCTCGGCATCCTGGATCAGGATGGATTCGGTGAGCTCGAGTTCGAGCCAGCCGGGGGCCAGCCCAGCCGCCGATAGCACACCGGCCACGCGCTCGACGAAGTTGGCCTGCTGGAACTGCAGGGCCGAGACGTTGACCGAGACCTGCAACGCTCGCCCTTGGGCCTGCCAGCGCGCGGCCTGCTGCACCGCCTGGGCCAGCACCCAGTCGCCCAGAGCGACGATGAAGCCGCTTTCCTCGGCCACGGGGATGAACTGGGCCGGCGAGACGTCGCCCAGGTCCGGATCCCGCCAGCGCAGCAGGGCCTCGGCGGACAGCACCTCGCGGGTCTTGATGTCCACCTGCGGCTGGTAGGCCAGCCGGAAATGGCCGGCCGGCAGGGCCTGGCGCATGGCATGGTCGATCTTCATGCGCGCCAGCAGGTCCACGTTCATCTGCGGCTGGTAGAAGCGGAAGCTGGCGCGACCGCGCTCTTTCACCCGGTACATGGCCGCATCGGCGTTCTTGATGAGATCATTGGCGGTGGCACCGTCGTCCGGATACATCGCGATGCCAACGCTTCCGGTGACGGTGAACCTCAGTTCGTCGAGCTGCACCGGCAAGGTCAGGGCCTCGAGGATGCGCCGGGCGGTCGCCTCCGCACCGCGAGCGTCGGCTTGGTGGAGCAACACCACGAACTCGTCGCCGCCGTAGCGGGCCACGGTATCGACCTCACGCACACAGCGCCTGAGCCGGTCGGCCACATCCACCAGCACGCGGTCTCCGTAGAGGTGCCCCAGAGAGTCGTTGATCTGCTTGAAGCGGTCGAGGTCGACGAACATCACCGCAAAGCGACCGTGCTCGCGGCGGGCCATCGCGATGGCGAATTCGACGCGCTCGCTGAACGCCAGGCGGTTGGGCAAGGCGGTCAGCGCGTCGGTGTAGGCCAGCTCCTCGATGCGCCGCTTGGCCGCCAGCTTGTCGGTGAGATCCTTGACGAAAGCGATGTAGTGCAGCGTTCCGCCTGCATCGTCCGGCAGGCGCACCATCGAGACCTGACAAGGTCCGCTGCTGCCGTCGGCGCGCACGTAATGCAGTTCGGCCTCGACGCTGCCGCACTCGTCGACGGCCGAGCGCAGGCGATCGATCGCCCCGGAGTCGGCTGGATCGTGGACCAGTTCGTTCCAGCGCTGCCCCACCAGCGTCTGGCGAGCGCAGCCGCACAGGCGCGCACAGGCGGGATTGGCCGCCAACACCTTGAGTTGCCCGTCGGTGATGAAGACGGCGTCGGGGCTGGCATCGAACACCTTGGCGGCGAGCTGGAGCTGAGACTCCTGCGCGAGCTGCTGCGTGATGTCGCGGAAGGAGTAGACGCGACCGATGGGCCGGCCGCGGCTGTACTGGGGCCGCGTCACCCGCTCCATCACGCGGCCCGATCTCAAGGCAATGAGGTCGGTGCATTCGAGCAGGGGCGATCGGGCAATGAGGTCGAGCTTCTCGTCGTAAGCCTGCACATCGGCCACAGACTCACGCAGCCAGGCGAAGATGGCCTGGTCGTCGCGACGCAGCATCAGGGCCTGTGGGAAGCCCCAGAGATCGGCCAGGCGCTGGTTGTAGCCGCGGATGCTTCCGTGCAGGTCGACCGCGAGGATGCCGTCGGCCGTGGATTCGAGAGTCGCGCGCAGCTCGGACACCAGACGCTCGAGCTCATCCTCCACGCGCCGCTGCTCGCTGCGGTCGCGCAGACCCACGAGGAACACGGAATGGCCTGGCGCCAGGCGCAGCAGACTCACGCGACGCTCGACCGGCACGACGGTGCCGTCGCTGCGGCATACCAGGCTGTCGGACAGGATACGGTCGCTCAGACCCGCCGCGACATCCTCCCAGAACACCAGATCCTCGGGCGTGGCGGCCAGCTCGATCGCGGCCTTGCCGACCAGGCTGCCCTCGCTGACGCCCAGCAAGGCGTGGGCCGCCTGGTTGGCGGCGACCACGTGCAGGTCGAGCGGATCGACCAACCAGACAGCCTCGAGCATCCCTTCGATCAGACGCTTGGCCACCGACATGATTGTCGAGTCGATCATGTCGGATCCTCGCCATCGGGCTTGACCACTTCGGTCGCCCGCTCGAAAAAGTAGTAAATGCGCTGTCTCGGCGAAAGATACTCCAAAGCGGCGCGCGGCAGTTGCGTCGGCTTGAGGCTTCGCCGCACGCCCAAATTCGGGTCAGCCTCGAGATCGACGACCAAAGCTTCCTCTGCCGGAACACGCGGATCATGCACGATGACGCGGGGCTTGAGCGGACGCGCCGAATTGACCGAGACGACCAGCGCAAAGCGCCCATCGGTGAGCTCGACGACCGAGCCCGGCGGGTACACCCCCATCATCTTGATGAAGGCACTGAGAGTGAGCGCATCGAAGCGCGCCTTCATCTGCGCGAAGATCAGCGACAGTGCCTCATGCGGCGTCAATGCCTTGGCCGGGTTGAGCGGGTTGCACAGGTTGTCGTAGCGGTTGACCAACGCGACGATGCGCGCGAGCGCGCTGATGCGTTCGCCCGGCAGCCGCTGCGGAAAGCCCCGGCCGTCGGCCTGTTCGTGGTGCTGGGCCACGATCAGCGTGGCCTGCGGGCTGAGCTTCATCTTGCGCGCCAGGCTCACGCCGTGAGCCACGTGTTCCTGATAGAACTGCAATTCGGCCGAGGTGGAAAGCTCGTCCTTCCAACGCACCCGGTCCGGCAGTTCGATCTTGCCCAGGTCGTGCAGCAAGGCCCCCAAGCCCACGTCGCGTAGCTCCTGTTCACCCAGACCCATGGCCCGGGCCAGCAGCATCGACACCACCGTGACGTTGAGGCTGTGAGACGAGGCGCGGTCGCCCACGGCTTCGTGGAGCAGGCGGATGCAAGTGTCGTGGGCGCCGTCGATCTTGTCCAGAAAGCTCTGCACGAGGCTTTCAGAGCGCTCGCGGGCCGTCTCGGGCTGGGTGTGCACGGCCTCAGTGATCTGCCGAAAGTCCTTGGCGGCCTGATTGAACTCGCGCTCGCAGGCCGCCAAATGGGCCCGCTGCGAGGCCAGCAAGGCGCGTCGGCGCGCTCTGAGTGCCGCTTGCGGATCGGCCGGCAGCGGACCAGCCGCCAGTTGCGGTCCGGCCTGGCCCGACACGATCGCCAGCAACCCCGGGTCACTGCGAGAGGGATCCCAGCGCACCTGCTGCAGACCCAGGCCGCGGATCGTGGCGATCTGGTCGTCCGAAGCGATGCGGAAACTGCTCATCGCAAAGGGGTGAGCCATCCAACCCACGTCGAGATGCACATACATGCCGACTTTGAGCTGGTGAACATCAACGTAGAGCGGGGCTTGAGGGTCTTTCATCCGGAAAACGCGCTGGACCGCAAATGTATCCAGGCTTTCGAGACTTCGACCTTTTCACCCCGATCTTGAGTCCGGCTGTCGCACATCCCCCACAAGGGGGATGGCAGACACCGAGATGGCCGAGCCCCTGCCGCGGCGGGGCCTCGCGTGCGGCTCAGGCCGGCGGTGGGGCCACCATCGCGCGGATCTGCTGCAGGGCCGAAGGATCCTCGATGGTGGTCAGGTCGCCGGGGTCTCGGTGTTCGCACACGGCCTGAATGGCCCGGCGCAGCAGCTTGCCCGAGCGGGTTTTGGGCAGGACCGTGACAAACCTCACACGTGCGGGCCGTGCGACAGCGCCAAGTTGCTGATCCACCACCTTCATGATCTCGCCCTCGAGGGCCAGGGCCTGCGCCTCGGTGGCCGCCAGTGTGGGATCCTTCAGCACGGCAAAGGCCATGGCCACCTGCCCCTTGAGGCTGTCGGCCACCCCCACCACGGCCACCTCGGCCACGGCGGGGTGGCTGGCGATGCTCTCTTCGATCTCGCGTGTGCCCAGGCGGTGGCCGGCCACGTTGATGACGTCATCGGTGCGGCCGAGAATGAAGTAGTAGCCGTCCTCGTCGCGGATGGCCCAATCGAAGGTGCTGTAGACCTGACGGTTGGGCACCGCACTCCAGTAGGTCTTCACGAAGCGCTCGTCGTCGCGCCAGACCGTTTGCATGCACCCCGGAGGCAGCGGGCCTTCGATGGCCAGCACGCCCTTCTGATGAGCCCCGGTCAGCTCCTCGCCGGTGGCCTCGTGCAGCAGCTTGACACGGTAGCCGTACATCGGCACACCGGGCGAGCCGAACTTGCCAGGCTTGTGCTCGACCCCGTTGGCAATGGTGAGGATGGGCCAGCCGGTCTCGGTCTGCCAGTAGTTGTCGATGACAGGTTTGCCCAGGCCTTCGGCGATCCATTTCGCGGTGGGTTCGTCCAGCGGCTCACCGGCCAGGAATAGAGCGCGCAGGCTGGACAGGTCGTGCTTCTTCAAATAAGCCGCATCGTGCTTCTTGAGCACCCGCACCGCAGTGGGGGCGCTGAACATCACCGTGACCCTGTACTTCTCGACGAGCTGCCACCAGATGCCCGCATCGGGTCGGATGGGCAGCCCCTCGTAGAGGATGGTGGCCATGCCGGCGATCAGCGGGCCGTAGACGATGTAGCTGTGCCCCACCACCCAACCGATGTCGCTGGTGGAGAAATAGGTCTCTCCGGCCTGGCCGCAGAAGATGTACTTCATGCTCGCGGCCAGGGCCACCGCATAGCCGCCGGTGTCGCGCTGCACCCCTTTGGGCCTGCCGGTGGTGCCGCTGGTGTAAAGGGTGTAGCTCGGGTGGTCGGCGGCCACCCACACGCAGGGCACCTGGGCATGCAGGTGCTGCTCGCGCAAGGGGGCATAGTCGGCATCACGCCCGGCCACGCGCTCCATCGGCGCCAGCCCACGGTCGACCAGCAGCACGCGCTCGGGCTTGTGCTGCGCCAGCCGGATCGCCTCGTCCAGTAGCGGCTTGTAGGGCACCACTTTGCCAGCGCGGGAGCCGGCATCGGCACTGACGACCACGCGCGGCTCGGCATCGTCGATGCGACTGGCCAGGCTCACGCTGGCAAACCCGCCGAAGACCACCGAGTGGATGGCCCCCAGCCGGACGCAGGCCAGCATCGCGAACACCGCCTCGGGAATCATCGGCATGTAGATCAGCACACGGTCCCCCTGCTCCACCCCCAGGGACTGCAGCACGGCCGCCATGCGCTGCACCTCGGCATGCAACTCGCGGAAGCTGTAGACACGCTCGGCACCAGTCTCGGTGGACACATGGATGAGTGCGGCCTGGTCGCCCCGCCGGGCGAGGTGCCGGTCGACCGCGTTGTGGCACAGGTTGGTGGTGCCGCCGACGAACCAGCGCACGAAGGGGGCGCGGCTGTAGTCGCAGATGGTCTGCGGCGGCTGCTGCCAGTCGATCAGGCGGGCCTGCTCGGCCCAGAAGCCGTCCCGGTCCTCGATCGAGCGTCGGTAGAAGGCTTCGTAGTTCATGGTGTGTCTCCTCGCAGGGTAGGTGCGGCCCGTCGCCTTGGAGCACCGATTGAAGGCAGGCACGCTGACGGCCCCCTGACAGCCGAGCGCGGCGTCACCCGTGGATCCTGCCCGCACGCCAGGCGTGCCGCCACAGGTCTGACCCGGCCCTGAATCAGTCGAGGCGCCGCCGGGGCCATCGGTGATCGTTTCGAGATGTTGGCGCTAAGTGGTTGTCATATCGGAAATTTCTTGACGAAACCTGCTCTGTTGGCCTATGGTTGCGGCGATGCGAACGTCCTGCCTGCGCCTGATGGGTGCGGCCTGCCTGTTGGCGGGCCTGGCAGGGTGCGCCTCCGTGGCGCCGCGTCCGGCTGCCTCCGCAGACGACCCGATGTCCGCTTTCCTCGTCGAGCGGGGATGGTCGCCGCCTCCGCCAGCCCCGCCGACCGGTCCGGTGTTCCAGGGTGGACCGGCCGCGGGCGATCCCCAGGCGCCGGACGCCTCGCCTGCAGCAGGGGATGCCGCGGCCCAGGCCGTAGTGACGGCGATGAGCTTCCTTGGTGTGAACTACCGCCGAGGCGGCAGCTCGATCGACGAGGGCTTCGACTGCAGCGGTTTCACCCGCCATGTGTTCGACGCGGCCCTCGGGGTCGGCCTGCCGCGCCGCGCCGAGGAGCAGGCCCGGGCTCCCGGTCTGGTGCCGGTGCCGCGCAGCGAGCTCAGGCCGGGGGACCTGGTCTTCTTCAACACCCTGCGCCGGGCCTTTTCCCACGTGGGCATCTACGTGGGAGAAGGCAAGTTCATCCACGCCCCGCGCAGCGGCGCCCAGGTGCGCATCGAGGACATGCGCATAAGCTACTGGAGCCAGCGCTTCAACGGTGCCAGGCGCGCGCAGGTGCTCGTGGCCTCGTCCCGCGGCGGTGGCGATAAGGCCTCGGCGGCTCAGCAGGCCGCCGAGGCGGCATTGCCTCTCGCCCATTGACCTGCCCCCGCTGCCGATGAGGCCCCGGTGCGGCGCTTGCCGATCGCCTTGATGAGCGGCAAGCGCCCGGGCGGGCCGATGGACCATCCGGCCCGCGCCGATGCACAATCGGGGCATGGCAGAGAAAGTGATCCCGCTGGCCGATCACCGTGTCCGGGCCTCCGTGCCGCGGGTGCCGGACCAGTGGCGCTCGCCCGACGGGCTGCTCAGCGACCGCCTGGGCCGGCCCTTGCGCGACCTGCGCATCTCGGTGACGGACCGGTGCAACTTCCGGTGCAGCTACTGCATGCCCAAGGACGTCTTCGACAAGCACTATCAGTTCCTGCCCCACAGCGCGCTGCTGAGCTTCGAGGAGATCACCCGGCTGGCCCGGCTGTTCGTCGCCCACGGCGTGCGCAAGATCCGGCTCACGGGTGGCGAGCCTCTGCTGCGTAAGGATCTCGAACGCCTGATCGAGATGCTCGCCGCCCTGCGCACACCCGAGGGCCACCCCCTGGATCTGACGCTCACTACCAACGGCTCGGTCCTGGCGCGCAAGGCACGGGCCCTGAAAGACGCCGGCTTGCAGCGCGTGACCGTCAGTCTGGACGCGCTGGACGATGCGCTGTTTCGCCGCATGAACGATGTCGACTTCCCTGTGGCCGACGTGCTGGCGGGGCTGGAGGCCGCCCAGAAGGTCGGACTGGGGCCGCTGAAGGTCAACATGGTGGTCAAGCGCGGCACCAACGACCACGAGATCGTGCCGATGGCCCGTCATTTCCGGGGCTCCTCCATTGTGTTGCGCTTCATCGAGTTCATGGACGTGGGGGCGACCAACGGCTGGCGCATGGAGGAGGTGCTGCCGTCGGCTAAGGTGATCGAACGCTTGAACGCCCACTTCCCGCTCGAGCCGATCGACCCGAACTACCCCGGCGAGACCGCCGAGCGCTGGCGTTACCGCGACGGTGGCGGCGAGATCGGCGTGATCTCCAGCGTCACCCAGGCTTTCTGCCGCGACTGCAACCGCGCCCGCCTGTCCACCGAAGGCAAGCTTTTCCTGTGCCTGTTCGCCCAGCAAGGGCATGACCTGCGGGCCCTGCTGCGCGCAGGCTGCACCGACGAGCAGATCGCAGCGGCCATCGGGTTGATCTGGCAAGATCGTGGCGACCGCTACTCCGAGTTGCGCGCAACCTTGCAGGCCGACACCGGCGCAGCCTTGCGCAAGGTCGAGATGCATTACATCGGAGGCTGAGCATGGTTCCCGCCCCGCTGCTGGCCCCGGCCGTCAAACGGCGCCTGCTGGCCGCCGTGCTGGCCAGCGTGACGCTCCCCTGGCTCATCGGCGCGTGGATCAAGGCCGGCTTGCAGGAAGGCCTGCACGACGATGCGGTGCGGGCGGCACAACTCGTCGACTACATCGTCACCGGCGGCGTGATCTTCCTGCTCGCGATGGTCGTCACGGTGTCGGTGGGCTGCCTCGTGGTGGCCGTGATGCAAGGACCGCGACGCCAGGGCGACCCCTTCCCGGACGACCGCAACGATGGATCCTGATCTCATCACCGGCCTGATCCTCGCCGGCGGCCGAGGCAGCCGCATGGGCGGGGTCGACAAGGGCCTGCAAAACTATCGCGGCCTGCCGCTGGCCTTGCATGCGCTGCTGAGGCTGTCGCCGCAGGTGGGCCGCGTGATGATCAACGCAAACCGCAACCTCGGCGCCTACGAATCCTTCGGCGTGCCGGTCTGGCCCGACGCCCTGCCCGACTACGCCGGGCCGCTGGCAGGCTTCCTGGCTGGACTGGAGCATTGCGAGACGCCCTATCTCGTCACCGTGCCCTGCGACTCGCCGCTGTTCCCGACCGACTTGGTCCAGCGGCTGGGAGCGGCCCTGCAGGCCCACGACGCCGAGATGGCGATGGCGCGCACCGGGGACCAGGTTCAGCCCGTGTTCACGCTGATGCGAACCTCGCTGCTGGAAAGCCTCGTGCGTTTCACGCAGGGGGGCGGCCGCAAGATCGACCGCTGGACGGCCCAGCACCACACCGTGGAGGTGCCATTCGATGACGAGTCGGCCTTTGCCAACGCCAACACCCAGGACGAGCTGGTGGCGCTCGAGCGTGGTAGCGGTTGAACGCTCCGCCTCGATCGAGGTGCGCCGCCTGGGCCCGGAGGACCTGCCGGCCTACAAGCTGCTGCGCGACGAGGCATTGCAGCGCCACCCCGAATCCTTCACCTCGGATGCCGAGACCGAGCGGATGCGCAGCCCCGAGAGCTATTTGGGCCGGCTGGGCTTGAGCGAGCCGCTGGGGGGCACCTTCTTGATGGGGGCCTGGGTGGACGGCGAGCTGGCCGGCTCGGTGGCCTGCGAGCGCGAACTCAAGCGCAAGCTGCGCCATCGCGCCAACATCGTCGGCATGTATGTGCGAGAGTCCCACACCCGCCTGGGCATCGGCCGCCAGTTGCTTGCCGCGTGCGTCGATCTGGCGCGCCAGGCCCAAGGCCTGGAGATGCTGACCCTGACGGTGACGGCCTCCAACGAGCGGGCCGTGCGCCTGTATGAGCGGGCAGGCTTCAAGATGTACGGCCTGCTGCCGCGGGCCATCCGCGTCGAGACGGGCCGCAAGGTGCAGTACTTCGACAAGGCCCACATGGTGTTGATGCTGTGAGTTGCGCGACCCGATGAGCTCCCTCGAACAGATCGCTTCCTGTGTGAGCGGCTACGACCCGGACGCCCTGCCCGTGGAAAAGGCGCAGGAGTTCATCCGCCGCTTCGTCCCGCGTGTGGAGACCGTCGAGAAACTGCCCCTGCGCGCGGCGCTGGGCCGCGTGCTGGCCACCGACGTGGTCTCACCGATCGACGTGCCAGCCCACGACAACTCGGCCATGGACGGCTACGCGCTGCGCGGCACCGAACTGAGCGCCGACGGCCCGACGCGGCTGCGCATCGCGGGCACTGTGCTGGCCGGACAGCCCTTCGAGCAGCGGGTGGCGCCCGGCCAGTGCGTGCGCATCATGACCGGCGCCGTGATGCCCGAAGGGCTCGACACCGTCGTGCCGCAGGAGTTCTGCCAAGTCGAGGGCGAGGTCGTGACCCTTCCCGCCGGCGCCGTGCGCCCCGGCGACAACCGCCGGCTGCGAGGGGAGGACCTCGCACGGGGCCGGCCCGCCCTGTCCGCCGGGAAGATCCTGCGCCCGGCCGACCTGGGCCTGCTGGCTTCGCTGGGCCAGGCCGAAGTGCCTGTCTTACGCCGCCTGCGGGTGGCTTTCTTCTCCACTGGCAACGAGCTGCGCTCCATCGGCGAGCCGCTGGAGGCCGGTTGCGTCTACGACAGCAACCGCTACACGATCCACGGCATGCTGCAGCGCCTGGGCGTGGAACTGCTCGACCTCGGGGTCGTGCGCGACGACCCGCAAGCCCTGGAAGCCGCCTTCCGGCAGGCCGCCGAGAGCGCCGATGCCATCATCACCTCGGGCGGCGTGAGCGTGGGCGAGGCCGACTTCACCAAGCAGATGATGGCGCGGCTGGGCGAGGTGGCCTTCTGGCGCATCGCGATGCGCCCGGGCCGGCCCATGG
This sequence comes from Caldimonas sp., assembly GCF_046291045.1. GTDB lineage: Bacteria > Pseudomonadota > Gammaproteobacteria > Burkholderiales > Burkholderiaceae_C > Caldimonas. The sequence continues at coordinate 34,824 of NZ_JBKBSL010000002.1, read as the reverse complement.
CCTTCGGCCGCATCGAGAGCCGCGGCCGCCAGGCGGTGCTGTTCGGGCTGCCGGGCAACCCCGTGGCGGTGATGATCACCTTCTACGCTTTCGTACGCGAAGCCCTGCTGGCCATGGGTGGAGCCACGCCGCAACCGCTGCCGCTGCTGCGTGCGCATGCGGAGCAGTCCTTGCGCAAGAAGCCGGGACGCACCGAATACCAGCGCGGCATCGTGCGCCAGGTGGATGGACGCTGGCAGGTGCGCATCACCGGCTCGCAGGGCTCGGGCATCCTGCGCTCGATGTCGGAAGCCAACGGACTGGTGGTGCTGCACCATGACCAGGGCCATGTCGCCGAGGGCGAACTCGTGGACGTGCTGCCCTTCGAAGGCCTGATCTGAGCGTCCGAGGGGTCGGGCGCATCAGGCGCCCACCGCCTCTTCCACGGAGCGCGTGATCGGCCCGGGCGTGCTGCGGCGCGCGAACAGGGTGTACATCGTGGGCACCACGAAGATGGTCAGCACGGTGCCCACCGTCATGCCTCCCACGATCACCCATCCGATCTGTTGGCGGCTCTCGGCGCCCGCGCCCGTGGCGATCGCCAGGGGAACCGCCCCCAACACCATGGCGCCGGTGGTCATCAGGATGGGCCGCAAGCGCAGGGCCGCAGCACGACGCGTGGCCTCCATCAAGCCCAGGCCCTGCTGGCGCTGCTGATTGGCGAATTCGACGATCAGGATGCCGTGCTTGGTGATCAGCCCCACCAGCGTGATCAAGCCGATCTGCGAATACACGTTGAGCGTGCCGCCGGTGAGCGTCAGGGCAGCCAGGGCGCCGACCATGGACAACGGCACCGACAGCAAGATCACGAAAGGATCGACGAAACTTTCAAACTGAGCGGCCAACACCAGGAAGATGAAGAGGAGCGCCAGCACGAACACCAAGCCCAGCGCGCCGCTGGAGGCGCGGAACTCGCGCGAGACGCCGTTGAGTTCGGTGGCGTAGCCCGTTGGCAGCAGCCGCTCGGCAGTCTCGTCCATGAACTTCAGCGCGTCGCCCAAGGCAAAGCCTGGTGCCAGATTGGCCGTGATACTGACCGAGCGACGCTGGTTGAAGTGGTTGAGTTCCCTGGGGGAGACGGCCTCGCGCACCGTCACCAGCGACGACAGCGGGATCATGCGGTCGTCACGGCCGCGCACGAAAAGCCGCTCGATGTCATTCGGACGCGCGCGACCGTCCGCCGCGGTTTGCACGATCACATCGTACTGTTCGGCGTCGCGCTTGAAGCGCGTGACGTTGCGACCGCCCAGCATGGTCTCCACCGTGCGCGCGACCTGGTCGACCGAGACACCGGCATCGGCGGCGCGCTCGCGGTCGACTTCGAGGTAGATCTCCGGCTTGTTCAGGCGCAAATCGGTGTCGGGTTGCACGAAGCCGCCATGGCGGTTCATCGCCTCGACGAACTGCTGGGCCACCTCGTTGAGGTTCTCGTAGCTGTCGGAGGTGAGGATGACGTAATTCACCGAGCGTTCACGGAAGCCCTGGCCCAGCGAGGGCGGGGTGATGGGGAAGGCGCTCACGCCAGGCAGCGCAGCCAGCTTGGGCTGAAGCTCGCGCGCGAGCTGTTGGGTGCTGCGCTTGCGCTCGTCCCAGTCGATGGTGCGCATGAACGAGATGCCCTGCGACACCGTCGGGTTGCCAGCCACGACGAAGACACGGTCGAACTCGGGAAGGCTCGCACCGATGCGCTCGATTTCGAGCATGTACTTCTCGGTGTAGGCCAGGGTAGAGCCGTCCGGGGCATTGACCGTGACGAGCACGACGCCCCGGTCCTCCATCGGGGCCAACTCGCTGCGCATGCCGGTGAACAGCCACCCGCTGGCCCCGGCACTGGCCAGCATGGTCAGCACCACCACCCAGCGATGCGTGAGCGTCCAAGACAAGGCCCTCTCGTAGGCACCGGTCAGGGCCACCAGCACGCGCTCCATGCCGCGGTCGAAGCGAGTCGGCCGAGGGTTGTGGCGCAGCAGCTTGGAGCTCATCATCGGCGACAGCGTGAGCGCCACGAAGCCCGAGATGATCACCGCGCCGGCCAGGGTCAGTGCGAACTCGACGAACAGCCGCCCGGTGCGCCCTGGCGTGAAGGCCAGCGGCGCATAGACGGCCGCCAGGGTGAGCGTCATCGCCACCACCGCAAAACCGACCTCCCTGGCCCCCTGGATGGCCGCGGCGAAGGGTTCCATGCCCTCCTCGATGTGGCGATAGATATTCTCCAGAACCACGATGGCGTCATCCACCACCAAACCAATGGCCAGCACCAGCGCCAGCAGCGTCAGCGTGTTGATCGTGAAGCCCGCCGCGGCGATCAGCGCAAAGGCACCGATCAGGCACACAGGAATCGTCACGAGCGGGATGATCGAGGCCCGCAGCGTGCGCAGGAAGACGAAGACCACCAGCGCCACCAGCACCACCGCCTCGGCGATCGTGGCGTAGACCGCCTTGACCGAACGATCGATGAAGACCGAGTTGTCGTTGGCCACTTGCACCGTCACCCCTTCGGGCAGTTCTTGTTGCAGGCGAGGCAGGATCTCTCGCACGCCTTGGGCCACCTCCAGCGGGTTGGCAGTGGCCTGTCGCACCACGCCCAGCGACACCGACCGCTGCCCGTTCAAGCGCACGCTGGAGCGTTCGCTGGCCGCCGCCAACTCCACACGCGCCACATCGCGCAAGCGCACCGTGTAGCCCAACACCTGGCGCAGCGCCACCTGCCCGAACTGCTCGGGCGTGCCGAGATCGGTCTGGGCAGTGACGCTGAACTCGCGCTGGCGGCCCTCGATGCGCCCGGCCGGTACCTCAAGGTTCTGGCGCCGCAGGGCATCCTCCACATCCTGGACGGTCACGCCATATGCGGCGAGCCGGTCGGGGTCGAGCCACACGCGCATCGCGTACTCGCGCTCGCCACGCACCAGCACGTCGGCCACCCCGCTCACCGTCTGCAGCCGCGGCTTGACCAACCGGGTGATGAGATCGGTCACCTCCAGCGGCGACAGCGTGGTGGTGGTGAAGGCCAGCCAGATCGTCGGCGAGGCGTCGGCCTCCACCTTCGAGATGACCGGCTCGTCAGCCGAGTCGGGCAGCCGCCCGCGCACGCGGGCCACGCGGTCACGCACCTCGGCGGCTGCGTCATCGGGGTTCTTGTCGAGCTTGAAGCGCACCGAGATCTGGCTTTGCTCCTGACGCGAGATCGAGGTGATGATGTCCACGCCCTCGATCCCGGCGATTGAATCTTCCAGCGGCTTGGTCACCTGGGACTCGATCACCTCGGACGACGCACCGGCCAGGCGGGTGGACACGGTCACCACGGGCTCGTCGATGCGGGGGTACTCGCGCACTTGCAGCCGATCGAAGGACACCAAGCCCACCAGAAGGATCAGCAGGGACAACACGGTGGCGAACACCGGCCGGCGCACGCAGACTTCGGAGATTCTCATGATCGGATCCCGCAATCGCCGCGATCACCCGGCAGCCAGGGCGCGCCGGCCGGGTCGGCTCGCATCGGACGCGGCACCGGGGGCTGCGCTCGCCGAGGCCGCGTCGGCGGGACGCGCCGCACCTTCGAGCTCGATCACCCGCAACGGCGTGCCGTCGCGCGCGATGCGCTGGTGGCCGGCCGTGACGACCGTGGCCCCTGCGGGCACCCCCTGCACGACCTCCACGCGGCCCTCGCGGCGCTGGCCGAGCACCACCTCGACCCGACGCGACACCCGGGTGCCGGCGGGCATCCCTTCACCCCCTTCGACGACGAGGATCACATACTGTCGGCCCCCCTGCAGAACGACCGCCTCCTCGGGCACCATCACCGCGTCGACGCGCGTGGACAGCACCGCATCGACACGGGCGAACATGCCCGGCCTGAGCAAGCCCTTTGGGTTGTCAATGGCCGCGCGCACCAGCACCGAGCGGCCGTTGACATCGACTTGGGGTTCGAGCGCCCGCACTCGGGCCTCGAAACGCTGCCCCGGCAGGGCATCCACGCCCACCTGGGCGGCCTGGCCGACGCGCAACTGGGGCAGGTAGCGCTCGGGCAGCCGAAAGTCGACATGGAGGGCTCGAAGGTCTTCCAGGCTGACCAGGTCGGCCCCCTCGCGCACGTAGTCGCCCACGTTGACGAGGCGGATGCCGACGGTGCCGTCGAAAGGTGCCACGATGCGCAAGCGATCGAGCTGGGCACGCACCAGGGCGAGCTGCGCCTGCGCCACCTGCAGGTTGGCCGCCCCCTGGTCCACCGCCGCCTGGCTGATGAAGTTCTGCGCCAGCAGTTCGCGGTTGCGGGCATCGTTGGCCCTGGCGATGCTGAGCTGGGCTTCGGCCTGCTGCACCTGGGCGCGCACCACGCTGTCATCGAGCTGCACCAGCAGCTGCCCGCGGCGCACCGGCTGTCCGTCGCGAAAGCCCAGCGCGGCCACCCGACCCGAGACCTCGGGGCGCAGCATCACCCCCTGACGTGACTTCAGGGTGCCCACGGCCTGGGCTTGCTCGGCCACCTGGACCGACTGCGCCAAACCCACCTCCACGGCCACGGGCCCGGACGGCCCTGCCCCACGCGCCGGGGCGGGTGCCGGCGAGCCCGCTTCCGCCGCCAAGGTGCCGGTTTTCGAGCCGGAACCGCCATGCTGGTACCAGTAAGCCGCAGCACTGGCCAGCGCAATGCCGACCACGGCGACGAGGGCGTGCAACTTCTTCATGGGGCGAAGTGATCCGCAGGTGCCCACAATGTACGCGCAAGCCGACTCGCCGTTTCACACTTCTTCACAAGTCCCGGCGACCGGCCGATCGCACATCGCACAGGACGGCGTCAGACCACGCTGGCAGCCCCGCGATTGGCCAGCGCATCGGCACGCTCGTTGCCCGGATCGCCGGCATGGCCCTTCACCCAGCGCCAGTGCACGCGGTGCAAGGCCGTCAGAGCCTCCAGCCGCTGCCACAGCTCGACGTTCTTCACGGGTTTGCGATCGGCCGTCTTCCAGCCGCGGGCTTTCCAGGCCGGCAGCCACTCGGTGATGCCTTTACGCACGTACTCGCTGTCGGTATAGATCGTCACCTCACAGCTGCGTTTGAGGCTGGCCAGGGCCTCGATCACCGCCGTGAGCTCCATGCGGTTGTTGGTGGTCGATCGCTCGCCGCCGAACAGTTCCTTTTCGTGGGCGCCCGAGACCAGCCAGGCGCCCCAGCCGCCCGGGCCGGGATTGCCCTTGCAGGCACCATCGGTGTAGATGACCACTTGGGGGCGGGGAATCACTGCATTCATGGACGGGACTCTTTTGTTGCATCCGGGGGGTCAGGACGAGCCCGGACCGGATGCGTTCGAGGGAGGGTGTCGCTCGCGGCGCGCCACCACGGCCGGGGCGGGCTTGGCGCGCTGGCGCTGCTTCCAGGCGGGCCCGATCAGACGCATGCCGCGCACCCGCTTGACCGCCACCAGGAAGTAGACGGCGCCGAGCACGGGCCACCAGCGGTCGCCGGCCGGCTCCATCCAGCGGTAGCGGTCCAGCCAAGACTGGGTGCGCAGCAACGGGCGGTAGCAGCCGAAGCGCCCGCCTTCGATCTCGAAGTTGAGCAGCCGCAGCCAGTCGCGCAGCCGCCAGTAGCCAATGAACTCGCCCATCTCGGGCAGCGGCGGCGCCCCCAGGCCCAGCCGCATGCCCATACGCGCGCAGCGCTGCTGCAAGCCCCACAGGCTGGCCGGGTTGAAGCCCAGGATGACCACCTTACCCTCGGGCACCAGCACTCGCTCGACCTCGCGCAGCGTCTGATGCGGATCGCCAGCCAGCTCCAGGCTGTGCGGCAGCACCACCAGGTCCAGGCTCTGAGTCTCGAACGGCAGCGCATGGAAATCGGCCACGACCGCGTGGGCGGTGGGCTGCGGCGCGGAGGACGGCTCATCGCCTTCGGGTAGCGGTGCGTGCAGCAGGGTCTGCGGCCCGGCCTGGCCGCTGCCGGGCGGGCGATCGAGCATCACCCAGCGGTGCGGCATGCGGTTGTGCCGCAGCGCATCCAGACAAGGCCAACCCAGTTGCACGGCGTGGAACCCAAAGAGGTCCGCCACGGTCCGATCGACCTGCTCGCGTTCCCACGCCAACAAGTACCGGCCCGCCGGGGTGAGCAGCCACTCCTCCAAACCTATAATCCGTCCTTCTTGCCTCATGAAACTGCTTGCCTTACCCGCCTTCGCCGACAACTACATCTGGATGCTCCACGATGGCCGCGAAGCCCTGGTGGTCGATCCGGGCGAAGCAACGCCGGTGATCGAGGCCCTGCAGACCCATGGCCTGAGGCTGAGCGGCATTCTAGTGACCCACCACCACGGCGACCATGTCGGCGGCATCGAGGCCTTGCGTAGCGTGCTGCACGGCCCGGTCTATGGCCCCGCGCGCGAGGCCATCCCGCCGCCCTACACCCCCCTGTCCGACGGCGCCCGGGTGCACTGGAACGGGCTGGACTTCGAGGTGATCGACGTGCCCGGACACACGGCCGGGCACATCGCCTACTGGAGCCCGCGCGTGGGCGACAGCCCCCTGCTCTTCTGTGGCGACACGCTGTTCTCGGCCGGATGCGGCCGTCTGTTCGAAGGCACGCCCGCGCAGATGAGCGCCTCGCTGGCGCGGCTTGCAGCGCTGCCGGGCGCCACCAGGGTGTGCTGCGCCCACGAGTACACGCTGGGCAATCTGCGCTTCGCGCAGGCCGTCGAACCGGGCAACGCCGCGCTGGCCGAGCACCTGCGTCACTGCGAGGCCCTGCGCGGGCGCGGTCACCCCACCCTGCCCAGCACCATCGCGCGCGAGCGCGCCATCAACCCCTTCCTGCGCTGCCGCGAGCCCGAGGTCGTGGCCGCGGCCCGGCGCCGTCACGCCGCGGCCGACGATGCCGTGGCCGTCCTAGCCGCTTTGCGCGAATGGAAGAACGAATTCCGATGATCTCTGCACTGCCTTTCCGCCCGCCCCGCCGCGTCGGCACGCTGGTGTCGCTGGTCCTGCTGGGCCTGGCCGGTTGCGCCAGCCTGCCCGCGCCCTCCCCGGCCCCGGTCGAAGCGCTTGCCTCCGCGGCGCCGGCCTCGGTGGCGCCAGCCGAGGCCGTGCCGGTCGCGGCGGCGCCCTTGCCGTCCGTGCCCGTTGCGGCCCCACAGCCCGCCGCGGCCGTGATCGTGCCCGACACCCACGGCCCCAGCACCGCGGCCGACGTGGGCGACGTCCCCGACGAGGTGGCCTCGCGCGACCTGTGGGAGCGCATTCGCGAAGGCTTCGCGATCCCCGACCTGGACAACGAACTGGTGCGCAACCGCGAGCGCTACTATGCCGCCCGCCCGGACTACATGCAGCGCATGACCGAGCGGGCCAGCCGCTACCTCTTCCATATCGTCGAGGAGGTGCAGCGCCGCGGCCTGCCCACCGAGCTGGCACTGCTGCCCTTCATCGAAAGCGCCTTCAACCCGCAGGCCCTGTCGAGTGCCCGCGCCTCGGGGATGTGGCAGTTCATCCCGTCCACGGGCCGCCACTACGATCTCAAGCAAAACATCTTCCGCGACGAACGGCGCGACGTGCTGGCCTCCACCCGGGCGGCGCTCGACTACCTGACGCGCCTGCACGGCATGTTCGGTGACTGGCACCTGGCCCTGGCAGCCTACAACTGGGGCGAAGGCAGCGTGCAGCGTGCGATCGCGCGCAACCGCCAGCAAGGCCGCCCCACCGACTACGAGAGCCTGCGCATGCCGACGGAGACGCGCTACTACGTCCCGAAGCTGCAGGCCATCAAGAACATCGTCGCCCGCCCCGAGGCCTTCGGCCTGTCGCTCACGCCCATCGAGAACCACCCCTATTTCCTCACGGTGGAGATCCAGCGCGACATCGACGTGGATCTGGCCGTCTCGCTCGCCGGCCTGGAGCGCACCGAGTTCATGGCCCTGAACCCCCAGCTCAACAAACCCGTGATCCTGGCCGCCGGGGTGCCGCAGATCCTGCTGCCCTACGACAATGCCAAGCGGTTCATTCGCAACCTCGCCCAGCACGAAGGCCCGCTGGCCAGTTGGACTGCCTGGGTCGCGCCACGTACACAGTCGCCAGCCGAGATCGCACGCGAGGTGGGCATGAGCGAGGCACAGTTGCGCGCGGTGAACAAGATCCCCCCGCGCATGATGGTCAAGGCCGGCTCGACGCTGCTCGTGCCGCGCAACGAACGCAAGCACCGGCATGACGTGGCAGGTCATATCGCCGACAACGCCACTCTGGCCCTTGCGCCCGTGCGCCCTCCGGGCAAGCGCATCGTCATTCGGGCCAATAGCAAAGACAGCGTGGCCAGCATCGCCCGCCGCTACCGCGTGTCCGCCACCGATGTGGCGGCCTGGAACAACGTGAGCCCCACCAGCCGCTTCACCCGCGGCCAGCGGGTGGTGGTTTACACCCGTGCCGTCCAGCAGACGGCAGCCAAGAAGCCGGTGACCCGCACACAAGCAAAGGCCCCGGCGGCCAAGCGGCCCACCGCGCAGGCCAAAGCCTCCCCACGCGCCAAGCAGCCGGTCAAGGTGGCGCGCCAGTGACGCGCCGCGCCCGGAGCACGAAGGCGTTGGTGTGGGTCGCGGCCATCGATCCGGCCCAGCCCGGCAGCGGCCCCACGCCCTCCAGCCCCTGCACCAACCGCCAGGCATTGCGCGCCGCCTCGTCCTCCAGCAACCCGTCAGGCGAATAAGCCTCGCGCACCCGGAAGAAGGCCGCCAGGTACAGCGCGCGGTCCCCCAGAGCGTGCGAGGGCGGCACGGTGGTCAGGAGGTCCGCCGGCGCGGCCGTCTGCAGCCAGCGCAAGGCCCTCAGTACGGCCTGCGTGAGGCCGTGCACGAGGTCCGAGCGCGATGCCACGTAGGCGCTGTGCGCGAACAGGCAGGTCGAAGGCAGCGGGCCGTCGAAGACGTCGGCCGCCCCCCGCAGGGTCCGGGCATCGGCAAGCAGGCGCAGCTCGCCACGCAATTCGAGCTGCGTCATGATCGGATCGGCATGACTGAGCGCCTGGATCCGGCCCTGGCGCCAAGCCAATGGCTCCGGCCCGCTGCCCGGCAGTTCGAGCCATTGCACCTCGGCCGGACTGAGACCGGCCTTGGCCAGCAAGGCCTGGGCCAGCAGACGGCTCAACGGCCCCTCGGTCGCCACGCCGATGCACTGGCCGCGCAGTTGCGAGACATGCTCGAACTGCGGCAACTGCCGTGTCGACACACCCATGGCCACCATCGGTGCCCGGCCCATCAGCACGAAGGACTGCCAGGGCCGTTCGTGAAGCCGCTGCAGGATGAGATGCACGTACGAGGCCGACACCACGTCCACACGCCCCTGTCGCAGCGCCTGGGCCAGGGCCGACATCGTGCCCAGGCCGATCAGGCGCACGTCCAAGCCCTCGTCGGTGAAGTAGCCGAGCTGCCCGGCCACGGTGAGCGGGAGGTGGAAGAGCGATTCCTCCCGCGTCAGTCCGATCGTCACCCGGCGCTGCTGGCGGGGCCGCTGGGCCAGGACCGCCGGGCCGGCCAGCCAGGCAGCCCCTGCCGCCACTCGCGCGAGCCAGCGCCGGCGGGACACCCCAGGAGGCCAGAAGGAAGAAAGGCGAGGCTGGGCCATGCCTCCACCTTAGGCAAGGTGGCTGCGCCCTCCCATCCGGACGGGTCCTGTCAGGGAAAGTCCGCGGGAACCCGGCCCCAGGGCCCCTCAGCGTCGATCGACCAGGGCGTGGGCGATCGTGCCCAGGTCGACGTACTCGAGCTCGCTGCCGGCCGGCACGCCGCGGGCCAAGCGCGTTACCGTCAGATGCCGGGCCCTCAGGGCCTCGCCGAGCACATGGGCCGTGGCCTCGCCCTCGGCCGTGAAGTTGGTGGCGAGGATGACCTCCCTCACCGGCCCATCGGTGACACGTTGATACAACTTTGACAGGCCGATGTCGCGCGGACCCACGCCGTCAAGCGGGCTGAGCTTGCCCTGGAGCACGAAATACAGTCCACGGTAGCTGCCCGTGCGCTCGATGGCGGCCAGGTCGGCAGGGGTCTCGACGACGCACAGCAGGCTGGCGTCGCGCAGCGGATCCCGGCAGGTGTCGCAGATCTCGTCTTCCGTGAAGGTGTTGCACCGCCGGCAGTGGCGCACTGCGTCCATCGCGGCTCGCAGAGCCTGCGACAGCCGGTGTGCACCGTCGCGGTCGTGCTGCAGCAGGTGGTAGGCCATGCGCGCAGCCGATTTCGGCCCCACGCCGGGCAAGCGGCGCAAAGCCTCGACCAGTTCGTCCAGCGCGCGTGTGGCCATGGCCGGCGCGACGACGGGTCAGAAGGGGAACTTCATGCCGGGCGGCAACGGCATGCCGGCGGTGAGCTTGCCCATCTTCTCCTGGCTCACCTCCTCGGCCCGACGCACCGCATCGTTGAACGCGGCGGCCACCAGGTCTTCCAGCATGTCCTTGTCGTCGGCCAGCAGGCTGGGGTCGATGCTCACGCGGCGCACGTCGTGCCGGCAGGTCATCTGCACCTTCACCAGGCCGGCACCGGACTGGCCTTCCACCTCGGTGTGCGCCAGTTCCTCCTGCGCTTTGCGCAGGTTGTCCTGCATCGCCTGAGCCTGCTTCATCAGGCCTGCGAGTTGTCCTTTGAGCATGGGTCGGTCCTTTCCTGGGGAAAACGAGGCGGCCCGGCGCCGGCCGGCACCGCCGAAGGGTCACAACGGCCTGATCGAGCCGGGCACGACACGCGCCGTGCTGAATTCCTGCATCAGCGACACCACATACGGGTCGTTGAGTATCGCCGCCTCGGCCGCCTGCTGGCGCATCGCCTTCGCCTGGGCCTCCCGGCGGGCGGGCGTGTCCTCCGTGGGGCCCACCGACAGATCCAGCACCACCGCCTGGCCCAACACTTCCGACACCGCCGCTTGCAGCCGGGAGCGTGCCGGGGCCGATGCGAGGGTCTCGCGTTCGACTTGGAGCTGCCAGCGCGCCGGCTGAACCGATTCGTCCACCGCGAGGCATTGCGCCTGCAGGGCCAGCTCGCGCACCAGGGCCGTCACCAGGCCCCGGTCGATCATCTGCTGCACCAGCGACTGCCAACGGTCTCCCAGCGGCGTGGTGGCCACCGGGGTCGCCGCGGCGGGTGCGGCCGCGGGTGCGCAGGTCTCGTCACGCTCGGGCCGGGGCGGTGTCCCCTCCTCAGAAGGGTGAAGGGCCGCCGGCACCTCCTCCTCCCAAGGCGGCGTGCCGTGGGCCTGCGCCACCGCAGCGGCCGCAACCCGGGGCGCTGCCACCCCGGGCGCGCGCCCTTGCGGCGGTGCCGAGCGTGTCGGCGGCGGGGCGGGGACAGCTGGCTTCGGGGCAAGCGGTGCCGCACGCGGTGGCACGCTGGTGCGTGCCGTGGCGGCCGGACTGCGCTGCAAGGGCGCCGACGCCGGTCGTGCTGCACCTGGCACAGCGGGGCGGAAGGCCAGCATGCGCAGCAGGGCCATCGTCAGGGCCCCGTACTCGTCGGCGGCCAGGCCCAGCTCGTGGCGCCCCTGCAGCGCGATGCTGTAGAGCAACTGAGTGTCTTCGGGCGGCAGGGCAGCGGCCAGGGCCTGCAAGGTGGCGTCGTCGGGATCGTCGGTCGTGCCCGCCTGCGGCACCACCTGGCGAACCGCCAGTTCCTGCAGTACCCCGGCCATCTCCTCCAGGGCGCCGGAGGGTGACAGGCCCTGCAATCGCATCCCGTCGGTGATCGCCAGCAGCGCCGGTCCATCGCCGGCGGCCAGCGCTTCGATCAGACGGTACACGTGGCCGCGATCGACCGCGCCCAGCATCTGCCGCACGCCAGCTTCAGCAAGGATGCCCGAGCCGTAGGCGATGGCCTGGTCGGTCAGCGACAGCGCATCGCGCATCGAGCCGCGCGCAGCCCGCGCCAGAAGACGCAGTGCGCCCGGTTCGGCCTCGATGCCTTCGGCAGCGAGCACCTGCTGCAGATGCTCCAGCACGGTCTGCGGAGCCATCGGGCGCAGGTTGAACTGCAGGCAGCGCGACAGCACCGTGGGAGGCACTTTTTGGGGGTCGGTCGTGGCCAGCACGAACTTCAGGTATTCCGGGGGCTCCTCCAGCGTCTTCAGCATCGCGTTGAAGGCGTGGTTGGAGAGCATGTGTACTTCGTCGATCATGTAGACCTTGAAGCGCCCCACCACCGGCTTGTAGACGGCTTGATCGAGCAATTGGGAGATCTCGTCCACGCCCCGATTGGAGGCCGCATCGAGTTCGACATAGTCGACGAAACGTCCCGCATCGATGTCCCTGCAGGCCTGGCACACGCCGCAGGGCTTGGCGGTCACGCCGCCCTGCCCGTCCGGGCCCATGCAATTGAGCGACTTGGCCAGGATGCGCGAGACCGTGGTCTTGCCCACACCGCGCGTGCCGGTGAACAGATAGGCATGGTGCAGTCGCTGCTGTGTCAGCGCATTGGACAGGGCCTGCACCACATGGGCCTGGCCCACCATCTGCTCGAAGGTGCGTGGGCGGTACTTCCGGGCCAGGACGAGGTAACTCATGGGGCGGATTCTACGGGGGGCTGATGGCCTCAGCCTTGCCGGGCTGCCTCCCGGCCGCGCTCGATGTCCACCGGCCGCAGCAGCAGCAGCCCCGCCACGAAAAACAGCCCTGTGGAGACGATGGCCAGCCGGTGGTTGCCGGCCGTCCACCACGTCACGAGACCGTAGGTGATGGGCCCCACGATGGCGGCCAACCGTACCGCAAAGGTCCACAGGCCGAAGAACTCCGCCAGGTGTTTCTGCGGCGCAAACAGGCCGGCCAGTGCACGCCCGGCCGACTGGCTGGAGCCCATGCACAGGCCGGCGATGACGGCGGCGGCCCAGAACAACGCGGCCGACGTGGCCAGGTAGGCCAGCACCACCATCGCGATCCAGCCCACCAGCGTGAGCGCGAGCGAGCCTTTGTGACCCAGGCGGTCTTGCAGGTAGCCGAAGCCGAAAGCGCCAAGGGCCGAAGCGATGTTGACGAGAAAGACCAGGGCCATGGTCTGCTGCTGCTGGAAGCCCAGCACCTGCTCGGCATAGACGGCCGCCAGCGCAATCACCACGGCGATGCCGGCCTGGTAGCTGGTGGTACACGCCAGCAACCAGGTGAAGTCGCGATAACGGCGCGCGCGATGCCAGGTCTGCCACAGGCGATCGATCGAGGCGCGCAGCCCCCGCTCCCTCAAGGCCTGAGGCTGGGGCACGGCCCGTTCCTTCAACAAGGCGAAGGTGACCAGCGAGGCCACACCGTACACCGTCGCGGTGATCACCATCGTGACCGGCACGAAGTGGGTGGCAGGCAGCCCCTGGGCCTGGGCCCACAGCACATAAGCCAGGCTCAGGCCCAGCGAGAGCATGCCGCCGAAGTAGCCGAAGCTCCAGCCCCAGCCCGAAACGCGGCCCAGCGCATGCTGGCGGGCCAGTTCGGGCAGAAAGGACGCGATCAGCGATTCGCCGTAGGCATAAAAGCTGTTGGAAAGGATGATGGCCACCACGGCCAGTGTCACGTCGCCGCGGCCCACCAGCGCCAGCGCCAGAGTGGTCAGCACGCAGCCGGCGGTCGTGAAGGCCAACAGTCGCTTCTTGGCCGCACGCAGATCGGCGTAGGCACCGATGGTGGGGGCAGTGAGCATCACCAGAAGGCACGAGGCCGACAGCGAGGCCGTCCAGGCCAGCGTGGCCCATTGCGCCCCCTCGGCCACCACGCCCACGAAGTAGGCATTGAACACGGCCGTGAGGACGACCGTGGTGTAACCCGAGTTGGCGAAGTCGTACATCGCCCACCCGAACACCTCGCGCTTGCGCACACCCTCATTCAAGGCTTGCTGGGGGAACACGGCCGCCATGGGATCTCCTTGTGCACGGTGGCGGGCATGATGCCAGAGCCGCCTGCCTGGGCGTGCGGTGTGGACCGCACGGACCGTGTCGATGGTGCCCCGGGCCGGACTCGAACCGGCACGCCTCCTCTCGGACGGCGGCGGATTTTAAGTCCGCTGCGTCTACCCGTTTCGCCACCGGGGCCCCGGGGGCGAGTGTACGGGACCGGGCCCGTTGGGCGTGCTCATGCCCCAAGAGGCTGGAGCGCTGCGTAGAGCTTGCGAAGTTCGTCGCGCAGGCTGCGCATCAACGACAGGTCACGGTCGGACAGTTTGAAGCCGTCGGGCTGCGCATGGTCAGCATAGAGCGCGGCTGCCGTGTGCCGGCCATCGCTGATGGGCAATAGCATGAAGGCCGGGGCAGCCACGTGGGTGCGGAACCAGGCCGGCAGCTTGGCTGCGAGGCCGGGCACGGTGGCATCGCGGATGAGGGAGTCGGCCCCCTTGGCACACAGGGCGCTGAAGGCATCGGCTGCATCGTCGCGGGCGAAACGGAAATGGGCGCTCAGCGACGCGCCCCCCTCTCCCCAGACCCTGCGAGCTAGGAACCAGCCACTGGCAGGCTCGAGTTCCACCAGCACCACACGGCGGCAGCCGAGATGACGCAGCACCGCCTGGCCGGCGATGTCCAGACAAGTGTCGCGTCCCTCGCGGCGAAGCAGCGCGGTGCGCATGTCGAGGATGGCCTGAGACAGGGGATGGGTCGGCGAGGCGCCGGCAGCCGGGATGGCGCCCGCCCGGGCCGGCCTCGCGGCGGGACTGCGCCGCGCCAGGGCCACGGGTGGGGCGGCGGTGCCGGCAGCGTCCCAGACCTGCTGGGTCTGAAGACCCAGCGCCGCCGCGTACTGGTCGAGCCAGTGCACCGTCTCGGCGGGAATCTCGCGGGCCGCATCGCGCGTGCGCGTGCCCGCGACGACGTTGCCCACGCCGCCGAGCAGGCGGAACCAGTCGCCACGCCGCTCCGGGGCGCGCACAGGGGTGCCGGGCCGGGGCGCGCGCATCACACGGAGCAATTCTTCAGGCAAGCCCCAGCTGCGCCCCACGGCCACTCCGAGATCCTCGAACGTCAACCCGAGCACGGCGCGGGCGGCCTGCTCCTCGCTTTGGCCCTGGCTGCGCGCCAGCTGGCGCACCTGGGCGGCCTCGTCAGGCAGGTGATGCTGCACCAGCACGCGCCCGAGGTTCTGCATCAGCGCTGCAATGTAGCTTTCCTCTTCCTCGGCCTGCGTGGGGCACAGGCGGGCCGCGATGCGGCCGGCCACGCGACAGCGCGCGTATTCGTCGGCCAGTGCCTCGCGCAGGGCACTGTCGCGCAGATCTTCGAGCTGGGGCAAGGTGCCTGCCAAGTCGCGCAGGGCTTCGAAGCCCAGCAGGGCGATGCTGCGCGAGACGGTCGTGATGCTGCCGCCTCCCACGGAGCTGAAGTAGGCGGCGTTGGTCATGCGCAGCAACTTGTGCGCCAGCGCAGCATCGTCGAGCACGGCCCGCGCGATCTCGTCGAGGTTCACCCGTTCGGCACCGGCCAGGCGGCGCACGCGGCGCACCGCCTCGGCCTGCACCGGCAGGTCGCCGTGATGGGCCAGGCTGAGCAGCAAGCGCTGCACCGTGCGCTGCGCCAGCGTGTCGCCGCTGCCGTCCAGCAAGGCCGGCGTGAGCCAGTCCTGCAAGGCCTGACGCAGTGCCTGGGCACTGTCCGGGCGTTGCAGGGGATCGCGCGCGAGGGCCGAGTGCACGATGGCACGCAGCCCGGCCTCGGCGGGTTGATCCAGGATCCGCTGCGGCAGACGAAGCTCCTGCACTTGCAGCATCTCGAGCGCCCGGCGCGGCTGAGGGTCCGCCACCGCCGCGCGCCCCACGAGAAGTTCATACAGGAGCAAGCCCACCGCGTAGACGTCGCTGCGCGGGTCGGCACGCCGCCCGGCAGCCACCTCGGGGGCCAGGTACAGCCCGCGTGCGGTGGCTTGCCGAGTCGGATCGATGACCCGTCCGTCTGGTTCGAAGGCACCGAGCAAGGCACGGCCGGTGATGTCCAGCCAGACGGCATCAGGACGCACATGTCCGTGCACCACACCGGCGGCATGGGCATGGGACAACGCATCGAGCACGCCAATGGCCACCAGCACGGCTTGACGAACCGGCATGGTCTCGTGGTCGGCCAACCATTGCGAGAGCGCCACACCGGCCAGCGGCGCGCACACGAGCACAGCCCGGTCCGCCTCGATGCGGGCTTCGACCGCGTGCACGATGTTGGGGTGGCTCAGCGCACACTGTGCCCGGGTCGCTTCGCGCCAGGTGGCCGGCGTCAGCCGAGGCAGGGGTGGGTGCAGCCAGACCTGGAGCAGCCAGTCGCGTTCGGCGGCCACCTCGCGCGCCTGCCACCAGGCGCTGTCGACGTCGCTGGTCATCAGGCGCACCAGGTGGTAGCGCCCCAGCGACGCGGTTTCGGCCTCGGAATCGATGGTGCTCACATCAAGTCAGGTGAAAAGGGCGCACGACAGGCCCCCATTTCAACATGGTCGCCCCCTCCTCTCGCCGGAGAACTGCCGGGGGTTTGCCCTGCATCTTCCGATCCGCCTCACCCCGATCAGGAGGAGGATTGCTTGAACGCCATCACCGCCTGGTTACGCAGGGTGCGCAGCAACGAGAGCTCACGCTCGCCGATCGAGATCGCACCGGCCTGGGCTTTGTCGGCATAGATCAGACCCAGCGCCCCTTGGCGCAGCATGAGCGGCAGCAGCAGGAAGGTGGGCGCATGGACTTGCCGGCGATACCAGTCGGGCAGCCGGGCCGACAAGCTCGGCGCCGTGGCATCGGAGATCAGCGTATCGGCCCCCTTTTTGCACACCAGGGCGAACAAATCGGTGGCCGACGGCGCCAGGTCGATGCGGAACTGGGCCGCGACTTGCGGGGCATCCGGCCCCAAGCCGAAGCGCCCACTCATCACGGCACTGCGGGGATCGCGCAGACACAGCAGCACACGCTGGAAGGCCAGCGAGCGGTACATCACCTCCAAGATCATGCGCAGCACTTCGTTGAGCCTGAAGTTCTCGACGAGCGCGTTGCTGACGTCCTGGATGCCGGCGGCCAGCACTTGGGCGGCCTGGTCGGCAGCCGGATCGGGTGCGGCATCGCGCGCCCCGGCGTGCGTCAGGACCGCCGTGTCGAGATCGTGCTCGCCCAGGCCGACGTCGGCTCCAACGGCCGTTGCCGTGCCGGCCTGAGTGCGCAGCAATCGCTCGCTACGGCTGCCTGGTGGCACCTGGATGTCCATAGCCGGCACCATCTCGGCCATGCGTTCCCGCGAGCGCTGCACGGCCCCCAGCACCTCACGGTCCGACAAGCCCAACGCGGAAACGTATCGGACGGCCACGGTCCGCAGCGCGTCGTCCTGGTGGGCACGCTCCGTGTGGAGCACGGCATCGGCCAGATCGTTGCCCGCACAGGCCAGCAAGCGCAGTCGCTCGCCCGGGGAGTCGGGTTTCTTCAGCGGCGCATCGGCCGCCAGCTTGCGCATGCTGCGCTGCAGCGTCTCGGGCAACCCCCAGTGGCGCGCGACGCCAATGCCCAGCGCTTCGTAGCTCAGGCCCAGCACCTGCACGGCCGCCTGAGCCTCGCCCGGACCCGCACCGCGGTCGACCTGCACGAGGCGGCGGACCTGCTCGGCCTCCTCAGGAAAGTAGAACTGGGCCAGGGTGCGCCCGAGGTTCTGGAACAGAGCGCAGATGAAGGCCTCTTCAGCCTCGCGGTCGTTGACCGCCAGTTCACGCGCCACGTTGCCGGCCATCAGCGAGCGCAGGAACTCCTCCTTCAGCGAGGCCGCATGAGCCTTGTCCTGCATGTGCTCCAGCACGACGAGCGACAGCGCCAGATTGCGAATCCCGGCAAAGCCCACCAGGGCGGCAGCGCGCGACACGGTGCTGATCGTGCCGCCGCCGGCCGTGCGGAAGTGGGCCGAGTTGACGATGCGCAGCAGCTTGTTCGTCAACGCCACATCCTTGAGGATTTCATTGGCCAGGCTGTTGAGGCTCTCGTGCTCCGAGGCGGTGATGCGCTGGATGCGCCCCACCGCGTCTGTCAGCGCCGGAAAGTCGCTCTTGTGGCGCATGCGGCGCATCAAGAACTCCAGCGTGGCGTGGCCTGCGGCCTCGCCGCCGTCGTTCCTCGGGCTCTGCCAGGCCTGTAGAGCTTCAGCCATCTCGCCCGTGCTGGCAAAACGCACCGCGGTGTCACGAGCGGTGGCCCGGTGCACGATGGCCCGCAGGGTGTCGTCTACCGGGTGGGGCAGTTGTGCCGGCAGGGCCACGTCCTCGTGCGTGAGCCGGTGCAAGGCCCGGTACGGATCGGGCTCGCGCACGGCGGGGCACCCGGCGAGCATTTCGTAGAGCACCAGGCCGGCGGCAAACACATCGGCCTGCGCAGTCGCAGGGCGGCCCTGGGCCAGTTCAGGCGCCATGTAACCCGGCGTGCCCACCAGGGCCTCCTGCACGGCGCCGTGACGCTGGTTCACCGCGATGCCGAAGTCCATCACGCGCGCGCGGCCGTCGCGATCCAGGAGAATGTTCGAAGGCTTGAGGTCGCGATGGATGACGCCGGCGCGATGGGCATGCTCGAGACCGTCGAGTACCCCCAGCATCAGGCGCACCGCCTCGGCCGCTGGCATGGCGCCGTGCTCGCGCAGATGCTGCGACAGCGTCGGGCCGTCGACCAGCTCGAACACGAGATAGGGGTGGCGGTCGTGAACATCGGCCTCGAACAGGGGGACGATGTGGGGATGCGTCAGGCGTGCCACCGCGCGGGCCTCGTGCAGCCACTGGGCCAGCGCCTCGCCGTCGCTGGCTTGCGCCCGGTGCAGCTTGAGGGCCACGTCGCGGTCCAGCCGTGGGTCGAAAGCCCGCCAGACGGCGCTTTGCCCCCCCTGGCCGAGTAGCTGGCGCAATTCATAGCGGCCCAGGGTACGGGCCGGCGGGCGGACGGTGGCGGGAGACGGCATGCCGGCGCGCGGGTGAACGAACGATGCCCGATTGGACACCCGGATGGCCCGACCGAAACGGGGAACAAACCCCGCCAAAGCGGGCCTATTTCGCAGCAGGCGCGACTTCCACGAGCCGGCCGTCGCCGGTGATGAAGGCTGCACGCACCGGCCGATGCGGGTCTCCCGCCTCGACGGCACGCCGGTAGCGCTCCAGTTGCGCCACCAGCTCCGGGTCGGTCTCAGGCCGGAACTCGGTCTTGTAGTCCAGCACCCACCATTGCTCCCCTTCTGCACCCTGGTGCAACACCAGGCGGTCGATACGGCCAGGGCGCCCATCGGCCACGACCGGCACCTCGTTGCCAGCCCACGCCAGCGGCTGCCCGCCCAGCAAGGCGTGGATCCGTGCATCGGCGAGCATGCGCCGCACCACGTCCGCCGCTGCCCGGGCCGTGGCCTCGTCGGCCCCGAGCGCCTGCGCCGCGGCCTGGGCAAGCAGATCCACGCGGTCCGGCTCCGGCCCCTGCGGACCGGCCAGCCATTCCAGACAACGGTGCACCACCTCGCCCAGGCGCGCCGCGGCCGGCCGCGCGACGGCGCCAGCCGCCGCCGCGAGCGGTGCGCGGCGTTGCAGCCTCGGCAGGCGCCAAATCTGCACTTCGGCCGCAGGCGCCTCGGACACGCCTGCCCCCTGCGACGGCGGCATCCAGGGTTCGCACACCGCCGCCAGCCGCGACCACCAGCTCGGGCCCTCCTGCCCCAGATGAGGCTCGATGGCACTGACCACGAGCTGCTCGCGTGCCCGTGTCATCGCCACATACAGGCCGTTCATCTCCTCGCGCGCGCGCGCCAAGCGCTCCAGGGCCATGGCTTGCTCCAGGCTGGGTGCCGGCTGCCGCTCGGTGGCCACGAAGGCGAAGCAGCCCGGCCGCGCCTGGCCGGCCGGCCAGTCCACCAACACGGTGGCGCTGTCGTGGCGGTCGGCACTGCTGCGTCGTTCCGGGTCGGTGTCGATCACGAAAACCACGCGGGCCTCCAGTCCCTTGGCGCCGTGGATGGTGAGCAGTTGCACCGCGTCGGGCGCGCTGCCCAGGGACACGCTGGGCGAACGCCTGCGCAGTGCCTGCACGAACTGGTGAGGGGTGGCATAACGGCCGCCGTCGAGTTCGAGCGACCACGACAGCAGGGCCTCCAGGTGGCCTCTGACCGACTCGCGCAGCTGCGGCGGCACCCGCCGCGCATAGCGCGCCAGCACGTCGCCTTCGGCGTAGATGCGGTCGAGCAAATCGTGCGGGGGCAAATGGCGGGCCACCTCGGCCCATCCGGGCAAGAGCGCGCGGGCCCGGCGCAAGGCCTCGCCGGGCGGTTCGCCCGACGCGGCCGCGCCGGTCAGCGCCGCCCACCAGCCCCCGACCTCCCGGGCGCGCTGCGCCAGCCAGACGAGCTCGTCGTCGCCGGCGTCGAACAGCGGCGAGCGCAGCGCCTGGGCCAGCGACAGGGCGTGGCCGGGCGACACCAAGACATCGAGCAGGGCCACGAGGTCGCGCACCTCCAGCGCCTCCATCAGCGCGTGATCCTCGGGGCTGGCGCAGGCGATCTGCCGCTCTCGCAGAGCCTGAGCAACCCAGCCCAGCGGAGCACGCCTGCGCGCCAGCACCTGAATGTCTCCCGGCGCCACCCCATCCACCCGCACCAGGTGCTCGATGGCCTGGGCCACGGCTCGCGCCTCCTGGGCCCGCCAGGGCTCCTGCTCCTCGTGGCGCGGCTGCGTCAGGCTGTCGCGCCACGACGGTGCCGCCGGGGCACGAACCTCGCGCTCGGGCCGCTCGATGCGCGGCAGCGCACGCACCCTTGCGGTGGGCCCATCGTCGCGATGCTCGGTGGTGTGAGGCCGAAAACCTTCGAAGGCCCCTTCGGCCTGCGCCGCCCCGAACACGGCATTCAGGGCCTCGATCACGGCCCTCGCGTTGCGGCGGGTGTGATCGCACTCCAGCACCGAGCCGCCCAGGCCTTGCACCACCAGGGTCTTGGCCGCCTCGAACACGCGCGGCTCGGCCCGCCGGAAGCGGTAGATGCTCTGCTTGGGATCGCCCACGATGAACACCCCGGGCGCGCGCTGCCCGCTCGCCCCGCCGCCCGCCCCGGCATAGGACGACAACCACTGAGACAGGGCCTGCCATTGCAGCGGGTTGGTGTCCTGGAACTCGTCGATCAGGATCTGGCTCACCCGCGCGTCCAAGCGCTCCTGCATCCAGGCTCCCAGCCCCCCGTCGCTCAGCAAGGTCAGCGCGCAGCGCTCCAAGTCGGCCATGTCGGCCAGGCCCCGGTGCCGCTTCACCGATCGATAGGCCTCGAGCAGCAAACGCCCTAGGCGCACCAGCCGCTGGTGCTCCTGGTGAGCGCGCTCCTGCTCCACACCCTGCTGGATCTCGTCCAGCCATGCCACGGCCTCGTCCAGGCCGGGCGCCTCGAGGTGTCGGCGCAAGCTGCCCTTCTGGGTGAGCAGCGCCGCGCGAGCAGCCGCCAGTGCGGCCTCGTCGTCGGGCAGCGCCAACGCCTCTTGCAGCGCCTGAGCGGCCTTGCGCGGCGTGGCCTTGTCCTGAGCCCCCAGCGCACGGGCCACGGCCTGCAGCACACCGCTGACCGCCGGATGACGCAGACGCTGTGCCGGATGCGCCAACCCGGCAAATACCGACCGCCATTGCGCAGCCGGCGGCACGCTCGCGGCCAGGGTGCCGGCGGCATCGGCCAGCTCGAACTCCACGCGCTTGTCGATCAACCCCAGCAGCCACTCGCGCACGCGCCCCCGGGGATGTTCCCGCATCAGAGCAGCGAGATCCTCGCGCAAAGCCGGATCACGATGCACACGGCCCAGCCATTCGCGCCAAGTCGGCCCGTGCAGCTCGGCGCTGTCCTCCAGCAACTGAGCCTCAGGCACCAAGCCCAGCCGCTCGATCACCTGCAGCGGTGCGGCGCGCATGAGCTGAGCGAACCAGGCATGGAAAGTGCGCACCTCCACCTGCTCGCCCGCTGTCAGCAACCGCTCATACAGCCCCGCCAGCACCGGCGCCTGCCTGCGCGCCTCCTGCGGGCTCAAGCCCCGCTCCACAAGCGCCGACACCCGTGCGTCGTCGTCGGCCAGCGCCAGGTCTGCCAACCACTCCATCAGGCGCGCACGCATCTCTCCAGCGGCCTTTTTCGTGAACGTGATGGCCAGGATCTCGCGCGCCGGCACGCCCTCGAGCAGCGCACGCAAAATGCGTGACACCAGCATCCAGGTCTTGCCCGCGCCAGCACAGGCCTCCACGACCACGCTGCGTCTCGGATCGCAGGCCTGGGCGTAGAACGCCTCGCGGCTGACCAGATGCCCATCGATGCGGTAGGCCGCTGCGCCGGCGTGCCCCGATGCCTCGTTCATGCCACCTCCCTCGCCACCGCGGCCCAGTGATCCTTGCGGCACAGGCCTGCTGCCGCGCAGTGCATGCACGCCGGACCATCGCCCAAGGGCGGCAGCGGTGCGCCCTGCGCCAGGCGGCCGAGATCTTCGGCCAGCCCGGTCCTCAAGGCGGCTGCGCTGTCAGCCACCCGTGGATGCTCGATCCATCGCACCGGCACCTCCAATGCCAGATAACCGGCTTCCAACTCTTGAGCGTCCTCGCCGGCGTCTTCCCACAACGCCGCATAAAAGGCCAGTTGGGTGTCTTCCAGCGGCTGGCGCACACGCATGCGAAGACTCTCTGCCGAGGAGGTTTTGTAATCGATCAGCCGGGCGCGAACCGGGCGCCCCTCTCCCTGAGAAAGCCGGTCCACCCGGTCCAGCACCCCCCGCATGCCCACCGCCCCCACCCCTGGCACCGAAACGGGCCACTCTGCGCGCTCGAAGCGCCAGCCCTGGACCTCCTGGTCGCGCAGCCAATCGACATAGGCAGGCGCCAGCCGCTCGAACTGCAGCCACTCGGCAAGAAAGGCCGCCTCGTCCAGCCCCAGCACCTCGCGCTGTGCCCGGCCGATCGTCAGCAGGCAGTCGACATCGGCCTGCCGATCACCGACCGGCGACGACCGCGTCGTGTGGAAGGCGTGCAGCACCGCGTGCAGCCAGAGGCCCTGGTCACGACGGTCGGGCTCGTCGTCGAGCACCTCCACCTCCTCCAGGCCCAGCATGCGCAAGGCAAAGAAACGATAAGGGCAGACCCGCAAAGCCTCGTAGGCCGTGGCGCTCACCTGAGCCGGCACAAGCGCAGGCGCTGACGGCTGCGTGGGCCCCACAGGGCAGACCGGCAGGGCCTGCGGCACCCGCGCCTGCGGCGCCATCGACCAGTCGCGCCCCGCGCGGCGCAGCGCCAGGCGCACGGGCTCCAGCAGCGGCGAGACCTGCAACGGCTCTCCCTGGTGGCTGCGCCGCCACGACAGGCTCAACCGCGGATGCGAGAGCACATGGTTCAGCGCCACGCGCTCACGCTGCCAAGCCTCCTCGCGGGTGGGCAAGCCCAAGTCGCGCCGTTCGGCCTCGCTCAAACACCCCCCGACGGCCGCCGGGGCGCCCAGGTGGGTGTGGTCACAGCCCGGCAGAACCACCGCGGCGAAGGGTCGCAGCAGGCAGCGCGGCAGGGGCGCGATCACCACCTCCACCGGCTCGGCCGGCGCCGGCCGAAACGACACGGATTCCAGCACCTCGTCCACCCAAGCCAAGTGATCGGCCCGGTCCAATTCGAGCCGCCCTGCCTGCCGGCCGTACGGCCCCGGCGCCGCAGCCCCCTCCGGCAGACGCAAGGCCTGCAGCAGCTGGGCCCCGGCCGGATCGAGCTGCAGGCGCTCCCAGGCCCCGCATTGCCGCAGTCCCTGTGCGAGCGCCTGCTGCCATTGCGCCAGGCTGGCACGCGACAGCCGCCCCAACGGCCTGCAGGCCTCGGTCCAGGCCCGCCACAGCGCCAGGGCCGCATCAGGCAACGCCTGCACCCGCACCTGCGCCACCCAGGCCGCCTGCTGTCGGCGCAGGGCGGCCTCCAGCACCGGCACCACCGCCCCCTGTCCCGGCAGGTCCACGAAGCCACTCTTGAGCCAGTCCAGCAGCTCCTCGGTGGCCGCGCGCGGGCCGCTCAGCCGCAGCAACCCCATCACACAGGCGCCAGCCCGGGTGGTGGACAGCTTCCAGCCCGTCTCGTCATGAATGCCCACCTGCTCGCGATCCAGCAAGGCCCGAATACGACGCACCAGCCCTCGATCCTGTGCCACCAAGGCGACCGGCACCTCCCCGTCGGCCACGTGGCGCAAGATCCGGGCGGCGGCCACCTGGGCCTCCTCCTCGGCGTCCTGGCAAACCGTCAAAGAGGGCGCCCCAGGCGCCGAGACGTCCGCGACCAGCGAGGGGGGGCAGTTCAAGTCCAGCCACAGCACCGGCCCGGGGAACTGCGCCACCACCGACTCCATCAGCCGATCCGCCGGACCGGCCTGCACCACCGCCCAGGCCCCCGGGGTCGCCCGGAACAGCCCGTCTGTGGAAGCACTATCGCGCTGACGCGCCCAGGCCCAGGCCACGCGGGCCAGCGCCCCCTCCACCTCGCCGGCGCTCACCTGGGCGTCCACCCGGACGCCCAGCCGTTCCTGCACCTTCACCCACCAGGCCTCGCGCAGATCGGGAGACAGGCGGGCAGCCCCCTCCATCAGTTGATGGGTGGTGTCCACGAGCAGCCGTACCCAGTGCCGGAACATGGCCGGATCGTCTCGAGCGACCCGCTGCGCCCAACCCTGCCGCGCCAGCAACTGCGCGGCCATCAAACGGTCGACCACCGCGTCGCCAGTGGGCGCCTCCTCCGGCACGGCCCTCAGGGGATCCAGTGCGCCCGCCAGCGTCTCGGTGGTCTCGAAACGGGGCATCCAGCCTGCCCCTGCGTGCCGAGCCCAAGCCTCGCGCGCCAGAGGCAGGTGTTGCGCAAAAGGCACGATCACCCAGAGATCACGCGCCACCAAACCATGGCGGCGGACGAAATCCTGCAACTCCAACGCCACCGCCGTCCAGGACTCGGACGGCTGCGACAAGCAACGCCGCTCAAACAAAGTGAAGGTCGAGGAAGACATGCTCGAAAAAGGGCCGACACGCTTTGTGCCAAAATCATTGTGCCTTGCTGGGCGTCGTCGCCCGGCGCACACGAGGATTGAACAATGAGCAGCGAGCTGATCAAACACGTCTCGGATGCGTCCTTCGACGCCGACGTGCTGCAGGCGGACAAGCCTGTGCTGGTGGACTACTGGGCCGAATGGTGCGGCCCATGCAAGATGATCGCCCCCATCCTGGACGAGGTGGCCAAGGACTACGACGGCCGGCTGCAAATCGCCAAGATGAACGTCGACGAGAACCGGGAAGTGCCTGCCAAGTTCGGCATCCGCGGCATTCCCACCCTGATGCTCTTCAAAGGCGGCCAACTCGCCGGCACCAAAGTCGGCGCCCTGTCCAAGGCCCAGTTGACGGCCTTCGTCGACGGGCATCTATAATCAGCGCCAAATTTGGCTGACGCCGGAGCCACAAGCCCGGCGCAGCTCAACGGGCAATAGGTCGCTGAACACGCCGCTGCGCCAAATCGTCGGCGCCCAGTTTCGGCTCACCACCCTTCCCAGACTCAGCATCCGCGAACGTTGCGGGTGATGGCCGGTCCAGGCTGACAGGACTGCATGTCCCACCGGCATCGCAGCCGCCTCGCCGGGCCCTTGGCTCCTCCAGTTTCGACACCACACCGACCAGGGTTCCCACCCATGCACCTTTCAGAACTCAAAGTCCTGCACGTCTCGGAGCTCATCAAGATGGCCGAGTCGCTGGAGATCGAGAACACCAGCCGCATGCGCAAGCAGGAGCTGATGTTCGCGATCATGAAAAAGCGCGCCAAGCAGGGCGAGCAGGTTTTCGGCGACGGCGTACTGGAAGTGCTGCCCGACGGCTTCGGCTTCCTGCGCTCGCCCGAGACCAGCTTCCTGGCCAGCACGGACGACATCTACCTCTCGCCCAGCCAGATCCGCCGGTTCAACCTGCACACTGGCGACATGATCGAGGGAGAGGTGCGCACACCCAAGGACGGTGAACGCTATTTCGCCCTGGTGAAGGTGGACCGGGTCAACGGTCTCACCCCCGAGGAGAACAAACACAAAATCATGTTCGAGAACTTGACGCCGCTCTTCCCGAAAGAGCAGTTCAAGCTCGAACGCGACATCCGGTCGGACGAGAACATCACCAGCCGCATCATCGACCTCATCGCCCCGATCGGCAAAGGCCAGCGGGCCCTGCTGGTGGCGCCGCCCAAGAGCGGCAAGACGGTGATGATGCAGCATCTGGCTCACGCCATCACGGCCAACTACCCCGATGTCTACCTCATCGTGCTGCTCGTGGACGAGCGCCCCGAGGAGGTGACCGAAATGCAGCGCACCGTGCGCGGCGAGGTCATCAGCTCCACCTTCGACGAGCCCGCCGCCCGCCACGTGCAAGTGGCCGAGATGGTCATCGAACGGGCCAAGCGCCTGGTCGAGCTGAAAAAGGACGTGGTGATCCTGCTGGACTCCATCACCCGCCTGGC
The DNA here is from genome assembly GCF_046291045.1 of Caldimonas sp. Classification (GTDB taxonomy): domain Bacteria; phylum Pseudomonadota; class Gammaproteobacteria; order Burkholderiales; family Burkholderiaceae_C; genus Caldimonas. The sequence continues at coordinate 8,384 of NZ_JBKBSL010000002.1, read as the reverse complement.
GCGTGCCTACAACAACGTGCTGCCCTCATCAGGCAAGGTACTCACCGGCGGCGTGGACGCCAACGCCCTGCAGCGGCCTAAGCGCTTCTTCGGCGCGGCGCGCAACATCGAAGAAGGCGGCTCGCTCACCATCATTGGCACGGCGCTCATCGACACCGGCAGCCGGATGGACGAGGTGATCTACGAAGAGTTCAAGGGCACCGGCAATTGCGAGATCCACCTGGACCGCCGCATGGCCGAAAAACGCGTCTACCCCTCCATCCTGCTGAACAAATCGGGCACCCGCCGCGAGGAGCTGCTGCTCAAGCCTGAGATCCTGCAAAAGACCTGGATCCTGCGCAAGCTGCTCTACCCGATGGACGAGATCGAGGCGATGGAGTTCATCCTCGACAAGATGAAGTCCACCAAGAACAACCACGACTTCTTCGACATGATGCGTCGAGGGGGGTGAGTCGGGACCAGGAACAGCCCCTGCGGGCTGTTCCGCGCCCGACGAACCGGTCGAGCTCTGCGAGACCGCGG
>NZ_JBKBSL010000002.1:0-7762 GCF_046291045.1 Caldimonas sp. | reverse complement strand
TGAGTCGGGACCAGGAACAGCCCCTGCGGGCTGTTCCGCGCCCGACGAACCGGTCGAGCTCTGCGAGACCGCGGTCAGCACCGCCCAGGTCGATACGATCCGCGTTATAATTTGAGGTTTCCCGCATTCCGGAAAGTGCGCCGAGGGGTTCGGCGTGGCTCCCGGCCCACCTGCGACCAAAGGATCCGGCATGAAAGAAGGCATTCACCCCAACTACCGCGAAGTGTGCTTCGTGGACCTGTCCAACGGCTTCCAGTTCGTGACGCGCTCGTGCGCGCCCACCAAGGAAACCATCAAGATGGACGACGGCCGCGAACTGCCGCTGTTCAAGCTGGAAACCACCAGCGAGACGCACCCCTTCTACACCGGCACGCAAAAGAGCGTGGACTCGCTGGGCGGCCGCGTCGAGAAGTTCCGCAACAAATTCGCGCGCGTCGGTCTCAAGAAGTAAGATCCTTCGTCCGGAGCCCGCCTGCAGCAGGCCCCGGCCTCTTCCGACAAGGCAGCCCGGTTTCGCGGCTGCCTTGTTCGTTTCCGGGCCTCGTGGGACGGCTCCCGCCCCGGCCGCGCCGAATTCCTGCATGATGGCGCCCGTGCTGGACGTGCCACCCATCCACCCTTGAACCACCCCACCCCCGCCATCGTCACCCAGCGCGCCGCACGGCGCCTGCCCCGCCTGGCGCTGCTGCTGCTGTGCGCAGCCTATGTGCTGCCGGGCCATTTCGGACGCGATCCCTGGCGCAACGCGGACGTCACCGCCTACGGCTATATGCACGCCCTGGCGCAGGGGGGCGATTGGTGGCACCCGACGATCGCCGGGCTGCCCTCGGACGGCGGCCTGCTGCCCTACTGGCTGGGCGCGCTGTTCATCCAGGCGCTGGGCGGCTGGCTCGGGCCGGAGCTGGCCGCGCGCGTGCCCTTCGCGTTGCTGCTGGCCGCCACCCTGGCGCTCACCTGGTACAGCTGCTACCACCTGGCCCGCACCGAGGCTGCCCAGCCGGTCGCTTTCGCCTTCGGCGGAGAAGCCCATCCCGTGGACTACGCGCGGGCCGTGGCCGACGGCGCCGTGCTGGCCCTGCTGGCCAGTCTGGGCCTGCTGCAGCTCGGCCACGAGATCACACCTGAACTCGTCCAGCTTGCTGGAGTCAGCCTGTGCCTGTACGCCGTTTCGGCCAGCACCTACCGCGGCTGGCAGCCGCGCCTGGCGATGCTGGCTGCCCTGCCCCTGATGGCTGGCAGCGGCGCGGCCAGCCTGGCCCTGGCCCTGGCCGCTGCCGCCGGGCTCGTCTGCCAGCGCTCCCACTACGCCGCCACCCAGGCGTTCACCCCGTGGGTGCTGGTCTCGGCCCTGCTGGCCGGCCTGCTGGCCACGGCCTTCGGTACCTGGAGCTGGCGTGTGCAGGAATGGCCTTCCGTGACCCAAGTGTCGCGGCTGCTCGTCTGGTTCACCTGGCCGGCCTGGTTGCTCGCCGGCTGGACCTTGTGGCGCTGGCGTCACCACCTGCGGCACCGGCACATCGCCTGGCCCCTGTCGATGGCCGCCATCGCCGTGACCGCCTGCGTGGCGATGAACGGCTCAGACCGTGCACTGCTGCTCGGTCTGCCGGCCCTGGCCGTGCTCTCGGCCTTCGCCTTGCCCACGCTGCGCCGGGCCATGGCCTCGGCGATCGACTGGTTCTCCGTGTGCTTCTTCACCGCCGGCGCCCTGTTCGTGTGGGTGATGTACATCGCCATGCACACGGGGCTGCCCGCCAAGCCGGCCGCCAACATCGCCAAGCTCGCCCCGGGCTTCGAACCGAGCTTTTCCGTGGCCGCCCTGTCCCTCGGGATCGCCGCGACCCTGGCCTGGGCCTGGCTGGTGCGCTGGCGCACGGGCCGGCATCGCGAAGCCCTGTGGCGCAGCCTGGTGCTGCCAGCCGGCGGCGTTGCCCTGATCTGGATGCTGATGCTCACCTTGTGGCTGCCGCTGCTGAACTATGCCCGCAGCGACCGACCGCTGGTCGAGCGCCTGCAACGCCACTTGCCCGCCAACGCCTGCGTGCTCACCAGCGGATTGCCGCGCCACCAGCTCGCGGCCCTGCAAGCCCTGGGCGGCCTGCGCGTGCAGGCCGGCATGGACGGAGATCCGCAGACGTGCCGCCACCTCCTATTGATCGGGCCACGTCGCAGCGCGCCGGCGGCCCCGCCGGGCTGGACCCTGGTCACCGCCGAACGGCGCCCCACGGACCGCAACGAACAAACCTATCTCTACCGCCGGGACTGACACCCCATGCCCGCTTGGCGGCCCATCGCCCGTGATGCGGGCTCCATCCTGATCGGCCAGCTCGCCACCATCGGCTTTGGCGTGGCCGACACGCTGATGGCCGGCCGCGCGTCCAGCGAGGATCTGGCCGCGCTGTCGGTCGGCGCGGCCCTGTACGTCAGCATTTTCATCGGGCTGACCGGCGTGGTGCAGGCCCTGATCCCGGTGGTGGGCCAGCACCACGGCGGCGGCGAGCCTCGCCAGGTGGGGCGCGCCTTCCAGCAGGGCGTGTGGCTGGCCCTGGCGCTGGCCGTGCCCGGGATGCTGCTGATGTTCTTTCCTGGCCCCCTGCTGGCGCTGACCGATGCCACCCCCGAGGTGGCTCAGCGCACGCGGGACTATCTCTTCTGGCTGGGCTGGGGCCTGCCCCTGGCACTGCTGCTGCGCTGTTTCAGCGCGCTCAACCAAGGCATCTCCCGCCCGATGCTGGTGACGGCATTGCAACTGGGGGGGCTGGCGCTCAAACTGCCACTCAATGCCTGGTTGGTGTTCGGCGGCGGCGGGCTGCCGGCTCTGGGGGTCACGGGCTGCGCGCTGGCCACACTGATCGTCCTGGCCCTGCAAGGAATCCTCGGCGGGGCGATACTGGCGCGACACCCGCTGTATGCCCCGTTCAGCTTGTGGCGCGACTGGGATCGGCCCCGCTGGCCTGAGCAAAAGGAGCTGCTGCGACTGGGCCTGCCTGCCGGGGCGAGCTACTTCGTCGAAGTGACGGCCTTCGCGCTGATGGCCGTGTTCATCTCGCACTTTGGCACCACTGCCCTGGCGGGGCATCAGATCGTGGCCAACCTCGCCTCCGTGGCCTACATGCTGCCCCTGTCGATCGCCGTGGCCACGGGGGCTCGCGTGGCCCAGTTGCGCGGCGCCGGTGACGCTCGGGCCGCGTGGCACGCTGGCTGCCAAGGCATCGGCATGGCGGTGGGCTTGTCGATGACCCTGGGCCTGGTGCTGTTCGTCTTACGCAGCCCCATCGTCATGGCCTACAGCTTGGATCCGGCCGTGCGCGCCATCGCCCTGCAGCTGATCGTGTTCATCGCCGTCTACCAGATCTTCGATGCCGCGCAGATCACAACGGCCTTTGCCCTGCGCTCGTTGCGCATCGCGCTGGCTCCTGCGGTGGCTTATGTGGTGTCGCTGTGGGGCATCGGGCTGGCGGGAGGCTGGGTCCTGGGCTTCAACCTCGGCGGCAGGATTCCGCAGGCCCTGCACGGCGCCGGCGGCTTCTGGGCGGCCAATGTCGCCGCCCTGGCCCTCGTGGCGGCTCTGTTGGTGCTGATGTACCGGCGGGTGGGCCGCCCGTTCAGGCGGACGCCGCCGGTGCAGCCGGCGCCTTGACGCCACCTCCGATTGCCCCCCCGACGGACACGCGCAAGGCCGGAACGATGAGCCTGAACTCGGAGCCCTTGCCGGGCTCGCTGCGCATGTCGAGTTCGCCGCCGTGGCGCTGCATCACATGCTTGACGATGGACAACCCCAAGCCCGTGCCGCCCGTCTCCCGCGAGCGACTGCCATCGACCCGATAAAAGCGCTCGGCCAGACGCGGCAAGTGCTCCTTGTCGATGCCGATACCGGTGTCCTTCACGACGAACTCGCCGCTGCCGTCTGGACGCACACGCCAAACCACCTCGATGCTGCCCCCCTCGGGCGTGTAGCGAATGGCGTTGCTCACCAGATTGCTCAGCGCACTGAAGTATTCGCTTTCGACACCGGCCAGGCGCGAGGGCTGCTCGATGCGGAAGCTGAGACGGTGGCGGCCGCGAGACAGGTTGTGCGCGTCCTGCTCCATCTGCGCCATGAGCTGGCCCGCATCGCACCAGACGTCGGTGGGAGGCCGCGGGCCGCCTTCGAGCCGGGCCAAGGTCAGCAAGTCGCTGACCAGCGTCTGCATGCGCTCGGTCTGCTGTGCCATGAGACTGAGCACCCGCTTGCGTTCCACCTCCGTCAGCGGCAGGTTGGTCAGGGTCTCGATGAATCCAGCCAGCACAGTGAGCGGCGTGCGGATCTCGTGGGAGACGTTGGCCACGAAGTCACGCCGCATCCGGTCGGCACGCTCGCGCTCGGTGATGTCCTGCGACAGCACCAGCTTCATGCCCTCGCCGTATTCGCGCACCGTCACCGACAGCATCACGTCGCCGCGCGCGCCAAGAAACTGGATCGAACCTTTGGATCCGCCGCCTTGGAGATAGGCCACGAAGGCCGGAGCACGCACCAGGTTGGTGACCCGCTGCTGAAGGTCTCGTTGCGGGTCGAGCCCGAAATGTTCGGCCGCCACCCGGTTGCACCACTGGATGTGGTCCTCGGGGTCGAGCATCATCACGCCGTTGGGCGAGGCCTCGATGGCCGAGAGGAACTGGGTCAGGCGCGTCTGCTCCTGCGCCACCTGCTGCTCACGCTTGCGCAAGGCCCGCTCGATGCGGTAGCCGAGCTCTCCCCACAGACCTGCATCGCGCGGGGCCGTGCCCTGCTGATTGCCGCGCAACCAGTGGAGCAAGCGGTGACCGCGCAAGGTGTCGAGGAGGATCAGCACCGCCGCCGACGCTAAAGCGCCCAGCAAACCCAACAACAACGGCGACTTCAGTGCCAAGCCGGCCACGTAGCCTGCCGCCGCTCCCGCCAACACCAGCATCACGCCGGCGACGGCCCTGGGAAACAACCAGTTCATGCTCGGTGGCGTTCAGGTCGCGGGTGTCGGCAGGTTCTGCGTCAGGCGATAGCCTGCCCCGCGCACGGTCTCGATCATCTGCGAGCATTGCACCGGCGCGAGCGCCTCGCGCAATCGCTTGACGTGCACATCCACGGTACGCTCCTCGATGAACACGTGATCGCCCCAAACGCGATCGAGCAACTGCGCGCGGCTGTGCACCCGCTCTGGGTGCGTCATGAAGAAATGCAACAGTCGAAACTCGGTCGGCCCCACCTTCACTTCCTGCCCCCCCCGAGACACCCGGCGCGTGCTGGGATCCAGACGCAAACCACCGACTTCCACCGCAGTGTCCAGGGCCTCGGGCGCCTTGCGGCGCAGAACCGCCCGGATGCGCGCCATCAGCTCATTGGTCGAAAACGGCTTGGTCAGGTAGTCGTCGGCACCGGCATCGAGACCGGCGACGCGGTCGGGCTCGTCACCACGGGCCGTCAGCATGATGATGGGAACGTCCTTGGTCCGGGGCTCGGCACGCCAGCGCTTGGCCAGTGCCAGGCCGGACTGACCGGGCAGCATCCAGTCCAGCAGGATCAGGTCGGGCAGCACCCGGTCCACCTCGGCCAGCGCCCGTGTGGAATCGCCCACGACCGTGACCTCATACCCCGCGTGACGCAGATTCAGGGAGATCAGTTCGGCAATCGCGCTTTCGTCTTCTACCACAAGCACTCGGCTCATGAGCCTCGCCTCCTTCAGCGCACGGCCGACTCGACGCTCTCCATCGAGGCGTGTCGCACATCGGTGCCCTTGACGATGTAGATGATCTGCTCGGCCAGGTTCTTGGCATGGTCGCCCACACGCTCGATCGCCTTGGCCACGAACACCAGATCGATGCTGGCCGAAATCGTGCGCGGATCCTCCATCATGTAGGTGATGAGCTTGCGCATCAGGCCGTCGAACTCCTGGTCGATCTGGTTGTCCTGCTTGATGACCTCCAGCGCCTGGTTCACGTCCAGCCGGGCGAAGGCGTCCAGCGTCTTGCGCAACTGGGAGGTTGCCAGCGAGGCCTCGAAAGACACGTCGCCAACGGGCAGGCGCAGGCGGCTGAACACCCCGGTATTGATGAGCCGCTGGACGGTGCGGGCAATGCGCGCCGCCTCATCGCCCACCCGCTCTAGATTGCCGATGGTCTTGGAGATCGCGATCAGCAAGCGCAGGTCACGCGCCGTGGGCTGGCGCCGGGCGATAATGGTCGACAGATCGCGGTCGATCTCGACTTCCATCTGGTTGACACGTTCCTCCTGCGCGAGCACCTGCGTGGCGGTATCCCCGCTGAAGTTGGACAGCGCGTAGATGGCCTGAGCCACCTGGGACTCCACCAGGCCGCCCATCTCGAGCACGCGGGTGGAGATGCCGGACAACTCGGCATCGAACTGGGTGGACAGATGTTTGTCGGTCATGTGTTGCTCCTTGCAACCTCGGTGCCGTCATGCGCCGAGGCGTTGTCCCGTCGCTCACCGGCAAGTGCAGCGGGCCGGTAGGCGGTCGGGCTCACCCGAAACGGCCGGTGATGTAGTCCTCGGTGTCCTTCTGCTTGGGCTTCATGAACAACTCGGTCGTCTGCCCGAACTCGACGAGCGTGCCGAGGTACATGTAGGCGGTGTAGTCGGACACACGTGCCGCCTGCTGCATGTTGTGCGTCACGATGATCACCGTGTAGTCGTTCTTGAGCTCGTGGATCAGCTCCTCGATCTTGCCGGTGGAGATAGGGTCCAGCGCCGAGCAGGGTTCGTCAAGCAGCAACACCTCCGGCTTGATGGCAATGCCGCGTGCGATGCACAGGCGCTGCTGCTGCCCGCCGGACAGCCCGGCCCCGCTCTGGTCGAGCTTGTCCTTGACCTCGTTCCACAGGGCCGCCTTGCGCAGTGCCCATTCGACACGCTCGTCCATCTCCACACGCGGCAGACTCTCGAACAGCCGCACACCGAAGGCGATGTTGTCGTAGATCGACATCGGGAAGGGCGTGGGCTTCTGGAAGACCATGCCGATCTTCGCTCGGATCAGCGAGACGTCCAGCTTGGACCGCAGAATGTCCTCGCCGTCCAGCAGGATCTGGCCTTCCGCCCGCTGCTCGGGATAGAGCTCGAACATGCGGTTGAAGGTGCGCAGCAGTGTGGACTTCCCGCAGCCCGACGGCCCGATGAAGGCCGTCACCTTCTTCTCGGGAATCTCGAGGTTGATGTCCTTGAGGGCGTGGAACTTACCGTAATAGAAATTCAGATTGCGCACCGAGAGCTTGATCTTCTCGGTCACGGGCACATCGACTTTTGCGTCCATCGGGAGCCTCTCGGTGGATGTCAGTGTTTGTTGCGGAAGAGCACGCGGGCGAGGATGTTCAGCGCCAGCACGCCCAGCGTGATGAGAAACACGCCGGTCCAAGCCAACTTCTGCCAGTTCTCGTAAGGACTCATCGCGAACTTGAAGATCGTCACCGGCAGGCTGGCCATCGGCTGCGACAGATCGGACGTCCAGAACTGGTTGGACAGCGCGGTAAACAGCAACGGCGCCGTCTCACCCGCGATGCGCGCCAGGGCCAGCAGCACGCCCGTGATGACACCGGCGCGCGAGGCCTTGAGCGTCACGCTCAGAATCACCTTCCACTTCGGCGTGCCCAGCGCATACGCAGCTTCGCGCAACGAATTGGGGATCAGCACCAGCATGTTCTCGGTCGTGCGGATCACCACCGGGATCACGATCAGCGCCAGCGCCAGGATGCCCGCCCAGGCCGAGAAGGACTTCACCTGCGCCACCACCACCGCATA
>NZ_JBKBSL010000048.1:0-16811 GCF_046291045.1 Caldimonas sp. | reverse complement strand
CAGCCGGGCCCTGAGCTGATCCAGCGTCATCCGCGCCTCCGCACGATGGCCTCGGCCGCAGCGCGAAACTCGGCCTCGAAAAACTCGCGCGTCGTCCGCTCGGCGATGCCGTCGAAGTCCAACCGCGCGCGGTACTGAGGCGCGCGGCGCACGAACACCAGCACCGGCCGCAGCCGCCGCCCCTCGCGGCGCCACACGCCCCGGGTGCGCTTGACGCGCCCGACGAAGTACAGCGCGTTCTCGTCAGTTTTGAGGATGCGCTGCATCTCGCCGCGGCGCAGGTTGCCGAAAGCATCGAGCGGCGCCTCCTGGCCGAGCACTGCGCGCTCGCCACGGGCCAGCAGGCCCGCATAGCGCAGGTTGCGCTCGAAGCGCTTCTCCTTGCGGCCGCCCCCCAGCACGGCGGGCAGCAGGTAATCCTCGGGCAGCGTGCCGTTGTTGCTCGCCCAGTCCTTCACCGCCACGCGCGCGGTCATGGTCTTGACGCTGGCCGGCTGCACGAAGGTGCTGTTGAGCGTGTACGGCGTCGGCCGGTCGAACACCTGCGGCATCTCAGCGATGATCGCCTGCTGCGCGCGCTTGGCCGTGCGCGTCAAGGCCGTCGCCGCGGCATAGGGGATCACGCGCGCCGGCACATCCCGCGCCTCGCGCAGGATCTGCGCGATGGAGCCTGACTTTCGGATGGAGAGCATGCTGACGATCCCAAGAAAAAGGCCCCGGGGACTTGCGTCCACCGGGGCCTTGCGCCGATGACAAAGGAGGCCTTGACAGAGTCAGTTTCGACAAGCGGCATTTCGCTACTTACCGAAACTGATGCGAATTTTGGGCCGAAGTGTCACCTGCTGGCCAGCACTTTTTTGTCTCCTCTGGAGGTGACATCTTCGCGCTTGACATCATGCGCTTTCTTGTGATCATGGATCGCGGCCCGCGCCCAGCAGGCGGCTGCGCAGGCGGCATCGGCCACCGCCCCCGCCAGCCGGATCACGCCTGAGGCCTGCAGCCAGCCACTCACCGCCCGCTCCCCCAAGGCGGCCCGTCGTGGGCCTGCAAGATCGCGCGCGAGGCCGCATACACCCGCCGCCTGAAGTCGCCGAGCAGCCGGTACCAGTGCTGTCGGCTGATGCCCAGCCGCGCCGCGGCCGCCTTGACGTTGCGCACCGACCAGAGGTAGTGCAGCTCGAAGACCTTGCGGTCCAGCGCCTCCCGCGGCTGCGCGATGACGGCCAGGTGCAGCGCGGCCAGCTCGGCGCTGCATGGCGCGTCCGGCCCGCCCGGCTCGCGCGGCGCCTGAGACTTGCCGCTCAGCTTGCCCAGCACCGAGGCGTTCATCGGCGCCGGGCCATAGAAGCGGCGCGTGCGGCACCAGTGGGCCCAGGCGTCGCACAGCGCGTCCAGATCCCGGTCCTGCTCGGTCTGGCCAGGCGGCACGTCGTCCTCGGTGCGCTGCGGCGCGGGCGCCGCCAGGCGGATGGCGTCGTTCTCGTTCATGCGATGCCTCGTGACATGATGCGGCGGCCCCCTGCGGCCGCCCTGGAAAAGTCCGTGAGCACGGGCGCCGCCGGCGGCCCGGCTCGCGCCTGGTCGCGCGTGGCCGCAGGCCTTGCCCCGGCCTCCACAGCCTCGACGGTCGATGGCCGGGGCTCAGCCGGTACAGGCGACACGAAAAGGTCCGGCGTCAGGCCCTCGGGGATCAGACGATCCCGCAGCCGGGCCCAGTCCTGCGCGGTCCACTTGTGCAGGCCCAGGTAGTGGGCCAAGGCCAGATTGCCCACCGCGCAGTCCAAGGCCTCGTTGCGCGCGCCGTTGGGTTTCACGTACTCGCGGATGGCGACGCCCTTGCGCCAGCGCACCTGCGGCCGCTCCACCAGGAACTGCTCGTACCACTCCAGCGGCAGCGCGCGGTGGGTGTGCATCGCGCCCGGGCCGTCGGCCAGGCGCAGGCGGTTGAAGAGATGGTCCTTGGCCGTGTCCGTGCCCAGCATCCACAGCTTCACTCCGCCCTCGACGCGCTTGCCGTTCCAGTCGATGTCCTGCACCGTCGGCTTGGACGCAATGATCGGCTTGCCCCGCAGGCTGTGGCCGCGGGTCACCAGGCACCCCATCCGCTCGCGCGCGGCGCCGTAGTTGTAGACGTCCTGCGTGTTCTGGCCGCCCGAGTCGATGCCGTAGGCGCTGATGCGGATCAGCGCCCCGCTGGCATGCGGCAGCGGCGTGCGCCACACCTCGTCCAACTGCTGCCACACGCTGCCCGGCTCGTCCGGCGCGGCGGTGGGCGAGCCCCACAGCGTGATGTGGTCCAGCACCCACCACTCCAGGCCCGGCCCCCAAGCCACGAGCGTGCCCTCCAGCCGGTTGACCTGCGTGTCGAACCAGGCCGTGACCACCAGGGCACGCTCGGGCACGACCCGAGGCGGGTAGTCCTCGGCCCGCGCCTGCAGCTCCTGCGCGGTCGTCGTAGTCTCGGCACCATCGAAAGGCAACGCGAGGCGGGTGTTCCAGTAGACCTTCATCGCCTCGGGGTCACCCTTGTCCATGCGCAGCTTCGCTCGCGCGTGCTGACGCGCCAAGCGCAGCCACGAGATCGACCCCAGCGGCGCATAGAAGGCGCTGACGTGGAAGCTCACCGTCTCGCCGTCGCCTTCGCTCTGGGCCACCCAGCAGGCCCGCCCGCCCATCGCCTCATCCGGCAGCATCGCGGCCTTGTGATGCTCCTCGATCTCGCAGCCGCACTCGGGGCACACGAACCAGGCGCGCTCGACGCGGTCCGCTTCGGGGTCGTAGTCGTAGCGGAAGTTGTCCTGCACCAGCTCGTGCAGGTGCCCGCAGTGCGGGCAGGGCACGTGGTACACCTCGCGCGTGCCACGCTCGTGAAGCGCCGCGATCTTGCTGCTGCCCACCAGCGTCGGCGAGCTGACGAGGTAGCTCTTGCTGATGCCCTCGTAGGTCGTCAGCCGGGCCTCGCCGAGGTCCACCGGGTCGCCCTCGCCGTTGACCGACTCGCCGGCGCGGTCCACCTCGTCGATGAAGAGGTAGCGCGCCGGGATCTCGGCCAGGTTCGCGGCCGACCCGGCCGTCGTGATGTACAGCGCGCCGCCGTCGAACTCCTTGCAGTCCACGGTGTTGCGCGAGTCCCTGCTGCGCGGCTTGGCCACCTTGTCGCGCACGGCGTCGCAAGCGTCGATCGCCTTGGCGATACGCGCGCTCAGGCGCTTGGCCAGCTTGTCCGTGGGCTCCAAGGCCAAGACGTTGGCCGGGGCCCGGTCGATCCAGCCCAGCATCGCGTTGATGGCGATCTGCGTCTTGAGCATCTGCGACGCGCCCATCACGACGACGCGGGCGGCCGGGTGCGTCGGCGACAGGCACTGCAGGATGCGCCGCGCCATGGGCGTGTGGGCGAGCCGGTACGGGCCCGCGAAGGCGCTTCCCTTGGGCAGCACGATGTGCTCCTCGCTCCACTGGTCCAGACGCAGCTCGGGGTCCGGCAGCACCGCCCGCTCGATCGCCTCACACACTGCCCGAAATCCGTCCGCGCAGTTCATGCCGCCGCCTCCTCCTTGGCCGCACCCTCCCGGGCCGCCTCTTCACCGCCACCCGCTGCGCCACCCTCCTGCTGCACGGCGGCCAGCTCTCCGGCGAAGGCCTGTGCCTGCTGGCCCGCCACCTTGGCCAGCAGCCCGGGCAGCGTCTTGCGCGCGAAGGTGTCGAAGATCTCGCGCTGAGCGGCATCGATGGCGTGCTGGATCTCCCGCGCGTCCGCCATGGGCGCCAGCTGGCTGGCCAGCTTGCGGCCCAGCACCATGCCGGCATCCCGCAGGGACCGGAAGGCCGTGAAGACCGCTGTCATGGCCGGCCCCACCTCGATGACCTTCTCCAGCGCCCGGGCCAGCTCCAGCTCGGCAATCTGGGCCTCGGCGGCCTCCCGCCGGGCACGGGCGGCGTGGTAGCTCTCGTCGAAGCCGCCGCCAAAGCCCACAGAAGGCCCTACAAGCGACGATCGGCCCGCCACCGCTACCACCCCCTTACCCGCCACCAGATCGGCGCTTGCAGGCCGGCTGTCGGCCCTTGCGCGGGTGTTGCGAGCCCACTGGATGTCCGCCACCGCCGGATCAACCTTGCCTTCAATGAGCGTGATGCGCCCCTCCTTGACCGCCTTGGCCACCGCACTCTTGGCCACGCCGCGGCGTCGCGCGTACTCGGCCTGGGTGATGAGCTCAACGCGTGCGTTCACTTCCGTACCCCTGTTCGCCCTTGTGTTCACTTTCCCCCGCCGCAGCCACTAGCGCGAAAACGGGGGCCGAATTACCCGCGTGGCTGCCTTCGCCAGAAGGACCCGTGGGGGGTACCCCGGCACCGCCCCGGCGGTGTCGCCCAATGAACCCCACCTTGCCCACCTTCCCTTGCGCCATACCCTGCCTTCACTCTTGCTTGTGACGCTTCTGTTCCTGCACTGTTAACTACGATAACCCTCATGGTTGACCGGTTTAACTACGTTGCGGGTGAAATGAGTTTCCTCGCGCGATGCGCGGGCGCGCCTGCGTGCACGCGCGCGCCCGCACATGTGGCTGGACTTGAGGGAATCGTCGTCGAATCGGTCAACCGCGCGGGTCAACGTAGTTAACAGATGCGCTACAGCCTGGTGAACAAGGCTTCGACTGGTCAACAGCATCATTCGTCATCCTCCGTGCGGCTGCGGAAGAAGGTGGAAAGCGCCTGTTCAAACGCCTGGATGCATTGGGCCACCCACTCCCCTTCGGTCCGCCCAGGAGGCGCTGAGGTGCCCCTGGGCAACCACGTCCTCACGTGCTTTCGTGGCCCCACCTCGTGCTTGGTCGCCACCGTTTTATAGCGCAGGGCCGGACCGAGCCGCGCCCCATCGGGTCCGACCTCGCTGTGCTCCAGCACCCAGCGATTGACCGATCGGGTGAAGTTGTCGTGGGGGGGCGGGAACCGCTCGCCGGTTTGGTCGCACCATCGACGGAAGGCACGGTAAAGCTGCTCCGAGGAGCACACCTGAAGCGGGAGGGGGAGGAGACCGGCCAGCCATTCCTTCACAAACCGCTGGGCCGGCTTGAGTCCGAGATCGATGAGGTCGCGCTTCGCGTCCGTCATCAGCGGCTTGCTGTGCTCAGTGAAGCCCCCGAGGTCCAGCTTCAGCAGGTAGTAGAGGAACTTCGCTGCCCCACCGTCGGCGAGGAACTTCGCCACCCGGGCATACAAATCGTCCTCACGCCCAAGTGGCGTATAGACCACCATGTATCGACGGTCGCCTTCTTCGAGCGCAAGCGGCTGATCCTCATTGGAAAGAAACACCACGTTCGCGTGGTTCTCCTCCCACCGAACGCTCTGCTGAATGGCGCGGATCGGGATCTGCTCTTCCGTGATGATCCACTTGAGCTTGTTCTTGTTGTGCCACAGCTCTTGTCGCGTGACGACTTCATTGCCGATGACGAGGAGTTTAGCGCTCAGCCAATCATTGAACTTGTCCTCCAGCTCGGTCTGACCGACCATCACACCGTACTTGCCATAGATGCCGCGCACGGCGTCGAAGAACAAGTTCTTGCCCGTGCCTTGTGGGCCGTGGAACACGAGGGCGGTCCTGAGCTTGGCTCCCGGGCGCTGCAGGGGGAGCGCCAGCCAGCGCAGCACCCACGTGACCACCTCTTCGACGCCGACGTCAGTCGGGGCGCTCATGCTGCACAGATGGTGCAGCAGCTCGAGCATGACGGCGACTTCGGCGTCACTGCACGGGACAGGCTCGACGGAGAAGCCGTCGAACAGGTTGATGCAGTCGGGCCCCACGTCCTCGCCCGGCGCGAAGCGCACCTGCTCTGGCAGCACCATGCGCCGGCCCTTGCTGGCCAGCCACATCTTGACCGTGTCGTTGCCAAAGGCCAGACGCACCGCGCCGATCTTGACGATGCGTCGGGTCTCGCCGTCCCATACGGTGTCGGTCCCGTAGATGAGCACGAAGTGCTTCATGAGGCGCATGTAGGCCCCGAAGTCTGTCTTGCGCCCGCGCTTCTTGCCCTTGCCCGCCCCTCCCCCCGGGGTGGGCACCTCGGCGTCGTCTGCAGGAGGGGTGGGAGGCCCTTTCCCTTCACCGCCCACGGCTGCAACCGCACGCGGAAACGGCTTGACGTTGCGTGGCAGGCCTGGCTCGGCGACCTGGTCGGCGGGCTGCCCGTGCTCAGTCGGCTCCATCGAGCACCTCCAGGACTGTCGTCAGCTGCTGGGCCACGGCGTCCAGGCCCTCCCTCATGTGCAAGTCGTTGAAGTCGGTCTCGTCGGCGCGACGGTCCGTCACGCCGAAGACCGGCTGCGTGATGTGGGCGTCCTCGATGAAGCGGGCCACCTCCCACGCCTTCAAGCGCCCGATGTTCTCGAGCTGGCGGCTCTGCGAATTGCGGCGTTGCCAGTCGTCGTCGGCGCAGACGAGGATCGGACTGTCCGCATGCAGGGCGCGGACGATACGAGCCACCGGCAGCAGGTTGTGCGCATCCAGGCACACGAACACCGGGTAGCGCCGTCCAGTCGCCATGCGGATGGTGAGCGCGGTGGCATAGCCCTCGGCCAAGAGCACCGGCCGCCCCGGTTGAACCTCGCCCAGGCGCAGCGCGCAGCCTTCTTTCGAGAAGCCGCGCGTGAAGACCTTTTGAGGTAGCGGCTCGCCGGTGCGTCTGTCCGTGCGCGGGCCCGGATAGATGCGCTGCACCGCCCGCAGCGCCTCGTGTCGAGGCAAGTCGTAGCGCAGCAGCGGCACCACGATAGACCCGTCTGGCAGAAAGCGACAGGCCTCGGGCTCGACGCCCTTGCGCTGGAGATAGGGGCTGGTGCCCTGCTCGGACGCTGCGCGCCAAAGCTGAGCCGCCGTCATGGCGGCCAGCGCGGCCTCGCGCTCACGAGCCTCGCGCTCACGCTGCCGCGCCGCTTCGCGGTCGGCCTTCATGCGTGCGCGCTCGGCCTCCGATAGCGGGCGCCAGTCCACCTCCACCTTGGCCGATTCGCCGGTCTTGTACGAGCCGTAGCGCCCCACGATGTAGGCGCCGCCGGCGTCCGGCCGGAAGGTTCGCAGCCAGTACCAGGCCTTGCCGCCCTTGCCGCAGGTCACACGCTTGGGCCGGTCGATGTGCAGCGGAAGGTCGCGGTCGCGCAGCTCGATGCCGAAGGCCTGCATCTGATGGATCACCTCGTGATAGTTGACATGCATGTCAACGCCCCTCACTGCGCTTGCGCCGCTTCAGGCGGGCGGCCGCGATCGCCTCATCGCTCTTGCGGCTCAAGCCCCCGACCGTGCCGGCACCCCAGCCGGTGCCTTTGGTCTTGGCGCGCTCACGCGCCGTGAGCTGCCCCTTGCGGGCCGCCTCGTGCGCCTTGCGCTCGGCCACGAGCTGGTCGGCCAGCACCGGCTGGTAGGCCGCCGGGTCGCCGCTGCCGGGAAAAGGCGGCCATACAGCGGAACTGGCGTGACTCATGCGGCCAGCCTCATCGCTTGCACCTCCTCCAGCACCGTGAGGCGCGACTGCAAGGCCACCCACTGCGAAACCGCGGTGTTGCCGCAGACCTCCTCAAATGCGCCGATGCGCTCGGCCGGCAGGTCTCGCCGCGTGGGCCGATCGTCCTGATGCAGGTAGTCGGTGACGTGCTGCGGCAGCAGCCCCGACTCGGCGGCCAGCTGCCGCAGCGTCATGTTCTTGACCCGGCGCAAGGCCCAACACAGGCGCACCGCCTCGCGGTAGGTCCTGCACCCCCGTATGAGCTCCGGCGGCACGACCGCCGGGCCCTCCAGGCGCCCGAGCAGCGGGCGCAGTTGCAACTGATCCATGGCTGCCCCCATGAACACAATCAATCGAATAACCGGTTGCGTAACCGGTCGCCAAGGGGCGAAGCTGAAGGCATGTCGAGCCAGCAACGAACGCCCTTTCTGCAGCGCCTGACGCACCACGCCGCCCGGGCGACCGGGGGCAGCCGGCCGACGTGCGGCCGTGGTGGCAGACGCTGCAGAAAGGGTGCCGAGGCGCGCGGCAGCGCGGCGGTGCGCTACGCTCGCGCCCTCGTACCGAATGACCCAGGAGAGTCTCATGACCGAATCGATCAAGCCCGACGCACAGACCATGAACGCCATCGTCACGGCCCTGGGCGCGCTGGTGTTCGCCACCGTGCGCCGGCTGGAGCCCGTGCAGCAACAGGCCTTCGCCGAGGACCTGTCGCGCATGGCGAAGGTATGCGCCGAGCGCGGCGACACGATGGGCGAGACCTTGCTCATCGATCTGTGGCGCGCCGCCCAGAGCGCAGGGAACTGAGCCACGAGGCGAAGCGCCGGAGCCACCGGACAGGACCAGCGTGCACGCCGTCGAACTGGCGCGAGCGCACCCAATGCGTGAACCGCCGCTCCAGACCATCGCGCTGCTCGGGCCGACCCGATGCCTCAGGACCGCCAGGACGAACTCTGCGCCCGGATCGCCACGCACCTGCTTCGATTCGAGCGCGCCACGCTCGAGCGCATAGCGTCCATGCCCGACGGCGAGGTCTGAGGTTCGAGCCGAACAGCTCCCACTCGGCTTTCTCCTGCGGGCGGCTTCCGAGGCTCGATACGTCGAACAGGCTCCAATCGGCCTGGCTGGGCTGTCGCTGCTTTTCCATTCAGGCCGCCTCCTTCCTGGGCTCGTCCTGGGCCACACATACAGGCCCGGCCACGTCGATGCACGGCCGGCCCTGCGGGTGCGGCCAGGCGGGGTCTCGAGCCTGCCGATGCCCGCTCAATTCCGCGAGATCCTTGAACGTCACCGCCCCACCTGTGATCTCCACCAGCTGAAGGGCCGAGTGCAGGTCAACGCGTCGACTGCCCTGGAGCCAGTGCGACACCTTGGCCTGACTGATCGGCGGGCGCAGCCTTCGCGCCAGCTCTTGCTGCGTCACCCCGTTCTGCTTCATCCAATCTCGCAAGTGCATAACCGCTCCTCAGCGTCCCATTATGGATTATTCCGCTTTGTCCACGCAAGCTCAAACACGACAAACCGTGCATTACGTTTTGGTGTCAATGCCGGCAAACTTGGGCAGGATGACTGAGGACTGGCGCACCCGTACAAAGACGGCCATGAAAGAGGCCGGCATCACCCAAGAGGCTCTTGCAGAGCATCTTGAGGTGACCCAGGGTGCCGTGCAGAAATGGCTTGCTGGGACCCGACACCCCAATCTTGAGGACATTGACCGCATTGCGGCCGCATTGCGGGTACCGGGCTACACCTTGACCCATGGCGTCTGTGCGGAAGACACTGTGACCGACCTCCCAGAGCCTGCCCGGACCGTGCTGCGCCGGCTCATCGCCGCACAACGGCACGGCCTCGCGCCCCCCAACCTATGGGCGACCCTTGATCAGGTGATTTCGCTGGCGCTCGGGCAGGCAACGGCCGAAACTCAGCCCTCGACCACTCAGGGGTCGGGGGAGTCATCCGCCTACCCACGCGCCGCTCACGCCGCCACCGGCCGCAGGCGTTGAGTAGCCCGGCCCGAATCTACAGGTTTCCGACCGACTTGTAACAATGGATGGCGACATTCCCCCATTGGGGGGATCGTCTGGGCGTAGCGGCACGCCAACGCAGACTTCAACTCGGTGCCCGGATCGGGCGGAAGTAGCCCTTGATGCAATCGGGATTGCGCACCGCGATCTGGATGTGATTGCGCGCGGACAGGCCCGCCCCCGGATAGAGCTCCCCACCCTCCCCGAACGCGGCTCTGACGCAGTCGTAGGCGGGCAGGCCTTGCTGCTGGCGCAGCTCGTGCATCATCTCGATAACGGCGCGATCCAGGTAGCGAAGGACCTGGTCAGGCGGCGCCCCTTTGTTCTGGGGCATCGGCACCCCCTGCTTGGCGTGCAGCACCTCCAACACGCCGTAGGCAGATTTGAGCTCGTCCAGGGCAGCGGCATCGAACAGGCTGCAGCACTGCCCAAGATCGATGATGGCACCTACGACGAAGGGCTTCCTGATGGCGCCCTTGGTCTGCTTCTTTCGCTGAATGGACTCCGTAGCCCACTGCATGGCGCGGTGGGGGCTCGACTCCCAGAAGTAGATGCCCGCACCCAGCCAATCGTGGGAGTTGTTGCTGGCTTTCAAGTGCTGCTTGCCGGCCAGCACAGCCTCGCCCACGGCTTCATCGCACCCGTGAAAGCCCAGCACAAACCCCGGCTGGCGCTTGTAAAGCGTCCAATCGCTCACGGACCGTTCAGCCGCCGTAGCGTTTGGTCAGGTTGCCCTTGGGCGTGAGAATGCCGGCACGGCGCATGAGCTCGAGCCCGACATCAGGATCCTTCTCGATGCGCTTCATCAGCGCATCCATGCGGGGCTTCATTTCCGGGTCAGACAGACGAACGATGCGCTGCGGCACCTCGGCATAAAAGAGAGTCTTGGTCGGAGAGATGCTCAGCGTCAGACCGGTCGCCTGCGGCTTGATGACGCGGCCCGGGCCCTTGCCCTGCTTAGCGGCTTTCTCCTTGGTCATGGACATCCTCTCGACAGGGAAACACCGTGACCCTTCTGGGCCCACCGGGGAATTGTGGACCACTCGGGCGAATTTTGGGGCGACAAATCAAGAAAAACTACCGAACCGGGGGGGCTTGTGGCAACGCAGCCATCCGGATACACCTGCCGGGTCGATCACAACACCAGCGCCCCCACCGGCACGCCCAGGGCTGCGGCCAGCTTCTTGAGCGTGGCGGCTGTGCCGGTGCGCTTGCCGGCTTCGATCTGGCTCAGGTAGGCCTTGCTGATGCCCGCCGCGTCGGCTAGAGCTTGCAGCGTCATGCCGCGGTACTCGCGCCAGGCGCGCACCAGATGCGCGCCCTCCAGCATGGCGGAAGCCACCTCATGCGGAAAGCGCACGCCGTCATCCTGGACCACGGCGCGCTCGTACTCGGCCGCGTCCTCGGCGTCTTCGACCATCTCCTTGACGCGCTCCCAGATGTCGGCAGGCACCAGGTAGGCCTTGTAGCCGTCGATCTCGATGGTTTGCACACGGCTCATTCGTATACACCTCCGCGCGGCCCGATTCTGAGCACGCGCACCACCTACCGGCCTAGGATGCTGGACTGCTCTGCGCCACAAGACGCCCCGCTTGCCGCAACCCCAGCTCTTTCGTCAACCGCTCCAGCGCCCGCCGCTCAGTGTCGCGAACTGACTTGTCGGAAGCAACGATGGCCTCGGCTGTAGCGTGCACCGCCTTTCGATAGTCCTCGCTGCGCGACTTCAATGCTTTCAGGTCGCGCCCGAACGCAACGGCGGAACTCGGCGCCCATGACGCCACCTCGCTGACCACCATGTCGAGCACGAGCTGGTCAGAAAGGCCGCACCCCGTGCAGAACTTGACCAGCAGATCCTTCTCCTTCGCGCGGAAGGCTCCGTCGGCCTTGGCCACATGATGCAGCACCCCAAGGGCCGCCTCGTGCTCGGCGATGAACCGATCCCTCTGCCCGAAGGGAGTGCCAGCGTACCGGGCATCGAGCCACTCGCCCAGGTGATGAATGCGTTCAGCCCGGTTTAAGTCAGCCGCGAAGCGGACCCGCGACAACCGGAACGTGCGCATCGCCCCACGGAGGTGGCAGTGACCGAAGATGACCCCGCCATGGGC
This sequence comes from Caldimonas sp., assembly GCF_046291045.1. GTDB lineage: Bacteria > Pseudomonadota > Gammaproteobacteria > Burkholderiales > Burkholderiaceae_C > Caldimonas. Next base: position 5,189 of record NZ_JBKBSL010000048.1, on the reverse strand, counting down.
CGACGTGCGCCCGTAGCGCACCACATCCACGGTTCGATACGTGATCTCGCCATTTTCATCCACATACATGATGCGCAGCCTGGCATCCAGCCGCCGGTCTGCACGCGCCAAGTACTCGTCGGGCGCGAGATCCTCTTGTAAATCCAGGTCAGTCACTCCATCCCTCCGTAAACAGCCGACTCCGCTGGCGACAAACAAAGAATCCAATACGGATTGACAGTAGAGAATCCATTTCGTATTCTTAGCTTGTGGATGCAAAGGAAGACGAAATGGATGCTATCCGACCAGCCCGCAGCGACCGCTGCTACTACCGCCCCCGTCCTGATGCGCCGCCGGACCGCGTCGAGCGACTCGAGTTTCGAGAGATGCCGCACCCAAGCCAAGAAGCCCCCAAGTGCATCGATTGCCGTCATCTGAAGCAGCGCGGCCCGGTGGTCAACTGCGCTCACCCGCAAGCGCCGGTCTCCCTTGTGTACGGCTGGCCGCTGGTGATGCCCGCTCAGGCCCGCGAGCCCAAGGGGCACCTGGGCTTCGTCTGCGGCCCCGAGGGCCGTCTATTCGAGCGCCTCGAGCCGGTCACCGCATCGCTGACCCTGGGGCCCGGCGTGTCCTTCGAGGTGCGCGCATGAGCCGGGACGCGAGCATTCGACTTGCCGACCTCGGCCTCGCGCTTGCCGCGGCCCAGTTGCGCCGACGCACCCAGGGCGGCACGCCCGCGATCTGCGCGCTGACCGAACGGCCGGTGATCGAGGTGGACTGTTTCAACGGCCGGCCGAACTCCTGGCTGCTCCAACAGGCCAAGTGCTGCCGGCCGGTCCGGTTTGCCGCGCCGCTGGGGCGCGGCCACATCGCGCGGCTGATGGAGCGGGTGCAGCGCCAGCAGGGCCGCCGCGAGGTGCTCAAGACATGGGGAGTGGGCATCCGCGCGCTGCTGACCGAGCCGAAGTACACGCTCAACCAACGGGGTGCGCGATGAGCACCCACCACATCGTGATCAACACCGGCCAGGAGCAGGTGCACCACGGGGCCGATCCGGCCGAGTTGCCGCCGCTGGACGTGCCCGAGGCCACCGAGCCGCCGCACTGGGGCCGTACCTTCGCCGTGCCCAGCAAGTGGGGCGAGCTCGACGCCCGGGCATGCAAGCGGCGCGATCGCCGCGACGCGCTGGCGCGCCGGGTGGAGCGCTTGGTGTGGATCGCCGTGGCCGCCGCCATCGCGGTGGCCTTGCTGCCCGTCACCGCAGGAGGCTGAGCATGCGCCTGTTCTTGGCCCAGTACCGGTTGCGCAATGGCAGCCGCGGCACCCTGCATCTGATCTGCCGGGCCAGCTTCGACGCCGTCGATATCGCGCTCGACACCTTCGGCGACCAGATCGCGCGCCTGAGCGTGCGACCGGCGTCGTGATCGCCTGTCATCACCCCTGAGGAGGCCTGCCCGTGGCACTGCCGACCAAGAGCTTCAGAGACCCCGAGTTCCGCTACCGCCGCGCGGTAGAGACGGACATCCGCAAGACCTTCGCCCGCGTGCGGCGCGAGCTGGCCGAGCAGGCCCGCACTGCACAGGAGCAGCCGCATGCGGTGGTGACGCTGCCGCTGCCTCAGCGCGGGGCGAAGGGATGAAGACGGCCGCGTCGGCCCCCGCGCCGAGCCTGCTGGATGCGCCCGTCACCGAGCGCGACTGGCAGGCCCGGGCCTGGGAGCGCATGCGAGACATCCGCGCCACGCGCTGCGGCTGGACGCTGGACGAAGCGCTGGCCCATCCCGTGATCGGCCGCACGGTACGCGCTTTTGCCGCGCAGCTCCAGCGCGAGCACGCCCAGGCCTGCGAGCGCCGCGAGCGCGAACTGCGCTACGGCCGCCAGGTCATCTACACCGGGTTTGGCTACCGGCCGGCCCGCTCAACCCCCAAGAAAGGAATCCGATGAGACGACCCTTTTTCGACACGCTGCGCGACATCCGGGGCGGCCAGGTGATCGACGACCTGGCCGAGCAGATGCAGGAGCTGGTGCGCGCGGTGGAGACCACCGGCAAGGCCGGGACGCTGACCCTCACCCTGGAAGTCAAGCCCTTCAAGAGCGCTGAGAGCGCTGTGGTGGTCAAGGACGAGATCAAGCTGAAGAAGCCCAAGCATGAGTCGCAGGGCACGGTGCTGTTCGCCACCGTGGACGGCAACCTGCAGCGCAATCACCCCGCCCAGGACGAGCTGCCCGGCATCACGCTGGCCAGTGCGGCCAGGTGAGACCACCCCTCTCAAGGAGCCATTGCATGAGCGACATCATCCCCATCACCGACGCCACTGTGCGGTCTATCACCGAGCTGGGCGCAGCCCTGGCCCGCCCGGTGCGCAATCCCGACCTTCACGGGACGCACTACGTGGCCCTTCCTCAGGGGTGGGAGCTGCACGGCCTGCCCACCGAAGCCGAGCCGGCGCACCCGAAAGGCACGGTCAAGCTGCGCGATGCGGCCAGCTTCATCCGCTACGTCAACGACCACAAGGCTGAGCGCTCGCGCATCTATGCCACGCTGGAGCCGGCACGCTTTCTGGCCGTGCTGGACGACTTCTACACCGCCGGAGAGAACCTCTCCGTGAGAGAGCAGGCCGCATGGCGAGAGTTTCGCGTGGAGTTCACCGTCCCGGCCAGCCGCGAATGGTTGACATGGACTGCCGCGAACCGCAAGCCCATGAGCCAGCTCGGCTTCGCCGAGTTCTTGCAGGACCAGCTGCCCGACGTCATCGCCCCCAGCGGTGCCGACCTGCTGGAGATGAGCCTGAACTTCGAGGCGGCGCAGAGCGGTCATTTCGTGGCCTCGCAACGCCTGCAAGACGGCAGCCATAACCTCACCTGGCGCGCCGACAACTCCGGCGGCACCGTGCGCCTGCCGGAGTTGATCAAGCTGAGCATCCCGGTGTTCGAGAACGAAGCGCCGCGCGAGATCGACGCGCGACTGCGCTATCGGGTCAAGGAGGGCGCGCTGTCGATCTGGTTCGAGCTCGTGCGCCCGCACAAGGTGCTCGAGGCCGCGTTCCGCGAGACCTGGGCCCGCATCGAGCAGGACACGGGCGTGCCGATCCTGCTGGGCACGCCGGAGTGAGCGCCATGCACCTCATCGGCATCACCGGCGTGGCCGGCAGCGGCAAGGACACGGCCGCAGGGCTGCTGCGCGAGCTGCTGCAGGCCGACGGTCAGGCGGCCGCCGTGGCGGCGCTGGCCGCGCCCATCAAGGACATGCTGCTGGCCCTGGGTGTGCCGGCGCCGTACCTGCACGACCGCGCCCTCAAGGAGCAGCCGGTGCCGGGGCTGGGCCTGAGCTACCGGGCCCTGGCGCAGACCCTGGGCACCGAGTGGGGCCGTGCGCTTGACCCGGACCTGTGGATCCGCGTGGCCGAGCTGCGCGCCCGGCACCTCGTGGGCGAGGACGGCAGCATCCCCGCGCTGATCTACACGGACATCCGCTTCGCCAACGAGGCGGCCTGGATCCGCCGCCACGGCGGCCGGTTGATGCGCATCGTGCGCCCCGGCGTGGCGCCCGTGCGCCCGCATGCCAGCGAGCAGCACGTGCACGACCTCAGCGTGGATGTGGAGGTGCTCAACAGCGGCAGCGTGCAGGACCTGCGCGCGACGCTCCAGCAGCAGCTGCAGGCCTGGGGCCTGCTGAGCGGGCCGGCCCCGGGGCAGCACGAGGAGGCCGCCGCATGAAGCTGCCCGCGAGCATCGTCGAGCTGCTGTACAGCACGGTGTACCTGCCGGCCTTCGAGCGGCCGTACCACCACCTGGACGGCTACATGCTGCGCCACTGGGTGCTGGGAGACCGCAGCCCCGAGCGCAACGCCGACAACCCGCACTGGCACGGCCGGCGCGGCGGCTGGCTGTACCGGCTGCTGACGCGGTGCGTGGCCATCCGCGCGCACACCATCGTGCGCAGCGACCACGACCGCGCGCTGCACGACCACCCGTGGTGGAGCGTCAGCATCGTGCTCAAGGGCGGGTACTGGGAGGTGGGCGAGCCCAACCAGGCCTGCCTCGATGCACCCGAGATGTACGAGCTGGTGCTGCGCGAGCTGCCCTGGTTCGACCGGCGCAAGCCGCTGGCGCATCAGGTGGCGCAGCGCTACAACATCCGCTGGAGGGGCCCGGGCAGCGTGGTGCTGCGCCGGGCCTGCTCGGCCCACCGCCTGGTGCTGCCGCACTGCGACGGCACGATGCATGCCCCCACGGCAGCGCGCACGCTCTTCATCATGGGCCCCAAGAGCAACGACTGGGGCTTCTATCCCGAGCCCTTCCGGCGCGGCCACAAGGTGCCATGGCGCCAGTATCTTGGCCTGCCACCCCGCAACACCGAGGGAGGCTCGGCATGACGCCGCAAAGCCCGCCCCTGAACCGCTCCGCGCGCCGCGCACAGCGGCGTGCCTTGCGCAAGCCGACGCGCCCAGTGCGCCGGGCCCAGGCCGTGCTGGTGGACCCGCTCACGCTGCTGCGGCCGGCCGCGCGCGAGCAGCGCGACCGCGTGATGGCGCGCTTCCTCACCGCGCTGGATGCGATGGTACGCGGCGAGCACCCCGGCATCGACGAGTGGCGCGACCTGAGCGACGCCATCAACACGGTAGAGACGCTGTGCCTGCACCAGCACAAGCTGGTGCCGCAGGAGGTGATGCCGACGATCAACGCCGCGATTGCCGGCATGGTCCAGGCCGCCCAGCGCTACAAGGCCGGCCAGGGCATGCGGCTGTCGGGCAGCGGCCTGCAGGCCCTACGCGACGTGCTGGCCATCTACGAGCTGTGCTGCGAGCAGCTCACCGAGCACGAGATGGCGCAGGCCCAGGCCGAGACGCAGCGCCGGGTGCATGCGCTGCTGCGTCGGCGCACACCGAGTAAGGAGGTCATCGAGCTATGACGACTGCTGTTGACATCACGAAGTTCTGCATCGCCGAGGGCCTCTGCGGCCTGCGCTTCTACCTGCGCCGCCCCATGCAGTTTGGCGATCAAGTGCTGGCCAGCGACGGCCGCATCCTGGTGTGCATCCCAGGGCACTCCGGGCACGAGGAAGCGCCATGGGGTGTGCGCAACTTCACCCGTCGGATCGAGCAGATCATCAAGAACACCCAATTGACCTGGAAACCGGCTGATTCCATCGAGCTGCCGCCGCCCGAGCCTTGCTCAGCGTGCGATGGCAGCGGCATCGTGTACTGGGT
>NZ_JBKBSL010000047.1:0-16878 GCF_046291045.1 Caldimonas sp. | reverse complement strand
AGGCTTCGAGCTGATCCTTGGACGAGATGTTGGCGGGGATGGCGATGGCCTGGCCGCCTTCGTCGCGGATGGCCTGGGCCACCGCTTCGCAGGCATCGGCCTTGCGGCTGGAGATCACCACGCGGGCCCCACAGCGCGCGAGGTTCTCGGCGATCGATCGACCGATGCCGCGGCTGGAGCCGGTCACTATGGCGACCTTGTGGTCGAGGCGGAAAAGCTGCATCCGCTGTCTCCTTCTGATACTGGGTTCGCAAGGTAGGCGGCTCGCGCGCCAGGGTCAGTCACGCACGAGACAATCTCAGGGTCCACCCTAGGTTTCTAAACGGCCGTGCACTTATTCAGGGCACATTCAGCAAGGAGAGGCGTCACGCCCAAGGATGACGAACGCATGGAATGGTCGAGTTGCAGCGACCCGAGGCTGCTGATGACGAGCCACGGCTACACCGACGAGGGCCTGCGGCACCCCGACGGCATGGCGAACCGGTCGATCGAGAAGATGCGCAAGAGCCCAGCGGCGAACGGTATCTCGGTGGCGGAGGTGGCCATGCGCAACGGTCGATGACAGCGGATGCGCGGCTCAGGGCATGCGCGCCGCCCCACGGCCTTCTCGCCTTTGGTGCTGCGCGATCCGGCTGCCACCGGTCGGCGACGGTGGTGGTGAGGCGCAAGGACGGGGGTGAGCGAGACCGGTATCCTCGACAATCCGGCACCGAACACCATCGACCCACGCAGGCTGAGCATGACCCCCCATCCTCTCGACACCTGGCACCGGCTCGTTCGCGAGCAAGACGTCTCGGGCCTGCCGGCCCTGCTGGCCGAGGACGCCGTCTTCCACTCGCCCGTGGTGCACACGCCGCAGCGGGGGCGCGGGCTGACGGCGGCTTACCTCGGGGCGGCCTTCCGGGTGTTCTTCAACCCGAGCTTCCGCTACGTGCGCGAAATCGTCGGCCCATCGGATGCGATGCTGGAATTCGAACTCGAACTGGACGGTATCGCCGTCAATGGCGTGGACATCATCCACTGGAACGAGGCCGGGCAGATCACCGACTTCAAGGTCATGCTGCGGCCGTTGAAGGCCGTGCACCTGATCCATGAACGCATGGCGGCGATGCTGCAGGCGGGGCGCTGAACGCCGCCGCCAGGCGTTGATTCAGCCGTGCACCCCGGCATAGCCGGGCTCGTCCTCGAAGTGGTAGAGGTTTTCGGTCTTCACGACCTCATAGCCGGCTTCGTGCAGCCGGGCCTGCAGGGCGAGGACCTCGCCGAAGTTCGCCTCGTCGTCCGTGGCCTTGAAGCGGCAGCGCCAATGGTCCACGCAGAAGGTCTGCGGCAGGCCGTGCGGCCAGACCTTCACGCCGCGGTTGGTGATGAGCTGCAGCACCAGGGAGCCCCGCCCGAAGCGCTGCAGCGCCTGGCCGAGCTGCTCGGGCGCCGCGCCGCGCCACTGCAGGAACACGTCCACACCGACGAGCTGCTTGGGGGCCGGTTCGGGACGGGCCGGGGCAGGCAGTTGCAGCGGGCCGCGCGCATCGAAGCGCACGGGGCGCAGGATCTCGGGCTGGCGCCCTAGGCGCTGGACTACCGCCTGCGCAAACGCTTGCGTGCCCAGCAGCCGGCGGCTGAGGCCCTCGCGGTGGATGTCGGCCGTGTGCAGGCCTTCCTCCAGCGTGCGCAGCCAGGCGTTGTGCACCCGCTCGGCCACCTCCGCCTGTCCAAGATGCAGCAGCATCTGCACCGCCGCGTTCAACAGGCCCGAGGGGTTGGCCACATCGCGGCCCGCCAGCGAAGGGGCCGAGCCGTGGATGGCCTCGAACATTGCGCAGTGCTCGCCGATGTTGGCCGAGCCGGCCATACCGACCGAGCCGGCGATTTGCGCGGCCACGTCCGAGAGGATGTCGCCATAGAGGTTGGGCGTGACGATGACGTCGAAGTCCTGCGGCGTGTCGGCCAGGCGCGCCGCGCCGATGTCGACGATGAGGCTGTCGCGCTGCAGCTCGGGGTACTCGGCGCCGACTTCCTCGAAGACGCGATGGAAGAGCCCATCCGTCATCTTCATGATGTTGTCCTTGATGAAGCAGGTGACACGACGACGGCCGTGGCGGCGTGCGTATTCGAAGGCGTAGCGCACGATGCGCTCACAGCCCGGGCGCGTGATGAGCTTGAGGCATTGGTAGACCTCGTCGGTCTGGCGGTGCTCGATGCCGGCGTAGAGGTCTTCCTCGTTCTCGCGCACGATCACCACGTCCATGCCCGGATGCCGGGTGGGCACCACCGGGTGGTAGGCCACGCAGGGCCGCACGTTGGCATACAGGCCCAGCGCCTTGCGCAGGCTCACGTTCAGGCTCTTGTAGCCCCCGCCCTGCGGTGTGGTGATGGGGCCCTTGAGCAGCACGCGGCTTTCGCGCAAGAGATCCCAGGACTCGGGGGCGATGCCCGAGGCGTGGCCCCGACGATAGACCTGTTCGCCCAGTTCGAGCGTTCGGATGTGCAGGCGTGCGCCGGCGGCGTCGAGGATGCGCAAGGTGGCCTCCATCAAGGACGGGCCGATGCCGTCGCCATGCGCGACGGTGACGAGGGGCAGGGATGGGCTCATGGCGTGATCTCCGTTCGTTCTGCCGGGTGGGCAGCGTCCGCATTCTTGGGGAACACGAAGATCTCGAAAAATAGATTATCTTTGTATTTTTCATCGATATTCATCGATAGATAGCAGCCCACCATGAAGACCCGCCTGCACACCCGCCAGACCACCTTCCGGCAGCTCGAGATCTTCAAGGCGGTGGCCGAGCGCCTGAGCGTGACCGAGGCGGCGCACGCGCTGCACCTGGCCCAGCCCACGGTGTCCACGCAACTGGCCAAGCTCTCCGAGGCCCTAGGCGTGCAGCCTTTCGAGCAAATCGGCAAGCGCCTGTACCTCACCGACGTGGGCGAGGAGCTGCTGGCCAGCACGCGCGAGCTCTTCGATGTGCTCGACCGGCTGGAGATGCGCCTGGCTCAACGCGCCGGCCTGTCCATCGGCCGCTTGCGGCTGGGTGTGGTCACGACGGCGAAGTACCTGGTGCCGGCGCTGCTGGGTCCGTTCTGCAAGGCACATCCGCAGGTGGAGGTGGAGCTGCAGGTGGGCAACCGGGCCGACATCCGCCAGCGGCTGCAGGCCAACCTCGACGACCTCTATGTGTTCAGCCATCCGCCCCATGAACTGGACATCGAGGCGCAGTGGCTCACCGACAACCCGCTGGTGGTGATCGCCCCGCAGGATCACCCGCTGGCCCGCCGTCGCCGGCTGCGCTGGACGGATCTGGCCGGCGAGCGGCTGCTGATGCGCGAACCCGGCTCGGGCACGCGCCACGCCATCGAAAGGCATCTGGCCCAGCAAGGCTGGGCGCTGGGCCGCACCCTCACGATCGCCAGCAACGAGGCGATCAAGGAAGCCGTGCTCTCGGGCCTGGGCTTGGCCATCCTGAGCCGGCACGCGCTCACCCACATGGCGCCGGGCAACCTGGTGGAGCTGCCGGTCCAGGGCTTTCCGATCCCGAACAGTTGGTACCTGGTCACCCCCAGGGGCAAGCAGTCGTCGCCGATCGCCCTGGCCTTCCGCGAGCATCTGCTCGTGGCCTTGAACCCGCGCCGTTCGCAGCCGGCTTGACCTGCCGCAATGTGCGGCCCCTACAGCCGCCTATCGTTGCCCGGGACACAGTGAGGAGCAATGCCATGGGACTGATCAGCACCTGGATGGCTCGCACCGACCGGCAGATGGCCCTGATGGGCCGCATGGTCGAGCGGCTCGGCGTCGACACGGCGCGGCTGTACACCGAGGGCGCCGGAACCCGGCTGCGCGAAGTGGTGGGACGCTGCCGCCGCTGCCCTTCGGCCGCGGCCTGTCGGGATTGGCTCGATGCCGGCGCGACGGGCACGCCGTCGTTCTGTGCGAATGCAGGCACCTTCGAGCGCCTGCGTGCGGGCGGCGCGCCGGCCTGAGCCCTCAACTGATGGGTCGCCCTGTTGCAGGCGGCCCACCGGGTCTTTGGCGTCACGGTAGACGCGCCAGGATCGCGTTCATCTCGTCGCGATTGAAGGTGCGCAGGGTCTGCGTGCGCACATTGCCCTGCATGCCGATGGCCAGGCCGAAGGCGGTGATGGTCTCATCGTCGGGCGCCTCGAAGTGGCAGATGAGGTCGTAGGCCCCCAGGGCCCATTGGACGCTTTTGACGGTGACGCCCGCCTTGCGGGCCATGGCCTCCACCTTTTCGGCGCGCTGGGTGGTGTCCTTGACCTGGCGGATGCCCTGGTCGGTGAAGTTCACGAGTACTGCATAGCTGGCCATGTGGGTCTCCAGATGGCAGGACAGGCCGCGGGCGGGGAAGGGAGGTGCCACCCCCGGAGCAGCCGGTGGCGGCGGACGCACGACCCCCGGGCACGCACGCCGGCGGGCGGCCTGGGGACGTCGGCATGGAGCAGGGGCTGCGTGCGAAGCGACCCCATGCACACAGTCTAGGCGCTGTAGGCGAGGTTCACCTCCCCATCACAGGGGGGCGCCCGAGCGGTTGATCCAAGTCAACCGAGACGCAGGCCCATCGTCTAGCATGGAATGGTCTTCCTACCGCCCATCGAGCCCTCGCATGCTCCAACGTCTCAACCCCAGCCTGCTCCGGCGCCTCGCGCGCGCCGTGTGCCTGCTGTGGCTGTTGAGCCTGGCCGTGACGCTGGTGCAGGCTTGTGCCTTGCCGGGCCTTGCCGGGCCGCAAGGTGAGGATGCTGCCACGCTGGCCTTGGTCGATGCGGTGTCGGCCTCGGCATCGGCATCGGGGCCGGCGCACGAGCACGACGCGGCCGCCGAGCTGTGCCAGAGCTACTGCGAGGACACCCGCAACACCGCGGTCCAGGCCAAGCCCTGGACGGACCTGCTCGATGCGGCGATGCCTGTGAGCATACCCGGCGCGTTGCCGGCCCTCGAGGTGGCCGGGCCGATCCTGGTGCGGGTCCCCCACGACCCTGCGCCGCCCGAGCCGGCGGTGCGCATCCGCTTCCTGCGGCTGACGATCTAGCCCGCTTTGCCGGCCCTGCGGGCCGCTTCCAGGCACCGCGCCCTGCTGGCGGCAGGCGCTGCGCTGCACACGCATCCCCGATCTGTTTGCTTCATGGAGTCCATCATGACCCGCTTTCCCTCTCTTCTGATCACTGGCATGCTGAGCTTGGGATTGGGCGCCTGCGCCCAGGTGCCCGAGGAAGAGCACAGCGCACATCACCCCGCAGCGCAGGCGGCCACCGCGGCACCTGCGCCCGGGGCCGGCCAACCCACCGACATGGCAGTTCACAGGAGGGCCATGCAGGATCTGCGCGCGCGCATGGCCCAGGCCCGCACGCCCGAAGAACGCCGCGCATTGATGGAGGAGCACATGAAGCTCATGCGCGAGGGCATGAGGATGATGGACGACATGAGATCGCAAGGCGGCATGGGGGGCATGATGGGCGGGCGCATGGGCATGTCGAACACCGACCTCGACGCCTGTCGCCAGCTGATGACATCCCACATGGAGATGATGGGTTTCATGATGCAGATGATGGATGGCCAGTGGCCGGCAACGACCGGCCGATGAAGAAGACCCCATCGCGGCGCCCGCTCCCCCGGGCCCCTCGGGGCCCCGCACCTTCAGGTGGCGCTCCTGGATCCCGGACCTGGTGACCGCGCTCTCGTGGTGGCCTTCCATCAGTGGCGCGAGCGCGGCGAGCACCTGGGAACGACCTGGCCCTGCCGGTTGCTGCGGGCAGGGCCCGTCCTCCATAGGCTTCACCACCGTTTCGACCGCCAGATCAGCGAGAAGGATCCTTGAAAAGCATGCACCCACACGCCGACCATCCACCGTCTCATCGTCACGCGCGATCGCTTCATGAGCCGGTGGCTGCGGCCCCCGAAGCCCGGTCAGTGGACCGGGGCGCACCCTCTACACCTGCCCCATGCACCCGGAGATCCGCCAGGATCGTCCGGGCACCTGCCCCAAGTGCAGCATGACGCTGGAGCCGGTGCTGCCCGAACTGGGCGAGGGCGAAAACCAGGAACTGGCGCTGTATCCGTGGACGGGCTGGCTGCTCTCTCCGATGATTGCCGCGCTGGCGATGAGCCTGAGCTCGGCCTCGGTGATCGCCAACGCCCTGCGCCTTCGGCGCCAGACCTGACATCGGTCAAGGCCGAAAGCCGCCTGTCGCACCCGCAATCGGCCACAATCACGCCATGCGCCGCCTGCCCCTGTGGATCCTGCTGCTGCTGAGCCTGGCGCTGCCCGTCTACGGCAGCGCGGGCTTCGCCGTGCCGCAGGCGCCTTGTGCGATGGCCGACACGGATGCGGCGGTGATGGCGGCAGACGAGGCCGCCGGCGACTGCTGCAACGACCTCGACACCTATGCCCAGACTGGCCAAGCCTGCAAGTCGGGCCAGGAGTGCCCGGCCAGCCCGACGCTGACGGTCTCGGCCGATCCGGCCGGCCTGCTGACCCTGGGGGCGCAGGCCCCGCCTGCCGGAGGCGCTCTTCTGCCCCCCCGGGGCGAGCCCAGCGGCATCTGGCGCCCCCCTGCCTTCCTCTGACCCCTGCGGAACCCGCGCCGGGCCCGTGAGCGGCCCGGTCGTGCCTGCGCACGCGACCCGCGTGCGCCAACCTCAGGAGTTGGATCATGAATACCCGTATCCCAGCGGCAAGGCCTTGGCGGACCCTGTGGGGCCCGCGCCTGCTGCCCGTCCTGGCCCTGGCCGTGCTGCCGGCCTGGGCCCAGGTCCCCCCCTTGAGCCTTGACGAGGCCCTGGCGCTGGCCGTGCAGGACGCGCCCACGCTGTCGGCCAGCCAGGCCCGCATCGAGGCGGCCGACCAGGCCCGACGCACGGCCGGCGCCTGGCCCGACCCGCGCCTGGCCCTGGGGGTGGAGAACCTGCCCGTCAGCGGACCCGAGCGCTACCGCCTCACCGCCGACGGCATGACGATGCAGCGCATCGCCGTGATGCAGGACTGGCCGAACGCCGGCAAGCGCGAGGCGCGTGTGGCGGCGGCCGAGCGCCGCGTGGCGGCCGAGCAGGCCCGCGAGGCCGATGAGCGCCGCCGCCTGCGCGCCGAGGTGGCCCAGGCCTGGATCCGCCGGCACACCCTGGAACGCCAGCTCGACGCGCTGCAGGCGCTGGAGGCCGAGAACCAGGCCCTGGCCGCCTGGGTCCAGGCGCAACTCGCCGGCGGGCGAGGCAGGGCCACCGACGCGGTGATGCCGCGGCAGGAGGCTGCGCAGCTCGACCAACGCCGCGATGCCCTGCACACGCAGTTGGCGCAGGCGGTGGCCGCGCTGCGCCGCTGGATCGGTGCGGCGGCCGAGCGTCCCCTCGGGGCCGGCGGTGACGAGACCCGGATCGAAGCCCGCGCGCTGAGCGCGGCGCTGGAGCGGCATCCCCGGTTGCAGGCAGCACAGGCCGACGTGGACAGGCTCGAGGCCGAACGCCGCGAGGCCGAGGCCGGCAAGCGCCCCGACTGGGGGGTGGAGCTGGCCTACCAGCGCCGCGGCCGCGCCTATGGCGACATGGTGTCGGTGCAGGTCAGCATCGACCTGCCGGTGCTGCCGGGTGCCCGCCAGGACCCGCAGATCGCCGCGCGCGCCGCGGCCCGGCGTGCCGCGCAGGCCGAGCACGAGAGGCTGCGCCGCGAACTGGCCGAAGCACTGGAGGCCGATCTGGCCGACCTGCAGCGCCTGGACCGCGCGCTGGTGCGCTACGAGACGCAGTGGCTGCCGTTGGCCGACGACAAGGTCGAACTCGCGTTGGCAGCGTATCGCGCCGGCACGGGCACGCTGGCCGACCTGCTGGCCGCGCGTCGCGAGCGCATCGAGGCGCGGCTGGCACACCTGGCCGTGCAGGGCGAACGCCAGGCCCTGGCCGCCCGTCTTCAATTCACCTACCTGGCCGAAGGAGACCAGCCATGAGCGCCCGATCCCCGTTCCGTTTTGTGATGGCCGTGGCCTTGGCGGCGGTCCTGCTGGCCCTGGGGGTGGCGATCGGCCGCTGGTGGGCCACCGCGCCCCAGGGCGAGCACGGCGTGGCCCACACGGGTGCTGCATCCGCTTCCACATCCGCATCCGAACCCGCCGCGGCCGAAGGGCGCCGTGTGCTGTACTGGTACGACCCCATGGTGCCGCAGCACCGTTTCGACCGGCCCGGCAAGTCGCCCTTCATGGACATGGACCTGGTGCCGCGCTATGCCGACGAAGGCGAGGCCGGCGACACCGTGCGCATCGACCCCGCCGTGGCCCAGAACCTGGGCCTGCGGCTGGCCACGGTCACGCGCGGGCCGCTGCACACCCGCATCGAGGCGACCGGCGTGCTCGGCTACAACGAGCGTGACGTGACCGTGGTGCAGGCGCGCACGGAAGGCTTCGTCGAGCGCGTGGCCCCGCTGGCCCCGGGGGACGTGGTGGGCGCCGGGCAATGGCTGGCCGAGCTGCTGGTGCCCGCCTGGGTGGCCGTGCAACAGGAGTTCCTGGCCGTGCGGGCCCTCGGCGACGACACGCTCACCGCGGCTGCGCGCGAGCGCATGCGCTTGGCGGGCCTGCCCGAGGCGCTGCTGCGCGAAGTGGAGGCCAGCGGCCAGCCGCGCACGCGGGTGCGGATCACGGCGCCGCGCCGCGGCGTGATCGAGGAACTGGGCGTGCGCGAGGGCATGACGGTGATGGCCGGGCAGACGCTGGCGCGCCTCAACAGCCTGGACCCGGTGTGGCTGGAGGTGGCCGTGCCCGAGGCCCAGTCCACCTTCGTGCAGGTAGGCCAGGCTGCCGAGGTGCGGTGGCATGCCGACCCTGGCCAGGTCCTGAAGGGCCGCGTGACGGCCGTGCTGCCCACGCTCAGCGGGGCCACGCGCACCTTGCGCGTGCGCATGGAGTTGCCCAACCCCGACGGCCGGCTGCGGCCGGGCCAGACGGCCCAGGCGAGCCTGGTCGGCGCCACGGCCGGCGAGGCCTTGCGCGTGCCCACCGAGGCGGTCATCCGCACCGGCCGGCGCGCCGTGGTGATGCGCGCCGAGGCCGAGGGCCGCTACCGGCCGGTGGAGGTGCAACTGGGCGCCGAGGTCGGTGACGAGACCCTCGTGCTCGAGGGCCTGGCCGAAGGCGACCGCGTCGTGGCCAGCGGCCCCTTCCTGATCGACTCCGAAGCCAGCCTGCGCGGCGTGCTGGCGCGCGCCCGCGGTGAAGCGGCAGGCCCCGTGCTGCACGAGGCCGAGGCCACGCTGGAGGACCTCCTCGACGACGAGGTGGTACTGGACCACGGGCCCTTTCCCAGCCTGAACATGCCGGCCATGACCATGGCCTTCCCGCTGGCGCGGCCCGAGCTGGCCCAGGGACTGCGCCCCGGCATGCGCGTGAAGGTGGGGGTGCGCCAGACCGACCGGGGCCTGGTGGTGGAGCGTCTGGACATCCTGGGAGGCCCGCGATGATCGCTGCCCTGATCCGCTGGTCGGTGCACAACCGCTTCCTGGTGCTGCTGGCCACCGTCTTCCTGGTGGCCGCCGGCCTGTGGTCGGTGCGCACCACCCCCATCGACGCACTGCCCGACCTGTCGGACGTGCAGGTCATCATCCGCACCAGCTACCCCGGCCAGGCGCCGCAGATCGTCGAGAACCAGGTCACCTACCCGCTGTCGAGCACCATGCTGTCGGTGCCCGGTGCGCGCGCGGTGCGGGGTTACTCCTTCTTTGGTGACAGCTTCGTCTACGTGCTGTTCGAGGACGGCACCGACCTCTACTGGGCCCGCTCGCGGGTGCTGGAATACCTCAACCAGGCCCAGGGGCGGCTGCCGGCCACCGCGCGGCCCTCGCTCGGGCCCGATGCCACCGGCGTGGGCTGGATCTACCAGTACGCCCTGGTCGACCGCAGCGGCCGTCACGACCTGGCCCAGTTGCGGGCCCTGCAGGACTGGTTCCTGAAGTTCGAGCTCACCGCCTTGCCGCAGGTGGCCGAGGTGGCCACGGTCGGCGGCATGGTGCGGCAGTACCAGGTGGTGATCGACCCGGTGCGCCTGGCCAGCCTCGGCCTCACGCACGCCCAGGTGATCGAGGCACTGCAGCGGGCCAACCAGGAGACCGGTGGCGCGGTGCTGGAGCTGGCCGAGACCGAATACATGGTGCGCGCCAGCGGCTACCTGCGCAGCCTCGACGACTTCCGCGCCATCCCGCTGGCACTCGACGGCACCGTGCCGGTGCGCCTGGGCGACGTGGCCCGCGTGCAGCTCGGCCCCGAGATGCGCCGGGGGGTGTCGGAGCTGGACGGCCAGGGCGAGGCCGTGGGCGGCGTGATCGTGCTGCGTTCGGGCGGTGATGCACGCCAGGTGCTGGCGGCCGTGAAGGACAAGCTGCAGGCCCTGCAGGCCGGCCTGCCCGAGGGCGTGGAGATCGTCACCACCTACGACCGCAGCGAACTCATCGACCGCGCCATCGCGAACCTCACCACCAAGCTCATCGAGGAATTCGTGGTCGTCGCGCTGGTGTGTGCGGTCTTCCTGTGGCACCTGCGTTCCTCGCTCGTGGCCATCGTCTCGCTGCCGCTGGGCGTGCTGGTGGCCTTCCTCGTCATGCGCCAGCAGGGCATCAATGCCAACATCATGTCGCTCGGGGGCATTGCCATTGCCATCGGCGCGATGGTGGACGCTGCGCTGGTGATGATCGAGAACGCCCACAAGCGCCTCGAGGCCTGGCAGCACGCCCATCCGGGCCAGTCGCTCTCCGGCGAGGCGCGCTGGAAGGAGATGACCGAGGCCGCCGTGGAGGTGGGGCCGGCGCTCTTCTTTTCGCTGCTCATCATCACGCTGTCCTTCATCCCGGTGTTCACGCTGCAGGCGCAGGAGGGGCGGCTCTTCGGGCCGCTGGCCTACACCAAGACCTATGCGATGGCCGCGGCGGCTGCGCTGTCGGTCACGCTGGTGCCGGTGCTGATGGGCTACTGGATCCGCGGGCGCATTCCGGCCGAAACCGCCAACCCGCTCAACCGCTGGCTCATCGCGGCCTACCGGCCGCTGCTCGACGCCGTGCTGGCCCGCCCGCGCACCACGCTGGCGGTGGCCGCGATGCTGTTCGCCACCAGCCTGTGGCCCGTAAGCCGCCTGGGCGGCGAGTTCCTGCCCGCCATGGACGAGGGCGACCTGCTCTACATGCCATCGGCCCTGCCGGGTCTGTCGGCGCAGAAGGCGGCCGAGCTGCTGCAGGCCACCAACCGCATGATCCGCAGCGTGCCGGAGGTGGAGCACGTGCACGGCAAGGCCGGCCGTGCCGAGACCGCCACCGACCCCGCGCCGCTGGAGATGTTCGAGACCACCATCCGCTTCAAGCCGCGCGACCAATGGCGCGAGGGCATGACGCCGCAGAAGCTGGTGGAGGAGCTCGACCGCGCCGTGCAGGTGCCCGGCCTCACCAACATCTGGGTCCCGCCCATCCGCAACCGCATCGACATGCTGGCCACCGGCATCAAGAGCCCCATCGGCGTGAAGGTGGCCGGCGCCGGCCTGGCCGAGATCGAGCAGGTCAGCCAGCGCATCGAGCAGGTGGCGCGCACCGTGCCCGGGGTGTCGTCGGCCCTGGCCGAACGGCTCACCGGCGGGCGCTATGTCGACGTGGACATCGACCGGGCGGCCGCCGCCCGCCACGGCCTGAACGTGGCCGACGTGCAGTCGGTGGTGGCCAGCCTGGTGGGCGGCGAGACCGTCGGCGAAACCGTCGAGGGCCCGGCGCGCTTCCCGGTCAACGTGCGCTACCCCCGCGAGTGGCGCGACACCGTCGAGCGCCTGCGGGCCCTGCCCGTCGTGACGCCCGCCGGCACGCAGATCACGCTGGGCAGCGTGGCGCGTGTGGACGTGAGCGAGGGCCCGCCGATGCTGCGCAGCGAGAACGCCCGGCCCACCGGCTGGGTCTATGTGGACGTGCGCGGGCGCGACCTGGCCTCGGTGGCGGCCGACCTGCGCGAGGCCGTGGCGCGCGAGGTGCCGCTGGCCCCGGGCATGAGCGTGGCCTATTCGGGCCAGTTCGAGTTCCTGGAGCGCGCCAACGCGCGCCTGCGGCTGGTGGTGCCGGCCACGCTGCTCATCATCTTCGTGCTGCTCTACCTCACCTTCCGGCGCATCGACGAGGCGGTGTTGCTGATGGCCACGCTGCCCTTTGCGCTCACCGGCGGCGTGTGGTTCCTCTACGCGATGGGCTACCACCTCTCGGTGGCCACCGGCGTGGGCTTCATCGCCCTGGCCGGCGTGGCCGCCGAGTTCGGCGTGATCATGCTGCTCTACCTGCGCCAGGCCTGGGAGGCCCGCCTGGCCGCCGGGCGCACCGACGCGGCGGCATTGCTCGAAGCCCTGCGCGAGGGCGCGGCCCTGCGCGTGCGGCCCAAGGTGATGACGGTGGCCACCATCGTGCTGGGCCTGCTGCCCATCCTGTGGGGCAGCGGCACCGGCAGCGAGGTGATGAGCCGCATCGCCGCCCCGATGGTGGGCGGCATGGTCACGGCGCCGCTGCTGTCGCTGTTCGTGATCCCGGCGGCCTACCGGCTGATGCGCGAAGGTCGTCGTCGCGCGAAGGCCTGAGCCCGGCCCTGGCGGGCCGGCTGCGTGCCCTGGTGCGGCGGGTGGCACCAGGGCACGTGCCGGGCTCTGAGTTTCCCAACGAACGAGCCTTCCAGCGCATTCAGCCGCAGTGACCCGGCCCAGTGCCGCCTTCGTTGTAGGCGGTCAGGGCTTCGACGAGGGCACTGACCTGGCTGGTACGCAGCGTGTCGCTGCCCACCGGCGGCACCACGCGGCCGGCGATCAGGAAATCGGCCTGAGCGATGGCGGTGGCGATGGCGGAGGCGTCGGCGCCATTGGCCACGTTGAGCTTGGCGCCGATGAGCTGGTGGGCCAGGCTCACCAAGCCGTTGCCGGCCACTGGCTGCTGCAGGATGGCCAGCAGTTGCAAGTCGGTGTAGACCACCGAGCCCAGCATCAGCGAGGTCACGGGCCATTCATTGCTGTTGTTGCCGGTGGGCACTGGGCCGTGCGTGCGCCAGTAGCCGATCGTGTAGGTGCATTGGCCGGTGGGGCCGCAGTCGAGCGTTTGGCAGTACACCGTCTCGGTGAAGGTGGGAGGATCCTCGGGTTCTTCCACGATTTCCTGGACGGAGATGTCCTCGACGGGCTCCCTCAGCGAGGCGGCTCGGAAGAGGTACTTGGTGCCGCAAGCCAGCGGGCCGCAGCCATCGCCTTCCTCGCCGACGGTCACGTCCACCGATTCGCCCGGAGCCAGGGCCTGGGTGCGCTGGGTCTCGCAAAAGCCCTCCCAGTTGTAGTTCGCTGCCTCCCAGGCGGCAAAGTTCATCCACTGCAGCACGAAGCCGTTGGGGGCCCCCGCATCGCCGGCGGTGAAGCGTACGGTGACCGTCGTGGCCGTCGTCAGCTCGCACAAGGCCTGCAGGCTCGCGTCCACGGGCACGATCTCGCCGCCGACGCGCGCGAAGGCCATCGTCTCATCGCCCCCGCCCCCGCCCCCGCCGCAGGCGCTGAGCAGGGGGCCCAGGGTGGCGGCTCCGGCACTGGCGGCGGCCCAGTGCAGGACACGTCGGCGAGACAGCTTGGCGGGGCCGGGGGGAAGGCGGTGCGGGGTCATGGCGGCGCTCCTTGGAACGGGTGGACGAAGGCGGCGCCGCGCCCCCAGGAGACTGCTGCGGCCCGCCCGGGCCGGCAGGAGTAAGAACACAGTGCTGGGGGGCAACGTCGCAGCGTGTTCTGTGATCTTCGTCACAAATGGGAGATTTGCCCACCCCTGGGCACCCCGCGGTTGCGGGGGAGGGGTGTTGCAGTCACGTGCCGGTTCGGCGAGGCCCGGCGAGGGCGCCGATCGTCGCCGTGTTGGTGTCATCCATCTGGATCGAGCCCCCGCGGCCCCGTTCACTTCGCCGTGGGCATCACGAACTCGGCTCCTCTGGGGGTGCTTTCTGGCCAGCGCTGCATCACCGACTTCTGCCGGGTGTAGAAGCGCACGCCCTCCTCGCCATAAGCGTGCATGTCACCAAAGAGCGAGCGCTTCCAGCCCCCGAAGCCGTGCCAGGCCATCGGCACGGGGATCGGGACGTTGATGCCCACCATGCCCACCTCGATGCGCCGGGCGAATTCGCGCGCGATGTGGCCATCGCGGGTAAAGCAGGCCACGCCGTTGCCGAATTCGTGGGCGTTGACCAGGTCCACGGCCTGCGCAAAGTCCTTCACGCGCACGCAGCACAGCACGGGGCCGAAGATCTCCTCGCGGTAGATCCTCATCTGCGGGGTCACCTGGTCGAACAGTGTGCCGCCCAGCCAGAAGCCGTTCTCGTGGCCGGGCACCTTGTAGCCGCGACCATCCACCACGAGCTGTGCACCCTCGCTCACGCCTTGGGCGATGTAGCCCTCGATGCGTTCGAGCGCCTGCTTCGTGACGATGGGGCCCATCTCGGCATCGAGCTCCATGCCGTTCTTGATCTTGAGCTGCTTGGCGCGTTCGGCCAGCCGAGGCACGATCTTGTCGGCCACGTCGCCCACCAACACCGCCACGGAAATTGCCATGCAGCGTTCGCCGGCCGAGCCGTAGGCCGCGCCGATCAGGGCGTCCACCGCCTGGTCGAGGTCGGCATCGGGCATCACCACCATGTGGTTCTTCGCACCGCCCAGCGCCTGCACGCGCTTGCCGTGGCGGGCGCCGGTCTCGTAGATGTATTGCGCAATCGGCGTGGAGCCCACGAAGCTCAGCGCCTTCACCTCCGGATGTGCGAGCAGTGCGTCGACCGCCGCCTTGTCGCCCTGCACCACGTTGAACACGCCGTCAGGCAGCCCGGCCTGCTGGAGCAGCTCGGCCATGAAAAGCGAGGGCGAGGGGTCGCGCTCGCTGGGCTTGAGCACGAAGCTGTTGCCGCAGGCGATCGCCACCGGGAACATCCAGCACGGCACCATGCAGGGAAAGTTGAAGGGCGTGATGCCCGCCACCACACCCAGCGGCTGGCGCATCGTCCAGTTGTCGATGCCGGTGGACACCTGCTCGGTGTAATCGCCCTTGAGCAGCTGCGGGATGCCGCAGGCGAACTCCACGATCTCGATGCCGCGCGTGACCTCGCCCTGGGCGTCGGTGAACACCTTGCCGTGCTCGGCGGTGATCATCGCGGCCAGCGTGTCGCGGTGTTGGTGGAGCAGCTCCAGGAACTTGAACAGCACGCGGGCGCGGCGGATCGGTGGGGTGGCTGCCCAGCCAGGGAAGGCCGTCTGCGCTGCGGCCACCGCGGCGTTCACTTCCTCGGGGCCGGCCAGCACCACCTCGCGCGCCACCGTGCCCGAGGCTGGGTGGTAGACGGGCTGAGCGCGGCCGCTCGCGCCGGGCGTCGGGCGGCCGGCGATCCAGTGGGCCACAGTGGTGGAAAGCTGCAGGTCGGGGGCGCCCATGTCGGTCTCCTGAGGGGTCGGCGATGCAACCAGTCTAGGCCGCTGCCGGGAGCCTTCCAAGCACTGGCGGCTGACCATATTGTTCATTAGTATGAACAATCATCACCAAGACAGCGGAACCAATCATGCTGGGCGACCGCATCGAGGCCCTGTGGGGCCATGTCCATGCCCTGGGCGAGCTGGCCCTGCAAGGCAGCTACACCGCGGCCGCGCGCCGCCTGGGCATTTCCAAGGCGGCGATGAGCCAGCGCATCGCCGAACTCGAGCGGGCCGCCGGCGTGCCCCTGGTGCAGCGCACCACCCGCTCGGTGCGCCTGACCGAGGCGGGCCAGCAGCTCGTGGACGCCACGCGCGAGGCCTATGCGCAGATCGAGCGCGGCTTCGCCAACGTGCGCGACCTGGCGGGCGCGCCGCGTGGCCTGGTGCGCCTGAGTGCGCCGGTGGCGCTGGGACGCCAGCAGATCGTGCCGCGGCTGCCCGAGTTCCTGCGCCGCCATCCGCAGGTGCGCATCGAGATGGACCTCTCCGACCGCCTGGTCTCACTGGCCCAGGAGGGCTTCGACTTGGCGGTGCGCCACACCGCCGCACCACCCGACACCCACGTGGCCTGGACGCTGTGCGAGACACGCTCCTGGCTGGTGGCCAGCCGGGCCTATTTGCGCCGGCGTGGCACGCCCGCTCATCCGCAAGACTTGGTGACTCACGACTGCCTGACCTATCCGCGCCCAGGCGAGGCGTCCACCTGGTCCTTCGAATCGCTCGACGGTCGGCGCGTGACCGTGCCGGTGCGCGGGGCCTTGGCGGCCAACAACAGCGAGGTGCTGCGCGAGGCGGTGCTGAGCGGGCTGGGCCTGGCGGTGTTGCCCGACTTCAGCGCCCAGGCCGCGCTACGCGGCGGCCGCCTCATCGCCGTGCTGCCGCGCTGGCGGCCCGTGGGGGCCTTCGGCGAGCGGCTCTATGCGATCCGACCCTACAGCCCGGTGGTGCCGCGCGCCGTGCAGGCCCTGGTCGCCTACCTGCGCGAAGCCCTGGCCGGCGGCTTCGCGCCTTGACGATCTACTTGGCGGGCCGACACCGCGCCTGATGCACGGGCTCGGGTCGAAGGAGGATCGAAAGACGAGGCTCACACCCCCTGCCGCTCGTCCCACTGCCAGATGACCTGCCCCCAGTCGGACGCAAAGTCCGGCATCACCTCGCCCGCCTGGAAGTGCCGGCGGCTGTGGGCCTTGGCGGGGGTGAACCACCAGCCCGTGCGCGGGCAAGGCTGGCCGGCGGGGGTCGAAGCAGGCCGTTCATTGGCCGCCGGTTCCACCGCGGCCATGTACTGCGCTTCTTCCTCGGGAATCGTGCCGTCGAGGTAGCGCTCGTCCTTCCAGATGAGCCGCCACGTCACCGGCCAGGGCTTGTCTCGTTCCTCATCGTAATAATTGAGCGCGCAGGTG
>NZ_JBKBSL010000046.1:0-17541 GCF_046291045.1 Caldimonas sp. | reverse complement strand
CGACCTTCTACTTCCGCTACCGCGATGCGGCCGGCAAGGTGCGACTGAACCGGATTGGCCGGGCCGATGAGATTTCGGTGTCGGACGCCCGGGCCAAGGCGCACAAGATGAAGCAGATGGTGACCGAGGGTGGCGACCCCAAGGTGGAGAGCCACCGGTTCAAGGATGTGCCGACCTTTGGGGATTTCGTGGCCGAGCGGTATCTGCCCTACGCCAAGACCCGCAAGCGCAGCTGGGAGACGGACGAGACGATGCTGCGCAATCACCTGCTGCCGGTGTTTGCCGATTTCCGGATGAACCGGATCACCCGCTCCGATGTGGTGGCGTTCCACCACGCGGTGTTCGAGAAGGGCTACGCGGCTGGCACCTGCAACCGGATGATCGTGCTGATGAAGTTCATCTACAACTGCGCGATCCGCTGGGACATCTTGCCGCCCAAGAGCAACCCCTGCGATGGCGTGGAGCCCTTTGAGGATCACGGGGCGCGGGAGCGTTACCTGACGACCGAGGAGGTGCAACGACTGTTTGATGAGCTCGACACCAACCGCAATGTGCAGGTGGGCCAGGTGATCCGGTTGCTGCTCTACACCGGGGCGAGGAAGCGGGAGATCCTGGATGCCCGGTGGGACGAGATTGATTTCAACCGGCGGATGCTGACGGTGCCGGCGGCGCGGTCGAAATCGAAGAAGCCGCGCCACATCCCGCTGTCGGATGCCGCCATCGCGTTGTTGCAGTCGCTGCCGCGCCGCGACGATATCCCGTATGTGTTCTTCAATCCGAAGACCAAGAAGCCGCCGGTGTCGATCTTTTACGCCTGGGACTCGATCAGGAAGAAGGTGGGCTTGGGCGAGGTGCGGCTGCACGACCTGCGCCACAGCTATGCGAGTTTCCTGGTCAATGCCGGGCGGTCGCTCTACGAAGTGCAGAAGCTCCTCGGCCACCACGATCCGAAGGTGACGATGCGCTATGCACACCTGTCGCCGCAGGCGATGCTGGAGGCGGTCAATGTGGTGGGGAATGTCGTGGGGCGGCGGCCGGTGGTGGTGAGTCAGGCTGCGGTGGTGGCCACAGCGTAAAATACTGGCAAACCGGACGAGTTGTCGGTTATACTAGTCGCACATCTCCCCAGTCGCCTCGGTGGCTGGGCGCGGGGCTACCTTCGGGTGGCCCCTGCTTTTTTGTGGGTACTGATGCGTACTATCGTCTACGTCGATGCGTTCAATCTGTACTACGGGTGCTTGAGGCGGACCCCATATCGTTGGTTGAACATTCAGAAGCTCTGCGAGCTACTGCTGCCGAAGAACGACATTCGGGCAGTCAAGTATTTCACAGCGCTGGTATCGGCTCGCCCAAATGATCCTGATCAGCCTGTACGTCAACAGACTTATCTGCGCGCACTGCGTACTTTGCCCACGACAGAGATCGTGCTCGGCCACTATCTGACGCATAACGTTTGGATGCCCAAAGTCGTGCCTCCTGGCCAGCCGCAGGAATACGTCGAAGTCATCAAGACCGAAGAGAAGGGTTCCGACGTGAACCTTGCAACGCATCTGCTCAACGATGCTCACCACAACCGATTCGACGTTGCGGTGGTCATCTCCAATGATTCTGATTTGCTGGCCCCGATCAAGATCGTGCGCGCGGACATGGGCAAGAAAGTCGGTGTCCTAAATCCGCAGAAAAACCCCAGTCGCGCCATCCTGCCCCACATTGACTTCATCAAGCAGATTCGCTCGGGCGCACTTGGGGCTGCGCAATTTCCTGATCAGATCACGGACCAGCACGGTACATTCACCAAGCCAAGCGGCTGGTAGCCACGCCCAAACGCAAAAATCCCCCGACCCCACCACCTGTGAAGGCAGTGAGATCGGGGGATCTTCGTGGCTTTCTATGCCGAGTGATGAGCAGGAACAAGCTTGGCAAATGGCTGGAAGCAGCCCTCATCCACGGTGCCGTAGGGTTCGCGCTTGATACGGTACTCGTTTTCCCAGTCAGAGCGATCAGGACCGACTTTCTTGCCTTCCAAGCCAAGCACCAGGAAGTCCTCACCATCCCAAAGTCCTACGTCGCCATTGCGGCCTTTTCCACTGTACCACGCGCCGACCTCGAGGTCTTCCTTTGGGATCTGAGCAGCAATTCTGGCCGGCGCAGAGGGCTCATTCAAGCCTGTGCAGGCGGCTTCAAGGCTGAGGACAATATCGATGAACCGGTTGCCAGCGACCCAGTTGAGCGCCTGTTTGTGGCCCTGGCCACCCTCAGCGACATCCCACTTGAATGCGCGCTGCCGTAGTTGCTTCAGATCGCTCTGCCTCAACGCAGCTTCTCCGCCCGCGAAACCCACCACGATCTGCGCGCCGCGCTCACTGCACAGCGCCTTGATCCCATCAAAATCCACACGGTCTTGATAGTTGAGGTGGCCACTGTCTGAAATGATCGAGGACGGGTTCGGTTTTACGTTGTTGTCGAGTTGCTGCAGGGCCTGACCAATCGTCGCCCACTCCTCGGCGAACGGACCGTCAATATCCATCGCAAGCTCTCCAAACGACAAAGCCTTATCCACACGTTTCAACAGGAGCCCATCACGCTCCTTCAATTGTGCTGGCACCAGATAAATCACATACAGTTCGCGACACTGCGCCATGGCGCCCATGCCGCCAGGGAAACGTGTCTCCAGCATTTGCTGAACTGCGGCGTATTTCTGCGGCTCAGTCGAGGATGCCTTGATGCGTTCCAGGTCGCTTACCAGATAGGCAGCACTGTCCACCCTGATCTTGGATTTATTTTCAAGATAAGTGTCGACTTGCTGAGTTGAAAAACTGCTGCCTGCGGTCTTGAGCTCCAGAAAAACCAGGGCCTGCCGATCTTCGTTGTAGAGCAGGAAGTCGATATTGGTCGACTGCAGGCTGTTTCCTTTGGCGAGTGGAAACTCGGGGCAGAGCATCCGGTAACGCCCGCTCAACGCCCCATCATCTTTCAGCGTTGCCGTCAGCACCTCCGCCAGGAAGAACCCCAGCACCGGCCCGACCGAACGCTCGACCTGCACCTTCGGAATCTGGCTGCCTTCGAGTAAATGGGCCATCAAGTGGCTCAGAAAACTCTTGTTCATCTGGCTGTTCTGCGAATTACTCATGCTTTTCTGCCTCGCTGTCAGTGAGAAAACCTGTGCTCACACGTCCCACCATTCGCCGTCTTGGCGAAACTCGACGTTGTCAAATTGCTGCGGGTATTTTTCCGGTGAGAAGCTGTGAATCGGAACGAGGCGCGCCGGGTTCAAGGCGCGCGCAAACCGTTGCAGGTCACTGGGGCTGGCGTGTCCGGACGTATGGATCTGGTGCATTTCAATGCCAGCCTCTTGCAGCCAATGCAGCCATTTCTGGCTGGCCTCGTCAGCCAGGTAACCCGACCACTGCGAGTAGATGAATCGCGCGCCGTCCAGCACGTCTGCGGCCACCAGATCCTCCATGTGCAATGGGCGAAACAGCAAGACCGCATTGGCCGCCAACTGCTGCAGGCCTTCCCGATACACCCGCTGTCTCGCATGGCGTTTGAGCAGATCAAAGGCTTGCAGCCTGACAATTTGCCGGCGCTGCCGCTCCGGGGTAAAAAGCACCACGCCCGGCCAGAAAGACTGGGGAATACTGTCATTGCCCGTTGCTTCGAGGATGGCCGCCGTATAGAGATCAATGACCAGGGTGCGACCTGCCTGCTTGCAGGCGCGGTACAGCGTGACGACCCGGTCAATATTCTGTGCAGAGGCATAGACCATGACCAGCCCGGATGTTGCCCGGATTTGCTCGAGCAACTGCTTCTCCAGCGCTGCTTCCGAAGGGAACGCATCGTCTTCTTCAAGCCGTGACAGGGTCGTGCCTTCCATCAGCAACACATCGATATTCGATGGTGGGTGCTGCAAGAAACCCTCGAACAGTCGCCCCTTGCGTCCGTGTCCACGAAAATCCCCGCTGTAGAACAGTCGCTTGTCACCCGCCTCTACCAAGAGTCCGTAGGCATCGTAGGCGGAGTGATCGACCAGATACGGCGTAACCCGAAACGGTCCGATCTGGAGCGGGGTACGGTGCTGGAGATCAAAGCCGTCCAAGGGCGGCAAAGGCTGACCGGTGAAGGGCGCAGCCGCCTGAATGATGCGCCGCGCTGCTGCGCCGATACAAACCGGTGTGCCCGGTGGCAAGTGATGCAGCAGCCCGTAATGGTCAACGTGCGGGTGTGAAACGATGACGGCGGCAATCCCTTGCGTGACAGGGGGGAGCAGAGATGTGTCACCAAACTCGCCATCCAAGGGCAGGCCCACATCCAGAAGAATGCGCACGCCCTCGTGCGCAAGCTCAATGCAGCTGCCGCCAATTTGCTTGGTACCTCGGTGAATACAAACCCTCATTCCCCCTCCAGGACGTCGTCGCAATATGTAGTATTCAAATCAGCGCAGGAAAAGTTTACTCCGGCAACAAAAAATCCCCCGACCCCACCACCCGTGAAGGCAGTGGGATCGGGGGATCGTCGTTTCAGGTTGTCGTGCCGGGCAGCACCGGTCAGCGTGCCGACCCACGCCACTTGTCGAAGCTCCTCGCCCCGGTGTAGCCCAGGTAGCCAGCACCGAACAGCCACCACAGGCTCTCGGGCACCGCGCCAAGCAGCTTGTTCAGGTTCTCCGCCGCCTGGAAGACGTGCGTTGGCCACCAGATGCCGATGATGGCGCCCATCACGCACAGCAGGATCACGCCGTAGATCACGTACAGGAACGTCGGCCGTGCCCGGCTGGTCCAGGGGTCCTGCGAGTTGGCCTCAGCCAGGATCGCCGAGAGGCTGGTCTGCATCTCCTGCAGGGCCAGCTGCCCTTCGGCTTGCAGTAAGGCGAGCTTGGCTTTTTCGCGCTCGGCCGGGTCCGGCACCAGGCGGTCGATCAGTCGGATGCCCGCTTCGAGCAGCCCCGGCGCCAAGGTGGTGAGGATCGCACTCATACCGTGCCCTCCACGAATTCAGCCATCCGGTTCATCCAGCCAGCGGCAAAGGCCGACTGCTTGGGGTCGTTGGTGATCAGCCGACCGAGATGGCGCAAGCGCTGACCCAGCACCTTGCCGTAGAGCACACCTTGGTCGGCGGCAGCCAGTGCGGCGCGGGTCTTGGGACCGATGACGCCGTCGGCCGTGACACCGAGCGCCGTCTGCAGCCACTGCACCGCCCGCTTCGGCCCAGAATGCACCGCCGCATCCACCAGCAGATGCAGCAGCGCCGGATGCGTGATGGCTTCGAACCCGGGGCCGGTGATGTACTGCTGGCGGTAGATGGCACGGGCTTCGGTTTCCGTCAGCGCCTGCACTTCGGCAGCGGTGGCGGGGCGGCCGAGCTGGCGCCAGTTGCCCAGCGTCTGCGCGGTGATGCCGAAGTTCGTCGGCCCACCTCGGTCAGCCGGATGATTCACGTAGCCGCCCTCACGGCGGATGATCTCGTCGAGGATGGTGTCGATGGGGTTCATGGCCGCTCCTTGCCCAGACGCGTCTGCGCCCAGCGCTCAAACTGGTACAGCGCCCGGCCACCCATGTGGCCCGAGACGCCCACCAGTGCTGCCGTGACCAGGGGATCGATCTGTGCGGCCTCGCACAGCCAGAAGGTGATGAGGCCTGCGAAGGCCGAGGTGGCGATCTCGCCGATGAGTTCAACCACGTTGAAGACGCGGGTCTCGCCGGACTTGACCTTGCGATAAAAACTCACCAGGCCACCCCAGGCAGCCAGGCCCGTCACCCACAGGTAGGTGATCAGGCCGTAGGTCGAAGGATCTTTTTCGGGCACGGTGGCCTCCTTATGCGTTCGGTTCGGTGGCGGCGTCGGTCACTGGCACGGGCGACGCGCTGAAGCGCTCGCACTCGACCTGCGTCGTGTAGCCCTGGGCACTGAGGTGGTGCTCGACGCGCTTGATGCGCCAGTCCGTGGGGATGCCGGGGCGCAGATTGATGGACAGCCGGCCTTCTGCAGCCAGCCTGGGATCGCCCGGCAGGCTGAACGACAGTTCGCCTTGTCCCCGCTCGCCGGTGTTCTTGCGGGTGGCCGCTGCGGCCTTCGCTTCCGCTTCGGTGGCATGGACGTAGCGGATTTCCTCGAAGGGTGGCTGGCCGGTGGTCACTTCCCGGCGTTCGCCTTTCTCGAAGTCCCACCAGTACGCCTTGGTGCCGCCGGTGCTGACCTGCGGCGGGGATTGGGCGTTTTCCCCCTGGGCGCTACCGGTGCCAGCCGGCTTGCGGGCACTGTGCTGGTAGCGCCACTGGGCGAGCTGCTCAGGTTCCAGCCGCAGCGTCGGCAGTGTCTGACCGGTGATGGTCTTGGCCGCGCCCTGGCGGGCGAGTACCAGGAAACCGGCGACGGGCTTGGCCACGGCATCGTGCTTCATGGCCAGGCGCGTGAGCAGCGCCATATCCGACTCCTCGGTCTGGTCCAGATGCGGGATGGGGATCGCGCCAAGCTCAGGATCGACCTTCGGCGTGTAGCCGTGCTCACCGGCGATGGTCTCGACCACTGCCCCGAGCGTCGTCGCATCCCAGGAGCGTGTCTTGGGACTGCGAAACGGCCCGACCATGTCGGCCGCCTTGGCCGAGACCGACAGCGTCGCTGGAGGCGAGCGGATCTCGATCTCATCGACGATGAACTTGCCCATCGCCACCCAGGATCGGCCAGCGTAGGAGAGCGAGACTTCGAGCACCGTGCCAATCTTGGGCAGTTGCGCAATCGCCCCATCGGCCCGGCGTCGATCATCCAGCGTCAGGCGCAGGGTGTCGGAGGACAGGCCAGCTTCGTCGGTGACCACCAACTCCAGCAACCGGTCGGCCACGGCGCGGGTGATGTCGGTACGGTCGGCGAGGATCAGGAAGGTGGGTTGCATCGTGTGTCTCCTCTACGACCAGATCCGCACCAGCGGCAGCACGGGCTGGTCGTTGAGCGCGGGTAGAAAGACGGGCGTGCCCGCAGGCAAACGCAGCATCTGCGTGACGGGCAGCCGTGCCAGTTGGCGGTTGGCCTCGATGACCAGTGGCAGCACATCGAGGCGGCCGTAGTGCCGCCAGACCAGCGCATCGAGCATCTCGCCTTCGCGGGCGGTAACCACCTGGGTGTCGAACTTCTTGCGGCTCATGGCAAGGCCTCCTGCAGCCAGACCAAGGCGGTGCGGGTTTTTTCCAGCAAGGCAACGAGCTCGCCGGCGATCTCGCTGTGTTGCTGGCTGTAGCGCGCCGGATCAGTGCGCGCCTGGATCTGACTGGCGGTGGTCCACAGCGCTTTGATGGCGGTGAGCAAGGCGGTGATCTGCGCGTCCAGCGCAGCAGATGAACTCAGCGGTGCATTGGCCGCCGTGATCACCTGCTGGACCAGCGGATCAATGGCCTGGATCGTCAGCCCCGCCGACATCAGCTGGCTGTGCAGGCCATTGAGGCTGGAACCGAAGCTCGAGAGCAGTTCCTTCAGGGCGGTATGGACCGAGGCCACGGAAGTGACTTCACTGGCGGTGCCCGTTTCTTCCAGCAAACCGGGCAACGATCCGAGCAGGTCATCAATCGCGCCGATGGGGTCGGTAAGTACCGAATCGACGACCGACAACACGGCGAATGGACTCCATCCGCCCGAGTAATCGGTGACGGTCTCGTCCTCGCCGTAGGCCTTGAGCTTCACTTCAAACCCCACCCGGCGCGGCTGGCCGTCGTCCATCAGCACGCTGCGGGTGTCGCCCACTTCGACGATCACCCACGCGCCCCACACCCGGCCCAGGCCGTCGACCAGTTGCAGCGGCTCGCCCCGATCAGCCAGTTCGCGCATTTCCTCGACTTGAGCCAAGCCGGCGTCGAACCCCGGAAACAGCACGCCCTGCAGCCGGATCTCGGCGGGCTCGCGGCCAGTGAACTGCAGCGCGGGTTCGCGCCCGATACGGGCCTGTTCCGGCCAGCGCCAGGACTGGCTCATGGCCAGACTCTGGTAGGTCGCCTGCCCCATCTCGAAACGAAACGGCCCCAAGGCCAACATCACGCGTTCGGCCATGGCGAACCTCCGCAACAGGAAATGGAACTCAGGACAGACGATCAGTCGTGCAACGCGGCACTGGAGCCGCGCAAGGCGTCCCGGATCAGGCTGCGCAGCCGACTGTCGAGCAGATCGGCCAGGGCCTGTGGGTCGCTGCCCGGGGGCGCGTGGATGGTGATCTGCGGGGCGAAGTGGATCGAGGGCGCACCGGGCGTGTGCGGTGCCACGGCCAAGCCCATCGAAGGCCGATCCGGCGAGGGCAGCCGCAGACCCTGTGCTGGCGATACCACGTCAGGGTTGGCCAGCGACAACGGCACGGCCTGCAGCGATTGGGTCAGTCGCCCGACTTCACTCACCACTGCCGGCCCGGCCGCAGCCACCCCTTGCGCCAGGCCGAGCGACAGCGCGCTGCCCAGCGTGGCGAACACCCGCGACGGGCTGTGGATGCCCAGCATCGCTTTGAAGCGGTCACGCACCCTGGCGGCGACTTCCCCAACGGCGGCGACGGCTTGCTCTGCGGCATTGCGCACGCCTTGGGCGAGGCCTTGCAGCAAGCTGCTTCCCAGACTCATGAACTGGCCGGGCAGATCACGCAACGCTGTCAGCATCGAACCGATCACCGACTGCAGTGCCTGCAAGGGTGCGAAAGAACCCAGCGCTGCGGTCAGTTGCTGCCAGGCCGACTGCGCGCCACTCACCACGCTGGCCCACAGGCCGCCGAAGAAGCCCGAGAGAGGTTGCCAGGCAGCTTGCAGTGCAGCCAGCGGCGAGAACGACACCAGCCACCGAAAGCCCTCCATCACCCAGCCCACCAGCGTGCCCACGGCACGGATCGGGAAGGTCAGCGCCGTAAACGCCGCGCTCAATACGCTGCCGATCACCGTCCCCAGGGACTGGCCCGATGCCGAGAGGCTGTCGAATTCATCCTTGGAGAGCGTCACGGGCGCGAGCAGCTGACCGATCCAGCCGACCACCCGGCTCACGCCATCGGCGATGAAACCGAACACCGACGCCACCGCCTGGCCGATGGGTGCCAGTGGCGCCAGCGCCGTGGTCAAGCTGGTGATCGCTGGCTGCACTGCGGCGCGAATGCCTTGGAACACGCCACCCACATAGGCTGCAATAGGGTCCCAATATTTGCGGATCACCAGTGCCAGACCGGCAACCGCCACCCCAATGCCGGCAACGATCCAGGTGATCGGGTTGGCAAGCAGGGCAGTCGTGGTCGCGCCGATGGCAGGGAGCATCGACCAGAAGGCCAGCGCAGCCGACTTGATCGGCGTGATCAAGCCAAGCGCGCCCATCTTGATGCGTGCCCAGGCCAGCGACAGGATGCCCGCGCTGGCCCCGGTTGCTGCTGCCTGCGCTTGCAGCAGGGCCAGCCCCGCGCGGACCGACTGAAACGCCACCTGCGCACCGAGGATCGGCCCCTTCACAAAGGTCCAGGCGTAACCCAGCGCAATCGTCGCCACCTTCAGCGCGAGCACCGCGCCGATAGTCCCCACCACCACTTGAGTGACGACGGGGAACCGCTCGGCCAGCTGCGCCAAGGCCCCGATGGGGGCCATCAGCGCGCCCAAGAGGCTGTTCAGGGGCGGCAGCAGCGCGTTGCCGATGGTGATGCCAAGGCGGGATATCTGGTTTTTGAGCAGCTGCAGGTTGTTGGCCGTGGTGGCTGCGCGCGCCTCGTATTCCTTTTGCATCGAGCCGGCGTAGGCGGTCTCATCGGCCACCAGGCCGATAGCCTGCCGGTAGGTGTCCAGCGAGCCGACCAGCTTGGCGATGTCGTCGGAGTACTCCGCGCCAAACAGGTCGGAGAGCGTGCCCATGACATCTGGCGCGCCCTTGACGGCTTCCAAGAAGTTGATGAGCGTGCCTTGGGCATCCCGCGCGATGTCCTTCTTCAGCTCTTTCGCGCTCAGGCCCAGCTGCGCCAATGCCTGCTGGAATTTCTCGCTCTGCTTGTCGGCGGTGGCGAGCTTCATCAGCAGCGCGTTGATGCCGGTAGCCGCCACCTCCGGGGGCGTCTTGAGCGCCAGAAAGGTCGCGCCCAAGGCACTCAACTGTGCGCCGGACAGGCCGATGAGCTTCGCCGTCGAGCCCGACCGGTTGGCGATGTTCAAAAGATCGGACGCCTTGGCATCCATGTTGTTGGACAGGTGGTTGATGGCGTCCCCGAGCTTCACCACCTCGTCTTGCGTCGATCCGAAGATCGAGCGCAGGCCCGTCATGGCCGCGCCGGCCTGTTGCCCCGACAAGTCGAAGGCCACGCCCATCTTGGCGGCGTCCTCGGCAAAGCGCACCAGTTCATGGCGCGCGATGCCGGCCTGACCAGCCGCGGCGACGATTGCGCCGATGCCGTCGGCCGCCATCGGTATCCTGGTGGACAGCTCCAGGACGTCTTTCGACATCTGCCCGAACTGATCCGGCGTGTCGAAGTTCACCACCTTCTTGACATCGGCCATCACCGACTCGAACTGGACCGCCGGTTGCACCAGGCCGTAGAGCGCGCCGCCCAAGGCCACCGCATCCATCATCTGGGCGCGATAGGCGCTGCGCTGCTCCAGATTGCGGGCTTGGGCCTGTTGCGCGCGGGTCAGGGCTTCGGTGCGGGCGCGCAAGGTCTCCATCGTGGAGCCGAGATGGGCCTGCTCGCTGGCGAGTTTGTTTGTGGCGACACCGGACTTTTGCAGTTCGGTGGTCAGGTTGGCCACCGATGCCTTGATCTGTTCGTAGGCAGTCTTGGCCTTGCCCGCCTTCTCGACCAGGTGATCGAGCTGCCGGGCATAGCGGGCCTCGGCCTTGGCCTCCTGCTCGGCGAGCCGTTGACGCGCAGTCTCCAGCGCAGCGGCGGCGCGGGCGCGCTTGGCCTCGGATAATGCCGGATCGGCTGCTTTCGCCTCGAGCGCAGACACCCTGGCGCGAGCGGCATCCAGCCCCTTGGTCGACCACTGCCCGGAGGCCTTGGCCTGCTGCAGCTGCCTGATCTTGTCCTGCGCCTCTTGCCATGCCTTGCCAGCCTCAATCGCCTGCTGCCGCAAAGACTCCAGCTGCTTGATGCCGGACTGCTTGTTACCCAGTTCGGCCATCGTGGAGCCCAACTGATTCAGCTGCGCCTGGGCACTGCGCACGGCAGAGCCAAGGGAAGCCGCCAGCGTTGCACCGATGCTGATCTGAACAGGATGTGCGGTGGCCATGGGCAAACCTCAGGAAGATGGCACGGCAGACAAGCGCCGCGCAATCGACAAGGCCTCGACCAACTCACTCACCTCCATGGCGAGCAGCTCGGATCGAGGCCAATGGGTGTAGAGGGCGAGCTCCACCACGAGGGCGGAGAGCTCACCCGGATTCACTGCAAAAAACCGCTCAGCACCTTCTGCAACTGGGCGTAGTCCTTCATATCGAGCTGGTGGATGGCCGCTGGCGGCAGCTCGGCCAGGTTGGCAATCAGCCGGATCTCGCGCTCAGCATCAGTCCCAGCCGACTTCTGCGCGGCCAGGTGGTCACCCACCGTGGGGCGGCGCAAGGCGATCTCATTGATCGGCAGACCGTCGTGCTCGATGGGGAAGTTGAGTTTGATGCGTTCGGCAGTGCTCATTCGATGTTCTCCTTATCGTTCATCACAAGCCAATCGCCGCCCGAATCTCGGCCATCTGATCGACCCCGCCGACCTTGCGCACGAGGTTCACGGCGTCGATCTCGACGAGCTCCTCGTCACCGATGGTGAGCTTGTAGTAGTGCGCCGCCACCTGTAGCGTGAGCGTGCTCTTGTCACCCGGCTTCCAGGCGCTGGCCTCGATCTCCTTGCACCCCCCCGCGAGATTGACGATCACCGGCCGGGCCACTGTGCCCTGGGCCTGAATCGCCCCGCGCAGGGTGATCTGCGTGCGGGTGGAATCCAGCAACCCAAAGAGCTTGAAGACCTCCGGATCGAAGTCGGAAATGGTGAGCTCGGCTTCGAGCTTGTCCATGCCCAGTTCGAGCTCGACCGGGATGTCCATGCCTCCGGCGCGATGCTCCTCGGTCTTCAGGGTGAGTTTGGGCAGCTTGATCTCATCGACCCGCCCGGCGTAACCCCGGCCATCGACAAAGAGGTTCATGTTCTTCAAGACGTGGGGTAGTTCGATGGCCATTACAGAATCTCCTCAAGGTAGTCGCCCACCAGGTGCGAGCGGAACACGATGTGCTCGGCCGGGTACGGGGCGGTGAAGTCAAAGTCGAAGTACACCCGCCCATCGGCAATGGCCTGCGCGGTGTTGAGCTCGGGGTCGGCCCAGCACTTGCCACCGAGGATTGCGCCTTGGGCTTTGAGTTGGCGCAGGTAGGCGTTGACCATCTCGGTCACTTCCTCGACGTAGGTGCGGGTGATGTTGCGATCCACCGCCCACAGGTGCGCTTTGACCAGCGACTCGTTGATCATGTCGGCGGTGCGCCGTACCGACAGGAAGGTCCAGCGGCTGTCGGTCGCGCAGGTGCGGTTGCCCCACAGGCGGATGCCGTCGTGGGACACGAAGGTCGCCACCGAGAACTCGTTGAGGTAATTGGCCTGGGTGTTGGGATCGTTGATCGCCCAGGACACGGGGCGGGCGGGTCGCAGCACGCCGGTGACCACCTGGTTAGACGGACTGAACCAGAAGCCGCGCTCGGCATCGGACTTGGCAATCAACCCCGCCACCCGGGCAGAAGGCGGCTCGACCACTTCCGAGCCATCGCGGGCGCGTACCACCAGCCAGGGATCGACGATATAGGCGCGGTCACTGCCAAACTGGGCGCGGTAGTTGATGGCGGCCTCATCGTTGGTGTTGGGCCCATCGATCACCGCAATCCCCCGGGTCTTCTGGGCCACTGCGATCAGTGCATCGGCCACCGCCTTGTGCTGGCTGAATCCTGGGGCGATCAGGATGCGCGACTTCATCTCGCTGCGCGTCTCCTGCAGCGCCGCAATGCCGGCCAGTTGCCCTGTTGCCGGATCGAGGCCGCCGATCACGGCATTGATCGTCTCATCCAGTGTTGCCCCTTCCGGGACGCGCACCACGTAGACAAAGGGCGAGGCCTGGTCCTGGATGGCGCGGATCGCCTGGGGCAAGGTGCCGGCCTCCCCCAGGTGGGCAGCCAGGCGCCGGTTGTTGACCAGCACTGGGACATTGAACGGAAACGGCTCGTCCATGCCGCCATCCAGGCCGCGCGAACCGATGGTGGCCGCCACCACCCCCGAGCCATCCTCGCCGGCGGTCACGGTAACCCGTGCGGCAATCGTCGGTTCGGCCATCAGCGCTTGGGCGACTTCAGCAGCGGTACTGATGCGGGCGCCGTCGAGGCCCGTGGCCAGGGTCACGTCGATCAGGGTGGTGCCCGGGCTGCGGGTGTCCAGACTCACGGCCAGCGGCGCTTCGGGTGCTGTGGCGGCGCGGATCTGTACGCGCAGGGTGTTGCCCAGGGCACCGGGGGTCTTGGCGGTGAAAGTGAGTGCCGCGTCCCCTTGGCCAAGGGTCAGGGTGGCGGCACGGGCGGTGGACGCATGGGGCGCGGTCCCCACCAGGCCAATGACCGAGGACTTGACGGTGCGCACCGTGCGTCCGCCGTCCTCGATCTCGATGAGTTCAATTCCGTGCAGGAATCGGTCTGCCATAACGGTTCTCCAGAAACAAAAAATCCGCCCATGGGCGGAATAAATCGGGGGTGAATGAGGAAGGCAGGTTTCAGCGCAGCGGCTTGCCCTCGTCCGGCTCGATGGCCTTCTCGCAGTGGTTCGGATCGAGCCGATCCAGCAGCCGACACAGCACGCAGGCCCAGCGCTTGCCCTGCCGCTGCGCGCGGCCTGCGCGGCTGCTGATCGTCTCGTCCTCGTGCCCGCCGAAAGCGGCGTTGGCCAGCTGGTCGTGAGCCACCGCCAGGGTCCAGGCGCGGCGACTGCCGGTCAGGGCAGCGGCCAGCATCCAGATTGACGCGATCACCGCTGCGACCTGGCACAGCCCCCACAGCACGAGCATCGACAGCCGCTGTTGGAGGACACGAGCCAAGGCGGCCATCACCGCAGGATCTCCTGCACGCGGGCCTCGGACAAGAGCCCGGCCGCCGCCAGCGACTGCAGACCTGCAACGGTCTGCGGGTCCGTGACATCGACGTACTCGGCCAGTTTGAGCTTGTCCATGAATACCTCGACCATGACCTCGGTCTTGGCGGCGGTGTAGATGGCAGCCAATTCCTCCATCGTGAAGCGGTTCATGAAGGCGAGCTTGGTCAGCGGTGTCGCCGGGGTCGGCGTGGCCGCGATGGCGTTCTCTGGCGCAGGTTCAGGAAAGGCATAGCTGCCATCGGCCTGCTTGACCATTCCCTCTTCAACGCTGGTGGCCGCCTTTATCCATTTCAGGTCCGGATGAAACCGGCCCTTGGGGTCGGTGTCGGTGGTCTCCACCACCCGGTCGTTGTCGAGTCGAATCCATTTGGGCATCGCTTGTTCCTCCTTCATCACCATTCAATGGCCACGTAACCGGGACCGCCATTGCCACCGTTGCCACCCTGGCCGCCGTAGTAGTTACCGTTGCCGCCTCCTCCACCGCCGTGGCCTCCATTGCCGCCGTTGGCGTAGCGCCCGCCACCCCCACCGCCGCCTCCCAGGAAGCCGCCTGCACCTCCGTGTGAGGGGTTGTTCGAGGAGTAGCAATAGCCGCCCGATCCTCCGCCGCCAGGTCCACCCGTTCCGCCCATCAATGCGGTGGACTGGCCCCAAACACCGGCCGCCCCTCCGCCGTTGCAGTTCAGCAGACGTGGCGTGGCAAAGGAATACTCTTTGACAGTGAGCAGTCCACCCGAGCCGGGCACGGCGGTGTAGAACTTGGGGACCACAATGGCCGCACTGGAGAAGTCGGCCAGATCGATGCCGGCCGTCGAGTAGTGCGTCCCCCACAGCGGGGTGGCGAAGCTGCCATCGATGGCCGGGCCGCCGTTGCCGTAACCCATCGCGTTGCTGGAACTGATCGAGACCTGACCGGAATCGGTGCCGTGACCACCTGCGCCGCCCGATCCACCCCCGGCACCCGAGATGGCGACGTAGTTGGAGGACGACTGCTGCGACCACTGGGTGGTGTTGCCCCCTGGGCCGCCAATGCCACCGCCCCCGGCACCAGCGGCGGTGTAGTGGGATTGGAAACCGACGCTGCCACCGTTGCCGCCATTGCCGAGCCAGGACCCAGCGGCACCCCCGCCACCACCACCGTGGTTCTCCGAGCCGGAGCCCCAGGAGCCGTAGCTGCCACGACCGCCTGTACCGCCGGTGCGGTTAAACAGCGTGCCACCGATGCCCGACCCACCGGCGCCACCGCTGCTGTAGCTGCTGCCGTGGCCATCGGCGCCTTGACCACCGGTGGCCGACAACAGGCTGCCAACACTGGAAGTGCCGCCATTGCCGGCCTTGGTGTTGTTGCTGCTGGCGCCTGCGCCGCCAGCGCCCACCGTGATGGCGAGCACCTGACCCGGGGTGACGTCGTACTCACCCATCGCAAAACCGCCGCCACCGCCACCATTGCCGCCGTAGTAAGTATCCTTGGAGCAGGCACCGCCGCCGCCACCACCGACCGCGATGGCGCGGATGCGCGAGACGCCGGCCGGCACCGTGAACGAGTGACTGCCTGCCGAGGTGTATTCCTGGTAGTTCTTGTATTTGCGTGGATCGACCGTGTCGGTACTCACGCTGCGCAGAAATCGTCCCATTACGCCACCTCCTCGATGCCCCATGCGTTGAAGCTGACCGTGGCGGCGCTGGCCTGCACCACGATCTTCTGACCGGCGGCCAACGAGAGCGCTGTGCGCTCCAGCACCTCGGTCGCCGCCAGACTCACATCAAATTCAATGAATTCGCTCTCGGCCGGTGTGGCCGAGGCGGTGAGCGCCACACGCACCTTGGCAGCCGCCGTGCCTTTGTTGCAGGCGGCGACATTGACCACCGTGCGGCGGCCGGTGGGCACTTCATAAAGGGTCGCCAGCGTGTTGGCGGCTGGCAGCGCCGTTCCCAGAATGGACATCGAGGGGGCTCCTTAGAGTTGGGCCAAGAAGAAGGTCTTGCGCCCCAGCACCAGTTGCTGGGTGACGCTGTTGGCGGCGGCGGCCGCCGTGGCTACCGCCTGATCGGCCGCGCTTTGCGTGGCAGCAATCGCCTGGTCGCGGCTACTGGCGGCTTGCTGGATCGCGGTCTGGGCCGCCGCATTGACGGTGGCCACCGTGCTGGTCTCGGTCTGCGCCATCACGGCCAGGGCCGCGTTCTTGGTCTGGGTGATCGAGGATTCCGCTGCCGTCTTGGTGGCGGTGATCGCAGTCTCGGCCGCTGTCTTGGCCGCCGTGACGTTGGCAATGGCCACATCAGCGGCCGTGGCAATGGTGTCGAGCGTCGCTGTCTCTACGGCGGTCGCGTGCGCCGACATCTCCGCCATCTTGATGTCACCCATCTCCTCGACCTCGAGGACGGTGGCGCGCCCACCGATGCGGTCGATGGCGGTGCCGAGATACGCCAGCTCTTCGGGTGTGGCGATCTCGGCGGCAGTTTCGATCTTGGCTTTGATCGCGCGCACCGCATCGCGCAGCAAGGGGTCTTTGGCCATGGGGTGTGCTCCTTAAAAACCGAACTGGTGAAACACCCGCAATTGCTGGCGGTGCAGCCGTTCGGTGAGTTGGTCTTGCCCCTGCTGGGTGGACGCCTCCTGCGCGGCCACATCCGCATCGATGCGGGTGATGGCCTCACGCAGGTTGAGGACGTCTTCAGACAGCAGGTGCTCGGGGTGCGGCAGCGGGTAGCCGCGCGGCGTGCGCTCCTGGGTCATCGCTCATCCCCATCAGGTGACGATGACGCGGAGATTCCGCACGAAGGGTCGGTGCTGCGGATTGCCGGACAACGCCAGCTTCACGCGCGTGGTGCGGTCGGCACCGACGCCAACGAGGCTGCTGGCCTTGTAAGTCCGCTCGACCCAGCCGTTGCCCACCTCCACGCCCGACGACAAGGACAGCGTCTGGAAACTGCCCGACGTACCGGACTCCGCCTGCACCGTGACACTCGAGGTGCCGGGCGTCAGCGCATCGAAGGTCACCGACACATTGAAGGTGGCAGCAGCCGGAATCGCCCGCGAGAGGTAGTCGCCAGCGGCTTCCAGCGTCCCAAACACCAGCTGCGTGCCCGGATACAGGATCGGACTGGCCGTCTCCGTGCCCGTTAGCTTGGCCGACACGGCCAGGTTGCCCGAGAGCTTCTCGCTCAAGGCCAACCCCTGGTCTTCCGACAAGGTGTAGATCCGCCCCTGGGCATCGGTCGCCAGGAACTGCACATCGGTGCCGGCGGCCGGACGCTCGACGCCCGCAAGGGCCATTACGTCCGACAGGTTGGTCACCGTGTACTGGCCCAAACTCACGGTCTTGGACTGCTGCGTGAACCGGCAGGCCAACAGGCGGAAAGTCAGGTCTTGCGTCTGGTGCGGTGTCCAGGTGATCCCGTTGGAGGACGAGAGCAGTACCCCGATCTGGTAGGGCTGCGCCGTCACCCAG